>NZ_JBEYXM010000003.1:0-567556 GCF_040704595.1 Streptomyces sp. NPDC046870
GTGACCGTCCGCGGTCCTTCATATACCGCTGCTTTCATGATGACTTCCCTCGGTGTCGCGGCACGACGACCGCGGCACGGCGCTGATGAGACGACGCGAAGAGCCCGGCACCCGAAAGTCGCCGTGACGGGGTCCCTGGCTCCGGCAACGCCTCCGCGGGCCGCTCACCCGGATCAGGTGGAACGGTGTTCCGCCGCCGGCCTGCCCGACGGAACTCCGGCACTCCGACGGCGTGCGGTGCGGGTCCCCGTCGGCCTCCGACGTGAAACAACCACCCACCGATCGATCAGCGGATTCTCGTCCCCGGACGGCCACCGGTCCGGGGCACGTCTCCGGCTCAGGTCACCGACCGGTCGTCGTGCTCGTCCGCCCGCATGCGGCGACGTTCCTGTTCGCGCTTGGAGAAGGCGGCCGCCCGGATCGCCTCGTCGCTCTCCAGACCGGATCCCAGCGCGCCGCCCACCGTGGCGATCGACGCGACGAACCAGGACAGCGTCCAGTACTCCGTGGCGTGCAGCGGGGTCCGGGTCATCGAGGCGAAGACCTTGTCGTTGAGGATGAAGAACGCCCACACCAGGTTGATGGCCAACAGACCCGCGTAACAGACGACCACGCCGATGCCCAGGGTCACGACCGTGGACGCGTTGTAGAGAGTCGTCCTCTTCCGCTCCTCCCGTGAGGCATCCGTCGATCGGTGCCACAGCTTCGCGTCCACGATCAGCCAGCCGATCATGAGCGCGATGGACCCGAACATGGCGATCACGAGACGCGGCGTGCTCAGCGCCTCGGACAGGCTCCAGAGGGTGGAGTTCACGGTGGCGATGGCTCCCGTGGCGAGGGCGGCCGCCAGGGCTTTCGACAGGCCCGGCACCAACCGCCACGGCTGGTTGGCGCGGACCATACCGCTGAGCACCCTCAGGTAACCGCCCGGCCCGCTGACGACGTACCGCAGATCGGCGGTCTCGTCCTCACCGATCGGACCCGGGTGGACAGGCGCGAGACGACTGGTGAAACGTCCCAGCGAAGGACGCCGGGAAGGTTCCTCCTCCCCGGTGGCACGCGGAGTCGCCAGGCTGAGGACGGCTTCTTCGACCGCCCGCAGGGCCCTTCTCCGAAGTCGCAGGCCCCCCAGCGACGGAAGGGACAGCAGCGCCACGCCGTGTTCATGACTCAGTTCCACGACGAGCTTGCGCCCGTGCGAGTGCAGGGGCAGGTCGGTGAGGGCCACGACGACGTCCCAATGTTCCCCACGCGCGCGGTCCATGATCCGGCGCGTCAACGTGGACAGGTCCTCGGTCCCCCCGGTGAAGGGCTCACTGACCACCTTGACGTCGAAGCGGCGCCCCTGGCCCGCTCTGTCGGCGAGCCGAGCGGGAAGTACACGGGCGATGCGCCGCGCGATCTGCGTCGGCGCGTCCGGATCCGCCAGGAGAGCCACGACCGTGACGCCCTGCGACGATTCCCGCATGACCGGACCCTTCTCGTCGGCTGCCCCCGCGCTCACGGGTCCCCCAGGATGCTCCCGGGACACCGGGGCGGGCGCCGGGAGGCGAAGGTGCGAGGCGCGCCGGGCGAACCGATCGACGCCACGCTCGGTCCGGCACCCGGGGACCGGCCCACGAACTACGAGGCCGGCAAGGCGCCGAGCTGAACCGCAGACCGCAGACCCATGGGCAGAAGACCGGACCACCCCTCGGCCTGGACGGCA
Source organism: Streptomyces sp. NPDC046870 (assembly GCF_040704595.1). NCBI lineage: Bacteria > Bacillati > Actinomycetota > Actinomycetes > Kitasatosporales > Streptomycetaceae > Streptomyces > Streptomyces sp. NPDC046870. Next base: position 1,709 of record NZ_JBEYXM010000003.1, read on the forward strand.
TGGGGGTGGCCCGGTCAGCGGAATCCCAGGTCGGGACCCGGTGTCGCGGTATCGGGGCGGTCGGCGTAGCCGGCCACGACGGCGGGCGCGCCGAACGAGCGCCCGTCACGTGAGGCGGCACGGCCCCCGTGGGTCAGCTGTCGCCCACCCGGGAACCCAGCGTCAGTTCCACCGTGTGCTCCTGGCCGCCGCGCTTGTAGGTGACCGTCACCTTGTCGCCCGGCTTGTGGGTCCAGATCTCGCCGATCAGGGTCGGGCCGCTGTCGATCACGTGGTCGTCGAGCTTGGTGATGACGTCACCGGACTTGAGGCCGGCCTTGTCCGCCGGCCCGCCCGCCTCGACCGCGGCGGAGCCGCCCGTGCCCTGTTCGGTGATCTGCGCGCCGTCACCGGAGTCCTGCAGGGAGACGGACGCACCGATGCGCGCGTACACCGGCTTGCCGGTCTTGATCAGCTGTTGGGCGACGTACTTGGCCTGGTTGATCGGGATGGCGAAGCCCAGGCCGATCGAGCCGGACTGACCGGTGCCGAAGCCGCCGCTGCCGGTGGACTGGATCGCGGAGTTGATGCCGATGACCGCGCCGGACGCGTCCAGCAGGGGGCCGCCGGAGTTGCCGGGGTTGATCGACGCGTCGGTCTGCAGGGCGCTCATGTACGACGACTTGCTGCCGGAGCCGCCGTCGCTGGAGGCCACCGGACGGTTCTTGGCGCTGATGATGCCCGTGGTGACCGTGTTGGACAGGCCGAAGGGGGCGCCGATGGCGATGGTCTCGTCGCCGACGGCCACCTTGTCGGAGTCGCCGAGGGCGAGCGGCTTGAGGTCGGAGGGGGCGTTCTTGAGCTTGATCACCGCGACGTCGTAGCCCTGCGCGTGGCCGACGATCTCGGCGTCGTACTTCTTGCCGCTCGGGAAGGTGGCCGTCAGCTTGCCGCCGTCCACCGCGTCCGCCACCACGTGGTTGTTGGTGACGATGTGACCCTGGGTGTCGAAGACGAACCCGGTGCCCGTGCCGCCCTCGCCGCTGGTGCTCTCCGCCTCGATGGTCACCGTGCCGGGCAGCGCCTTGGCGGCCACGTTGGCGATCGTCCCCGGCGCGCGCTTGACCTGCGTGGCACCGCTGTCGGTCGCGGAGACGGTGGTGGAGCCGCGGTCGTCGCGGTCCTTGGCCAGCGTGTAGCCGAGGCCGCCGCCCAGGCCGCCCGCCACCAGCGCGGCCACCAGGACCGCCGCCACGAGCCCGCCGCGTCCGCCGCGCGGCTTGGGTGCGGGCTGCTGGTAGGTGCTCCCCCAGCCGGTGCCCGGGACGCCGGAGCCGCCGTCGGCGTACGCCGGGGTGGCCTGCGGCGGAGGCGGCCAGGTGCCGTCGGGGGCCGGGCCGGGCTGGTGCGCGGCGCCGTAGTCCGCCGCCGAGATCGCCGGGGCCTCGTGGGGCACGGGCGGCAGCGGAGCCGTCGGCGCGTTCCCCTCCGGGGCGGGGCCCTGCGGTGAAGCGGCGGGAGAGGCCATCGGCACGGGAGGTGCGGACGGCGCCGGGGGTACCGCGTTGCCCTCGTTCTCGGTGCTCACAGGTCTTCTCCTCGATCCACGCCTGGTGTCGTCGGTCGCACTGGTCTGCGGTCAGCTTTTCCCACGGGCCGTCAGAGCACCATAAGCGGTGGCTGTGGGTCCGGCAGTCGTCTTTATATAGGTTTATATAGGATCTTCCGAGCAAAAGTTTTGTAACGTGCATGCCGCAGGGCCCCGTGCACCGCACGAACGCGCCCGCGCCGCCCCGTCTGCCCGGCGACGGTGGCACCATGACGCGGTGACCCACGCACGACAGCACTCCCTCCAGGTCGTCGCCCACCGCGGCGCCTCCGAGGACGCACCCGAACACACCCTCGCCGCCTACCGGAAGGCCATCGAGGACGGCGCGGACGCCCTGGAGTGCGACGTACGGCTGACCGCGGACGGCCATCTGGTCTGCGTCCACGACCGGCGGGTGAACCGTACCTCCAACGGCCGCGGCGCGGTCTCCGCGCTGGAGCTGGCCGATCTGGCCGCCCTCGACTTCGGCTCCTGGAAGACGCGCGAGGCCTGGCACGGGCGGGACGAGGAGCCCGACTGGGAACACCGGCCGGAGGACCGCGAGGAGACCTCCGTGCTCACCCTGGAGCGGCTGCTGGAGCTGGTCGCGGACGCCGGGCGGCGGGTGGAGCTGGCCATCGAGACCAAGCACCCCACGCGCTGGGCCGGCCAGGTCGAGGACCGGCTGCTGACCCTGCTGAAACGGTTCGGGCTGGACGCGCCGGCCTCTCCCGCCGAGTCACCGGTCCGCGTCATGAGCTTCTCGGCGCGTTCGCTGCACCGCGTGCAGGCCGTGGCGCCGACGCTGCCGACGGTGTACCTGATGCAGTTCGTCTCGCCCCGGCTGCGCGACGGGCGGCTGCCCGCGGGCGTGCGCGTCGCGGGCCCCTCGATCCGCATCGTGCGCAGCCACCCCGCGTACGTGGAGCGGCTGAAGCGGGCCGGTCACCAGGTCCACGTGTGGACCGTGAACGAGCCCGAGGACGTCGATCTCTGCGTGGGGCTGGGCGTCGACGCCATCATCACCAACCGCCCGCGCGCGGTGCTGCGGCGACTGGGCCGCTGAGCCGGCCGCCGCCACCCCCTGGCGCGCGCGTGCCCGTCACGGGGTGTGCTCCGGCGCGTTCGCCGCGTGACCGCCTGTGTCGAATGCGTCACCGGAAGAGGATTGGCCGGTTTCCGGCACAGGCCAGGAGGGCATCCACCCCATGGCGTGGGGCGAAGGAGGTCTCGGGGGTGGCGTTGGTGGTGGCACAGGAGGTGCCCACGTCGTCGAGCATGGCCGTACCCCATGGCCCTGCGGGCGTGGGGAAGGCGCGGCACCGGATGCGGGCGCAGCTGCGCAGCGGTGGCGTGTCCGAGTCGGTCATCGACGACGCCGTACTGATCCTTTCCGAACTGTTGAGCAACGCCTGTAAGCACGGGCGGCCCCTGGGGGACGCGCCGGCCGGGGACGGGGACGTCCGCGCCGCATGGCGGGTCGACGCGCGCGGGCGGCTCGTCGTGGAGGTCACGGACGGCGGCGGCCCGACCCGCCCGGCGCCGGCCACGCCCTCGGTGACCGCGCACGGCGGTCGCGGGCTGAACATCATCACGGCCCTCGCCGACGACTGGGGCGTCCGGGACGACGTCCAGGGCGAGGTGACCGTCTGGGCGCTGGTCCACGAGGACGTCCACGATCCCGATGCCGGGTGCCGCCGCGACGGTTTCGCTACGCGCGTCACCAGATCCGCGCCGCTGCCGGGCCTGTCCGGTCTGTCCGGCCTGTCCGGCCTGGACTTCACCGAGACGTTCGACGAACTGGACTGAGCCGGGGCGGTCCCGCGTTGTCGAGGGCGGTGCGGTCCCGCGTCGTCGGGGACGTACGGGCGGACGACGTGTCTCCCGTCCACCGTCCGCGGATTCACCCGCCGGCGTCGAGCGCGCGTGCGTTGTCCACAGGTTCCCGTCGGCCATGGTCGGAACGGCTAGGCTCCGGACGTACGAGAAGAGCCGTAACCGGGAGACACCCACCATGGCCAAGAAGCGACCCCAGACGAAGGCCAAGCCGCAGCCGATCGACGGGGAGATCCCGGTTGTCGGCGCCCGCGAGCCCTGCCCCTGCGGCAGCGGCCGGCGCTACAAGGCATGTCACGGCCGGGCCGCCGCGCACGCCGCGACCGAGCTGGTGCAGCGCCCGTTCGAGGGACTGCCCGGCGAGTGCGACTGGGTCGCGCTGCGCGAGCTGGTCCCGGCCGCGACGGCCGGGCTGCCCCTGCGCGACGGCCTGCCCGAGGGCGTCCCGTCGGTCACCCTGGCCACCGTGCTGCCGATGGCCTGGCCCGCGCTGCGCCGCGACGACGGCTCCGTGCTGCTCGGCCTGCAGAACGACACGGCGTCCGGTGACATCAGCCGCGACCTCGCCGACACGCTGCTGCGGGCGCTGGAGGCCACGCCCGGCACCCCGGTGCAGGGCCGCCGGGCCCCCGCCGAGGGTCCGCGCCTGCAGGATCTGCTCGACCCGGAGGGTGCGTTCGAGCCGGTCGTGCACAGCGGCTTCGAGTTCTGGGTGCCGGACGCGGAGAACGCCACGCCGGAGGTGGCGGCCTCCCTGGAGCGGGCCAACGCCGCCGCCATCCCGACCGTGAAGCTGTCCGGCGTGGACGCCGCGTACTGGTGCGAGACCCCGGAGAAGAACCACCTGCGCTGGGTCATGCCCCACCCGGAGGAGCAGCTTCTGGACGCCCTCGCGCGGTTGCACGCGGCGGGCCGGTCCAGCCTCGGCGAGGGCACCAGGCTCGTGGGCTCCTTCCGTGCTCACGGACTGATCGTGCCGGTCTGGGACCTGCCGACCGGGGTCACCGCGGAGGACGTGGAGAAGCCGGCCGCCGAGTTCGCCGAGCGCCTCGCCGCCGCCCTCGCCGTGCAGGAGCCGCTGACCCCGGACGAGCGCCGGGCGCGCGGCGGCCTGACCAACCGGCAGGTCACGCTGAGCTGACTCCCGCGCCCCGGTGTCACGGCTGACTGGTCGGTCAGCCGTGACACCGGGCCGTGCGGCAGGTGACTCCTGTCACAACTGCCGGTTCGGACAGGGCAATCGGTGTCCGAATAGCCAACCCGGAATTTGCGAACCGCCGATCTCTTGTTACCGTTCCAGTAGCCCGGTTGCTGGTGCATCCCCCGTCGCCAGCAACCGGGTCTTTCCATGCCCGCGTACGGTGGGCCCGCGCGGCGATCGGCCGCCAACTCCCCCTGCGGGTTCAGGAGTTGCTGCCGGAGCGGAGCAGCAGCGCCCCCGCCGGACCGCGCTCGGCGAACTCGGTGACGGCCGTGTACGCGTCCGGGCCGCCCCGGCTGCGCTCGCGCGGCGTCTCACAGGTGGCGGGCTCGTCGTCGGCCCCGGTGGCGCAGCGCATCTGCACGGTCCGGTCGTCCGGGCCCATGAGGCTCAGCACGGAGTCCAGCGACTCGCCGGTGGCGTTGCGGTAGTAGGTGCGCGCCCAGGTGTCCTCGCCCTGTGTCAGCACACAGGTCTGCGCCTCGATGCCCTCGGGCGAGGTGACTTCGGGACCGCAGCGGGCGGCGGTGGCGAGCCCGAGGCCGAGCAGGCGGGGGGAGTGGCCGCCGGCGTGGGGGCGGGTTCCGGCGTCACCGCGGGAGACGGCCGGTACGGCGGGCCGGCCGGTGCCGCCCGGCTGCCGCGCGGAGGCCACGGCCAGCGGCAGCGCGGCCATCACCGCCACGAAGCCCACGAGGGCGAGCAGCCGGAACCGCCGGGGGTCGGGCTTTCGGTGGTTCCGCCGGCCTCGGTGCGGCCGTGGCGCGCGGTGCGGCCGTGGCGCGCGGTGCGGCCGTGGGGCTCGGTGACCGCCGGGTTGACGCTGCATATGCGGACGATAACGAGCGAGCGGGGCTCGCCCGCCCCGCCCGCGCCCGACACCCCTACAACTCGGGCGCGCTCACACCCGTACGAGTGAGGGCGTCGACCACGGCGTCCACGACGGCCTCCACATCGGGCACCCACGGCGCGGCCGAGCCGGGCAGCGGCGCGCGCTCCCAGCGGACGGCGCCCTGGCCGGTCTCGGACGGGGGCAGCGCGAGATAGCCGCCCTCGCCGTGGAAGCGCAGGGAGCCGGGGACGAAGTCCTTGGCGTAGAGCAGTTCGCCGAGCTGCTCCAGGGAGTACGGCTTGACGAGCAGCGCCCAGCGGGTGGGCGAGGCGATCACCGGTCCGAGCCGCATGCCGCGCCGGTCGAGCAGGGCGAGGGCGCGGGAGGCGGCGAGCGCCGGCAGGCTGACCGCGCAGGGCGCCTTGCCCCCGGTGGCCAGGACGATCGGGGCGGCCGGCCGGTTGGTCCACCACCAGCGCACCATGCGCGCGTCGGTGCTGGCGGCGAGCAGGCCGGGGTCGAAGGGGTGCGCGCCGGGCACCGTGCACTCCGGGTCGGGGCAGGCGCAGCGGGCCCGCCCCTGCGGGTCCGGCGCCACTCCGGGGAGCACCGGCCACTGCCACTGCGTCGCGAAGGTCAGGGCCGCGCCGATCAGTTCAGGCCTCCCGCCGTTCCGCCTGGACAGAAGCCTGCGTCGCCTTCCGAGGATCTCGCGCATGAGCGCTCGTTCCTTTCCGTTGCACCGCTGGCAACACCGTGGACCACATCACACCATGTGTCGATCACTTCACTGGGCGTACCTGTTGGCGCATCACACCCCCGCGCACGGCAGGGGGAACCCCGTGGGGTCGAGCGTTGGCCGCGTCCGCGTCCATAGTGCGTCTATCAAAAGCACGGCTGCGGCGTGGGGGTGGCGAAGTCTGGCGTTTTGCCGTCGCGCGTATTTCTCTCCGCCTCCGCCACGGGAGGATGGGGCTCGGCCGTCGGTGGCTATGACGCCCGGGTCCGTCGCCAGGTTCCGGGTGGCCCCCAACCACCCCTGGCCTTCTCCGAGTACGTACCCATCACGACCGCTGTGACGCTCCGTGGAGCAAGGCCAGTCGACCGCAATGAACCGATACCTAAGGCAGTTTTGAGCCAACTTGGCAGTAAGGCAAGGGGTTCGAGGAAAACCCTCACGAACCTCATGGACACCAGGAATCCCCGCAGGACAATGCTGGACATCCCCTCACGAGTGCGTGTACATGTGGAGACACTGCTAGCGGCGCAGAATGACATGGGGGTTTGCGATGCTTTTCAGCAATACGCACCGGTCTGAAGGCCGGACGCCATGAACGCCCCGCACCCTCCGAAAGTGGCTGGAATCGATTCAACGGTTCCCACTCCCGCCCACACTGCCGCACCCGTCTCCCCCGCCACAGGTCCCGCGCCAGCGGTCCCCGCGCCGCACAGCCCCGCCCCCGGCGCCCTGCTCCAGGACCGGCTGGCCGGCTGGGTCTCCGACCTCACGACCCTCCACGAACTCACCGAGCGCCTCTCCCGCACGAGCGCCCTCGACCCCGCGCTGCACGAACTCCTGCGCGGCGGTGCCGCCCTGGTCGGCGCCCGCCGCGGCCTGGCCGTCCTGGAGCCCGCCGACGGCGACGGTCCCCGCACCACCCTCGGCCTCGGCCTCGGCCGCGCCGACCTCGGCCACCTCGAGACCGTGCCGGGCTCCGCCCTGCCGTACGACACCCGCGGCGCCGCCGAGACCGTGCACCCCGACCTGTTCGCCGAGGAGGGCCTCGACCCGCGCCACCGCGAGGTGGCCGCCCGCCTCGGCTACGCCGCCAGCTACTCCCTCCCGCTCGCCACCGATTCCGCCGGCCGGCTCGGCGCCGTCGTCTGGCTCTACGACGAACCGGCCGAGCCGCACGAGCGCCGGCGCCACCTGGCGGGCCTGTACATCCGGCACGCCACCGAGCACCTCGCCCGGCTGCTGGAGGTGGAGCGCACGCGCGCGTGCGTGGCGACCCTCACCGAGGAACTGCTGCCCGCCCGGCTGCCCCGGGTGCCCGGCGTCCAGCTCGCCGCCCGGCACCGCACCGGCCCCCGCGGCGGCGGGGACTGGTACGACGCCCTGCCGCTGCCGGAGGCGGCCCTCGGCCTCTCCGTCGGCTCGGTCACCGGCTCCGGGCCGAGCGCGGTGGCCGCCATGGGACGGCTGCGCGCCTCGCTGCGCGCGTACGCCGTGATGGAGGGCGAGGACCCGGTCGCCGTCCTGTCCGACCTGGAGCTGCTTCTGCGGCTGACCGAGCCGGCCCGCTCGGCCACCGCCCTGTTCGCCTACTGCGAGCCCGCCGTGCGCAAGGTCACCCTGGCCGGTGCCGGGCACAGTCCGCCGCTGCTGATCGGCGAGCGGCGCACCGAGTTCGCCGAGACCTCCGTCTCCGCCCCGCTCGGCATGCTCGCGTGCTGGGAGGCGCCCAGTGCGGAGATCCAGGCGGAGGCCGGGGAGACCGTCCTGCTCTACACCGACGGGCTGCTGCACCGCACCGGCGACCCGATGGACCGGGCCTTCGCCCGGCTGCACGCCGCCGCCGCGGGTGTTCCGCGCGCGCTGCGGCAGGATCCGGGAGCCGTCGCCGACCACGTCCTGCGCGCGGTCCTGCCGGACGGCCTGGACGCGGCCGACAGCGAGGAGGACGTGGTCCTGCTGGCGGCCCGCTTCGACTGAGCCGCACGCTCCGGGCGGCCGGCATGACCGGGCATAACAGGTCATCCGCCCCCGCCCGCTCCTGGTACGACCGTACGATGATGGTGGTCCCCGCCCGGCCACAAGCAGGAGCGTCGCGGGCCCCGGGGGAGATCACTGGCGTATCGAGGAGGATCACGTGTCCGACGAGCTCAACCCGGCCGTCCCCGACTCCGCTACCGCGGAGGGCCCGGAGACCGAGGCCGAGGAGACCGTCAAGCAGCGGAAGAACGGCCTGTACCCGGGCGTCTCCGACGAGCTTGCCGAGAACATGAAGTCCGGCTGGGCCGACACGGAGCTGCGTGACCTGGAGCCGATCCCGCAGGCCGCCGAGACCGCGCGCCGCCGCGCCGCGCTCTCCGCCCGCTTCCCGGGCGAGCGCCTGGTGATCCCGGCGGGCAACCTGAAGACCCGCTCGAACGACACCGAGTACCCCTTCCGCGCCTCCGTCGAGTACGCCTACCTCACCGGCAACCAGACCGAGGACGGCGTCCTGGTGCTGGAGCCCAGGGGCGACGGCCACGAGGCCACCCTCTACCTGCTGCCGCGCTCCGACCGCGAGAACGGCGAGTTCTGGCTCTCCGGCCAGGGCGAGCTGTGGGTAGGCCGCCGGCACTCCCTCACCGAGTCCGAGACGCTGTACGGCATCCCGGCCGCCGACGTGCGGGAGCTGGCCGACCAGCTCCGCGAGGCCACCGGCCCGGTCCGCGTGGTGCGCGGCCACGACGCCGGCATCGAGGCGGCCCTGACCGACAAGGTCACCGCCGAGCGCGACGAGGAGCTGCGCGTCTTCCTGTCCGAGGCCCGTCTGGTCAAGGACGAGTTCGAGATCGGCGAGCTGCAGAAGGCCGTCGACTCGACGGTCCGCGGCTTCGAGGACGTCGTCAAGGTCCTCGACAAGGCCGAGGCGACGAGCGAGCGCTACATCGAGGGCACGTTCTTCCTCCGCGCGCGCGTGGAGGGCAACGACGTCGGCTACGGCTCCATCTGCGCGGCCGGCCCGCACGCCTGCACCCTGCACTGGGTCCGCAACGACGGCCCGGTCCGCTCCGGCGACCTGCTGCTGCTGGACGCGGGCGTGGAGACCCACACCCTCTACACCGCCGACGTCACGCGCACGCTGCCGGTCAACGGCACGTACAGCGAGATCCAGAAGAAGATCTACGACGCCGTGTACGAGGCCCAGGAGGCCGGTATCGCGGCCGTGAAGCCGGGTGCCAAGTACCGCGACTTCCACGACGCCGCACAGCGCGTGCTGGCCGAGCGGCTCGTCGAGTGGGGCCTGGTCGAGGGACCGGTCGAGCGGGTCCTGGAGCTGGGCCTCCAGCGCCGCTGGACCCTGCACGGCACCGGGCACATGCTCGGCATGGACGTCCACGACTGCGCCGCCGCGCGGACCGAGACGTACGTGGACGGCACGCTGGAGCCGGGCATGGTGCTCACCGTCGAGCCGGGGCTGTACTTCCAGGCCGACGACCTGACCGTGCCGGAGGAGTACCGGGGCATCGGCGTCCGGATCGAGGACGACATCCTCGTGACGGAGGACGGCAACCGGAACCTGAGCGCCGGGCTGCCCCGGCGGTCGGACGAGGTCGAATCCTGGATGGCCTCCCTGAAGGGCTGATCTGCGTTTGAATGGCCGGGCACCGGGGAGGTGCCCGGCCATTTCGTCTGCGGGTGGCGCCGTGGCCGGCCGCGCGGTTCCCCGCGCCCGCTCGGGGCGCGGGCAGTGACGGGGGTGGAAACGTGGACGACTTCTGGTCGGGCGTCGGTGTCGACCTGCATCTCGAACCCGACGCGGCCGACGGTCGCCGGGCCGGGCTCGAACGGGCCCTCAGGGACGCCGTACGGGACGGGCGGCTCGGGCCCGGCACCCGGCTGCCCGCCACCCGGCGGCTCGCGGCCGACCTCGGGATCTCCCGCGGCACCGCGAAGGCCGCCTACGACCAGCTGGTCGCCGAGGGCTACCTGACGGCACGGCAGGGTTCGGGCACCCGGGTCGCCGAGCTGCCGGCCGTGCAGGCGGAGGAGCCGGGGACGGACACGCGCGCGCGGGCGCCGCGCCTGGACCTGCGTCCCGGCAGCCCGGACGTCGGCGCCTTCCCGGCGGCGGCCTGGCTGCGGGCGCTGCGCCGCGCCATAGCGACGGCACCCTCGCTGGCGTACGACTACGGCGACCCGCGCGGCCGGATCGAGCTGCGCACCGCGCTCTCCGGCTACCTGGGGCGGGCGCGCGGGGTGCTGGCGCCGCCGGAGCGCATCGTCATCACCTCCGGCTACGTGCAGGGCCTGGCGCTGCTCACGCGGGTGCTGGACGGTGCCGCCGTCGCCATGGAGGACCCGGGGCTGCCCTTCCACCGGGAGGTGGTGCGGCACAACGGCGGCACGGTCCTGCCGGTGCCGGTCGACGCGCGCGGGGTACGGCCCGAGGAGCTGGGCGGGGCCGCGGCCGTGGTGGTCACGCCGGCCCACCAGTACCCGACCGGGGTGACCCTGCACCCCGAGCGGCGCCGGGCGCTCACCGACTGGGCACGCGCGCGGGGCGGGCTGATCGTGGAGGACGACTACGACGGCGAGTTCCGCTACGACCGCCAGCCCGTGGGCGCGGTGCAGGGGATGGCGCCGGGCCAGGTGGTGTACCTGGGCACCGCGTCCAAGACGCTGGGCCCGGCGCTGCGGCTCGGCTGGATGGTGCTGCCGCCGCACCTGGTCGACGCGGTCGCCGACGCCAAGCTGCACAGCGACCACCACACCGAGACCATCGGCCAGCTCGCGCTCGCCGAGCTGATCGACAGCCACGCGTACGACCGCCATGTGCGCGCGTGCCGGCTGCGCTACCGGCGGCGCCGGGACCAGCTGCTGGACCGGCTGGGGGCGCGCCGGAGCGTGCGCGGGATCGCGGCCGGACTGCACGCGCTGATCGAGGTGCCGGACGAGGCGGCCGTCCTGGAACGCGCGGAGGCGGAGGGCCTGGCGCTGGGCGCGCTCGGCGACCACTGGCACACCCCGGGCCCCGGCCGGCCCCAGGGCCTGGTCGTCGGCTACGGCACCCCCAGGGAGCGGCTGTACCCGGAGGCCCTGGAGACGCTGGCGAAGGTCCTCGGCCGGCTCGGCGGCACCGGCAGGGCGACCGCTAGGCCGTGAGCAGGGACGGGTCCTTCCGCCATTTGAGGATCTTGTCGAAGCTGACGACCGTCCCGCCCCGGCCGGCCTTCGGGCCGATGTGCACGTGGTCGGCCAGTTCGCGGATGAGACAGAGGCCGCGCCCGTGCTCGGCGTCGGGGCGGGCCGGCCTGGGGTCGGCCGGGCGGGTGAAGCCGGGACCCGCGTCGGTCACTTCGATACGGCACTTCTCCCCGTCGAGGTAGGCGGTCACCCGGTACGCCTCCGAGGCGCCACGGGCGGTGTCCCCGCCGTGCTCGACGGCGTTGGCGCAGGCCTCGCTCAGGGCGACGGACAGGTCGTAGGAGATCTCCGGGTCGACCCCCGCCGTCTCCATCGTGCCGATCAGCAGCCGCCGGGCGAGCGGCACACTGGCGGCCTCGCGCCGCAGATGGAGTGACCACCAGATGCTCATGCTCCAGCCTCCCGGCCGCGGCTCGACATACCGTTACGTATTGCCGCCCGTAGGCGGCCGTAAGCACTCCGTCGACATCTCAGCGCCCATCCGGCCGATGCGCCGGGGGAGGAATCGGTGTATGAGGGACGCCTCAGGCGCCCTGCCGTAGGCACGCGGTGAGGGCAGTGCGATGATGACCCCGCCATGACTGCCCCCCACCCGCGCACGGCGCACTCCGGAGCCGGGCTCCGGATCCTGCGGGCCGCGGTGTTCGCCGCGGTCTGCGTCGCGCTGGCCGCCGGCGGGCACTCCCTGGCCTCCTGCGCGCGCGTGCCGCTGTGGACGCTCGGCGCGGGCTTCCTCGGCGCCCTGCTGCTCGTGGCACCGCTCGCCGGGCGGGCCCGCTCGCTGCCGGGCATCGCCGTGCTCCTCGCCCTCGGCCAGACCGTGCTGCACACGCTGTTCGGGCTGGGCCAGCACGGGGTGACGATGGCCTCCGCCGGGATGTCGACGGCCGCGACGGGGCCGGCGGCCGGCGGGCCGGCGGGCGCCGCGCTGAGCGACAGCGCGCTGGTCGAGCGGGCCGCGCGGCTCGTATGCGGCTCGACCGCCGCGTCCATGACTCCGGGACACGCCTTCCGCCTGCTGCTCGACGCGCGTCTCATCGACCGCGCCGGCCGGCCGACGTCCGCCCTGGCCGGCCACCAGCACGTCCACGACGCCACCGGCGCCTCGGCCGGTCTGCTGCCCTCGCTGCCGATGCTGCTCGGCCATGTGCTCGCGGCCGTCGCCGCCGGCTGGCTGCTGCGCCGCGGGGATCTCGCGGTGCTGCGGCTGATCGAGCTATCGGCGCATGGAGTCGCGGAGGGGGCGCTCGTACGATCCCTGCGCGCGGCTCTCGCGCTGACGCGCGCCCTGTGCGCCGGGCTGCTGCCCGCCACCGGGCCGGGCCCGCGCCGTCCGCGTCCCGACCGGGACGGGGCACCGGCCCCGCACACCGCCGTACTCCAGCACACGGTGATCCGGCGCGGCCCGCCCGCCGCCGCCCTCCTCCTCGCCGCCTGACGCGGCCACTGCTCCCCCGACACGGACCCGGTGCGCCGCCGACGCGCGGCACACGCGCGTGCGCGTTCCCGGTCAGCCGAACGGCCGATTTCCGTGCCGTACCGCCACATCACCCGGCCCACGCGCGTATCCCTCTTCATCACCGGTTCCCACTCGAAGTGGAGTGCTTCCTTCCATGAAGGCTTCTCGTATCGCCGCCGCCGCCGCTGTCGCGGGTACTGCCGTCCTCACCCTGTCCGCCCCCGCCTTCGCGCACGTCTCCGTGCAGCCGGAGGGCACCGCGGCCAAGGGCGGTTACGCGGTCGTGGACTTCAAGGTCCCGAACGAGCGCGACAACGCCTCGACGACCAAGCTCGAGGTGAACTTCCCGGCCGACCACCCGATCGCCTCGGTGATGCCGGAGGCGATCCCGGGCTGGAAGATCGACATCACCAAGTCCAAGCTGGCCAAGCCGCTGACCATGCACGGCGAGAAGATCGACGAGGCCGTCACCAAGGTCACCTGGACCTCCGACGGCAAGGGCATCGAGCCCGGCTACTTCCAGAAGTTCCCGCTCTCCCTGGGCGCGCTGCCCGAGAACACCGACCAGCTGGTCTTCAAGGCGGTCCAGACGTACTCCAACAAGGAGGTCGTCCGCTGGATCGAGGTGCCGCAGGAGGGCCAGGACGAGCCGGAGAACCCGGCCCCGGTCCTGGAGCTGTCCGCCGCCACCGACGACCACCACGGCACGGCGAGCGCGGAGAAGACCTCCGAGAAGACCGGGCAGACGGCCGCCGCCGCTGACTCCGGCGACGACAGTGACACCACCGCGCGCGTGCTCGGCGTGGTCGGCATCGTCGTCGGCGTCGCGGGCGTGGCCTACGGCGTCCTCGCGGGCCGCCGCCGGACCGCCGCCTGATCCTCCGTTCCACCGCGCGCACCGGGGGCCGTACGACCCCGCCACCCGGACCGTCGCACGACCCCGGTGCGCGCCGGAGTACACACATCTGGGACATTTCTCTATGCGCAAGAAGACGTTCACCGCGGCCGTGCTGCTCGCCGCCGCCACCCTGACCCTCTCCGCCTGCGGCAGCGACGACGACGGCAAGCCGCCGGTCACCGTGGTCTCCGGAGGGTCGGACGCGGACAAGGCCGCCACCGTGCTGGACCAGCCGTTCGACAAGCCGGACCTGGTCCTCACCGACACCCACGGCCGGAAGTACGACCTCCGCAAGGCGACCCAGGGACACCCGACCCTGGTCTACTTCGGCTACACGCACTGCCCCGACATCTGCCCGACGACGATGAGCAACATCGCCGTCGCCAAGAAGGCGCTGCCCAGGGCCGAGCAGAACGACCTGCGGGTCGTGTTCGTCACCACCGACCCCGGCCGCGACACCCCGGCCGAGCTGGGCAAGTGGCTCAAGGGCATCGACCCGCAGTTCATCGGCCTGACCGGCGACTTCGCCAAGATCCAGGCCGGCGCCCGGTCCGTCGGCATCTCCGTGGAACCGACGACGAAGGACAAGAACGGCAAGCTCGTCTCCGTCCACGGCACCCAGGTCGTCGCCTTCTCGCCGAAGACCGACGCCGGGTACGTCCTCTACGGCGAGGACACCACCGTCGACGACTACACCAAGGACCTGCCCAAGCTCGTCGAGGGAGCCACCCCGTGAGGCGCCGCGCCGCCGTGCTGACCACGGGCGCGCTCGCCGGGGCCCTGGCCCTCACCGCCTGCTCCGGGTCCGGCTCGGAGCCGGACAGGGCCGAGCTGTCCGTCGGCTCCTCCTACATGCCCCAGCCCGTCTCCGCCGACATGGCCGCCGGGTTCCTGACGATCACCAACAAGGGCGGGACCGGGGACGAACTGACCTCGGTCACCAGTGACGTCGCCGGCGAGGTCACCATGCACAGCACGGTCGGCGGGGCCATGACGGAGAAGTCCTCCTTCGCGATACCGGCGCACGGGCGGCTCGTGTTCCGAAGCGGCGGCAACCATCTGATGTTCGAGCGGCTGAAGCGCGCGCCGAAGCAGGGCCAGACGGTCACCGTGAAGCTCACCTTCAGCAGGTCCGGGCCGGTCACCGTCGAGATGCCCGTGAAGTCCGCCACGTACAACCCGTCGACCGGCCACTGAGGGAGGGACCACCGTGACCCGGACCATCACCCCCCGCGTGCGGATCCTGGTGCTGCTGTTCATCGCCGTCACCGGCGCGCTGCTGGCGGGCGCCGGACCGGCCTCCGCCCACGCGGCGCTGACCGGCAGCGACCCCGCGCAGGGGGTGGTGGCCGCCAAGGCACCCACCCAGGTGTCGCTCACCTTCTCCGAGAAGGTGGCGCTGAACGACGACTCCCTGCGCGTCCTCGACCCGAAGGGCAAGCCGGTCCAGACCGGCGGCCCGGCCAACGTGAGCGGGACGACCTACGCCGTACGGCTCAAGAGCGGCCTGGCCGACGGCACGTACACCGTCACCTACCAGGTCGTCTCCGCGGACAGCCACCCCGTCGCCGGCGCCTACACCTTCTCCATCGGGGCGCCCTCGCGGACCGTCGTCTCGGGCACCGGCCCGGCCGCGGGCGGCGGGGTCGTGGGCGGGCTCTACGCGTTCGGCCGGTACGTGTCGTACGCCGGGTTCATCGTGCTCGCCGGCGGCGCCGCCTTCGTGCTCGCCTGCTGGCGGCGCGGCGCGGGCGTACGGCCCCTGCAGCGCCTGGTCGTCGGCGGCTGGGTCGCGCTGACGGCGGCCACCTTGTGGCTGCTGCTCCTGCGCGGCGCGTACACCGGCTCCGGGAAGGTCGCCGACGTCTTCGACCTCGAACTGCTCGGCCAGGTGCTGCAGACCAAGACCGGTGCCGCGCTGGTGTCCCGGCTGCTGCTGCTCGCCGCCGCGGCGCTGTTCGTCGCCGTCCTCTTCGGCGCTTACACCCGGCGGTCAGAGGGCGAGGAGAAACGCGACCTGACCTTCGGGCTCGCCGTCGGCGGCGTGGTCGTCGCGGCCGGACTCGCCACCAGCTGGGCCATGGCCGAGCACGCCTCGACCGGGCTCCAGCCGGGCATCGCCATGCCGGTCGACGTCGTCCACCTGCTGGCCGTCGCCGCCTGGCTCGGCGGCCTCACCGCCCTGCTGACCGCGCTGTACCGGGCACCCGCCGAGACCCCGGTCGAGGCCGCCGCCGTACAGCGCTTCTCCCGGGTGGCCTTCGGAAGCGTCCTCGCCCTCGTCGTCACCGGCGTCTACCAGTCCTGGCGGCAGCTCGGCTCGTGGTCGGCGTTCACCGAGACCCGCTACGGACAGCTGCTGCTGGTCAAGATCGGGCTGGTGGCGGTGCTGGTCGGCATCGCGGCCGTGTCCCGGCGGTGGACGGGGCGGCTCACGGACCCGGCCGTCCGCACCGGGAGGACGGAGAAGGACCAGGCCCGCAAGGAGCGGGTCGCCGCCTCGAAGGCGACCGGCGGCAAGGGCACCGGCGCCGGTTCCCGGGACACCCGGCGCGCCGCCCAGCTCGCCCGGCAGCGCGCGGCCGTCGACGCCGCCCGGGAGAAGCGGCTGCGGGACGGCGACCCGAACCGCTTCGGCCTGCGCCGCTCGGTGCTCGCCGAGGCCGGCGTCGCCATCGTGCTGCTCGCCGTCACCACCGCGCTGACACAGACCGAGCCGGGCCGCACCGAGCAGGAGGCCAAGGCGGCCACCTCCACGTCGGCGGGCTCCGGCACCTCGGCGACGTCCGGCGCGCTCACGCTGGACATGCCGTTCGACACCGGCGGCACCGACGGCAAGGGCGTCGTCAGCATCGACCTCGACCCCGCGCGCGTGGGCGGCAACGAGATGCACGTCTACGTCCAGCGCCCCAACGGCCGGGCCTTCGACGTCCCGGAGGTGAAGGTCTCCTTCACCCAGGAGGCGAAGAAGATCGGTCCGCTTCCCGTGAACCCCGACCACATCACCACCGGCCACTGGTCGGCGAACGGAGTGCAGATCCCCGTGGCCGGCGACTGGAAGATCGCCGTCACGGTCCGCACCTCCGACATCGACCAGGTGACCGTCTCCAAGAACGCTCAGATCGGCTGAACCACACCATGCCCGACCAGTCCATCCCCCAGGCCCGTACGCCCGAGACACCGACAGCGGAGCCCGTGTCCGGGGCGAGCGGCATCTCGCGGCGCGCCCTGCTCGGCACCGCCGGCGCCACCGGTCTCGTGCTCGGCACGGCCGGCGGGGCCGTGGGCTACGCCTCCGCGCCCGCCGGGACCACCCCGCTCACCTCGGTGGGTGCGGGGCGGGCGATGTTTCACGGGAAACATCAGCCCGGTATCACCGACGGCCTCCAGGCGCGCGGCCACCTCGTCGCCTTCGACCTGGCGGCGGGGGCGGGCCGCAAGGAAGCGGCCGCCCTGCTGCGCCGCTGGTCCACGACCGCCGAGCGGCTGATGGCGGGCGAGGCAGCCCCGCACGGCGACACCGATGTGGCCCGGGACGCGGGGCCCTCCTCGCTGACCCTCACCTTCGGCTTCGGGCACAGCTTCTTCGGCAGGACGGGCCTGGAGAAGCAGCGGCCCGCCGCGCTCGACCCGCTGCCGGACTTCTCCTCCGACCACCTCGACAAGTCCCGCAGTGACGGCGATCTGTGGGTGCAGATCGGCGCGAACGACGCCCTGGTCGCCTTCCACGCCCTGCGCGCGATCCAGAAGGACGCGGGCTCGGCCGCACGGGTGCGCTGGCAGATGAACGGCTTCAACCGCAGCCCCGGCGCCACCGCCCACCCCATGACGGCCCGCAACCTCATGGGCCAGCTCGACGGCACCCGCAACCCCAAGCCCACGGACACCGACTTCGACCAGCGGATCTTCGTGCCGGACCCGGGCGAGCCGGCCTGGATGGCCGGCGGCTCCTACGCGGTCGTACGCCGTATCCGCATGCTACTGGACGACTGGGAGAAGCTCTCGCTGACCGCGCAGGAGCAGGTCATCGGGCGCCGCAAGGCCGATGGGGCACCGCTGTCCGGCGGCGACGAGACGACCCCGATGGACCTGGAGAAGACCGACGCCCACGGCGACTACGTCGTCCCGCTCAACGCGCACGCCCGGATCACCCGGCCCGAGAAGAACGGCGGCGCGGCCATGCTGCGGCGCCCGTTCTCCTACCACGACGGCATCGACCCGGACGGCACGCCCGATGCCGGTCTCCTGTTCATCTGCTGGCAGGCGGACCCCCTGCGCGGTTTCGTCCCGGTGCAGCGCAAGCTCGACCGGGGTGACGCGCTGTCGACGTACATCCGGCACGAGGCCAGCGGCTTGTTCGCGGTGCCGGGCGGGGCGGCGAAGGGGGAGTACGTGGGGCAGCGGCTGCTGGAGGGGTGAACCGGGGAACCAAGGGGCGAACCAGCCGTATGCGGGGTGACCGGGGTTCAAACCACCCGGTCGAGTGGTTGTCGCCGGACGCCTCGGCCGGCCGGGCCGACGGCCATTAGGGTGAGGACATGCCAGCGAGCTACGCCTATCTCGGCCCGGAGGGCACCTTCACGGAGGTCGGCCTGCGCACGCTCCCGGAGGCGGCCACCCGGGAGCTGGTCCCGTACGTCTCGGTGCAGTCCGCGCTGGACGCCGTACGGGCCGGCGAGGCCGAGGCCGCGTTCGTGCCCATCGAGAACTCCGTCGAGGGCGGCATCACCACCACCCTCGACGAGCTGGTCGCGGGCGAGCCCCTGATGATCTACCGCGAGGTGCTGCTGTCGATCACCTTCGCGCTGCTGGTGCGCCCGGGCACGAAGCTCGCGGACGTCAAGACGGTCTCCGCCCACCCGGCGGCCCAGCCGCAGGTGCGCAACTGGCTGCGCGCGAACCTCCCGGAGGCCGCCTGGGAGTCGGCGGCCTCCAACGCCGACGCCGCCCGCCTGGTCCAGGAGGGCCGCTACGACGCCGCCTTCGCCGGCGAGTTCGCCGCCGCCCGGTACGGTCTCGAAGCGCTGGAGACCGGGATCCACGACGCGGAGAACGCGCAGACCCGGTTCGTGCTGGTCGGCCGCCCGGCCCGGCCGGCCGCGCCCAGCGGTGCCGACAAGACCTCCGTGGTGCTGTGGCAACGGGACGACCACCCCGGCGGCCTGCGCGACCTGCTCGGCGAGTTCGCGTCGCGCGGCATCAACCTCATGCTGCTCCAGTCGCGGCCGACCGGCGCCGGCATCGGCAACTACTGCTTCTGCATCGACGCCGAGGGGCACATCGCCGACCGGCGGATGGCGGAGGCGCTGATGGGCCTGCGGCGGATCTGTCTCCAGGTGCGCTTCCTCGGCTCCTATCCGCGCGCGGACATCGCGCCGGACGGAGCCCGGCCGACGCTGCCGGGAACGTCGGACGAGGAGTTCATGGCGGCGGCGGACTGGGTGGCGCGCTGCCAGGACGGCCGGTTCTAGCGGGTCGTACCCACGGACGCCGACCGGACGTACCTGCGGACGAGGTTATCCACAGAAGTTATCCACAGGTGCCCTTCTCGACCTGGGGACAAGTCGACAGAGCGGCGCCACGGGGTCGACAAATCGCCCTGGAAGCCCCACCCGGGGGCTCCGGCGGCCGACTCACCCTTCGTCCACCCGTTTCCTTTGGTTCATCTTTTGAGGCGACCGTTTTCCACCCGAAAGTGGGCGTCGGCGCGGTATGGCCCGGGAATTCTTCAGTCCGCTCAGGCTTTCCGGAGTGATCAATTCCGAAGTCCACAGATCTTCCACACAGCCTGTGGATAACTCCCCCGAGGGTGTGGATCACTGTGGACAACCGGACCGCCAAATCCCGTTCTCCACAAGGAAGTCGGGTCAACCGCGCGCTCGGGACGTGGCCCGTCCCAGGGAGTGAGACACTTTTCCCTTGACGTCCGGCATGGCATACGGGCAGCGCGTACAGGCGACACAGCGGGGCATGCTCGGCAATTACCGCATACCGGAACGTACGCCGCTTGATCAGAACTCCCCGGATGAGTGATTCGTGAGCCGCGACCTCGCACCGGTAGCCTTGCCCTCGTGATTGACCTTCGCCTGCTCCGTGAGGACCCCGACCGTGTGCGCGCGTCCCAGCGCGCCCGTGGAGAGGACGTCGCGCTCGTCGACGCCCTCCTGTCTGCCGACGAGCGGCGCAGGTCCTCCGGCGTCCGCTTCGACGAGCTGCGCGCCGAGCAGAAGCAGCTCGGCAAGCTGATCCCCAAGGCCACCGCCGAGGAGAAGGCCGAACTGCTGGGCCGCGCCGAGCAGCTGAAGGCGGACGTGAAGGCCGCCGACGCCGAGCGCGACGCCGCCGACGCCGAGACCCAGGAGCTGCTGCTCAGGCTCGGCAACCTCGTCCACCCCGACGTGCCCGTCGGCGGCGAGGAGGACTTCGTCACGCTGGAGACGCACGGCACGATCCGCGACTTCGGCGCCGAGGGCTTCGAGCCCAAGGACCACCTGGAGCTGGGCCAGCTGCTCGGTGCGATCGACGTCGAACGCGGCGCCAAGGTCTCCGGCTCCCGCTTCTACTTCCTCACCGGTGTCGGCGCCCTGCTGGAGCTGGCCCTGGTGAACGCGGCGATCGCGCAGGCCACCGCCGCCGGCTTCACGCCGATGCTCACCCCGGCGCTGGTCCGCCCGCAGTCCATGGCCGGCACCGGCTTCCTCGGCCAGGCCGCCCAGGACGTCTACCACCTCGACAAGGACGACCTGTACCTGGTCGGCACCTCCGAGGTCCCGCTCGCCGCGTACCACATGGACGAGATCATCGACGCGGACCGGCTGCCGCTGCGGTACGCGGGCTTCTCCCCGTGCTTCCGCCGCGAGGCCGGCTCGCACGGCAAGGACACCCGGGGCATCTTCCGCGTGCACCAGTTCGACAAGGTCGAGATGTTCTCGTACGTCGCTCCCGAGGACTCGCAGGCCGAGCACCAGCGCCTGCTGGAGTGGGAGAAGCAGTGGCTGACGTCGCTGGAGCTGCCGTTCCGCGTCATCGACGTGGCCTCCGGTGACCTCGGCTCCTCGGCCGCCCGCAAGTTCGACTGCGAGGCGTGGATCCCGACCCAGGGCAAGTACCGCGAGCTGACCTCGACCTCGGACTGCACCGAGTTCCAGTCCCGCCGGCTGTCCATCCGGATGCGGGACGGCAAGCAGGTCAAGCCGCTCGCCACCCTCAACGGCACGCTGTGCGCCGTACCGCGCACCATCGTGGCGATCCTGGAGAACCACCAGCAGGCCGACGGTTCCGTTCGGGTCCCCGAGGTGCTGCGCCCCTACCTGGGCGGCCGTGAGGTGCTGGAGCCGGTCGCCAAGTGACCGGGTTCCCGTACCGGCTGATCGCCACCGATCTCGACGGAACGCTCCTGCGCTCCGACGACTCGGTCTCGCGGCGCACCCGTGACGCGCTCGCCGCGGCCACCGCGGCGGGCGCCGCGCACATCGTCGTCACCGGCCGCGCGGTCCCCTGGACCCGGCCCATCCTGGACGACCTCGGCTACGACGGCCTCGCCGTCTGCGGTCAGGGCGCCCAGGTGTACGACGCCGGCTCCCACCGCCTGCTGACCTCGGTCACCCTGGACCGGCAGCTCGCGGGCGTGGCCCTGGCCAAGATCGAGGCCGAGGTGGGTCCGCTGTACCTGGCGGCCAGCCGGGACGGCCTGGACGGCGAGGTGCTGGTGGGCCCGGGCTACGCGGTCACCGGCAAGCTGCCCGCCACCCCGTTCACGGACGCCTCCGACCTCTGGACGGCGCCCCTGAACAAGATCTACATACAGCATCCGACGATGGGCGACGACGAGCTGGCGGAGGCGGCCCGGCAGACGGCCGGCGGCTTCGTCACGGTGGCCATGGCGGGCGAGGGCATCGTGGAGCTGCTCCCGCTCGGTCTGTCCAAGGCGACGGGCCTGTCCCTGGCAGCCCGCCGCCTGGGTCTGAAGGCCGCCGACACGATCGCCTTCGGCGACATGCCCAACGACATCCCGATGTTCGCCTGGGCGGCCCGCGGCGTGGCCATGGCCAACGCCCACGCGGAACTGCGGGCGGTGGCCGACGAGATCACGTCCTCCAACGACGACGACGGGATCGCGGTCGTCCTGGAGCGGCTGCTCGGCTAGCGGGCCGCCGCGTCGGGGCAGGTGGCGGGCCAGGGCAAGGCACGCATCGGCGTCTGCGGCGGCCACGACCCCGCCGTCGGCCTGGATCACGCATCACGCGCGTGACCGGCCACGCCGGGGGTGAAGTCGGTGATCACCCTGCCGTCGCCGTCGAAACCGGTGCCCAGGGAGCCGTCGGCGTTGAGCCGGGCCGGCGCGAACCGGCTGCTGCCGCCGGAGGAGTGCTCTTTCGCCCGCCATGCCTCGGCCGGGTGACTCTGCGCCGGACATACGCTCATACTCCGGTCCGGCTCGTACGCCTCGACCCCTGCCCGTGCGGCGGTTGCTACATTCGGCGGCCATGCGATCACGCGAGTACGACCTCGACTTCCGCGACCGTGCGAGCCGGATACGCGCCTGGGGCATCGGCCTGCTCGCCCTGGCGGGGCTGCTGTGGACCTGGTGCGCCGTCCTGCTGCTCACGCCGTACGAGGCGGAGCGTGAGCCGGGTGACCGGCACCCCGACCAGTGCGAATCCCGCCTCTTCACGGACCGGGGAACCGCCAACGACGGCGTCCACAGGGGCGACTACTGCGCCGACGAACGCGACTGGCCCGAGGCCCTGGCCGTCCTCGGCCTCTCCGTCCCGCTCTCCCTCGCCGGCGCGATCCTCGTCACGACAGGCACGGTCCACCGCACGATGAGCGCCCACGCGGAGGCGATGCGGGAACTGGACAGGATCGCCGACGCCAGGGGGGCTTGACCACCAGGGGCGGCCGAGCCCCCCGTGGCAACGGCTGGGTGGGCGGCCCACGCGAGAGCGACATCGCGTGCTCGAAGCGGCCGCCCCGGGCAGCCCCCGCGGCCTCACGGAGACGCTCCCCAGTCGGTGACGCCGGGACGATCCCGGCAGATGGGGCACAACCACTGTGCCCCGCGCCGGCGTTGGACGCCACCGAATAAGACGCACAGGCGGACGACCGCTAACGGCGGCGCCACCTGCGGCGGCGCGCCTTGCTGAAGAACCAGCCGGCCGGCGGCTCGTCGGAGCGCCAGGGCCGGGGCTCGGGCGCCTCGGCCCGCCAGCGCGCGGCGAGCATCCGGGCCCGGGCCGACGGCTCGGAGACTCCGGCCGCCCGGACGAACGTCTCGTCCAGGACGACGTCGTCCCACCCGTCCTCGCCGGTCCGCTCCCGCTCTTCGTGCCGCGGCGTCTTCTCAGCCATCTCCGGCCTCCTACCCGTACGTCCGCCGAGCCCAGTGTGCGCGGGCCGGCGTGAAGCCCCCGTCAGGGCCGGGGCCCCTCACTCCTCGCCCGCGAGCGTCAGCGACCGCAGCTTCTGGCCGGCGTACCAGGTGGCCAGCACGGTGACCGCCACGAGCAGCACGGTGGCCGTCGGCAGGCCCACGTCGGAGGTCACCAGGTCCCCGCCGGCCAGCTTGTGCGCGACGGCGAGCGACCACTGCTGGACGCTCAGCGTGCGCGCGCCGGGCACCAGGGAGCCGAACAGCGCCTCCCAGACCAGGGCGTAGACGAGCCCGAAGACCACCGCGTGCCGCGAGACCGTGCCGAGCAGCAGGAAGAGCGCCGAGTAGGCGATGGAGGAGACCAGCGCGGCGACCGTGTAGGCGACCGCGATCTGCTGGCCGTTGCCGTTCAGGATCAGACCGGCGACCAGGGTCGGCACCGCCGAGAACACCATGGTCACGGCGATGGCGACGATCAGCTTGGTGAAGATGATCGTGGGGCGCTTGAGCGGCTTCGACAGCAGGTAGACGACGGAGCCGTCGTCGATCTCCGGGCCGATCGCGCCGGTGCCCGCGATGACGCCGATGATCGGCACCATGGTGGCGAGCGCGAAGCCGCCGAGGACGTCCGAGGCCGTCTGGTCGTCGGCTCCCGTCAGCGCGCGGACGGCCACGGAGATCACGATCAGGAGCAGCGGAAGCGCGCCGAGGATGAGGGCCCGGCGGCGGCCGAGCAGGGCCCGGTAGGTGAGCCGGGCGACGGTGGGGTCGTACATCTTCGGCCTCCTACGCCGCGACCAGGTACGAGAAGACGGACTCCAGGGACTCGTCGGACGGCGAGACCGTGAGGAGCCGGATGCCGTGGTCCCTGGCGACCTTCGGCAGCAGGGCGGTGAAGCGGCCGAAGTCGACGGCCTGGATACGCAGGGCGCCCTCGGCGAGGTCGACCTCGATGCCGGCCGTCGAGGGGTCGGCGATCAGCGCGGCCGCGAGGGCCCGGTCGTCGCTGGAGCGGACCAGGTAGCGGTGCGGGCGGTCGGTCATCAGGCGGCGGATCCTGCGGAAGTCACCGCTGGCCGCGTGCCGTCCGGCGACCACGACCTCGATGTGCCAGGCGAGCTGCTCGACCTCTTCGAGGATGTGGGACGAGAACAGCACGGTGCGGCCCTCGTCGCCCATGCGCCGCAGCAGGTCCATGAGCTGCATGCGCTGGCGCGGGTCCATGCCGTTGAAGGGCTCGTCCAGCAGGAGCAGCGAGGGGTCGTGGACCAGGGCGGACGCCATCTTCACGCGCTGGCGCATGCCCTTGGAGTACGTCGCGATCTTCCGGTCCTGCGCGTACTCCATCTCCACCGTCGCCAGGGCGCGCTGGGCGGCCTTCTCCCCGAGGCCGTGCAGTTCGGCGTTGGCCACGACGAACTCACGGCCGGTGAGGAAGTCGTACATGGCCTCGCGCTCGGGAACGATGCCGATGTGCCGGTAGATCGCCTCGTTGCGCCAGACCTGCTGCCCGTCGAGGGTGACGGTGCCGGTGGAGGGGGCGAGGAAGCCGCCCATCATGTTGATGAGGGTGGACTTGCCGGCGCCGTTGGGGCCGAGCAGGCCGGTGACGCCGGGGCCGATGGTCATGGTGATGTCGTTGACGGCGACCACGTTGCCGAACCAGCGGGAGACATGGTCGATGACGAGGGTGCTCATGGGCGCGGCCCATTCCTTAGGAGGGTGGTGGTGGCCGGACGGGCGGGCGTGGTCACAGTCCCACCTTCCGGTAGCGGCGCATCAGCAGGCCGTAGCTGGCGGCGATCAGGCCCAGGACGACCAGGACGTACACCGCGCCCTCGCCGCTGCCGGGGCCGGCCGCACCGGGGAACGCCGAGCTCGCGCCGAGGAAGGCCGACTGGACGCCGTCGATGAGCGTGACGGGCGAGAAGAGGCCGATCCAGGGGATGGCGCCGGTGCTGTTCTGCGCGTCGGCGATGGCCTGGAGCGTGGAGACGGCGCCGTAGGAGATGGTCAGTACGGCGATGACGGCCGCGATGCCGAAGCCGCGCCGCGGGGTGACCGAGGCGATGACCAGGCCGATGCCGGCGAAGAGCAGTGAGAGCAGTGCCACGGAGACGAGTCCCTGCGCGAATCCCTTGGTCTGGTCGGCGAAGTCCAGCTTGGCCAGCAGCGCGCCCACGTAGAGGACGAGCAGCGGTGCCGCGGTGAGGACGAACATCGCGGAGGCCAGCGCCGCGTACTTCGCCCGGACGTAGTCGGCGGTCTCGATCGGCCGCGAGAAGTACAGCGGGACGGTCTTGAAACGCAGGTCCCGCGAGACCGACTGGGGCGCCTGCGAGGCGACGTACAGGCTGATGACGGCCTGCATGATGATCGCGTAGCGCGTGTAGTCGACGGGCAGTTCCCTGGCCTTGGTGGCCACCGCGACGGCGACCATGATGGCCGCGGGCACGCACATCACCACGAACAGCAGCATCGGCAGCACCTTGGACTTCACGGAGCGGCCGAGGCCGTAGGCGCCGCGCAGCGACTGCGAGTACAGGGAGCGGGTGGCGTAGGAGCGGCCGAGGCGGGGGCCGTCGTAGTTGCGGTAGCCGATGTTGTGGATGCGGGTCTGGTCACCCGGGGTCGCGGCGGATGCCGGCAGGGGCTGATCAGCTGCCATGGACGGCCGCCTCCTTCCGCTGCTCGTCCTCGGTGAAGACCTCCGAGATGTGGTGCCGGCGCTGCTCCATGCGCACCAGTCCGAGGCCCAGGTCGGCGACGACGTCACGGACCAGGTCGTACGTCTCCTCGCCCTGCGCCGTCAGGAGCAGGATGTGGCCGGCGCCCGGCAGGCCGCTGCCGGCCTCGACGCTCACCCCGCGCGCGTGCAGCGCCTCGCGCAGCGCACGCGTGCCGTCGGGGTGCTCGTCGGTGTCGGTGACCTCGACGGCGAGGGTGGTCGTGGTCTGGGTGAAGTCGGTGGTGGAGCTGGAGCGCAGGAGCTTGCCGCCGTCGATGACGACGACGTGGTCGCAGGTGCGTTCCAGCTCGCCGAGCAGGTGGGAGGTGACGAGGACCGAGATGCCGAAGTCGGTGTGGATGCGGCGGATCAGGCCGAGCATCTCGTCGCGGCCGACCGGGTCGAGGCCGTTGGTCGGCTCGTCCAGGAAGACCAGCTGGGGGTCGTGCACCAGCGCCTGGGCGAGTTTCACCCGCTGCTTCATGCCGGTCGAGTAGCCGCCGATGGGGCGGTACCGCTCCTCGTACAGCCCGACGTGGCGCAGGGTGTCGGCGGTGCGCTCGCGGGCGGCGGCGGGCGGCAGGCCGGACATGCGCGCCATGTGGACGACGAACTCGGTGGCCGAGACGTCCGGCGGCAGGCAGTCGTGCTCCGGCATGTACCCGACGCGCTCGCGGATGTCGGCGCCCTTGGCGGCGACGTCGAGGCCGAGCACCTCGGCGCGGCCCTCCGTGGCGGGGGACAGACCCAGCAGGATCTTGATCAGGGTGGACTTGCCGGCGCCGTTGGCCCCGACGAGTCCGGTCACACCGGGTCCGATGTCCACGGACAGCCGGTCGAGCGCGGTCACCCGGGGGAACCGCTTGCTCAGGCTTTCGGTCGCGATCACAGTCACGTCGTCGACGGTAGTGACGCGGACCACGTCCGTCGTCAGACCGAAGAGCAGTCTTGGCGTCAGCCTCCAGATGTAGGGGGTCCGTAAGGGACCCCCTCCTTGAGAGGTACGGGCACCCCTGTTGACGCTCGGTCTAACAAGTGCGAGATTCTCGGTGTCACGTCACGGGCGCGTACGGCGATGGGGGCGGGGGGCGGGGTGCATGGCGACGGGGCCGGCCAGGCAGCACCCGGCGGAGCCGTGGCAATCCCCGGTCGCGTGCGAGGCGCTACGCCGACCGGCATCTCGCGCGCCCCTTCGGGGTGATCACCCACAAGGCGGACCGGGTGGAGCGGCACCACGGGTCCCCCACCCGTCCGGGACCGGCACACCGGCCCTGAGGGGCCTCCGGGCGGTCGAACCCCGCCCCGGCTTCCGGGTGACGGGCACGAGGTTCGAGGAGATCCTGGTGGTCACCGACGTCCGGGACCCCGGGGAGAGCGCGTTCCGGCTGGACGACGATCTGCCGCACAGGCGGCGCTGGGCGGAGGAGGAGTGACCGTGAAGGGTGCACGCGAGCGCTGGGTGCGCACGGGCGGCGTCGAGCTGTGCGTCGCCGAACTGGGCGACCCCGGCCGGCCGACGGTGGTGCTGGTGCACGGCTACCCGGACAGCAAGGAGGTCTGGTCGGAGGTCGCCGTCCGGCTCGCCGGCCGCTTCCACGTCGTCCTCTACGACGTCCGGGGCCACGGCCGCTCCACCACGCCCCGGCCGCTGCGCGGGGGCTTCACCCTCGCCAAGCTCACCGACGACTTCCTGGCCGTCGTGGACGCGGTCAGCCCGGACCGGCCGGTGCACCTCGTCGGGCACGACTGGGGCTCGACGCAGTCCTGGGAGTTCGTCACCACGAGCCGGACGGAGGGCCGCATCGCCTCCTTCACCTCGATCTCCGGGCCGTCGCTCGACCACCTCGGGCACTGGATCAACGCGCGCGTGAAGCGCCCCACGCCCCGCCGGGTGGGCCAGCTCCTCGGCCAGGGCGCCAAGTCCTGGTACGTGTACGTGCTGCACACGCCGGCCCTGCCGGAGCTTGCCTGGCGCGGGCCGCTCGGCGCGCTCTGGCCGAAGATCCTGGAGCGGGTCGAGCGGGTCCCGGGCGGCGACTACCCGACCGCCTCGCTCCCCACCGACGCCGCGCACGGCGTCTGGCTGTACCGGGACAACGTCCGCGCCCGGCTGCGCAGGCCGCGTCCGGACGCGTACGCACACGCGCCCGTGCAGCTCATCGTCCCCGAGGACGACGCGTTCCTCTCCGCGCGGCTCCACGACGACCTGGACCGGTGGGTGCCCCGGCTGACCCGCCGCACCATCCCGGCCGGGCACTGGGTCACGCGCACGCGTCCCGACCAGGTGGCCGCCTGGATCGAGCAGTTCGCGGCCTCCGTCGAGGGCGGCCGTCCCGCCCCGGCGGCCACCGGGCGCCACGCCGACCGGTTCGCCGGGCAGCTGGTGCTGGTCACCGGCGCGGGCAGCGGGATCGGCCGGGCCACGGCGTGCGCCTTCGCCGAGGCCGGTGCGCGCGTGATCGCCGTCGACCGCGACGCCGAGGCCGCCGCCCGCACCGCCGAACTGTCCCGGCGGGCCGGCGCTCCCGAGGCCTGGGCGGAGCCGGCCGACGTCTCCGACGAGCAGGCGATGGAGAAGCTCGCGGAGAAGGTCCACCACGAGTACGGCGTGCTGGACGTACTGGTCAACAACGCGGGCATCGGCCTGTCGGGCTCCTTCTTCGCCACGACGACCGACGACTGGCGCAAGGTGCTGGACGTGAACCTGTGGGGCGTGATCCACGGCTGCCGGCTGTTCGGCGCGCGGATGGCCGAGCGCGCCCAGGGCGGCCACATCGTCAACGTGGCGTCGGCCGCCGCCTACCAGCCCTCGCGCGCGCTGCCCGCCTACAGCACCTCCAAGGCGGCGGTCCTGATGCTCTCCGAGTGCCTGCGCGCCGAGCTGACCGCCCAGGGCATCGGCGTCACGGCGGTCTGCCCGGGCTTCGTCAACACCGACATCACCTCCACGGCCCGCTTCGCCGGCGTCGACGAGGAGGAACAGCGCCGCCGCCGGCGGAAGACGGCCCGCCTGTACGGTCTGCGCAACTACCCGCCGGAGAAGGTGGCCGGCGCGGTCCTGGACGCGGTGGCCGACAACAGGGCGGTGGCGCCGGTGACCCCGGAGGCCCGGGGTGCCCGTCTGCTGTACCGCTTCGCGCCGGGGCTGCTGCGGAGGATCGCGCGGGTGGAACCGAGGCTGTGACGCGAAACGCCTCCGGACGAACGGCAGTTGTCCACAACTTCGCCCATCCGCCTGTGGATAACAGCACTTGGCTGTGGATCAAACATCGGGGCGAAAACAGGCTGCGTGATCCGCGTCTCTCCCACACGCTGGACCCATGGACGAACGCCGCACCGTGAAGGTGTCGAAGTACCTCTCCAGACACCTGCGGCACCAGCCCGAGAGGATCGGGCTCACGCCGGACCCGGGCGGCTGGGTGGAGATCGGCACACTGATCGACGCGGCCGCCGTCCACGGGTTCCCCTTCACGCGCGAGGAACTGGACCACGTCGTCGCCGCGAACGACAAGCGGCGTTTCGCCGTCGAGGACGGCAGGATCCGCGCCAGCCAGGGCCACAGCATCGAGGTCGACCTCGGCCTGCCCCCGGCGACCCCGCCGCCGTACCTGTACCACGGCACGGTCGCCCGTCACCTGGACGCGATCCGCGCGGAGGGCCTGCGTCCGATGAACCGGCACGCCGTGCACCTCTCCGCCGACCGGGAGACCGCCACCCGCGTCGGCGCCCGCCGGGGCAGGCCCGTGGTGCTGTCCGTGGACTCCGGCGCGATGCACCGCGACGGCCACGTGTTCCACGTCAGCGCCAACGGCGTCTGGCTGACCGAGACCGTACCCGCGCGCTACCTGCGCTTCCCCGACCGGCACTGAGCCCGGCCTGGCCACCGCCCGTCACCGAGCCCGCCGTGACCGCCGGACCGCACACGGTGACCGTTTCGTCCGCCGCCGCCCGAGCCGCTTACGCTCGGACGCATGAGTCTGCGTCTGAGCACCGTGATCCTGCCGTACCGCCGCTGGCACGAAGGTGGCCGTGCGGCCTGGGTGCGTGCCGAGCAGCTGGGCTTCCACACGGCGTACACCTACGACCACCTGTCCTGGCGCAGCTTCCGTGACGGCCCCTGGTTCGGCGCGGTCCCGACGCTGACGGCGGCCGCGGCGGCCACCGACCGGCTGCGCCTCGGCACACTGGTCACCTCGCCGAACTTCCGCCACCCGGTCACCCTCGCCAAGGAACTCATCTCGCTGGACGACATCTCCGGCGGCCGGGTCACCCTCGGCATCGGCGCGGGCGGCACCGGTTTCGACGCCACCGCCCTCGGCCAGGAGCCCTGGAGCCCGCGCGAGCGCGCCGACCGGTTCGCCGAGTTCGTGCCCCTGCTCGACCGGCTCCTCACCGAGGACGCGGTGTCGTCCGAGGGCCGTTTCTACTCGGCGCACGAGGCCCGGAACATCCCGGGCTGCGTGCAGCGGCCCCGGCTGCCGTTCGCGGTGGCGGCCACCGGCCCGCGCGGCCTGCGGCTCGCCGCACGGTACGGCCAGGCGTGGGTGACCACCGGCGACCCGAAGCTGTACGAGACCGGCACGCCCGAGCAGTCCGTCACGGCCCTGCGCGGCCAGATCGGCAAGCTGGCCGAGGCCTGCGAGGCCGCCGGGCGGGACACCGCCGAGCTGGACAAGGTGCTGCTCACCGGCTTCACCCCGGACCGCCGCCGGCCGCTCGCGTCCCTGGACGCCTTCGTGGACTTCGCCGGCCGCCACCGGGAGCTGGGCTTCACCGAGATCGTGATCCACTGGCCCATCCCGGACTCCGACTTCGCCGCCGACGAGAAGGTCTTCGAGCGGATCGCCATGGAAGCGCTCGCCCAGCTGGACTGACCCCCGGACCGGACGTCCGCGCCGGTCGCCCGGGCGTCGCCTGTGTCTCATCCGTGCGGACTCCCGCACGGCCGTGCGAGGGCCTGGGTGAGAATGGCCGGGTGACCTCAGCGACCAGACAGCCCGGGACCCCTGCCGCCGCCCTGCCACCGCGGCTGATCGCCACCGACCTGGACGGCACTCTGCTGCGCGACGACAAGTCGGTCTCCCCACGGACCGTCGCCGCGCTGGCCGCCGCCGAGGAGGCCGGGATCGAGGTCTTCTTCGTCACCGGCCGGCCGGCCCGCTGGATGGACGTGGTCAGCGACCACGTCCACGGCCACGGCCTGGCGATCTGCGGCAACGGCGCCGCCGTGGTCGACCTGCACGGCGGCCCCGGCGCCCACCGGTTCGTGAAGGTCCGCGAGCTGGCCCGGGACAACGCCCTGCACGCGGTACGGCTGCTGCGCCAGGCGGCGCCCGGCACGGTGTTCGCGGTCGAGCAGACGTACGGCTTCCACCAGGAGCCGGACTATCCCAAGCTGCACATGGAGACACCCGACCATCTCCTGCCCGCCGAGAAGCTGCTCGCGCCCGACGGTCCCGGCGCCGACCAGCCCGTGCTCAAGATCCTCGCCTACCACCCGTCCCTGGACCCCGACGCGTTCCTCACCCTTGCCCGGCTGGCCGTGGGCGAGCACGCCAACGTCACCCGGTCCAGCCCCAGCGCCCTGCTGGAGCTCAGCGGCCCCGGCGTCTCCAAGGCCAGCACCCTCGCGCTGTGCTGCGCCGAGCGCGGCATCTCGCACGAGGAGGTCGTGGCGTTCGGGGACATGCCCAACGACGTCGAGATGCTGACGTGGGCCGGCCAGTCCTACGCGATGGGCAACGCCCACCCCGACGTCGTCG
This sequence comes from Streptomyces sp. NPDC046870, assembly GCF_040704595.1. Lineage (NCBI taxonomy): Bacteria > Bacillati > Actinomycetota > Actinomycetes > Kitasatosporales > Streptomycetaceae > Streptomyces > Streptomyces sp. NPDC046870. Next base: position 33,285 of record NZ_JBEYXM010000003.1, read on the forward strand.
CCGCCGCGTCGGGCCGCACGGTCGCCAACAACGACGACGGCGTGGCGGTGGTGATCGAGCACCTGCTCGCCGACCGGCTGCGGTAGCGCTCCGCGTGGCTGCCGACGACGCCGGGACAACCGGGGCCCGTCAAGTCGGCGCTCAGCGGCCCGGCCGGGCCCGTCGGTGCGGGCGGAGCCACCGGTGTGGCGGGCCATCAGGCTCCTGGAGGCCGATGGCCCTCGAAGCGGCCCCGCCCAGAGCCGCGGGGTGCGCGGGGCGAGCCCTCAGCCCACCCCCACCAGTGCCTCCGCCTCGGCCTCCCGGCGTGCCATCTCCCGCAGCGGTCCGTCCTCGGTGATCAGCCGCTCGTACGGGCCTCGCTGCACCACCCGGCCCACCTCGAGCACGATCACCTCGTCCACCGCGTCGAGTCCCGCCAGCCGGTGGGTGATCAGCAGCGTCGTACGACCCTCCGTGGCGGCCAGCAGATCGGCGGTCAGGGCGTCCGCCGTCGGCAGGTCCAGGTGCTCGGCGGGCTCGTCCAGGACCAGCACGGGGAAACCGGCCAGCAGCGCGCGGGCCAGCGCCAGCCGTTGCCGCTGCCCGCCGGACAGCCGCGCCCCGTGCTCGCCGACGAGCGTGTCCAGGCCGTCCGGCAGCGTGTCCACCCAGTCCAGCAGCCGGGCCCGGGCCAGTGCTCCGCGCAGGTCGGCCTCGGTGGCGTCCTTCCTGGCGAGGAGCAGGTTCTCCCGCACCGAGCTGTCGAAGAGATGCGCGTCCTGCGCGCACAGCCCGACGAACCGCCGTACGTCGTCGCCGTCCAGCGCGCACGCGTCCACCCCGGCGAGCGTGTACGAGCCCGCCTCGGGGTCGAGGAACCGCAGCAGCACCTGGGCGAGGGTCGTCTTGCCGGAGCCGGAGGCCCCCACCACCGCCACCCGGCGCCCCTCCTGAAGCGTCAGGTCCACCCCTGCGAGCGCCTCCCGCCGCTGCCCCGCGTACCGCGCGACCACGCCCTTGACGACCACCGGGAACGGCGAGGCGGGCGCCTGCCGCGGCGGGACGGGCTCACGCACGGGCTCGGGGGCGTCCAGGACCTCGTACACCCGCTCCGCGCTGCGCCGCACCCGCTGCCGGTACCGCGCGGCGAGCGGCAGCCCCAGTACGGCCTCGAAGGCGGCCAGGGGGGTCAGGACGACCACGGCCATCGCCACGTCGCTCAGCCGGCCGTCCGCCACCGCCTGGGCACCGCACGCCGCGGTGGCCGTGACGGTCAGCCCGGAGACGAGCGCGGTGAGCCCGTCGCCGAGCCCGGTGACGGCGGCGGCGCGCGCGGCGATCCGGGTGAGGGTGCCGTCGGCCCGCCGGGTCGCGTCCTCACGGGCCGGCAGCGCACCGGCGACGGTCAGCTCGGCCGTGCCGGTGAGCAGGTCGGTCACCCGGGTGGCGAGGACTCCCCGGGCGGGCGCCAGCCGCCGCTCGGTCCGCCGGGCCGCGGTCGCGGTCAGCAGCGGGACACCGGCACCGGCGGCCAGCAGGCCCGCGGCGAGGACGGCACCGGCCTCGGGCAGCAGCCAGGCCGTGAAGCCGACGGAGGCGGCGGACACGGTGAGGGCCACTCCGGCGGGCAGCAGCCAGCGCAGCCAGTAGTCCTGGAACGCGTCCACGTCCGCCACCAGCCGGGTGAGCAGATCACCGCGCCGGGCGCCGCGCAGCCCCGCGGGGGCCAGACGCTCCAGCCTCCGGTACACCGCGACCCGGGTGTCGGCCAGCATCCGCAGGACGGCGTCGTGCGACACCAGCCGCTCGGCGTACCGGAAGACGGCCCGTCCGATGCCGAACGCCCGGGTCGCGGTCACGGCCACCATCAGGTACAGCACCGGCGGCTGCTGAGAGGCACGCGAGATGAGCCAGCCGGAGGTGGCCATGAGCCCCACGGCACTCCCCAGCGCGAGACTCCCGAGCCCCAGGGCCCCGGCCAACCGACCCCGCCACCGCCCGCCGGTCCCCCGGACCCGCCGCAACACGCCGTTCCCGGCCCGCTGCTCCACCCCACGGTCCAGCTGACCAAGCCCGGCCCCCACCGGCCCACGGTCCAGTTCCCCGGTCCGGCCCTCCACCGGTCCACCATCCAGCCGACCGGACCCAGGCCCCACCGGCCCACCGTCCAGCCCGCCGAGCCGGGACTCCGTGGGCTCACCTTCCAGCCGGCCGAGGCGGGTGGCAGGTGGACGAGGGCAGGGGTCCAGGGGCCGCCTGATGGGCCCACCGCGCACCGGGGAGGGAACCGCAGCGGCACCTCCGAGCCGTACCACCCGGTCAGCCACCCCCAACAACGCAGGCCGATGCACGACAAGCAGCACGGTCCGCCCGGCGGCAAGCCTCCGCACCGCGGCCACCACCTCCCCCTCGGTCCCCCCGTCCAACGCAGCCGTCGGCTCGTCCAGCAACAGCACAGGCCGATCGGCGAGAAACGCCCGGGCCAGCGCCAGCCGCTGCCGCTGCCCCGCCGACAACCCCGCCCCGTCCTCCCCGAGCACGGTGTCGACCCCCTCCGGCAGCGCCGCCACGAAATCCCACGCCCCCGCGTCCCGCAACGCCCTCCGCACGGCATCGTCGTCGGCGTCGGACCGGGCCAGCCGCACGTTCTCCGCGATCGTCCCGGCGTACAGATGCGGCCGCTGCGGCACCCAGGCGACCCGCGACCGCCACTCCTCCAGGTCCAGCCCGGCGAGATCCGCGCCCCCGATCCGCACCCGCCCCGCGGTAGGCCGCACGAACCCCAGCACCACGCTCAGCAGCGTCGACTTGCCCGCCCCGCTCGGCCCGACCAGCGCGACGGTCTCGCCGGGCCCGACGGCGAACGACACCCCGGTCACCGCATCCGAGGAACGCCCCGGATACCGCACGGTGACCCCCTCGAACGCCACCCCACCCGCCGGCACCGCACCGGTACCCGACTCCGGCACCGCCGTCTCCAGCACGGTGAAGATCTCCTCCGCCGCGGCAAGCCCCTCCGCCGCCGCGTGGTACTGCGCGCCCACCTGCCGCAGCGGCAGATACGCCTCGGGTGCCAGCACAAGGATGACCAGCCCGGTGTACAGATCCATGTCTCCGTGGACGAGCCGCATCCCGATCGTCACGGCGACCAGCGCGACCGACAACGTGGCCAGCAACTCCAGCGCGAACGAGGACAGGAAGGCGATCCGCAGCGTCCGCAGGGTGGCCTGCCGGTACTCGCCGGTGATCCGCCGGATGGACTGCGCCTGCGCCTTGGCCCGGCCGAACACCTTCAGCGTGGGCAGTCCCGCGACCACGTCCAGGAAGTGGCCGGACAGCCGCGACAGCAACCGCCACTGCCGCTCCATCCGGGACTGGGTCGCCCAGCCGATCAGCATCATGAAGACCGGGATCAACGGCAGGGTGCAGACGATGATCGCCGCCGACACCCAGTCCTCGGTGACGATCCGGGCCAGCACCGCCACGGGCACCACCACGGCGAGCCCCAACTGCGGCAGGTAGCGCGAGAAGTAGTCGTCCAGGGCGTCGACACCGCGCGTCGCCAGGGTGACCAGTGAGCCGGTCCGCTGACCGCTCAGCCAGCCCGGACCGAGCGCCGCCGCCCGATCGAGCAGCCGCCCGCGCAGTTCCGACTTCACGGCCGCGCTCGCACGATGCGCCGCGAGTTCGGCCAGCCACGCGACCAACGATCGCCCGACGGCCACGCCGGCCAACAGCAGCAGGGGAGTACGCAGCTCGGCGACCGACTGCCCGTGCTGGAACGCCCCGACCACGATCTCGGCGACGAGCATGGCCTGAGCGATGACCAGTCCGGCACCGACGGCCCCCAGACCGACGACCGCGACGAGGAAGAGACGGGTGGCGCGGGCGTACCGCAGAAGGCGGGGATCGATTGGTTTCACGTGAAACATGCCCTTCGGTTCCGAGGGTGCTGTTTCACGTGAAACCGCACCCTCGGCGGACTCAGTGCGCGGCGCCGGCCGCAGCGTCAGGAGCGATGTGCTGTGTGCCGATCCGCTTACGGAAGACCCAGTAGGTCCAGCCCTGGTAGAGCAGAACGAGCGGTGTGGCGATCGCCGCGCACCACGTCATGATCTTCAGGGTGTACGGGCTCGACGAGGCGTTGGTGACCGTCAGGCTCCAGTCCCCGTTCAGGGTGGACGGCATGACGTTCGGGAAGAGCGACAGGAAGAGCATCGCCACGACCGCCACGATGGTGACGCCGGACAGCGCGAACGACCAGCCCTCCCGCCCGGCCTGGTTGGCCACGACAGCCGCCACCAGGGCGACGACGGCCACGACCAGAGCCACCAGGCTCTTGCCGTCACCGCTGTCGGCCTGCGTCCACAACAGGAAGGCGAGCGCCACGACGGTCGCGACCAGACCGACCCACAGGGCCAGCTTCCGGGCCCGGACCCGGATCTCCCCGAGCGTCTTGAGCGCGGTGAACACCGCTCCGTGGAAGGTGAACAGCGTGAGCGTCACCAGGCCACCGAGCAGGGCGTAGGGGTTGAGCAGGTCCCAGAGGTTGCCGACGTACTCGAAGTTCCGGTCGAGCTTCACTCCCCGCACGATGTTCCCGAAGGCCACACCCCACAGGAACGCCGGGAGCAACGAGGTCCAGAAGATCGCCGTCTCCCAGTTGCGCTGCCAGTTCTCCTCCGGCCGCTTGGCCCGGTACTCGAAGGCGACACCCCGGACGATCAGGCAGACCAGGATGAGCAGCAGGGGCAGGTAGAAGCCGGAGAAGAGGGTGGCGTACCACTCGGGGAACGCGGCGAAGGTCGCGCCGCCCGCGGTGAGCAGCCACACTTCGTTGCCGTCCCAGACCGGGCCGATGGTGTTGATCAGCACCCGGCGCTCGGGCCGGTTGCGGGCCAGCAGCCTGGTGAGGATGCCGACCCCGAAGTCGAATCCCTCCAGGAAGAAGTAGCCGGTCCACAGGACGGCGATCAGGACGAACCAGACGTCGTGTAGTTCCATGACTGTTCCCTCGGCCTAGTACGAGAAGGCCATCGGCTTGTCGGCGTCACGAGTGTCGCCGCCGATCTTCGTGGGCGGGTTGAGGTCGGCCTCGGTCAGCTCGGGCGGGCCGGCCTTGACGTACTTCGCGAGCAGCTTGACCTCGACCACGGCGAGGATGGCGTACAGCGCGGTGAAGACGGTCATCGAGGTGAGGACCTCGCCCTGGGAGACACCGGGGGAGACCGCGTCCCGGGTCTGGAGGACGCCGTAGACGACCCACGGCTGGCGGCCCATCTCGGTGAAGATCCAGCCCCACGAGTTGGCGATCAGCGGGAAGGCAAGGGTCCAGGTCGCGATGCGCCAGTACCAGGGCGTGAGCTTCGGGCTGAGCGCCTTGTTCCTGAACAGCACCAGGTGTGGCACCTCGTCCTCGCCGACCCTGAGCGCTTGCGGCAGCATGAACTTCTTCCGGGTCAGCCAGAGCCCGGCGAGCCCGATGGCGAAGGAGGCCATGCCGAAGCCGATCATCCACCGGAAGCCCCAGAAGGCGACGGGGATGTTGGGCCGGTAGTCACCGGGCCCGAACTTCTGCTGCTCGGCCTTGTTCACGTCGTTGATGCCGGGCACGTACGAGCTGAAGCTGTCGTCTGCGAGGAAGGACAGCAGACCCGGGATCTCGATGGCCACGGAGTTGTGGCCCTTGTCCACATCGCCATAGGCGAAGATCGAGAACGGCGCCGGCTTCTGGCCGTCCCACAGTGCCTCGGCGGCGGCCATCTTCATCGGCTGCTGCTTGAACATCACCTTGCCGAGGGTGTCGCCGCTGACCGCGGTGAGCAGGCCGGCGATGACCACGGTGACCAGGCCGAGCCGCAGCGAGGTCTTCATCTCGCGGATGTGCTTCTTGCGGGCCAGGTGGTAGGCGGAGATGCCCACCATGAAGGCGCCACCGGTCAGGAACGCCGCGGACAGGGTGTGGAAGGCCTGGCTGAGGGCGGTGTTCTGGGTCAGCACGGCCCAGAAGTCGGTCAGCTCGGCCCTCCCCCTGGCCTTGTCGATCTTGTAGCCGACCGGGTGCTGCATCCAGGAGTTCGCCGCGAGGATGAAGTACGCCGACAGGACGGTGCCGATCGAGACCATCCATATGCAGGCCAGATGGATCTTCTGGGGCAGCTTGTCCCAGCCGAAGATCCACAGGCCGATGAAGGTGGACTCGAAGAAGAAGGCGATCAGCGCCTCGAAGGCGAGCGGAGCGCCGAAGATGTCACCGACGAAACGCGAGTAGTCGGACCAGTTCATGCCGAACTGGAACTCCTGCACGATGCCGGTGACCACGCCCATCGCGATGTTGATCAGGAAGAGCTTGCCCCAGAACTTCGTCGCCCTGAGGTACTTCTCCTTCTCCGTGCGCACCCAGGCCGTCTGCAGCCCGGCCGTGAGCGCGGCCAGGGAGATCGTCAGCGGAACGAACAGGAAGTGGTAGACGGTGGTGATGCCGAACTGCCAGCGCGCCAGTGTCTCCGGCGCCAGAGCCAGGTCCACGTCGTCACTCTCCTTACTACGGCGTGGTACAGCGGCGGTTTGCCCCTTTTACTGCACACATACGGAACAAACGGGACGCGCTTGTGAAAGCGTTCACATTCACAAGCCATTATGACGCACTGATTTTCGGACCGCGTAGGGGGGTCCCTCCCTGGCTCACTGTCAAGAGCATGACAGAGATGGAGCCGGGGGCGGACGCGTGAGGCGAAGAGGTGCCGCCTCGCGCGTCCGCGCCCTGTGCGGAGCTGCCTCGGGACTACAGCCCCTTGCGGAACACCTCCGCCACCTTCAGGAAGATGTCGTTCGCCTCGGGCTCCCCGACCGTCACCCGCACACCCTCGCCCGGGAACGGCCGGATCACCACGCCGTGCTCCTCGCAGGCCTGTGCGAACGGGACCGTGCTCTCCCCCAGCCGCAGCCACACGAAGTTCGCCTGCGTGTCCGGCACCGTCCAGCCCTGGGCCCGCAGCGCGTCGACCACGCGTGTGCGCTCGCACACCAGCGAGCCCACCCGGCCCAGCAGCTCGTCCTCGGCCCGCAGCGAAGCGATCGCGGCCTCCTGGGCCAGCTGGCTCACCCCGAACGGCACCGCCGTCTTGCGCAGCGCCGCCGCCACCGACTCATGGGCGATCGCGAAACCGACGCGCAGCCCGGCCAGCCCGTACGCCTTGGAGAAGGTCCGCAGGACACAGACGTTGGGCCGCTTCCGGTACAGCTCGACACCGTCGGGCACCTCGGGGTCGCGGATGAACTCCCGGTAGGCCTCGTCCAGCACCACCAGCACATCAGTGGGCACCCGGTCGAGGAACCGTTCCAGCTCGGCCCGTCGCACCACCGTGCCGGTCGGGTTGTTGGGGTTGCAGACGAAGACCAGCCGGGTCCGGTCGGTGATCGCGTCCGCCATCGCGTCCAGGTCGTGCACATCGCCCTGCGTCAGCGGCACCTGCACCGAGCGGGCACCGCTGATCTGCGTGATGATCGGGTACGCCTCGAACGACCGCCAGGCGTAGATCACCTCGTCGCCGGGGCCACTGGTGGCCTGGATCAGCTGCTGGGCGACACCCACCGAGCCGGTGCCGGTGGCCAGGTCGGACAGCGGCACACCGAAGCGGTCGGACAGCTCGTTCATCAGCCCGGTGCAGGCCATGTCCGGGTAACGGTTGAAGTCGCAGGCCGCCGCGCTCACGCTCTCCAGCACACCGGGCAGCGGCGGGTACGGGTTCTCGTTGGAGGACAGCTTGTAGGCGACCGGTCCGCCGGCCGCGGCCGGCTTGCCCGGCTTGTAGGTGGGGATACCCTCCAGCTCGGCGCGCAGCTTGGGGCTCGTCTCGCTCACCGCAGTCCTCCTCGCGACCACCGGCGGCCCGTCGACACCGCCGACATCCAATACTCCACACCTTAAGAGGATTCGGCGCCGCTGCGAACAGGTTCGGGACGCCCGGAAATGCGGCCACCACCACGGGAAGAGGCGAAGCTCACGTCTTCGGCCGACATCAAGGGCATCCTCGTACGAAGGCGTACGTTTCGGGGGGCGCGCCGTACATATATCTATGCGCCGGTAGCTTGCGCCGTGGCGCGCGTCCCCCGTGCAGGTGAGTTGAGACCTCTTCGAGACATCGGGGGCTTGGTAGGTCCATCCGCGTCGACAAGTCACGTCTTACTATTGGATCGCTCAACAACCTTGTTTTCCAAGGAAGTTGACACCCAATGACCATGCAGAAACGTGCCTGTCAACGCGTGCATATGCGTCCGCACTACCCCACCGTATGAGCCCTACTATCGGCTCGCCATGACAGCAGCAGGGAAGCACCAGGTGAGCCGCGCGGAAACCTCACGCCGAGGCAGCCGGCCGGGTCGGGCGGGCATCAGGGACGTCGCCGCCGCCGCCGGGGTCTCCATCACGACCGTGTCCGACGCCCTCAACGGCAAGGGCCGGCTCCCGGACGCCACCCGACGCCATGTCCGCGAGGTCGCCGACCGGCTCGGGTACCGGCCGTCGGCGGCCGCCCGCACCCTCCGTACCGGGAAGTCGGGTCTGATCGGCCTGACCGTGACCACGTACGGGGATGAACCTTTCACCTTCACGGAGTTCGCCTACTTCGCCGAGATGGCCCGGGCCGCGACCTCGGCCGCGCTCGCCCGCGGCTACGCCCTGGTCATCCTGCCCGCGACCTCCCGCCACGACGTCTGGTCCAACGTCGCCCTGGACGGCACGGTCGTCATCGACCCCTCCGACCAGGACCCCGTGGTCAGCGAGCTGGTCCGACAGGGACTGCCGGTCGTCTCGGACGGCCGCCCGGCCGGCGCGCTCCCCGTGACCGCCTGGGTCGACAACGACCACGAGGCCGCCGTACTCGGCATCCTCGACCACCTCGCCGCCGCCGGCGCCCGCCGCATCGGCCTGCTCACGGGCACCACGACGGACACGTACACCCACCTGTCGACCACCGCGTACCTGCGCTGGTGCGAGCGGGTCGGCCAGGACCCCGTCTACGAGGCCTACCCGGCCCACGACCCGTGCGCGGGCGCCGTCGCCGCCGACCGGCTGCTCGCCCGCCCCGACCGGCCCGACGCGGTCTACGGGCTGTTCGACCCCAACGGCACCGACCTGCTCGCCGCCGCCCGCCGCTACGGCCTGCGCGTCCCCGACGACCTGCTGCTCGTGTGCTGCAGCGAGTCCACCGGGTACGCCAGCACCGAGCCGCCGATCACCACCCTGTCCCTGAAGCCGCGCCGCATCGGCACCGCGGTCGTCCAGCTCCTCATCGACGCCATCGAGGGCGTCGAGTCGGACCAGCCGGTCGAGCAGGTGATACCGACCGAACTGATCGTGCGCACCTCGTCCCAGCGGCGGCCCCCACGCACGACGGTCAGCCCGCCGCGGACACCGGACGACACGTAGGGTCTTTCGTTTGGATCATGCCGGGCTGCGGGCCCTGGCACCGCCCGCCGCACCGACCCTCCCCGTGGACCCGGCCGGTGCGGCACAGGGTGACCCGTCGGCGCATCCACGGGCGGGGCGGACCCGGTGGACCGAGGGCCCGGCCGGCCGACAGCCCGTCGAACATCTGCCCAAACGGGGCGAATGCCGCGGCGAACTGGAGTCTTGTTCCGATTCACCACCCCTGGGTCATCACACGGCGCGACGCGCGTTCCTATGATGGGCCCACGACACCGCGGACCGCTGCGACCAGGCAGTCCGAAGCGGTGCAGATGCGGCGCGATGGTGGAGGGGTCTGATGACTCAGGGGGCCGGTCAGGGACCCGAGGCGGAGCGGACGGCGACGCTGCGCGATTTCCGGGTACCCGCGTACGTCCACGAGACCGGTCCGTACGTCCAGCAGATCCACCCCGGCGACGTCGTACCGCCCGCCGACGAGGCGTATCCCGAGGGCTACACCCCGACCCAGCGCGACCTGCCCGTCATCAACCGCGGCGACACCCTCCAGCTCCCCGTCGAGCCCGCCCCCGCCGCCCCGGTCCCGCAGCCCGCGACCGGGCCGGGCCCGCTCTATGTCGTCGGTGACGTCCACGGCTACCTGGACGAGCTGGTGGCGGCCCTGCAGGAGCAGGGCCTGATCGACGCCTCGGGGCAGTGGTGCGCCGGCACCGCCCGCTTGTGGTTCCTCGGCGACTTCACCGACCGCGGCCCGGACGGCATCGGCGTCATCGACCTGGTCATGCGGCTGTCCGCCGAGGCCGCGGCGGCCGGCGGCTACTGCAAGGCCCTCATGGGCAATCACGAGCTGCTGCTCCTCGGCGCGAAGCGGTTCGGCGACACGCCCGTCACCTCCGGCGCGGGAACCGCCACCTTCCAGGCGGCCTGGCTGCTCAACGGCGGCCAGAAGACCGACATGGACCGCCTCCAGGACCACCATCTGCAGTGGATGGCCCGCCTCGACGCCGTCGAGGAGGTCGACGGCTATCTGCTCCTCCACTCGGACACCACCGCCTACCTCGATTACGGCGACTCCATCGAGGCGGTCAACGACACCGTCCGCGAGGCTCTGACCCGCAACGACGCCGACGAGGTCTGGGACCTGTTCCGCAAGTTCACCAAACGCTTCTCCTTCCGCGACGAGGGCGGCGCCGACGCCGTACGCTCGCTCCTCGATACGTACGGCGGCACCCGGGTCGTTCACGGGCACAGTCCCATTCCCTACCTCCTCGGCCAGGTCGGCTCCGAGGACGGCGAGGAGAGCACCCGCCCGGTCGTCGAGGGACCGCACGTCTACGCCGACGGACTCGCCATCGCCATGGACGGCGGAGTGACCATGGCCGGGAAACTGCTGGTCCAGCAACTTCCCCTGGACGGCTGACCGTTCGGCCGGCAGGCATCCCCCAGCCGCGTACGCGCAGGCCGGACCGCAATTTCCGGCAATCCCCTGTCACCGCGCGCCGTCACGGCTCTACCATCGGCTTATCCGTAGCAGGCTCCCCTCCGTTTCTGCCCGACGGCTCGCCGGCGTGCGAGCCCCAAGCCCTACGGAGCATCGGGGGATGCACATGAACAGCGTTCCGCAGCACCTGCAGAGCGAGGACCGCCAGGAATTCGAGCGGCTCCTCGATGAGGCGCTGCGCTCCGCACCGCACCGACCGGAACTGGCCGCTGTCGGACAGCGGCTCAACTCCGAACAACTGCGCACCATGGCGCTCGCCGCCTCCGCCCTGATCACGGCAGCGGCGGCGGCCGAGTACCAGCACTACGTCAAGCTGCGCGACGAACTGCGTCACCCGGCGCTGTCCGGCCCGCCGGCCGTCGGCAACTCCGAGGAGGACGACTCCGGTTCGGCCACCGCGGGCCTCGCCACCGCTCTCGGGGAGGCCGCCGAGAACACCGGCGCGGGCGCCATCGCGGTCATCGCCGTCCTGGCTCCCGTCCTCTCCGGGACCGCCGCGGTGATCTTCCTGCTCGTCGGCTACGTCCTGAAGGCGCTCGACCCCGGCCAGACCTTCGCCCGGACCATGCTCACCGCCGGATGGGTGTTCGGTGCCATCACCGCGGCGGCCGTCCTCGTCGCCGCGGTCGGACTGCTGCTCACCGCTCTGCGCAACAGCACCCCGGCGGACGACCGGGCACGGGACGCGGCCCGCGAGGAGCTGGCCAGGGCCAGGGAGGCATGGCGGGACGCCCTGCTGGAGCGCGGCATCCTGCCCTTCCTCCGGGAGGCACTCGCCGAGCCCGGCACGGCCGCCGGGCACTCGTCGATTCCGCCCGCACCGACCGGCCGCATACCTCGCCTCGGTTACGACCGCCCCGGCTTCAGCAGCCCCGGCGACGGCACCGCGACCGGCCGTCCGAGCTTCACCAGCCCCGACTACACGAGCCCGGACTTCGGAGGCCCGGACCACCAGCCCGAGTGATCCGGGCCGGCCCACCGGTGTGCTGACACCACACCGGCCGGCCGTCGACCCGCTGCCCCGCCGCACCAGCCGGCCGTCAGGGGACCGGCCGGCGCGGCGAGTTCAGCGTGCTGCGCTCAGTCAGTCCGCGATCGGCAGGTACACCCGGTTGCCGGCGGCCGCGAACTCCTGCGACTTCTGGGCCATGCCCTCCTCGATCTCCGCCCGGCTGCCGCCGTGCTCCCGCCGGATGTCCTGCGAGATCTTCATGCTGCAGAACTTCGGCCCGCACATGGAGCAGAAGTGCGCCGTCTTGGCGGGCTCGGCCGGCAGGGTCTCGTCGTGGAACTCCCGAGCCGTGTCCGGGTCCAGCGCGAGGTTGAACTGGTCCTCCCAGCGGAACTCGAAGCGGGCGTCGGACAGCGCGTCGTCCCACTCCTGCGCACCGGGATGCCCCTTGGCGAGGTCCGCCGCGTGTGCGGCGATCTTGTAGGTGATGACGCCGGTCTTGACGTCGTCCCGGTTGGGCAGGCCTAGGTGCTCCTTGGGCGTGACGTAGCAGAGCATCGCCGTGCCCCACCAGGCGATCATCGCGGCACCGATGCCGGAGGTGATGTGGTCGTACGCCGGCGCGACGTCCGTGGTCAGCGGGCCGAGCGTATAGAACGGGGCTTCATCGCAGATCTCCTGCTGAAGGTCGATGTTCTCCTTGATCTTGTGCATCGGGACGTGTCCCGGGCCCTCGATCATCGTCTGTACGTGGAAACGCCTGGCGATCCGGTTGAGTTCCCCGAGCGTCCTCAGCTCCGCGAACTGCGCTTCGTCGTTGGCGTCCGCGATCGACCCCGGCCGCAGGCCGTCACCCAGCGAGTACGTGACGTCGTAGGCGGCGAGGATCTCGCACAGCTCCTCGAAGTTCTCGTACAGGAACGACTCCTTGTGGTGCGCCAGGCACCACGCGGCCATGATCGAACCGCCGCGCGAGACGATGCCGGTTTTGCGATTCGCGGTGAGCGGCACGTACGGCAGCCGGACGCCCGCATGGACCGTCATGTAGTCCACGCCCTGCTCGGCCTGCTCGATGACGGTGTCCTTGTAGATCTCCCAGGTCAGTTCCTCGGCCTTGCCGTCGACCTTCTCCAGGGCCTGGTAGAGCGGCACCGTGCCGATGGGGACGGGGGAGTTGCGCAGGACCCACTCGCGCGTGGTGTGGATGTTGCGGCCGGTGGACAGGTCCATGACCGTGTCGGCGCCCCAGCGGGTCGCCCAGGTCATCTTCTCGACCTCCTCCTCGATGGAGGACGTCACCGCGGAATTGCCGATGTTGGCGTTCACCTTCACCAGGAACCGCTTGCCGATGATCATCGGCTCGATCTCCGGGTGGTTGACGTTGGCCGGCAGCACCGCCCGGCCCGCCGCGATCTCCTCGCGCACCACCTCGGGGGAGACGTTCTCCCGGAGGGCCACGAACTCCATCTCCGGCGTGATCTCGCCGCGGCGGGCGTACGCGAGCTGCGTCACCGCCTGGCCGTCGCGGCCCCGCCGCGGTTGTCGCGGGCGTCCGGGGAAGACCGCGTCCAGGTTCCGCAGCCCGCCGCGCGGCGCGGTGTGCTTGATGCCGTCGTCCTCGGGACGGACCGGACGGCCCGCGTACTCCTCGGTGTCGCCGCGGGCGATGATCCAGTTCTCCCGCAACGGCGGCAGGCCACGGCGGACGTCCGTGTCGACGAGTGGATCGGTGTACGGGCCGGATGTGTCGTACAGCGTGACCGACTGCCCGTTGGTGAGGTGCACCTGACGGACCGGCACGCGCAGATCGGGGCGCGAGCCCTCGACGTACGCCTTGTGCCAGCCGATGGACTTCCCGGCCTCCTGTGACTTCTCGTCCTGGACGGAGGCAGGCGTGCGTGCGTCCTTGTTGGCCATGAGACCTACTCCCTACGCCGGCATTACCCGGTAACAGGTTCGGCGGTCGACGCAGCGGTGTCCGTCTGCCGACGTTTCCTGTGGAACGCCTCTTGTTCCACGTGAAACGTCGCGTGTACGGAGTTCAGCGCCCTCTCAGCCCGGTGCTCCGAGCTCCCGCGTGTACAAAGGTGCTCCCACGCTAGCGTCATGTGTGGCGCGGTGAACAGTGGGCCCCCCGCCGTTCTTGCGATGATCGGGCGGTGACCAGGATCGAGCAGTACCCTTACCAGCCGCCCGAGCCGCCCCGCCGAGACGGCCCGGAGCAAGGGGATGGACACGGCCACGGGCCGCGCGGCCATGGTCACTCACATGGCCACAGCCACGGCCCCGCCACCCCCGTCTCCCAGCACCTGCGCAAGGTCATCGCGGCGATCCTGGTCCCCTTCACCGCGGCGGTCCTGGTCGGCCTCGTGGTGCTCTGGCCGGGGCAAGCTCCCTCCCACAAGCGCACCGGCGTCGGCTTCGACCGGCAGACCCAACAGGCAACGGTCAGCCGGGTCGTCGAGGTCAGCTGCAAGTCGGTGAACGCCTCCGGCGGCACTCCGGCCGGCGACACCTCCAACACCGAGGGCACGTCGGCGGAGGCCAACAGAACCTGCAAGAGGGCCACCATCCGGATCGACACCGGTAAGGACAAGGGCCGTACCTTCACCGAGATCGTGCAGCCGGACCAGTCGCGGCAGCTGCACCAGGGCGAGAAAGTCGTGGTCGCCTATGAGCCCTCGGCCCCCAAGGACCTGCAGTACTCGGTGACCGATGTGAACCGGACGTTCCCCATGGCACTGCTCGCGGGGATCTTCGCGGTGGCCGTCGTGGTGGTGGGCCGGCTGCGCGGAGTCATGGCGCTGGTCGCGCTCGCCGTGAGTTTCCTCGTGCTGACCCTGTTCATCCTGCCGGCGATCCTGGAGGGGGCGAACCCGCTGCTGGTCGCCGTGGTGGGGTCGAGCGCCATCATGCTCATCGCCCTGTACATGTGCCACGGGCTGTCGGCGCGCACGTCGGTGGCGGTGCTCGGCACACTGATCTCGCTCTGCCTGATCGGCGTGCTCGGGTCGCTGTTCATCGGCTGGGCCGCGCTGACCGGTAACACGGACGACAGCACCGGCCTGATCCACGGCCTGTATCCGTCGATCGACATGAGCGGTCTGCTGCTGGCAGGCGTCATCATCGGTTCGCTCGGCGTCCTGGACGACGTGACGGTGACACAGACCTCCGCCGTCTGGGAGCTGCACGAGGCCAACCCGTCGATGGGCTGGCGCGGGCTGTACCGGGCGGGCATCCGCATCGGCCGCGACCACATCGCGTCCGTGGTCAACACCCTGGTGCTCGCCTACGCCGGTGCCGCACTGCCGTTGCTGCTGCTGTTCTCCATCGCGCAGAGCAGCGTCGGCACCGTGGCCAACAGCGAGCTGGTGGCCGAGGAGATCGTGCGCACGCTCGTGGGCTCGATCGGTCTGGTCGCCTCCGTCCCGGTCACCACCGCACTGGCCGCGCTCGTCGTGTCGGCCGACCGGACCGGTCCCGGTGTCCCTGCGCCCGCCGGGGCACAGCCCGCGCCGGCACGCGGCGGCCGGGGCCGACGCCGGAAGCGGTGACGCAGGGAGGAGGAGCCGGGAGGGGTGACGCGAGGAGGGAGGAGCCGGGAGCGGTCAGCCGCCCCCCGCAGAAGCGTTCCTGCACAGTTCCGCGTGGCATGGCGGACCGCCCGCCACCCCTTCCCCATCGTTCAGCCGGCGCTCTGTTCCTCGGCCAGGATGCGGTCCAGGGCCTCGTCGAGGTGGGCGTCGAAATCGGCGAGCGCGCCCTCCTGGCCGAGCGGCACGAGCTTGTCCGTCCGGTCGAGGAAGGCCACGAGCGGTGGCGCCGACGACCGGAACAGGGCCTGGTCGCCGCCGACCTGAAGCCGGATCAGCACCTCGCCCAGCACCTCGGACTCCACGGGGGCGATGTGCACGTCGCCCTCCCCGCACGGGCGGCCGACCCCGTCGATGAGCAGCTCCCGTCCGAAGGCCCAGGTCACCGGCGCGTCGCCGGGCAGATGGAAGGTGAGGCGTACGGCATACGGATCACAGGTCTCGTAGCGCAACTCCACCGGGATGCGGAAGGAGAGCTCCTCCGACACGAGAAAGCTCATCATGACTTCTGCCTGTACGGACTCGCGCATTGCCTATCCCGTCATATGACATCGACTGGCCGGGATTGATCCCTCTGACCGTGGTCAAATCTTGCTGAAAGTACACGAGAGATCACAAGGAGTGAGTTTTCAGATACTGATAGAGAGAGTGAGCGACCCCAGATGCCGCCCGATCTCCGCCTGCAGCCGGTGCGCCGCGGGCATCAGCCGGTCGGCCTGGTGAACGGGCAGGGAGATGGCCATGGTGGCCGCGGTGGTACCGACCGTGATCGGAACCGCCGCGCAGACGGTGCCGACCGCGTACTCCTGGCGTTCCACCACCGGTTCCATGCGCCGCGTCCGGGCGAGCCGGCGCAGCAGCACGTCGTTGTCCCGCACCGTGTACGGCGTGAGGGGCCGCACGGGATACCGGGCGAGGTGGTCACGCCGCGCGTCCTCGTCCAGCTGGGAGAGCAGGCACTGTCCGATCGCGTGCGCGTGGCCGGTCTCCCGGAAGTCCGCCCACTCCTCCACCGCGGGCGCCTGACGGGAGGCGGAGACGCACATGACCTCGATCTCGCCGTTCCGGTACATCGCGTAGTACACCGGCACTCCGATGGAATCGCGCCAGTGCGCGAGCGTGTCCGCCACCGTGCTGCGACGTTTCTGCTGCGCTCCGCTGCGGCCCAGTCGCTCCGCCGCGTCACCGAGGAAGAACAGCCCCTTCTCGCGGCGCAGATAGCCCTCGTGGACCAGGGTGCGCAGCAGGTGGTACGTCGTGGGCAGGGCGAGGCCGGTCTCACGGGCGAGTTGTTTGGCGGGCGCGCCGTACGCGTGCGCGGCGACGGTCTCCAGCAGGCGCATGGCGCGCTGGACGGACCCGATGAGCGTGGCCGCGGGTGCGGGGGCGGCCGGTGGTCCCGGCCGGCCGGCGGCGGGCGGTGGTCCGGGGCGGCCCGCCGCACGCGGGGGTCCGGGGGCGTCCGCGCCGCGTGGGGGTCCCGGAGCGTCCGCGGCACGTGGGGGTCCGGGGATGCCCGTCGCCTGCGGCTGGCCCGGGACGGCCAGCGGGACCGGTCGCTGGACGGGGGGCACGCACGAACGCGGCGGGGCGGGGGGTGCGTGGGATTCTGCCGGTGCGGTGTCAACCGTGGCCAAGGATCACTCCCGGAGCGCGAGGGACAGCCCGTGCGACAAGAGCACGGAGGGGGGTCTGCGCCGCCCACGGGGCCGGACCCGTGGGAGTTCCGGACTTTAACCGCCCGCCACCGCCCGCAGACGGCTCCCGGGAGAAACTTCCCTCCCCCGAGGGAACCGGCACTCCGTCACGGGTGACCGGCTCCCGGGCGCCTCACCAGTCGCTGCGCGACGAGGAGTTCCCCATGAACTTGCGGACGACGTAGATCAGTCCGCCGACCAGGGCGACGAAGACCAGCGCCTTGAACAGCAGGCCGATCACGAACCCGACCACCGTCGCTATCAGGCCGCCGAACACGACCAGGGCGATGACCGGCACCGCGACCCACTTCACCCACCACGGCAGCCCCGCGAAGATCTCTCGCATCGCCCTCGTCCTTTGCGTTCATGTGCGTTGTCGATGTTCCGCACTCGATGCTAGGGCCGCGGAGGGCCCTCAGGGGGCCCTCGCATCCCTTGTCCTCCCCTGACCCGTCCCCTAGGGAACCCGGGGCTGCGGGGTCACGCCTCGGGTGGAGAGAACACGACGAGCACCCTGAGGTCCTCGCTGATGTGGTGGAACTTGTGGGGGACCCCGGCGGGCACGTACACGACGCTGCCCCGCGCCACCTGCGTCGTCTCCAGACCGACGGTGATCGACGCCCGGCCGCTGACCACGACGTACACCTCGTCCTGGCCGTGCGGGTTCTGCGGGTCGTGCTCACCCGCGTCGAGGGCGTAGAGACCGACCGACATGTTCCGCTCGCGCAGGAACTGCAGGTAAGCGCCTTCGTTGGCGGCTCGTTCCGCCTCCAGATCATCCAGCCGGAATGCCTTCATCGCCGCTGCCGCCCTCGCCTCACTGCTCGCTGTTCCGCTGCCCGCCGTCGCACCGCTCACCGTCCGTCCGGCCACGGTCCGCCCGGTCTGCCACGATCAGACACATGAAGAATTTCGTAGTCAAGACGATCGCCAACGCGGGCGCCCTGGCGGTCGCTGTGTGGCTGCTCGACAAGATCACTCTGACGGGTGACAGCACCGCCAAGAAGGCCGGCACGCTGATCGTCGTCGCGTTGATCTTCGGCCTGGTGAACTGGTTGGTCAAGCCGATCGTGAAGGTGCTCACCTTCCCGTTGTTCATCCTCACCCTGGGGCTGATCACCCTGGTCGTGAACGCGCTGATGCTGCTGCTGACCTCCTGGGTCTGCGGCAAGCTGGACCTGAGTTTCCATGTGGACGGTTTCTGGACGGCCGTCCTCGGCGGTCTGATCGTCTCCGTCGTCTCCTGGGCACTGCACGTCGTCCTGCCCGACGAGGACTGAGCACATGACCTACCGCGTCTGTTTCGTGTGCACCGGCAACATCTGCCGCTCCCCGATGGCCGAGTCCGTCTTCCGCGCGCGCGTGGCGGAGGCCGGGCTGGAGGAGCTGGTGGCGGTCGACAGCGCCGGCACCGGCGGCTGGCACGAGGGCGAACCCGCCGACCCGCGTACCGTCTCGGTCCTGGAGGAGCACGGCTACGACAGCGAGCACGTCGCCCGCCAGTTCCTGCCGTCGTGGTTCGCCGGTCTCGACCTCGTGATCGCCCTCGACACCGGCCATCTCAAGGCCCTGCGCCGCCTGGCGCCCACCGCGGATGACGCGCGCAAGATACGCCTGCTGCGCTCCTACGACCCCGCCGCCGGCGACGACCTCGACGTGCCGGACCCGTACTACGGGGGCCGGGACGGCTTCGAGGAGTGTCTTGAGATGGTGGAGGCGGCGAGCACCGGTCTGCTCGCCGCCGTGAGGGACGAGCTGGAAGGACGGGCCGCATGAGCGATGCCACGAAGAACGAGGGTCCCGTCGGCGACGGCACGCGCGCGGTGCGGGCGGGACTGCCCGAGCCTGCCAAGAACGAGCCGACCCTGCCAGGACCGGTGTTCGCGGCCCACTTCCACCTGCCCGGCGAGGTCTCGGGACCGTATGCGTACGGCCGTGACGAGAACCCGACCTGGACGCTGCTGGAGCGGGCCGTCAGCGAGCTGGAGGCACCCGGGCAGGACGCCGAGACGCTGGTCTTCGCCTCCGGCATGGCGGCGATCTCCGCCGTGCTGTTCTCGCAGCTGCGCGCCGGGGACGCGGTCGTGCTGCCGTCCGACGGCTACCAGGTGCTGCCGCTGGTCGGCGCCCAGCTGGAGGCGTACGGCGTGGAGGTCCGCACGGCCCCGACCGGCGGGGACGCCCAGCTGGAGGTGCTCGACGGGGCCCGGCTGCTGTGGATCGAGTCGCCGTCCAACCCCGGGCTCGATGTCTGCGACATCCGGCGCCTGGCCGAGGCGGCCCACGCGCGTGGCGCCCTGGTGGCCGTCGACAACACCCTCGCCACCCCGCTCGGCCAGCGTCCGCTGGAGCTGGGCGCCGACTTCTCCGTGGCGAGCGGTACCAAGCAGCTCACCGGCCATGGCGATGTCCTGTTGGGTTACGTCACGGGTCGCGACACCGAGGCGATGGCGGCCGTGCGCCGCTGGCGCAAGATCGTCGGCGCCATCTCCGGCCCCATGGAGGCCTGGCTCGCGCACCGGTCCATCGCCACGCTCCAGTTGCGCGTCGACCGGCAGAACGCCACCGCCCTGGCCGTCGCTCAGGCACTGCGACAGCGGCCCGAGGTCTCCGGCCTGCGCTACCCGGGCCTGCCCGACGACCCCTCGCACAAGATCGCCACGCAGCAGATGCGGCGCTACGGCTCCGTCGTCTCCTTCACCCTGCCCACGCGCGCGCGTGCCGAGCGTTTCCTGGCTGCCCTGCGGCTGGTGGAGGACGCGACGAGCTTCGGCGGGGTGCGGTCCACGGCCGAACGCCGCCGCCGCTGGGGCGGGGACGCCGTCCCGGAGGGCTTCATCCGCATGTCCGTCGGCGCGGAGGACCCGGAGGACCTGGTGGCAGACGTGCTCCGCGCCCTGGACGAGTCCGCCGAGTAGCGTCCGTGTCCCCCGCCGCTGTCGTCAGGACGGTCCGAGCCTCCCCCCTCGTGGCTCGGACCGTCTGCGGCTTTCCCAGGGGAAGAACCGTGCGAACCAGGCTAGTTGACTCTGGGTCAGTGTCCAATCACGCTAACGACAGAGGCCTATCGACATATTTATACTTAGTGCCTGCCTAAGGGCCGGACGAGGCAGCGACAGGGGAGGGCGTGCCATGGATCTGGCCTTGCTGCGGACCTTCGTCGCCGTGCACAGAGCCGGCTCCTTCACCCGCGCCGCAGCCCTGCTCGGCCTCTCCCAGCCCGCCGTCACCTCGCAGATCCGCACGCTGGAGCGTCAGCTCGGCAGACCGCTGTTCCTCCGCCAGGCGCGCGGAGTGACCCCGACGACCGTCGGCGACGAGCTGGCGCACAGGGCAGCACCGCATCTCGACGCCCTGGTGGAGATAGTCGAGAGCGGCCTGGACGACGAGTCGTCGTCACGGACGCTGCACCTGGCGGGTCCCGCGGAGTTCACCGCCGAACGTGCTCTGCCGGCACTCAGCGAGCTGACCGGCGACGACGGCCGGAGCCTCGCGTTACGTGCCTCCTTCGGGACGACCGAAGAGGTGCTGGAGGGGCTGGCCTGCGGCCTTCATGACCTGGCCATCAGCACGGCATGGCCGCGCGGTGCGCTGCTGACCGCCACTCCGCTCTGCGACGAGGAGCTGGTGCTGGTCGCGGCCCCACGCTGGGCGGAACGGATCGGCTCGGCCACGCTGCGGCTGAAGGGTGCCCCGGCCCTGGAGCACCTGCCGCTCGTCGAGGTCCACGAATCGCTGCCGTTCGTCTCCCGCTACTGGGCCTCCGTCTTCGACTCCCGCCCGGCCGCCACGGGCACGGTCATCGCCCCGGACCTCCGGGCCGTGCTCTCCGTGGTCACCGCCGGTGCCGGACTGGCGGTACTGCCCCGCTACCTGTGCGCCCCGGCACTGGAGAACGGCACGATCGTCACCCTGCACGATCCGGTGGTCCCACCCCTGCGGACCTACTTCCTGGTGGTGCGGACCGGCACGCTCGCACTGCCTCATATCGCCCGGGCCCATGAGTGGCTCCAGCGCGCCGCCACGGCCTGGTGCTGACTCCGTCCGGCACGGGTACACGCTGTGGTCAGGTCGTGGCACTTTGCGATGTTTCACGTGGAACCAGCGGGGCCACATTTCTCCCATGACCGTCCGACCCGTGGTCAAGCGCACCGCCCGTGCCGTTCTCCTGGACGGTGACGACCTGATCCTGATCAAGCGCACCAAGCCGGGTGTCGATCCCTATTGGGTCACTCCCGGCGGGGGCGTCGAACCCGGGGACTCGACCGTCGTGGACGCCCTGCACCGCGAGGTGGAGGAGGAACTCGGCGCCAAGATCACCGACGTGGTGCCGTGTTTCGTGGACACGGTGGAGCACATCGGTGAGGACGGCGGTGCGACCGGGGTGAAGGTGCAGCACTTCTTCGTCTGCCGGCTGGAGTCCATGGACCCCTCCCTGCGTCACGGTCCCGAAGTGGACGAGCCCGCCGGCGAGTACGAGATCGTCCGCGTTCCGTTCACCCGCGTCGGCATCGCGTCCGTCCATCTCGTCCCGCTGTCCCTGCGCCACTACCTGGACGGAAACATCGAAGGGGTGCGGGCCATGCACGCCCCCGACCTCGGTTAGGCACGGTCAGCCCGGCGCAAGACGTCGATCTCGCTAATGGATCCCTCACCGGGCCGGCCCGACCAGTTCATAGGCATCCCACAGATCGCGTCCTGTGTACACGTGGGTCGCCAGTCCGGTCAGGTGTGCGTCGGCGTTGACCGCCACGGAAACCGGTACGACGGCGAACAGCTCCTTGTCCGACGACGAGTCGCCGTACGCCACGCAGTCGGCTGGTGTCACCCCGAACTCCGCGCACAGCCGGTGCGCGATGATCACCTTGGCCGCTGCGCTGAGCGCCCCGGAGGGATCGACGGGCTCGGTGAACGGTACGGCCGGGAAGCGCGACCCGTGCGCCGCGTGGGCACCCCAGTCGAGGAGACGTTCGACGAAGAAGGAGGGCGACAGGGACACCACCGCGCAGTACTCGCCCGCGCTTCTGATCGCCGCCCAGACCTCGCGGATCCTGCTCAGCCAGGGAGCCGCCTCGAACACGGCCCGCACATGGTCCTCGGTCAGGCCTGCCCAGAGGTCGTACACCTGAGCCGCGTACTGTGGCGGATCGATTCGGCCCTCCGCGATCGCACGGTCCAGCGCCACCGTCTCTGCCTCAAGACCCAACTGGCGTGAGATTTCCACTGGAGCGGTCGTTCCATGCAGCAAGGTGCCGTCGAGATCGAAGAGATGAAGTCTCGCCATGACCCGAGGCTAGTGGACTGTCGCTGTTTCACGTGAAACACGCAGCCGTCCGTGGGCTTGTACAGGGCTACGAGATGGCCAAAAGCACGTGCGTCCGCGTCGAAACGGGTGGACGGCGTGGGTGCCCGTCGGACAGCCTGACCTGCGTGCCGACTCCTTCCCTCACCGCTCTGCCCATTCGCCGTCTGACGCCTCGCGATCTCGTTGCCTGCGCCGACCTGTCCGAAGACCGGGGGTGGCCACGCGAGGAACACAAGTGGGGGTTCCTCCTCACGGCCGGCAAGGGCGTCGGCATCGACGACCCTGAGGGCGGCCTTGTCGCCGCGTGTGTGGTCACGGAGTACGGCGCGTGGGGGCGGCCGGATCTCGGCGCCATCGGCATGGTGCTGGTGGCCCGACGACACGCCCGTCAGGGCGTCGGTCGCCGGTTGATGCGGCATGTGATGTCCACCATGGGGACGACTCCCCTGACCCTGCACGCCACCCCGTACGGCCGTCCTCTGTACGAAGAGCTGGGCTTCAAGGTCACGGGCCGGGCGGAGATGCTGAGGGGCCGCTTCATCCCCGGCGGCCGGCATTCCGGGATCTCCACGCGCGCGGCCACCGCAGAGGACGTCCCGGCGATCCTGCGCCTCGACGAGGAGGTGTTCGGCACCGATCGCACCTCTCTCATCACCCGCCTGCCCGCCTTCGCCGATCAGCTCCGGGTGGCCGAGGAGGACGGCTGTCTCATCGGCTACGCCGCCGCGTGGCCCAACATGGACACCCATGTCGTCGGCCCGCTGATCGCCCGGGACACGGGGACCGCCAAGGCCCTGATCGCCTCGCTGGCGGCCCACACCGACCGGCCACTGCGGACCGACATCGACGTACGCCATGACGAGTTGCTGGCCTGGGTGAAGGAGCGTGGCCTGGCCTCCGTGGCGTTCAACTCGGTGATGACCTATGGCATCACGGACCTGCCGGGGGACTGGACCCGGCGGTTCGCACCACTGACGGTCGCCGCGGGCTGAGTCGGCCTGTGACACGCACCGGCCCCGCCGCTCGGAGCGGCGGGGCCGGTGTCATGACGTCCGGGCTGACGGTGTGGCTCAGACCAGGGCCTGCACTGCCGCGGTGGCGAAGCCGTGGTCCTGGTCGGGAGCACCGCCCCCGACACCGATCGCGCCGACCAGCCGGCCGTCACGGTGGACGGGGATGCCGCCCGCGATGAACAGCAGGGGGCGGTCGAGTGCCGTGGGCAGGGTGTGGAAGAGGCCGCCGGGCTGAACGGCGTCGACGAGGTCTGCGGTGGGCGCGTTCAGCTGGAGAGCCGTGTAGGCCTTGCGGGTGCTGGTCTCGCCGGAGATCAGCACGGCGCGGTCGTCCCGGCGGAAGGCGAGCAGGTGGCCACCGGCGTCCAGGACGGTGACGCTGACGGCGACTCCGGCGTCCTCGGCCGCCCGGCGGGCGGCGGCGACCAGCAGCTCGGCGTCCTCGATGGTGAGCGGGGCGACGGCGGTGGTGGTCATGGAGATGTCTCCTCGGGTGGTGCTGTGGTGGGTGCTTGCCGTACCGAGGGCTCGGTACGGAGGTCTGTGGGTGTGAGGCGCTCGGGTGCGAGCGCTCAGTGGTGGACGGGCGTCCGCTGCTCCACCGCCGTACCGGAGGCGGTCACGCTCCCCCGGGCGCCGTCACGGCGCTCCAGGGCCGCCGAGACGAAGGCGAGAACCAGGGCGGCAGCGGCGAGGGCGGCGCCGACCCAGTTGGGGGACGTGTAGCCGAAGCCGGCTGCGATCACGATGCCGCCGAGCCAGGCGGACAGGGCGTTGCCCAGGTTGAAGGCACCGATGTTGACGGCCGAGGCGAGCGTCGGAGCGCCGTGCGCCTGGTCGAGGACGCGCTTCTGCAGCGGCGGCACGGTGGCGAAGCCCAGGGCGCCGATCAGGGCGATGGTCACCGCGGCCGCGATCTTGTTGTGGGCGGTGAGCGTGAAGAGCGCCAGGACGACGGCCAGCGCGCCCAGGGACACGTACAGCATCGGCATCAGGGCGCGGTCCGCGAACTTGCCGCCGATGAGGTTGCCGCCGACCATGCCGAGGCCGAACAGGACCAGCAGCCAGGTGACGGAGCCGTCCGCGAAGCCGGTGATGTGGGTCATCATCGGGGCGATGTAGGTGATGGCCGCGAAGACACCACCGAAGCCGAGGACGGTCATCGCCATGGCCAGCAGGACCTGGGCGTTCTTGAAGGCGGCCAGTTCGTGGCGCAGGTGTACGCCCTCCGGCCGCGGCAGCTCGGGAACGAGCTTGGCGATACCGGCGAGGCCGACGACACCGAGGGCGGCGACGATGGCGAAGGTGACGCGCCAGCCCGCGCTCTGCCCGATGAACGTGCCCAGCGGGACGCCGACGACGTTGGCGATGGTCAGACCGGTGAACATCATGGCGATGGCGCCGGCCTTCTTGTGGGGCGCGACCAGCTCGGCGGCGACGACCGAGCCGATGCCGAAGAAGGCGCCGTGGGCGAGCGAGGCGACCACCCGTCCGATCAGCATGACCGCGAAGACCGGGGCGACAGCCGAGAGCAGGTTCCCGGCGATGAACAGGCCCATCAGCAGCATCAGCATCCGCTTGCGCGGGACCTTGGTGCCGAGCACGGTCATCAGCGGCGCGCCGATGACCACGCCGAGCGCGTAGCCGGTGACGAGCAGGCCCGCCGTAGGGATGGAGACCCCGAAGTCGGCCGCGACCTCGGGCAGCAATCCCATGATCACGAACTCGGTCGTTCCGATTCCGAAGGCCCCGATCGCGAGGGCCAGAAGCGCGAGAGGCATGAAGGGGTACACCTTCCAAGAAGATTGCAGGAGCGCTTTGCGTTCGACCACAATAGTTGCAGACGCGGGCTAAATGCAACCGACGACTATTGCGCTGGTGGTCTACCCTGGTGGATGCACAACTCCGGAACGGAGGAAGACGCCAATGACAGCGACGGACCCCGCGCTCACCGCCCTAGCACAGGGCTGGTGCGCCCTTTCTGCGCTGCACGGACGGATCGAGGCGCACATAGAGCGCGCTCTGCAGGCCAAACACGACCTGAGCGTCCGGGAGTACTCACTGCTGGATGTCCTCAGCAGGCAGCACGAAGGCGAGGGCGGGCACCTGCAGATGAAGCAGGTCGCCGACGCGGTCGTGCTCAGCCAGAGCGCCACCACCCGCCTGGTGACCCGGCTGGAGGACCGCGGCCTGCTGGAGCGCTACCTGTGCCCCACCGACCGGCGCGGCATCTACACCAACGTCACCCCGGCGGGCCTGCGGCTGCTGGAGGAGGCGCGGCCCACCAATGACGCCGCTCTGCGCGAGGCCCTGGACAGCGCCGCCCAGAATCCGGAACTCGCACCGCTGGTGCGCGTGGTGGAGTCCCTGAACGTGCCCGCGTAGGGTGCGGCCATGGACGATCTTGAGATACGCGCCGCGACCGCTGACGACCTCCCGGCGATCGTGGCGATGCTCGCCGACGATCCGCTCGGGGTCCAGCGCGAGTCGCCCGGCGATCTCACGCCGTACCGGAACGCGCTGGAACGACTCGTCGCCGACCCCCATCAGCATGTCGTCGTCGCCGTGCGTGAAGGCCGTGTGATCGGCACTCTCCAACTGACGATCATCCCCGGGCTCTCCCACAAGGGGGCCACTCGGGCGCTGATCGAGGCCGTGCGCATCCACGCTGACGAGCGGGGCAGCGGGCTGGGGGGCCGGCTGATCGAGTGGGCGATCGACACCTCGCGACAGCTCGGCTGCCAGATGGTCCAGCTCACGTCCGACAAGACGCGGACCGACGCACACCGTTTCTACGAGCGGCTGGGCTTCACCGCTTCGCATGAGGGCTTCAAACTCCGTCTTTGACGGCGCCGTGAAGAGCGGGACAAGGGGTGTGTTTCACGTGAAACACACCCCTTGTCCGTATCCTGGCTAGCCGATGCCCCGCCATCCCTCGGGGTCCACGCCACCAGGCACCGGGGCCTCGGGGTCGTACGGCTGCCGGGTGAACACGAATGAGCCGAGATCCAGGTGGCTCACCGACCCGTCCGGGCGCCGTTCGGGCCGCAGCAGCTCACCGGCGTAGTAGCCCTCCAGCCCGGTCCAGGTGCCGTCGCCGTTCGGACGGAAACGGGCCTTGCGTCCACCACCCGTCAGAGGTGCCAGCGCGAGCAGGCCATCGGCGGTCGCGCGCAGGCCGAAGGCGTGAGTGCCCCAGTACCACTGCGCCACCAGTTCCAGCACCGCCTGGTCCGCCTCGCGCAGCGGCCGCCAGGGCTCGGGAATGCGCGGCTCCGCCTCCGCGACGATCCGGACGAGGTCCGCTCCCACGGCGCCCAGCAGCGGCCCGCTGGTGCAGTTGGCGAGCACCACCGCGGCCACGTCGTCCTCCACGCTGATCGTGAGGTTCGCCAGGAACCCCGGCAGGGAACCGGAGTGGCCGACGAGCAGCCGGCCGTCACGGCACTGGATCTGCATGCCCAGACCGTACGTGACCCCGTCCACCACATCCGCGGCCTCGGCGGGCGCCGCCGGAGTGCGCATCTCCCGGACGGACTCCGCACTCAGGACCCGCTCGTCACCCCGGGCCAGGAACGCGGCGAACCTCGCCAGGTCCCCGGTCGTCGACCAGAGCTGACCGGCCGGCGCCATCCGGCCCAGATCCTCCACCGGCTCGGGGAGCAGCGCGTCGGCCCACGGGTGCACCGCCCATCCACCCGCGTGCGGGGGTTCCGGCTGTGGGCTCGTCCGGTGCAGACCCAGCGGTTCCAGGATCTCCGCACGCAGCACCTCCTCCCAGGGGGCGCCGCGCAGCTCTTCCACCAAGGCGCCGAGGACCGTGTAACCGGGATTGGAGTAGTGGTGCCGGCGGCCGACGGGATGCAGGAGGGGCTGCTCCCCGAGCACATCGCTCAGTTCGGGCCGCAGGGCGCCGGGCGTGCGTTCCCACCAGGGTGCGGGCGATTCGGCCGCCAATCCCGCGGTGTGGGCGAGCAGTTCCGCGATCGTCGACTCCCCCGCGCCGGTGCCCGGCAGATGTTTCTCCAGCGGGTCACCGAGGTCGAGGACGCCCTCGTCCCGCAGCCGCATCACCAGTACGGCGGTGAAGGTCTTGGTGATGGACCCGATCCGGTACTGCACGGTCTCGTCCGGTCCGTGCCCGTCCACCGAGGTCCGCGCCCCGTGCCACACGGCCTGCCCGTCCCGGACCACCGCGGCGACCAGTGACGGAGCCCGTCCTTCGGCCTGCGCGACGGCGATCCGGTGCAGCAGGGCCCGGCGGGTGGCGGGAAGCAGCGCTTCCTGAGTTGTCGTCATGCACCCAGTCCACCTGGTGTGCAGCCGGGCGTCGAATGCATTTGCCGTGCGCCCGGCCGTCCCCGCCCGCACGCCCGTCCGTGACCGAGGGCGTACCCGGTGGATCAGGTCTGGGCCATGTCCACGAAGCGCGAGTAGTGGCCCTGGAAGGCGACCGTGATGGTGGCCGTCGGACCGTTTCGGTGCTTGGCGACGATCAGGTCCGCCTCGCCCGCGCGCGGTGACTCCTTCTCGTACGCGTCCTCGCGGTGCAGCAGGATGACCATGTCGGCGTCCTGCTCGATGGAGCCGGACTCACGCAGGTCGGAGACCATCGGCTTCTTGTCGGTGCGCTGCTCGGGACCACGGTTGAGCTGCGAGAGCGCGATGACCGGGATCTCCAGCTCCTTCGCGAGCAGCTTGAGGTTACGGGACATGTCCGAGACCTCCTGCTGACGGCTCTCCGCCCGCTTGGAGCCACCGGACTGCATCAGCTGGAGGTAGTCGATGACGACCAGCTTCAGGTCGCTGCGCTGCTTCAGACGCCGGCACTTGGCGCGGATCTCCATCATCGACAGGTTCGGGGAGTCGTCGATGTACAGGGGCGCCGCCGACACGTCCGGCATGCGGCGGGCGAGCCGCGTCCAGTCCTCGTCGGTCATCGTGCCGGACCGCATGTGGTGCAGGGCGACCCGGGCCTCGGCGGACAGCAGACGCATCGCGATCTCGTTACGGCCCATTTCGAGCGAGAAGATGACGCTCGGCAGGTTGTGCTTGATGGAGGCGGCCCGCGCGAAGTCCAGGGCGAGGGTCGACTTACCCATGGCGGGACGGGCCGCGATGACGATCATCTGGCCCGGATGGAGGCCGTTCGTCAGCGAGTCGAAGTCAGTGAACCCGGTGGGCACACCCGTCATCTCGCCGCTGCGCGAGCCGATCGCCTCGATCTCGTCGAGGGCGCCTTCCATGATGTCGCCGAGCGGGAGGTAGTCCTCGCTGGTGCGCTGCTCGGTGACGGCGTAGATCTCGGCCTGGGCGCGGTTGACGATCTCGTCCACGTCGCCGTCGGCCGCGTATCCCATCTGCGTGATGCGCGTACCGGCCTCGACCAGGCGACGCAGGACGGCCCGCTCATGGACGATCTCCGCGTAGTACTCGGCGTTGGCCGCCGTCGGCACGGTCTGGACGAGGGTGTGCAGATACGCCGCGCCGCCGACCTTGTTGATCTCGCCGCGCTTGGTGAGTTCGGCGGCGATGGTGATCGGGTCGGCCGGCTCTCCCTTGGCGTAGACGTCCAGGATGGCCTGGTAGATCGTCTCGTGCGCGGGCTTGTAGAAGTCGTGGCCCTTGAGGATCTCGACGACATCGGCGATGGCGTCCTTGGACAGCAGCATGCCGCCGAGCACGGACTGCTCGGCGTCCAGGTCCTGCGGCGGGACCCGCTCGAAGGACGAACCCCCGCCGTCCCAGGTGCCGTTCTCCCGGCCCCGGTCGTGCTGCTCGTCACGACCCCGGCCGACGTCACCGCGCCGGCGGGAGGCCGGCAGACGATCACTGGGCCCGCTGTCGGCCCACGGATCGTCCAAGGGCTCGGAAATGCTCACCGAGCCACCTCCTCCCGTCCGCACGGCGGACCTCGCCGTGTCCTCTGTTGTACGGCACGACACTGACAAATAAGACGCCCAACTCCGGTTCTGGCGCGTCGGGTTTGCGACGGTTCCCCGGCCCGGAGAAGGGCGTCTCCGGAGCCCGGTGAGGGAGCGGGCGCCGGACCACCGTAGGCCCGTCGGCACCGTCAGCCAATCTGGTTATCCACAGGCCATGTGGACGACGGCCCGGATGCTGTGGAGAACTCGCCGAAACCTGTGCACGACCCGGTGGAAAGCCCTGTGAACAAGCCCTCGATCCCGCCGAGACCAGGCCCGTGACCTGCACTTTCACGATCCACCGGCTGTGCAGAGAAAAAACTTCCCCAGTCGGGCCAAGATCGCGTCGAACGGCACCCGAAAGGACACGAGCCACCAGCAGAAGTAAGGATCAGTGACGCATTGCATCTCTTACCTGTGGACGATTACATTGATGCTCATGACACAGGCTCCAGAGATCCCCAAGGCCACCCTGCGGCGGCACGACCGAGAAATCGTCGCGCTGGCCGTCCCGGCCTTCGGCGCCCTCGTCGCCGAGCCTCTCTTCGTCATGGCGGACAGTGCGATCGTCGGCCATCTCGGGACCGCACAGCTCGCCGGTCTCGCCGTCGCCTCGGCGCTCCTCACCACCGCCGTGAGTGTCTTCGTCTTCCTCGCCTACGCCACCACGGCCGGCGTGGCCCGCCGCGTCGGCGCCGGTGATCTCACGGCAGCCATCCGCCAGGGCATGGACGGCATCTGGCTGGCGCTGCTGCTCGGCATCGCCGTCATCGCCGTCGTCCTGCCCCTCGCACCCGGCATCGTGGACCTCTTCGGCGCCTCGACGACCGCTGCCCCTTACGCCACCACCTATTTGCGCATCTCCGCGCTGGGCATCCCGGCCATGCTCATCGTCCTGGCCGCGACCGGAGTGCTGCGCGGCCTGCATGACACCAGGACCCCGCTCTATGTCGCCGTCGCGGGGTTCATCGCCAACGCCGCACTGAACGCGGGGCTCATCTACGGCGCCGGGCTCGGCATCGCCGGTTCGGCCTGGGGCACGGTCATCGCACAGTGCGGCATGGCGGCCGTCTATCTGACCGTCGTCGTCCGCGGGGCTCGTCGGCACGGCGCCTCTCTCCGTCCGGACGCCGCCGGCATCCGGGCCTCGGCTCAGGCCGGCGTCCCTCTGCTGGTCCGCACGTTGTCCCTGCGGGCCATCATCATGATCGCCACGGCGGTCGCGGCCCGTCTCGGTGATGCCGACATCGCCGCCCACCAGATCGTCCTGTCCCTGTGGAACCTCTTGTCCTTCGCCCTCGACGCGATAGCGATCGCGGGACAGGCCATCATCGGCCGCTACCTCGGAGCGGACGACACGCAGGGAGCCCGTGAAGCCTGCCGTCGCATGGTCCAGTGGGGTGTCGCGACCGGTGTCGTCCTGGGCCTTCTCGTCGTGGCCGCACGACCGCTCTTCCTGCCGCTGTTCACCGGCGACTCCCTGGTGAAGGACGCCGCTCTGCCAGCCCTGCTGCTCGTGGCACTGTCACAGCCCGTTTGCGGGATCGTCTTCGTCCTTGACGGCGTCCTCATGGGCGCGGGTGACGGCCCGTATCTGGCCTGGGCCATGGTCGTCACCCTGGTGGTGTTCGCTCCGGCGGCCCTGCTCGTTCCCTCACTCGGCGGCGGCCTCACCGCCCTCTGGGGCGCGATGACGTTGATGATGTCGATCCGGATGCTGACCCTGTGGCTTCGGTCCCGCTCGGGCCGCTGGATCGTGACGGGCGCGACCCGCTGACCGTTTCACGTGAAACATGCCGTCCCGGTGCGGTCCCGTCTGGAGGAAGTCCCCCCCCGGATGCAGCCCCGTCGTGGGAGCCCGGTCGTGAGAGCCCGGCCATGGGAAAGGGGCCGCACCCCATGAAGGATGCGGCCCCTTTCACCGGCTCAAGCGAGCGCGGCGATCACGCGGCGATCAGGCCGCGACGACCTCGACGTTGACCTTGGCGGCAACCTCGGGGTGCAGACGCACGGACGTCTCGTGGGCGCCCAGGGTCTTGATCGGAGCGGACAGCTCGATGCGACGCTTGTCGACCTCGGGGCCACCGGAAGCCTTGATCGCGGACGCGATGTCGGCCGGGGTGACGGAACCGAAGAGACGGCCGGCGTCGCCGGAGCGGACGGCCAGACGGACCTTCACGCCCTCGAGCTGGGCCTTGACCTGGTTGGCCTGCTCGATGGTCTGGATCTCGTGGATCTTGCGAGCACGACGGATCTGCTCGACGTCCTTCTCGCCACCCTTGGTCCAGCGGATAGCGAACTTCCGCGGGATCAGGTAGTTGCGAGCGTAGCCGTCCTTGACGTCGACGACGTCGCCCGCGGCACCGAGGCCGGAGACCTCGTGGGTGAGGATGATCTTCATGAGTCGGTCACCCTTCCCTTAGCGCGCGGTGGACGTGTAGGGCAGCAGCGCCATCTCACGGCTGTTCTTGACGGCCGTGGCGACGTCACGCTGGTGCTGCGTGCAGTTGCCGGTCACGCGGCGGGCACGGATCTTGCCGCGGTCGGAAATGAACTTCCGCAGCATGTTCGTGTCCTTGTAGTCCACGTACGTGACCTTGTCCTTGCAGAAAGCGCAGACCTTCTTCTTCGGCTTGCGCACAGGCGGCTTCGCCATGGTGTTTCTCCTGTGTGATCAAGAAGTTGGGATACGACCCGCCCTCGACCCGGACCGGCCCTGAAGGCCTGGCCCGAAGGCTTAGAAGGGGGGCTCGTCCGAGTAGCCGCCACCGCCGCCGGAGCCTCCGCCCCAGCCGCCGCCGCCCTGGTTGCCACCGGCGGGAGCGCCGGTCGCCCACGGGTCGTCGGCCGGAGCGCCGCCGCCCTGCTGGCCGCCACCGGGGCCTCCGCCCCAGCCGCCGCCACCCTGGCCGCCACCGCCGCCGTAACCGCCGCCCTGGCCACCGCGAGCGCCACCGGCGGTCTTGGTGACCTTGGCCGTGGCGTTGCGCAGGCTGGGGCCGACTTCCTCGACGTCCAGCTCGTAGACCGTGCGCTTGACGCCCTCACGGTCCTCGTAGGACCGCTGCTTCAGCCGGCCCTGCACGATGACGCGCATGCCTCGCTGGAGCGACTCGGCGACGTTCTCCGCCGCCTGACGCCAGACCGAGCAGGTCAGGAAGAGGCTCTCGCCGTCCTTCCACTCGTTCGTCTGGCGGTCGAAGGTGCGGGGAGTGGACGCGACGCGGAACTTCGCGACCGCCGCACCGGACGGGGTGAAGCGCAGCTCGGGGTCGTCGACAAGATTGCCGATGACCGTGATGACGGTCTCGCCTGCCATGGGGGAACCTCTCGGCGGGTTTGCTGCTCTGGCTGCTTGTTGCTGCTACTCGAATCCCGGGATCAGCTGAGCGGGAGAGCTCAGTGGGTCTCGGGACGGAGGACCTTGGTCCGGAGGACCGACTCGTTCAGGTTCATCTGGCGGTCGAGCTCCTTGACGACCGCAGGCTCGGCCTGCAGGTCGATGACCGAGTAGATGCCCTCGGGCTTCTTCTTGATCTCGTAGGCGAGACGACGACGGCCCCAGGTGTCGACCTTCTCAACCTTGCCGCCGCCGTCACGGACGACGGACAGGAAGTTCTCGATCAGCGGGGAGACAGCGCGCTCCTCGAGATCGGGGTCGAGGATGACCATCACCTCGTAGTGACGCATGTGGAACCCACCTCCTTTGGACTCAGCGGCCACGGTCGTTCCGTGGCAGGAGGGTTGTGATGCGTACGCAACGGTATCGGCCGCCACTGACAATCGGGGTTCCTTGAGGGAAGCCGACAGTGTGACCTGGTCAGGTCTGGGCAGACACCAGTGCAGACGGTACAGACTACCCGCACCCACGCTTCCGGTTGAAATCCGGCTGTCGTCCCCGACAATCTGTACACATCGGGTGTGTACGGCGCTACGATGCGCCGCCTTCCGCAGGAGGTGCCCATGGCACAGGCATTGCGACCCAACACCGCCGGTTCCCTCTTCGCCACGGACGGCAAGCCCCATCCGCTTCAGGACACCCTGATGGCGGTGACGTTCGTCCTGGGCCTGCTGTCCTTCATCACGTCGTTCTTCCACAGCCTTCACCTGCTGACCTCGTGGGCGGGCCTGGTGGCACTGGCCACGGGCGTGTACGGACAGTGGGTCTCGGTGACCACGCGGCAGCGGTTCGGCCTGATCCTGGGTCTCGGTGCGGCCGGGGTCGGTTTTCTGATCGGCATGGCCCACGGCGGCCTGTTCGGCGGGGTCATCAGCTGACCTCACCGGGCTCAAAGCCCCGTACGCCCAGTCGGGGCGCTCGCGAGGCGCAGTAGGCTTCGGCGCGAGAGCCGGAGCCCCTGTACCCATGGGGACACACCAGCCCGAGGAGCGCCCCGAATGAGCCTGACCCTGAGGACCATCAGTCGCGAGCAGCATCTGGCCTTCATCCAGAGTCTGCCGGCGGCGAGCCACATGCAGGTCCCGGCCTGGGCAGATGTGAAGGCGGAGTGGCGCTCGGAGAACCTCGGCTGGTTCGACCGGAGCGGCCAGCTGGTCGGAGTGGGCCTGGTCCTCTACCGCCAGCTGCCCAAGATCAAGCGCTACCTCGCCTATCTGCCCGAGGGCCCGGTCATCAACTGGTACGCGCCGAACCTGGACGACTGGATCCAGCCGATGCTGGCGCACCTGAAGCAGCAGGGTGCCTTCTCCGTGAAGATGGGCCCGCCGGTGATCATCCGTCGCTGGAACGCCGACACGATCAAGAGGGGCATCCAGGACCCGGACGTCAAGCGTCTGCGCGACCTGGAGGCCGACTACATCGAGCCGCGCGCCTTCGAGGTGGCCGACAAGCTGCGCCGCATGGGCTGGCAGCAGGGCGAGGACGGCGGCGCCGGCTTCGGCGACGTGCAGCCCCGGTACGTGTACCAGGTGCCGCTGGCCAACCGCTCCCTGGAAGAGGTCCACAAGAACTTCAACCAGCTGTGGCGGCGCAACATCAAGAAGGCCGAGAAGGCAGGCGTCGAGGTCGTCCAGGGCGGTTACCAGGACCTGCCCGAGTGGCAGCGGCTGTACGAGATCACGGCCGTCCGCGACCACTTCCGGCCCCGCCCGCTGTCGTACTTCCAGCGCATGTGGACGGCCCTCAACACCGAGGACCCCAACCGCATGCGGCTGTACTTCGCCCGCCACAACGGGGTGAACCTGTCGGCGGCGACGATGCTGATCGTCGGCGGGCATGTCTGGTACTCCTACGGCGCCTCCGACAACATCGGCCGCGAGGTCCGGCCGTCCAACGCCATGCAGTGGCGGATGCTGCGCGACGCCTACGCGCTCGGCGCCACCGTCTACGACCTGCGCGGCATCTCCGACTCGCTGGACGAGACCGACCACCTCTTCGGTCTCATCCAGTTCAAGGTCGGCACCGGCGGCCAGGCCGCGGAGTACCTCGGCGAGTGGGACTTCCCGCTGAACAAGCTGCTCCACAAGGCGCTCGACATCTACATGTCGCGGCGCTGAGCCGCGCGGGCGTTTGGTTCCATAGCCCTCACAGCTCTCACACCTCTGATTCACCGCAGCCACGAGAAAGGTTCCGGGTCCGGCCATGGCGCTCACGCTCTACGTCGACACCGCGCGCTGGCGGGCGCACCACAAGCACGTGCAGGAGCAGTTCCCCGGACTCGTCCCGGTCTGCAAGGGCAACGGCTACGGCTTCGGGCACGAACGGCTGTCGGAGGAGGCCACCCGGCTCGGTGCCGACCTGCTCGCCGTCGGCACGACCTACGAGGCCGCGCGCATCAAGGACTTCTTCAGCGGCGACCTGCTCGTGCTCACGCCGTACCGGCGTGGCGAGGAGCCCGTGCCGCTGCCCGACCGGGTCGTCCGCTCGGTGTCGTCGATCGACGGCGTGTACGGCCTCGTGGGCGCCCGTGTCGTCATCGAGGTGATGTCCTCGATGAAGCGGCACGGCATCAGCGAGCACGAACTGCCCCAGCTGCACCAGGCCATAGAGAACGTCCGGCTGGAGGGCTTCGCCATCCATCTGCCGCTGGACCGCACCGACGGTTCGGACGCCGTCGAGGAGGTCATCGGCTGGATGGACCGGCTGCGCGCGGCGCGGCTGCCGCTGCACACGATGTTCGTCAGCCATCTCAAGGCGGACGACCTCGCCCGGCTCCAGCAGCAGTTCCCGCAGACCCGGTTCCGCGCCCGCATCGGCACGCGGCTGTGGCTGGGGGACCACGACGCCACCGAGTACCGCGGTGCCGTCCTGGACGTCACGCGGGTGACGAAGGGCGACCGGTTCGGCTACCGGCAGCAGAAGGCGGCCTCGGACGGCTTCCTGGTGGTCGTGGCGGGCGGAACGTCGCACGGGGTGGGTCTGGAGGCCCCGAAGGCCCTGCACGGCGTCATGCCGCGCGCCAAGGGAGTCGCCCGGGCCGGGCTCGCCACGGTCAACCGCAACCTCTCCCCGTTCGTCTGGGGCGGCAAGCAGCGCTGGTTCGCCGAGCCGCCGCACATGCAGGTGTCGATCCTGTTCGTGCCCTCGGACGCCCCCGAGCCGAAGGTCGGCGACGAGCTGGTGGCCCATCTGCGGCACACCACGACCCAGTTCGACCGTCTCGTGGACCGCTGAGCCCCTCGAGAACGACGACAAGGCCGTATCCGGTGCTCCCGGATACGGCCTTCTGTCTGCGCCGCCTTCCACGCGCGACAGCCGGTTCGCCTTACTGCGTGCCGCGTGCCGGTCAGGCGGTGCGCGCCTGTTCGCTCAGAGCGAACGGCGGTCTTCGTGGGTCAGCGTCTCCGGTCGGCCCCAGTCCACCTGAGGCCCCTCGAAGTGGTCGGGGTGGTGCGGGGGATGGGCACCCGCGCCGAGCGCGAACGCGTCCTCGGCGCCGTCGAGCACTCCGCCCGACGGATCGTCGTCGCCGGACCGGCGCACCACGTCCCGCTCCGGCATGAGGATGTCCCGTACGACGACGGCGCACAGATACAGCGTGCCCAGCAGGTGCACGACGATCGCCCAGTGGTAGCCCTGCGTCGGCAGGCCCTTGTGGGCGTCCCCGCTGGTCGTGTAGGCGAGGTACAGCCAGATGCCCAGGAAGTACGCCACCTCGCAGGCCTGCCAGATCAGGAAGTCCCGCCACTTGGGCCGGGCGAGGACCACCAGCGGCACCAGCCACAGGACGTACTGCGGGGAGTAGACCTTGTTGGTGAGGACGAAGGCGGCCACGATCAGGAAGGCCAGCTGGGCGAAGCGGGGCCGGCGCGGGGCGGTGAACGTCAGCGCGGCGATTCCGAGGAAGCACAGCACCACGAGCACGGTGGCGGCTGTGTTGACGAACTCGGTGGTGGGCGGGCTGCTGGAGTTCTGCGCCCAGATCAGCCAGAAGGAGCCGAAGTCGACACCGCGCTCCTTGCTGAAGGTGTAGAACTTCGCCCAGCCCTCACGGATGTGGAAGCCCGTCGCGTCATGCGTGATCATCACGGGCAGGTTGACCACGAGCCAGGCCACCACCGCGCCGGACGCGGCCTGGAAGAATGCGCGCCACTTGCCCGCCCGCCAGCACAGCACCAGCAGCGGCCCCAGCAGCAGCGCCGGATACAGCTTGGCGGCCGTCGCGAGCCCCAGGAGGACACCGAACGCGAGGGCGCGGCCCCGTGACCACATCAGCATGGCGGCGGCCGTCAGCGCCACGGCCAGCAGGTCCCAGTTGATGGTCGCGGTCAGCGCGAGGGCGGGCGCCAGGGCGACCAGCAGGCCGTCCCAGGGGCGCCGGCGGTGGGTACGGGCCACGCACACGGCGATGATGGCGGCGCACACCATCAGCATCCCGGCGTTCACGAACCAGTACCACTGCTCCTGGTGCTGGATGCTGCCGCTGTGCGGGGTCAGCCAGGAGGCCACCTCCATGAACAGACCGGTGAGCACCGGGTACTCGAGGTAGTCCATGTCGCCGGGGAGCTTGTCGAAGTACGGCACGAGATGGTCGGCGAACCCACGGCCCTGGTAGAGGTGCGGGATGTCCGAGTAGCAGGCGTGCGTGTACTGACTGCTCGCTCCGAAGAACCAGCCGCTGTGGTAGCAGGGCGCTTTCTGGACCAGGCCGAGGGCGAACATGCCGATCGCCACGAGCGCCACGACCCGCACGGGGGTCCACCAGGAGGTTCCCAGCAGGGCGTGCCGCCCCAGGGGACCGCCGATCAGCTCACTGCCGGCGGCGGCGACCTCGTCCTCCCTGGTCGGCTGCACCGGCTCCGCCACGGCGGACCGCACGGACTCGGGCTCGTGCATGCTCGCGGGCGTCATCTCTGCACTGGGCATGGGGCACATCCTGCCGTACCCCGGTGGGAAAACACCGAGGGCCGCCGCACCTGGTGGGTGCGGCGGCCCATGTTTCACGTGAAACACCCTCGGTGGGCGATATGGTCGCCAACCGGTCAGATCGCCGGCCTAGCCGTTCTGACCCCCGAAGAAGCCGCCGTTGCCGTTTCCTCGGGTGGTACCGGTGCCGGTCGTGTCCGTGACGGTGGGTGACGGCGACTCGCCTCCGCCTCCGTCGACACCACCCGTGTCCACACCTCCGGTGCCATTGCCGTTGCCCCCGCCGTTGCCGTTGCCCCCGCCGTTGCCGTTGCAGTTCGGGTCCCAGCCGAACTGGCAGGACTCGCTCGGCGTCGGTGACGGTGAGGTGGTCGTCACGCTCGGCGTCGGGGTCGGCGTGTCGCTCGGCGTCGCACTGGGCGTGATGGTGACGCTCGGAGTCGGGGAGGGAGCGCCCGCCTCGTCCTGGACCTTGCCGATCTCGGTGGGGTCCGGGAATCCGGGGTCGTTCTTGCCCTTGAGCGCGGCCTTCATGTACTCGGTCCACACCTGCGTCGGGATGTCACCACCGTGGATGGAGTCCACACCCGCCGTGCCGTTCATCGACAGCAGTTCGTGGTCCTTGGGGTTCTCGCGGAACATCGCGACCGAGGTCGACAGCTGCCGGGTGTAACCGACGAACCAGGCCGACTTGTTGCTGTCGGTGGTACCGGTCTTGCCGGCCGCGGTACGTCCCAGGGCCTTGGCGTTCTGGCCGGTACCGTTCTGGATCACGTTCTCCAGCGTGTCCGTGACGTTGTTGGCCACGTTCTCCGGCATCGCCTGGGTCCGCCTGGGCTTGGTGAAGCCCGGCAGCTCCTGGCCCTCCTTCTTGACGCTCGTCACCGAGTACGGATCCGTGTGCTGGCCGGACGCGGCGAACGTCGCGTAAGCGTCGGCCATACGGATCGCGCTCGGCGTCGAGGTGCCGATGGCGAAGGACGGGTTGAGGTCGGCGAAGCTGGCGTCCAGGATGCCGGAGGCCTTCGCGACGTCTCGGACCTTCGACATCCCCACGTCCATGCCGAGCTGTACGAACGGGGTGTTGATGGACTGCTCCATGGCCTTGCGCAGCGTGATGTACCCCCAGGGCTTGGGGCCCTCGTTGCGCTGGTAGAAGACCGAGCCGTCCTTCTTCAGGACGTAGCTCCCGTCCTGGTTCCTCACCTTGAGCTTGTCGTTGCCGTTGTACTTGCTCAGCGGCGAGATGCCCTCACCCTCGGACTTGTAGGTGCCGTACTCCATCGCCGCGGCCAGGACGAACGGCTTCCACGTCGAACCGACGGGGACACCGGACGTGTCGGCGTTGTTGGTGAAGTGACCGTTCTCGTAGCCGTCACCGCCGTAGAGCGCGACGATCGCACCGTCCTTCGGGACCACCGATGCCGCACCGAACTGGACGTACTTGTCCAGATCGCGATGCTTCGGGTCGAGGCGGTCCTTCTGGACCTTCTTCACAGCCGCGCTCAGGGCGTCGACGCTCTTCTTCTCGAAGGTCGTGTAGATCTGGTAGCCGCCCTGGTCGAACTGCGCCTCCGTGATCTTGGAGTGGTTCAGGACGTACTTCTTGGCCGTGTCTACGAGGTAGCTGATCTGGCCGGTCATGTTCTTGCTCGCCTTGCGGCCCTGGGGCTTGGGGTACTTGCTGTGGGCCAGCTGGTACTGCTCATCCGTGAGGTGCTTGTCCTTGTGCATCTCGCCGAGGATCCAGGACCAGCGCTCCTGGGAACGGTGCAGGTTGTCCTTCGCGTTCGCCGACGGGTCGAGGTCCGCGTTGCCGGCCGGGTCGTAGTACGTCGGACCCTTCAGCAAGGCCGCGAGGAAGGCGCACTGGCTCGGCGTGAGATCGACCGCGTTCACGCCGTAGTAGGTCTGCGCGGCGGCCTGGATGCCGTAGGCACCACGGCCGTAGTACGAGGTGTTCAGGTAGCCCTGCAGGATCTGCTTCTTGTCGAGCTTCGTGCCCACCTTGATGGAGATGAACATCTCCTTGAACTTGCGGGTGACCGTCTGTTCCTGGCTCAGGTAGGTGTTCTTCACGAACTGCTGGGTGATCGTCGAGCCACCCTGCGTCTGACCGCCCCGGGCCATGTTCGCCAGGGCTCGGGCGATACCCATGGGGTCGACGCCCGAGTCGTCGTAGAAGCTCTTGTTCTCCGCCGAGATCACGGCCCACTGCATGGCCTCGGGGATCTTGTCGATGGTGACGTTCTGCCGGTTGACCCCGGTGCCCGTCGCCACCATCTGAGTGCCGTCGGCCCAGAAGTAGACGTTGTTCTGGGACTTGGCCGCGTCGTTCTCGTTCGGGATGGAGACCATCGCGTAGCCGACGCCGACCATCACCACCAGGCTGCCGACGAAGCCGATGAACAGCCCGCTGACCAGCTTCCAGGACGGCACCCAGCGTCGCCAGCCGTACTTGCCGGCCCGCGGGTAGTCGATGATCCGCTTCTTGCCGGGTGCGGTCGTCGCGCGGCCACTGCCGCGTCCGGGACCGGCCGGCCCGCCCGGGCCCCCGCGCCGGCCGCCGGCGTTGTCGGCCGCTCTGCGGCGGCCACCTCTCTGCGCGGCACGGCGGGCCTCGGCCCGGCCGCCGTAGGCGCGCTCCTCACTCCCCGGGTCAGCGGACTCCGACCCCGGGGAACGGGACCCATAGGAATCGGCAGGGGACCCGGTGGCGCCTCGCGGTGCCGCACGGCGGCCGGAGGACGGACCGGACTGGCCGCGTCGGGCCGCGGCACGTCCGCCTCCCTGCGGCTGCGGCGGTTTGCGACGGTGCTCGCTCATCGAACGATTACTCCTCGGGCAGGCGCACCCGTGCGCGCCTGGAACGGCGGCTGATTTCCGGTCCCCCCGAAGTACGGATGTGGTCGGTCCTGCATTCACCCGTACTGCACCGGGGACGACGACGCTCCCCAGGCATCACGCGGTTCCCGGTGGTGTGCATGCCGCACAGACTACGCACCACCAAAACGCGCCGAGCTCCGAAGTTCACCCCAAAACAGGCAAGTTGCCTCCAACGAAACGGTGATGTGATCCCGTTCACCACCGTCCCCCTTGTCGCGTGCGAGAGGCCGTTCTATCGTGCTGATGTATCGAGTCGATACATCAGCATGAGATAAAGATGCTGCCAGGCGGTGCGAGACCTGTGGGACGGACCTGCGGGACGAGAGGAGGCGACGATGAGCCGGCGCTCCGGCATTCTTGAGTTCGCCGTGCTCGGCCTGCTCCGGGAGTCCCCGATGCACGGCTACGAGCTGCGCAAACGACTCAACACGTCACTGGGTGTGTTCCGCGCGTTCAGTTACGGGACGCTCTACCCCTGCCTCAAGACGCTGGTCACCAACGGCTGGCTGATCGAGGAACCCGGGAACACTCACGACGACGCCCTCGCCGCTCCCCTCGCCGGACGCCGCGCCAAGATCGTTTATCGGTTGACCGCGGAAGGCAAGGAGCACTTCGAGGAACTGCTCTCGCAGACCGGTCCCGACGCGTACGAGGACGAGCACTTCGCCGCACGTTTCGCCTTCTTCGGGCAGACCTCGCGCGATGTGCGCATGCGCGTCCTGGAGGGCCGGCGCAGCCGCCTGGAGGAGCGCCTGGAGAAGATGCGCGCCTCCCTGGCACGCACCCGGGAGCGCCTCGACGACTACACACTTGAGCTCCAGCGCCACGGGATGGAGTCCGTGGAGCGCGAAGTGCGCTGGCTGAACGAGCTCATCGAGAGCGAGCGGGCCGGGCGGGACCTGAGGGGTTCCGCGTCCGGGGGGCCCGCTCAGCAGGACACCACCACTGGATCGACGGGCGGCCTGCCCCGTTCCGGGGACACCCCGCGGACGGATACGCCCGACGACACCGCCACGTGAGTCCCAGTCAGGGCCTCACTCGTACACACAGGGAGCAACCGGAATGGGTTCGGTTCGCGTAGCCATCGTCGGCGTGGGCAACTGCGCCGCGTCGCTGGTGCAGGGAGTCGAGTACTACAAGGACGCCGACCCGGCGTCCAAGGTCCCCGGCCTGATGCACGTGCAGTTCGGTGACTACCACGTCCGCGACGTCGAGTTCGTCGCCGCGTTCGACGTCGACGCCAAGAAGGTCGGTCTTGACCTCGCGGACGCCATCGGCGCCTCCGAGAACAACACCATCAAGATCTGCGACGTCCCCACCACCGGTGTCACCGTCCAGCGCGGCCACACCCTCGACGGCCTCGGCAAGTACTACCGCGCCACCATCGAGGAGTCGGACGCCGAGCCGGTCGACGTCGTCCAGGTCCTGAAGGACAAGCAGGTCGACGTCCTGGTCTGCTACCTGCCCGTCGGCTCCGAGGACGCGGCGAAGTTCTACGCCCAGTGCGCCATCGACGCCAAGGTCGCCTTCGTCAACGCCCTCCCGGTCTTCATCGCCGGCACCAAGGAGTGGGCGGACAAGTTCACCGAGGCCGGTGTGCCGATCGTCGGTGACGACATCAAGTCCCAGGTCGGCGCCACCATCACGCACCGCGTCATGGCGAAGCTGTTCGAGGACCGCGGTGTCATCCTCGACCGCACGATGCAGCTGAACGTCGGCGGCAACATGGACTTCAAGAACATGCTCGAGCGCGAGCGCCTGGAGTCCAAGAAGATCTCCAAGACGCAGGCCGTCACCTCCCAGATCCCCGACCGGGACCTCGGCGAGAAGAACGTCCACATCGGCCCGTCCGACTACGTGGCCTGGCTGGACGACCGCAAGTGGGCCTACGTCCGCCTGGAGGGTCGCGCCTTCGGTGACGTCCCGCTGAACCTGGAGTACAAGCTGGAGGTCTGGGACTCCCCGAACTCCGCCGGTGTCATCATCGACGCGCTGCGCGCCGCGAAGATCGCCAAGGACCGCGGCATCGGTGGTCCGATCCTCTCCGCCTCCTCGTACTTCATGAAGTCCCCGCCGGTCCAGTACTTCGACGACGAGGCCCGCGAGAACGTCGAGAAGTTCATCCGCGGTGAGGTCGAGCGCTAAGACGCCCGGCGCCGCTCGCACGAGAACGCTCCTGCCAGGGCTGTGAAGGTCCCCGGGTCCCCCGACCCGGGGACCTTCCGCATGTGTGAGGGTGTGACCCATGCCCGTCGTCCGTGACCTGCGCGTCCTGCTGCGCCTGAACAACTTCCGGCGACTGCTGTACGTCCGCCTCCTGTCCCAGGGCGCCGACGGCGTCTATCAGGTCGCGCTCGCCGCGTACGTCGTCTTCTCCCCGGAGAAGCAGACCTCGGCCGCCGCGATCGCCTCGGCTATGGCGGTCCTGCTGCTCCCCTACTCACTGGTCGGACCCTTCGCCGGCGTCCTGCTGGACCGCTGGCGCCGCCGGCAGGTCTTCGTGTACGGCAATCTGCTGCGCGCCCTGCTGGCCGCGGCCACCGCCGCGCTGATGCTCGGCCATGCTCCCGACTGGCTCTTCTACGTGTCCGCGCTGTGTGTCACGGCCGTCAACCGCTTCGTCCTCGCCGGGCTGTCCGCCGCCCTGCCACGCGTCGTCGACACCGAGCGCCTGGTGCTGGCCAACTCGCTCTCCCCGACCGCCGGCACCCTCGCCGCGACCGTCGGCGGAGCCCTGGCCTTCGGCGTCCGGATCGTCGCATCGGACTCCGACGCGGCGGTGGTGCTGCTCGGCGCCCTCCTGTACCTGTGCGCGAGCCTCGCGTCCCTCCGCCTGGCACCCGACCTGCTGGGCCCCGACCGGCACCCGGCCCGGCCCCGTCTCGGCGCGGCGCTCGCCACGACGGCGCGCGAACTGCTGGCCGCCATGCGACACCTGGCCACGCCGAGGCGCAGGGAAGCGGCCTGGGCTCTGGGCGCGATGACCCTGATGCGCTTCTGCTACGGCGCCCTCCTCGTCCTGCTGCTCATGCTCTGCCGCTACGCCCTGGCCGACACTTCCGAGGAAGGGCTGCGGCTCCTCGGGGCAGCGCTGGCGTTGTCCGGCGCGGGATTCTTCGCGGCGGCCGTGGTGACGCCGTGGGCGGCGGGCCGGCTCGGCCCCATCCGCTGGATCATCGTGTGCTCCGGCGCGGCCATGGTGCTGGAACCCGCCCTGGGTCTGCCCTTCGCGGCCGGGCCCCTCATGGTCGCGGCCTTCGTTCTGGGCCTGATCACTCAGGGCGCCAAGATCGCCACGGACACGATCGTCCAGTCCTGCGTCGAAGACGAGTTCCGTGGCCGGATCTTCTCCGTGTACGACGTGCTCTTCAACGTCGCTTTCGTCGGCGCCGCTGGAGTGGCGGCCCTGATGCTCCCGCCGGACGGCCGATCGGCCGTGCTGGTGACTCTCGTCGCCGTCCTCTATGGCGTGATCGCCGCGGGGCTGGCCCGCTTCGCGCGCCGGTAGACAAAGCGAGGGGCGATGTTTCACGTGAAACATCGCCCCTCGGAGCCTCCGTCACTGGCGGCTGTTTCACGTGAAACATCGCCCGGACCGACTTAGCCCTGCTCGGCCCACCACTCCTTGAGCGCCGTCACCGCGGTGTCGCGCTCCATCGGCCCGTTCTCCAGCCGCAGCTCCAGCATGTGCTTGTACGCCGTGCCGACGGCCGGGCCGGGACCGATCCCCAGGATCTCCATGATCTGGTTGCCGTCGAGGTCGGGGCGGATCGCGTCGAGCTCCTCCTGCTCCTGGAGCTGGGCGATGCGCTCCTCCAGGCCGTCGTAGGCCCGGGACAGGGCGACCGCCTTGCGCTTGTTGCGCGTGGTGCAGTCGGAGCGGGTCAGCTTGTGCAGGCGGTTCAGCAGCGGGCCCGCGTCGCGCACATACCGGCGGACCGCCGAGTCGGTCCACTCGCCGGTTCCGTAGCCATGGAAGCGCAGGTGAAGTTCGACCAGCCGTGAGACGTCCTTCAC
Source organism: Streptomyces sp. NPDC046870 (assembly GCF_040704595.1). Taxonomy (NCBI): domain Bacteria; kingdom Bacillati; phylum Actinomycetota; class Actinomycetes; order Kitasatosporales; family Streptomycetaceae; genus Streptomyces; species Streptomyces sp. NPDC046870. The sequence goes on from NZ_JBEYXM010000003.1 coordinate 77,908, forward strand.
CAGCTCGTTGGAGTACTTCAAGGCGGTCATGCGCTTCTTGGTCATCTTGGCGCCGACCACCTCGTGGTGGTGGAAGGAGACCCGGCCGTCCTGCTCGAAGCGCCGGGTGCGCGGCTTGCCGATGTCGTGCAGCAGCGCGGCCAGCCGGAGGGTGAGGTCCGGGCCGTCCTCCTCGAGCGCGATCGCCTGCTCCAGGACGATCAGCGTGTGCTCGTAGACGTCCTTGTGCCGGTGGTGCTCGTCCCTCTCCAGTCGCAGTGCCGGCAGCTCGGGCAGGACATGCCCGGCGAGTCCGGTGTCGACGAGCAGGCTCAGTCCCTTGCGCGGGTGCGCGGAGAGGATGAGCTTGTTCAGCTCGTCCCTGACCCGCTCGGCGGAGACGATCTCGATCCGCCCGGCCATCTCCGTCATGGCGGTGACGACCTCGGGAGCGACCTCGAAGTCCAGCTGGGCGGCGAACCGGGCGGCCCGCATCATGCGCAGGGGATCGTCCGAGAACGACTCCTCGGGCGTGCCCGGTGTCCGCAGGACATGCGCCGCGAGATCCTCCAGTCCACCGTGCGGGTCGATGAACTCCTTCGCCGGGAGCGCCACGGCCATCGCGTTGACCGTGAAGTCGCGGCGGACCAGATCCTCCTCGATGGAGTCGCCGTACGACACCTCCGGTTTGCGCGAGGTGCGGTCGTACGCCTCGGACCGGTAGGTGGTGATCTCGATCTGGTAGCCGCCCTTGTGCGCGCCGACCGTGCCGAAGGCGATGCCCACCTCCCATACGGCGTCCGCCCAGGGTCGGACGATCTTCAGTACGTCCTCGGGGCGGGCGTCGGTGGTGAAGTCCAGGTCGTTGCCGAGCCGGCCGAGCAACGCATCGCGGACCGATCCGCCGACCAGGGCGAGCGAGAAGCCCGCCTCCTGGAATCGACGGGCGAGATCGTCGGCGACGGGGGCCACCCGCAGCAGCTCGGCGACCGCGCGCTGCTGCGCCTGGCTCAGGGCGGAGGGAGTGTCTTCGTTCGGGTTCGGCACAACAGAAGAGGGTACGTGCCCCGCGCGACCGGGGGCGCCCCGATAACGCGGTGCGGACAGCTCCCGGTATATCCGTGCAAGCGCTGCTCTTGCGGCGTACGGCCACTCTCCCCTCGATACTGGATATAGGGGACGGGTCACGGTTGTTCTTCGATCTTGTGGAGGAGACCGCGGCACTTCCCTTCAGCGCGCATCGTTACCATGCGTGGACGCACATTCCGACGACCACTGACGACGACGAGGGACGGGCGAGCGCGTGGCCGAGGCGGCTGACTTCCAGGGGACCAGTGCCTCACCTGCCCGCCGGTGGCTGCGGCGCGCCGGAGCACTGCTCGCGGGGGCGCCACTGCTGACCGGTCTGCTCCAGCTGCCCGCCGCCGGGCCGGCGCAGGCCGACTCGTCCGGCGCGGTGTCCGTCTCCCTGGACTCGCTCAGCCCCAGTGCCCCCACGGACGGCGACACGGTCACCGTCTCGGGCACGGTGACGAACAACGGCAAGCGGGCCGTCACCGACGCCCATGTGGGCCTGCGGGTCGGCCCCCAGCTGACGAGCCGCTCGGAGATCGATTCCGTCGCCCGGCACTCCGACGAGCCGCAGAGCGGCGCCGGCACCGAGGTCGGCGACAAGTACGAGGAGAAGTTCGACAAGCTGGCCCCCGGGGTCGCCGAGCACTTCACGATCTCCGTGCCCGTGGACAAGCTCGACCTCGGCGACGACGGGGTCTACGAGTTCGACGTCACCCTGTCCGGTCAGACGTCCGCCCAGGCATGGGACCAGGTGCTCGGCATCCGGCGGACGTTCCTGCCGTGGCAGCCGTCGGAGGCCGACACCAAGACCAGGACGTCGTTCCTGTGGCCGCTGATCTCCACGGCCCACCTGACGGCGAAGACGGGCGCGGGCGAGCTGCAGACGCCGGAGTTCCTCGACGACGACCTCGCCAAGGAGCTGGCCCCCGGCGGCCGGCTGGCCCAGATGGTGGACCTGGGCAAGGACCTCGACGTCACCTGGGTGATCGATCCCGACCTGCTCGCCTCGGTCGACGCGATGGCCGCGGGCAACTACCGGCTCCAGGGTGCCGACGGCACCAGCACGCCCGGCCCGCGCGAACACCAGGCGGTCGCCAAGCAGTGGCTGGCGGCCCTGCAGAAGGCGGTGGCCGGCAAGGAGGTCGTCGCCCTGCCGTTCGCCGACCCCGACCTGGCCTCCCTGGCCCACAACGGCACCAGCGTCACCGGCTCGCTCAGCCACCTCAAGGACGCCACCGACGTCGCCGCGATCACCGTGAAGACCGTGCTCCATGTCACACCGAGCACCGACTTCGCCTGGCCGGTGAACGGCGCCGTGGACCCGTCGATCATGAAGGTGGCGACCTCCGCCGGCGCCGACCGGGTGATCGCCCGCAGTGACAGCCTCCAGGAGACCGGCGGACTGCCGTACACGCCGTCCGCCGCCCGCCCGGTCGGCGGAGGCACCACGGCGGTCGTCGCCGACGCCCGGCTGTCCACGGCGTTCGGGGGCGACCTCACGAAGGCGGGCTCGGCCACCCTCGCCGTCCAGCGGTTCCTGGCCCAGAGCCTGGCGCTGAACGCACAGACGGACAAGCAGCGCAGCATCGTCGTCGCCCCGCAACGCATGCCGACGGCGACGCAGGCGCAGGCGATGGCGACGGCGCTGAAGGCGCTCCAGGGCGGCACCTGGTCCCAGTCGCAGGACCTCTCCGCGGCGGCCAAGGACAAGCCCGACCCGGGCGCCACCACGCGCATCCCCCCGCGGTCCGCCTACCCCTCCTCGCTGCGCCGGCAGGAACTGCCGAGGGCGGTCTTCGACCAGATCGCCCGCACCCAGGACAAGCTCGACAACTTCCGGGTGATCCTCTCCGACCAGTCCCGCGTCGTCACGCCCTTCGGGCGGGCCATAAACCGTGAGATGTCCACGTCCTGGCGGGGGCGGAAGGGCGAGGCGGCCGGCTATCGCGACGGTGTCGAGGCATGGATGGACGACCTGTCCAAGCAGGTCAAGCTGATCGACAAGTCCGAGACCAAGCTCTCGGGCCGGAGCGCGACCATCCCGGTGACCGTCCAGAACAACCTAGTCCAGCCCGTCGGCCATCTGGTGCTGCGGCTCACCTCCACCATGCCGACCCGCCTGAAGATCGGCGACAAGGCGTACTTCGAGCAGCGCGTCGACGTCTCCGGCGGCCACAGCCAGTCCGTGAAGTTCACCACCTCGGCCAACGCCAACGGCCGGGTGACGGTCCTCGCCCAGCTGTACACCGAGGACGGGCAGCCCTACGGCGACGCCGTCAGCTTCGACGTGAAGGTCACCGAGGTCACGCCCACCGTGATGCTGGTCATCGGCGGCGGCGTCCTGCTCCTCGTGCTCGCCGGATTCCGCATGTACAGCCAGCGCAAGCGCGCGGCCGCCCGGCAGGCCGGCGAGGACGGCCCCGGCACCGCCGGGGAGGACGCGGGCGGGCCCGGGAACCCGGAGGGGTCCGGCGACCGTCTCCCGGAGGAGTCCGACGCCGTCTCCGGGGCCGACGACCCGGAGCAGCCGAGTGACCCTGCGCCGGACACCGCACCGGAAAGCGCCGACCCGTCCGGGACGGGTGAGAGAGTGGACCGTTGAGCGATGTCGTGGCCGGTGGGCCCGGGACGATGAGGTGGGGTAAGCATGAACGCGCCGTACGACGGTGACCGCGGTCAGGGCGCGGCCGGCTCGGGCTACCCCGAGCCGCCGCCCGAGCCCGGCCAGGTGCCGCCGCAGCACGCGGCGGACATGTACCTCCAGGACGCCTACGAGCAGGACCCCTACCGGGCGCGCGACCTGGCCGCCCAGGACCCGGTCGCCGAGGCGCTGTACGACCGTGCCGCGCACCCGCCGCCGCCCCCGGGCACCTACGACCAGCAGCAGCCGCTCTACGCCCCGCCCGCCCAGTCGCCCTACGCCCCCGACCCGAACGTGTGGGCGCAGACCCCGGCGCCGGAGCCGGGGAGCACGACCCCGTACCTGCCCTATGGCGAAGACCCGCGCACGACCCAGTTCGTGGGCGTGGACGACCTGGTCACCCACTCCGGCGAGGAGTACCACGAGCCGGACGCCTTCGCGCACCTCTTCAAGGACCAGCAGCACGGTGGCGCCCAGGCGTCCATGGATCCCCCGGCCGTTCCGGGGCCCGCCGCGGCGCCGGGCGGTGGGTACGGCCCCGCCGGCCAGTACCCGCCGCAGCACGGTCAGTACCCGCAGCAGGGCCACCCGTACGCAGGCGCCGGGCACCCGGCCGGTCCGGGCACCGGGTACGCGGCGCAGTCCCAGGTGCCCGCTCCGGCCCAGGCCGCGGATCCGGCGGGGTCGCCCGGGCTGGTCGAGCCGGGAGCCACCACGGCCGGTGACACGGCCGCTCCCGCCAAGAAGGGCGGACGGGCCACCGGGCTGCTGAAGTCCAGTGCGGTCATGGCGGCGGGCACGATGGTCTCCCGCCTCACCGGCTTCATCCGCTCCGCGCTGATCGCCGCCGCGCTGGGCCTCGGCTTCCTCGCCGACTCCTTCCAGGTGGCCTACCAGCTGCCGACGATGATCTACATCCTCACCGTCGGCGGCGGTCTGAACTCCGTGTTCGTGCCCCAGCTGGTGCGCTCGATGAAGGAGGACGAGGACGGCGGCGAGGCCTTCGCCAACCGGCTGCTGACCCTCGTGATGGTGGCCCTGGCCGCCCTGACCGGACTCGCGATGTTCGCCGCGCCCCTCCTGGTGCGGCTGCTCGCCAACCCGGTGGCCAGCAACCCGGCGGCGAACGAGGTCGCGGTCACCTTCACCCGTTACTTCCTGCCCTCGATCTTCTTCATGGGCATCCATGTGGTCATGGGTCAGATCCTCAACGCGCGCGGGAAGTTCGGCGCGATGATGTGGACCCCGGTCCTCAACAACATCGTCATCATCGTGACGCTCGGCATGTTCATCTGGGTCTACGGCACCGCCGCCAACTCCCACATGGACGTCACCACCATCCCGCCGGAGGGCCAGCGCCTGCTCGGCGCCGGTGTGCTGCTCGGCCTGGTCGTCCAGGCCCTGGCGATGATCCCCTACCTGCGCGAGACCGGTTTCCGGATCCGGCTGCGCTTCGACTGGAAGGGCCACGGCCTGGGCAAGGCCGCGATGCTCGCCAAGTGGACGGTCCTGTTCGTCCTCGCCAACCAGGCGGGCGCCATGGTGGTGACCCAGCTGTCCACCGCCGCAGGCAAGGACTCCGGGCTCAAGGGGGCCGGCTTCGCCGCCTACGCCAACGCCCAGCTGATCTGGGGCCTTCCGCAGGCCATCATCACCGTCTCCCTGATGGCCGCCCTGCTGCCGCGCATCTCGCGCTCGGCCGCCGAGGGCGACGCGGGCGCCGTCCGCGACGACATCTCCCAGGGGCTGCGCACCACCGCGGTCGCCATCGTGCCGATCGCCTTCGGGTTCGTCGCGCTCGGCATCCCGATGTGCACGCTCATCTTCGGCTCCGCCGGCACCGGCGCGGCCACCAACATGGGGTACATGCTGATGGCCTTCGCCCTCGGTCTGATCCCCTACTCCGTGCAGTACGTCGTCCTGCGCGCCTTCTACGCCTACGAGGACACCCGCACCCCCTTCTACAACACGGTCATCGTGGCCGCGGTCAACGCCGGCGCCTCGGCCCTGTGCTACTTCCTGCTGCCGGCCCGCTGGGCCGTCGCCGGCATGGCCGCCGCCTACGGCCTCGCCTACGCCATCGGGGTGGGCGTCGCCTGGCGCCGGCTGCGCCAGCGACTCGGCGGGGACCTGGACGGCTCCCGGGTGCTGCGCACCTACGCGCGGCTGGGTATCGCCTCCCTCCCGGCGGCCCTCCTCAGCGGCGCGGCCTGCTACGGCATCGGACACACCCTCGGACTGGGCGTCGTCGGCTCCTTCGCCGCGCTGCTCGCCGGTGGTGTCGTTCTGTTCGGCGTCTTCTTCGTCGCCGCCAGGCGGATGCGCATCGAGGAACTCAACTCGCTCGTCGGTATGGTGCGCGGGCGTCTGGGGCGTTGAGGCGGGGGTAGGCGCACAACCATCGTCCGCCGCTGTGTGTCGTGCATAGCGGCGGACTGTGGGCACAATTGGTTTCGGCGTCGGACAGCGTGCAACGGATGGGGAGGCAGGGACGACGGTGGCGGAACGGAGCACGGCTGCCGTCGACGTGGCAGACAACAGCGGTGAGCAACCGCTGACCGCCAAGGCGGACCAGTCCACGGCCGACGGGGTGGCCAAGAACCCGGAGCGGGACACGGACAGCGTGGAGGCACAGGGGAGCGGCGGAACCGAAGGTCCCGGACGGAAGACTTCGTCTCCGGAGTTGCACAGCGGTCACAAGCTCGCCAGACGTTACCGGCTGGAGGAGTGCGTCACCCGTCTGGACGGATTCAGCAGCTGGCGTGCGGTCGACGAGAAACTCCGTCGTGCCGTCGGTGTCCACGTACTGCCCGCGGACCACGCACGGGCCCGCGCCGTCCTCGCCGCCGCCCGTTCCTCAGCACTCCTCGGCGACCCGCGCTTCGTCCAGGTCCTCGACGCCGTCGAGGACAACGACCTCGTCTACGTGGTCCACGAGTGGCTGCCCGACGCCACCGAACTGTCCACACTGCTCGCCGGCGGCCCGCTGGAGCCGCACGACGCCTACCAGATGGTCAGTCAGGTCGCCTCCGCCATGGCCGCCGCACACCGGGAGGGCCTGGCCCATCTGCGGCTGAACCCGAACGCCGTGCTGCGCGCCTCCACCGGCCAGTGGCGCATCCGGGGCCTGGCCGTGAACGCCGCCTTGCGGGGCATCAGCTCCGACACCCCGCAGCGCACCGACACCGAGGCGATCGGCGCCCTGCTGTACGCGGCACTGACCCAGCGCTGGCCCTACGAGAGCGACGCCTACGGTCTGTCCGGTCTCCCCAAGGACATCGGCCTCATCCCTCCGGACCAGGTGCGGGCCGGTGTGCACCGCGGCCTGTCCGAACTCGCCATGCGCGCCCTCGTCAACGACGGTGCCACGGCGTCCCGGCACGAGGCTCCGTGCACCACGCCGGAGGAGCTGGTGAAGGCGATCGGTGAGATGCCGCGCATCCGCCCGCCCGAGCCGGCGTTCACGGCGCCTCCGGAGTACCAGCGCACGACCTATCAGCAGGGCACCTACGGCCGCCCGGCCCCGCACCCGGGGGTCACGCAGCCGATGGCTCCCCCGCCGCCGCCGTTGCAGAGCCGCACCGGGAAGGCCCTGAAGTGGGCCGTGTCGGCCCTGCTCATCGCCGCCCTGGGTCTGGGCAGCTGGCAGCTGGCGGACGCTCTGATGGACCAGGGCGGGAAGTCGGACGACACCAACAAGAGCCAGACGACGGACGGCGGCGACAAGAACGCCCTGAAGCCGAAGCCGACGCCCATAAAGATCCAGAACGGCCAGGAGTTCGTCGCCAAGGGGGACGCCCAGAGCCCCGGCAACGTCCCCAAGACGTACGACGGCGACACCTCGACGTACTGGAAGACCAAGAGCTTCAACGAAGGTCCGACGATCGCGCCGTTCAAGCCGGGCGTCGGCATCGTGTACGACCTCGGCTCGGCCAAGCAGCTCAGCACGGCCACCGTCGACCTCCGTTACGGCGGTGACCACACGACGGTCGAGCTCTACGCCGCGGATTCGCTGTCCCCGGCCTCGCTCGATTCCATGACGAAGATCGGCAGTGTGACGACGACGGGGACCACGGCCACGGTGAAGGCCACCAAGTCGGTCAAGACGCAGTACGTGCTCGTCTGGCTGACGGCCGTGCCCAACTCGGGGTACGACTCCACGCTGTACGCCAGTGCCGGCTACAAGCAGGCCATCGGCGAAGTGAAGTTCACGGGCTGACGTCTCACCCGGACCGGAGGGGCAGATGACGGACGGCGCCGGCTACGACGGGGTGGGCGACCGCGACCTGCTCGCCCGCCACGTGGAAGGCGACCCCGAGGCCTTCGGCGAGATCGTACGGCGCCACCGGGACCGGCTGTGGGCGGTCGCCCTGCGGACCCTGGGGGACCGCGAGGAGGCCGCTGACGCCGTCCAGGACGCCCTGGTGTCGGCCTACCGGGCCGCCCACACGTTCCGGGGGCAGTCGGCCGTCACGACGTGGCTGCACCGGATCACGGTGAACGCCTGCCTGGACCGGGCCCGGAAGGCGGCCTCGCGGAAGACGGCCCCGGTCGACGACACCGAACGACTGGAGCAGCTGCTGGAGCCGTACGAGTCCGCCTCGGAGCCGGCTGAGCGGAAGGACGTGCACCGCCAGCTCCTCGAAGCGCTCGGTACCCTTCCGCCGGAGCAACGGGCCGCTCTGGTCCTGGTGGACATGCAGGGCTACCCCGTGGCGGAAGCCGCACGGATCCTCGATGTCCCGACGGGGACGGTGAAGAGCCGGTGCGCCCGGGGCCGGGCCAGGCTGCTGCCGCTGCTCACGCACCTACGGCCCGAAGGGACCCCGGAGACGCGACCGGCCGGTACCGGGGGCGGTAAAGAAGCCGGCCCGGAACGGAACCGGGGGCAGGGGTCATCCGTCCCACCGGCAACGGGGTCACCGAGCGGGCATCCCCGGGACACGGGTCCGAGTGATACAGCCGTAGTGAAGGGCGGAGGTGGGCGAGCGTGACTTCCACGACAGACACGGCCGGGCACCCGGACGTCGCGGAGATCTCCGACCTCACCGAGGGCCTCCTTCCGCCGGACCGCAGCACCGATGTACGGCTCCATCTGGACGGCTGCACGGCATGCGCGGACGTCCACGCGTCGCTGGAGGAGATCCGGGACCTACTGGGATCCGTGCCCGCGCCGGAGCGCATGCCGGACGACGTGGTCGAGCGCATCGGCGCCGCCCTTGCAGCCGAGGCACCACAGAACCTGGGCGGCGAGGACACCGCAGACGATGTTTCACGTGAAACATCGCCCACCGCTACCCAGCCCGACGTCCACTCCACTGCTCCTGCCGCTGATCACCCCGTCGACCGCCCCGCCGGACGCCCGCGCGCGGGGACCGGCCCTGGGCGCAAGGGACCACAGCGTGGGCGGCGCCGTGGCCGGCTCGTCCTGGGCGCCGTTCTCACCGCCGCGGTGCTGGGTGCCGGAGGCCTCATCGTGAAGTCGCTCGGGGACACCACCGACCACACGACCGCCCACGGGACACCGAGCATCTCCGCCGACACCTTCTCCGGCGACAGCGTGCAGAACCAGGTGCACACCCTCCTCAGCACCAAGAAGAGTCTGCCGCCGGACACCGTGAAGCCTCGGCTGGGCGGAAACGGCGGCTCGGACACACCCGGATCGACCCAACGCCCCAACACCCTCCTTCAGACCACGGTTCCGGTCCCCGACTGCGTCCGGCGAGCGCTCAACCCGAGCACCGACGTCCTGGCCGCCAAGACGGGAACGTACACGGGGAAGGCGGCCTACCTCGTCGTCGTGGCCGACGCACACGACAGCAAGCGGGTCACCGCCTACGTGGTCGACGCCGCCTGTGTGCACCAGCAGACGGCTTCCGCCGGCACGGTCCTGCTGAAGCAGTCCGTCGCTCGTCACTGAGCCGGCTGGAACACTCCTTCGGTCGTTCCTGGGCAGGCGTGTGCCGGGGCACACCGGGAATGCAGGGCCCGTAGGATCCGTTGGGTGGGGTGAGAGCTCCGAAAGGAGCTCCCACCGGTCGACTGACGCAGACCAGAGACGAGGAATCAAGCCGTGAGCGACGTCCGTAACGTGATCATCATCGGCTCCGGGCCCGCAGGCTACACGGCGGCGCTCTACACCGCCCGTGCGTCGCTGAAGCCCCTGGTGTTCGAAGGAGCCGTCACCTCGGGTGGCGCGCTGATGAACACCACCGAGGTGGAGAACTTCCCGGGCTTCCGCGACGGCATCATGGGCCCCGAGCTCATGGACAACATGCGCGCCCAGGCCGAACGGTTCGGCGCGGAGCTGATCCCGGACGACGTCGTCTCCGTCGACCTCACCGGTGAGATCAAGACCGTCACCGACACCGCGGGCACGGTCCACCGGGCGAAGGCCGTCATCGTCACCACCGGCTCCCAGCACCGCAAGCTGGGCCTGCCGAACGAGGACGCCCTCTCCGGCCGCGGCGTCTCCTGGTGCGCCACCTGTGACGGGTTCTTCTTCAAGGACCACGACATCGCCGTGATCGGTGGTGGCGACACCGCGATGGAGGAGGCCACCTTCCTCTCGCGGTTCGCCAAGTCCGTGACGATCGTCCACCGCCGGGACACCCTGCGCGCCTCCAAGGCGATGCAGGAGCGCGCCTTCGGCGACCCGAAGATCAAGTTCGTCTGGGACAGCGAGGTCGCCGAGATCCACGGCGACCAGAAGCTCTCCAGTCTGACCCTGCGCAACGTCAAGACCGGCGAGCTGTCCGAGCTGCCCGCGACGGGCCTGTTCATCGCGATCGGCCACGACCCGCGCACCGAGCTGTTCAAGGGCCAGCTGGACCTGGACGAGGAGGGCTACCTGAAGGTCGCCTCCCCGTCCACCCGCACCAACCTGCCCGGTGTCTTCGCCGCCGGCGACGTGGTGGACCACACCTACCGCCAGGCGATCACCGCGGCCGGCACCGGCTGCTCCGCCGCCCTGGACGCCGAGCGCTTCCTCGCCGCCCTCGCGGACGAGGAGAAGGCGGAGCCCGAGAAGACCGCCGTCTGACCTTCCCTCTCCCTCACCCCACCGCACGACCAAGGTAAGGAGCCCACCGTGGCCGGCAACCTGAAGACTGTGACCGACGACTCCTTCGATCAGGAGGTCCTCAAGAGCGACAAGCCCGTCCTGGTGGACTTCTGGGCGGCGTGGTGCGGCCCGTGCCGTCAGATCGCCCCGTCCCTGGAGGCGATCGCCGCCGAGCATGGCGACAAGATCGAGATCGTCAAGCTCAACATCGACGAGAACCCGGGCACGGCCGCCAAGTACGGCGTGATGTCCATCCCGACCCTGAACGTCTACCAGGGCGGCGAGGTTGCCAAGACCATCGTCGGCGCCAAGCCCAAGGCCGCGCTTCTCCGTGACCTCGAAGAGTTCATCACCAAGTGACGTTTCACGTGAAACATGAAGGGGCCGACCCGCAAGGGTCGGCCCCTTCATGTTGAGCCCTCTCCGCTACAGCGGCCTCAGCGCGGGCTCCTTCTGGACCGCCCCCAGGAGCCGGTCAAGTGCCATCTCCACGTCTTCCTTCCAGGAGAGCGTGGATCGCAACTCCAGCCGCAGCCGGGGATGCGTGGGGTGCTGCCGCACCGTCTTGAAGCCCACGGCCAGCAGATGCTCGGAGGGCAGCAGACAGGCGGGCTCCTTCCAGTGGGAGTCGCCGAAGGCCTCGATCGCCCTGAAGCCCCGGCGCAGCAGATCCTTGGCGACCGTCTGCACCAGCACACGGCCCAACCCCTGTCCCTGGTATCCCGGCATGACGAAGCCGGTCATCAGCTGAACGGCGTCCGGCGAGACCGGACTCGTGGGGAAGGCTGTCGAGCGAGGGACATAGGCCGGCGGTGCGTAGAGGACGAAGCCCGCCGGTACGTCGTCGACGTACACCACCCGGCCGCACGACCCCCAGTCCAGCAGAACGGCGGAGATCCAGGATTCCTTCTCCAGCGCGGCCGTGCCCGCCTTCACCGCCGCTTCACCGCTGACGGGGTCGAGCTCCCAGAAGACACACGAACGACAAGGGTGGGGAACGTCCTGAAGGTTGTCCAGTGTGAGCGGCACGAGCCGACGCCCCATGAAGGCTGATCCTCGCTTCCTTCGCCCGCCGCATCGCGAGCGGCTGCCCCCGTCTTTCCACTCACAGATGCAGACGCTGTCCGGTGGATGTGCCCTATCTGATCGCATCGTATCCACGATCCGATTCACTCGATACCGCCTCAAAGCAAAGAGCGGACCGTGTTCCGGTACACACCGGACACGGTCCGCTCCGCTGCTCACGGGGGCGACACCGCCCGAGGATCAGTCGTGCGTCTCCTCGCCGTCGCTCTCCTGAAGGCTCTTCTGAAGGGCCAGCTTCTCTCCCGGGGCGAGCGTGCTGAGGATCCTCTCCAGATCATCCGCGGAGGCGAATTCCACGGTGATCTTGCCCTTCTTCTGGCCCAGCTCCACCTTCACCCGCGTTTCGAAGCGGTCCGAGAGCCGGGTGGCCAGTTCGCTCAGCGCCGGCGAGGGCAACGACCCGGCCCGGGGCCCTCGGGAGCGCGACGCCTTCTGAGGCCGGGAGCCCATCAGCGTCACGATCTCTTCCACGGAACGTACCGACAGCCCCTCGGCCACGATCCGGTGTGCCAGCCGGTCCTGCTCCTCGGAGTCCTCCACGGCCAGCAACGCGCGGGCATGCCCGGCCGAGAGGACTCCGGCCGCCACCCGCTTCTGGACGGTCGGCGACAGCTTCAGCAGACGCAGTGTGTTGGAGACCTGCGGACGGGACCGGCCGATCCGGTCGGCCAGCTGGTCGTGCGTGCAGTTGAAGTCCTTCAGCAGCTGGTCGTAGGCGGCGGCCTCTTCGATCGGGTTCAGCTGTGCGCGGTGCAGGTTCTCCAGCAGCGCGTCCAGGAGGAGCTTCTCGTCGTCCGTGGCCCGGACGATGGCCGGGATGGCTTCCAGGCCGGCCTCGCGGCATGCGCGCCAGCGCCGCTCACCCATGATCAGCTCATAGCGGCCGGGACCCAGCTGCCGTACCACGACGGGCTGCAGCAGACCGACCTCCTTGATGGAGGTGATCAGTTCCTGGAGCGCGTCCTCGTCGAAGATCTCACGCGGCTGGCGTGGGTTCGGCGTGATGGCGTCCAGGGGGATCTCGGCGAAGTGGGCGCCCACCGGAGATGCGGGCACCTCCGCGGCCGGGCTCGCCGGAGCAACCTCTGTCTCCTGTGCGACCGGCGGCAGTGTGGCCACCTTCGCAGCGGCCACCCCGCGGTCGGTCGTCAGCACCGGAGCGGCTCCGGAGGAACTGGATCCTCCACCCCCCATCGCCGCCGGAGCCGGTGCCTTCTCCGTCGGGGCAGCGGGGATCAGTGCGCCGAGACCACGGCCCAGACCCCTCCGTCGCTCGCTCACTGGATCCCCTCCACCATGCTCTGGTCTTTCTGGGCGCCGATATGGGCCTGGCTCGCGTCGTAGCTGACGCCGATGCCCTTCAGCGCGATTTCTCGGGCCGCCTCAAGATACGAGAGGGCGCCGCTCGATCCTGGATCGTAAGTCAGCACCGTCTGCCCGTAACTCGGTGCCTCGGAGATACGGACGGAGCGGGGAATGCTCGTCCGCAGCACCTCGTCACCGAAGTGGTTGCGCACCTCTTCCGCGACCTGGGAGGCAAGGCGCGTCCGGCCGTCGTACATGGTGAGCAGGATGGTCGACACATGCAGGGCGGGGTTGAGGTGCCCCCGCACCAGGTCGACGTTGCGCAGGAGTTGGCCGAGGCCCTCCAGGGCGTAGTACTCGCACTGGATCGGGATGAGTACCTCGGCGCCCGCGACAAGCGCGTTGACCGTCAACAGGCCGAGCGACGGCGGGCAGTCGATGAGGATGTAGTCCAACGGCTGCTCATACGCCTGAATGGCCCGCTGGAGCCGGCTCTCACGGGCCACCAGAGACACCAGCTCGATCTCCGCACCGGCGAGATCGATGGTGGCGGGGGCGCAGAAGAGGCCTTCGACATCTACGACCGGCTGGACGACCTCGGCGAGAGGCTTGCTTTCGACCAACACGTCGTAGATGGACGGAACGTCGGCGTGGTGGTCGATCCCGAGGGCCGTGGACGCGTTGCCCTGCGGGTCGAGGTCGATCACCAGGACACGGGCACCGTGCAGAGCCAGGGAAGCGGCAAGGTTGACGGTCGTCGTCGTCTTGCCCACGCCACCCTTCTGGTTGGCGACCACGATGACTCTGGTCTGCTCCGGTCGAGGCAGACCTTCGCCGGCGCGGCCGAGAGCCTCCACCGCCAGTTGGGCCGCACGACCGATGGGAGTGTCGTCCATCGGAGGCGGTGTTTCACGTGAAACATCCGCCCCCATCGACTCGGTACGGGGACCGGGGACCGGATCGGTCATCGGTCCCGCGATGTTGGCGTCGGACCGCAAGGATTCACTCTCCTCGACTTCAGGCTCGCAATGAACAGAGCCTCCCATGTCTTCGGGGTCGTGAACCAGTGAGGCCTGGTCTTCTGTGGAGAAATCCACCTCTGTGGACAACTCCGTGCCCTCGGAGGGGGGCGGAGTCGCCGGGTAAGGGGCCGGAGTGTCCGGGACGGGGACCTCTCCCAGGGAACCGAGAGGCTTCCGGTCGCGAGGTTCGGCCGCGGCGCGGCCACGACTGATGATGCCGTGCAGCAGTGAGCGACGTTTCACGTGAAACACGATGCACAGCGGCTGCGACCGGACCGTTGCGACACTCCGACTTGCGCGGGTTTGGCAGCTTGTGTGGAGTACGTCTCGCCGTCAGGACGGATCAGCGACGCCGGCGAGTCCGTCCCGTCCGGGCCGCCTTCGCCCGCTTGGCGGCGAAGCGGACGCCGCCCGGGCTCTCACCGACCTCGACCCGCACCACCGTCGACAGCGGATCCACAATGCCCTCACCCACGTGGAGGATGGACGTCTCCACCGCACCCAGCTTGCTGAGCGCCGCAGCGGAGGCCTTCAGCTCCTCCTCGGCGGTGTCGCCCTTGAGCGCGAGCATCTCGCCGTACGGCCGCAGCAACGGGATGCCCCAGGTCGCCAGGCGGTCGAGCGGGGCCACGGCACGGGCGGTCACCACATGGACCGGCTGAAGCTTGCCCAGGACCTCCTCGGCACGGCCGCGCACCACGGTGACGTGGTCCAGACCGAGGAGCTCCACCACCTCCGTGAGGAAGTTGGTGCGCCGCAGCAGGGGCTCCAGCAGCGTGATGTTCAGGTCGTCACGGACCAGGGCCAGCGGGATGCCCGGCAGTCCGGCGCCGGAACCGACATCGCACACCGTCACCCCTTCCGGGACGGCCTCGGAGAGCACCGCGCAGTTCAGGAGGTGCCGCTCCCACAGACGGGGCACTTCCCGCGGGCCGATCAGGCCGCGCTGCACACCCGCCTCGGCGAGCAGTTCCGCATAGCGGACCGCATCGGCGAAGCGATCACCGAACACTTCGCGCGCCTGCTCGGGCGCGGGGGGAAGCTCCGCTGCCTCCGTCACGGGGACCGTCCTTCCGTACAGCGCCGGCGCTTCGCGCACCGGCCACCAGAACTACCAGGCTGACAAAGTTCGGCCCCGCCTGCTCAACAGACGGGGCCGGTGGAACGGGAGAGCCGATCAGGCGGGCAGCACGACGACGAACCGCTGCGGCTCCTCGCCCTCGGACTCACTGCGCAGCCCCGCGGCCTTGACCGCGTCGTGCACGACCTTGCGCTCGAACGGGGTCATCGGCTTGAGCTTCACGGGCTCGCCGCTGCTCTTGACGTCGGCGGCGGCCTTGGCACCCAGCTCGGACAGCTCGGACCGCTTCCTGGCCCGGTACCCCGCGATGTCCAGCATCAGCCGGCTGCGGTCGCCGGTCTCCCGGTGCACCGCCAGGCGCGTCAGCTCCTGCAGCGCCTCCAGCACCTCGCCGTCCCGGCCGACCAGCTTCTGCAGGTCGCGGCTGCCGGTGTCGCTGATGATCGACACGGAGGCGCGGTCCGCCTCGACGTCCATGTCGATGTCGCCGTCGAGGTCGGCGATGTCCAGCAGACCCTCCAGGTAGTCCGCCGCGATCTCACCCTCCTGCTCCAGGCGGGTGAGGGTGTCTGCACCCTCGGCAGCGGCGGAGGTGGTGCCTTCCGTCACGGGATGGGCTCCTTCTTACTTCTTGGACGGGGACTTGGGCCGCTGCGGGCCACCCTTGCGCTGGCCGGACTGGGCCTTGCTGCGGGTGCCGGAGCCGGGCTTCTGGGGCTGCTTGGCAGCAGCGGGCTTGGTGTCCTGCGGCTCGTCGGACTTCTCCAGCGAGGTGGGCTCACCCGCCTGCTTGGGCCCGGACTGGCGCTGGGCCTTGGTCTGACGCTTGGGCTGCTGGCGCCGGGCGGTGGCGGCCGTGGCGGTGTCGGTGACCGCGCCTTCCTCGGTCTGCGCCGCGGCCTGGACCGTGCTCTGCGCCACAGTGCCGTCGGCCTGGGCGGCGAGGCCCGCCTTGTTCAGCGCGTTGATGAACTTGCGCTCGAACTCGTTCCGGTCGCGGCCCTTGGCGACGATCGCCTTGATGATGACCTTCTCGCTGCGCCGGCGGATCTTGCCGTGCTGCGTGACGTGCTTGGCCAGGCGCTCCAGGTACGCGGCCTGGGCCTTGGAACCCGGGGTCGGGTTGTTGTGGATGACGTACATCTGCTGGCCCATGGTCCACACGTTGGTGGTCAGCCAGTAGACGAGGACACCGACCGGGAAGTTCACACCGAAGACGGCGAACATGACCGGGAAGACGTACATCAGCATCTTCTGCTGCTGCATGAACGGCGTCTTCACCGTGGTGTCGACGTTCTTCGTCATCAGCTGGCGCTGCGTGTAGAACTGCGACGCCGACATCAGCACGATCATGATCGCGGTGACGACACGGACGTCGGTCAGCGAGGCGCCGAGAGCGGTGATCTGGCTCTCGCTGCTGAAGAACTTGGCGGCCAGCGGAGCGCCGAAGATGTGCGCGTGACGGGCGCTGGCGAGCAGCGGCTCGTTGATGACACCGATGGTCTTGCCCGTCGCGATGCCGTTGAGCACGTGGTACAGGGCGAAGAAGAACGGGGACTGCGCCAGGATGGGAAGGCACGAGGAGAGCGGGTTGGTGCCCGTCTCCTTGTACAGCTTCATCATCTCTTCGGACTGACGCTGCCGGTCGTTCTTGTAGCGCTCCTGGATCTTCTTCATCTCCGGCTGGAGCGTCTGCATCGCGCGCGTCGACTTGATCTGCTTCACGAAGAGCGGGATCAGGCAGATGCGGATCAGGATCACCAGGGACACGATGGACAGGCCCCAGGCCCATCCGGTGTCAGGGCCGAACAGCGCCCCGTACACCTTGTGGAACTGGACGATGACCCAGGAGACGGGCCAGGTGATGAAACTGAAGAGGCTGGCAATCGTGTCCACTAATCATGCTCCTTGGGCATGGGACGAGGTCTCTGCGGCCGGGCTCGGAGGAAGCTCGGAAACAGGCTTCTCGGGCTTCGCTTCGGTGGCCGGTTCGGCGGCGGAGGGCCCGCCCCTGCGTGCGCGCCACGCATTGCGCAGCATTTCGTGCCACCGCGGGCGCTTACGCGGCGGAACATGGTCCACACCGCCCAGCGACCACGGATTGCACCGGAGGATGCGCCAGGCGGTCAGTGCCGTTCCCTTGACCGCACCGTGCCGGTCGATGGCCGTGTAGCCGTAGTGGGAGCACGACGGGTAGTACTTGCACACCGGCCCCAGCAATGGACTGATCGTCCACTGGTACAGCTTGATCAGAGCCAGCAGCGGGTACTTCATCGCGCGCCCCCTCCCAGCAGCCGCTGTAGGGCGGCGTCCAGGTCTCGGACCAGCTGTGCGTGGTCTGCGTCGCCCGCTCCGGGCAGCGCTCGTACGACTACCAGGCTACCGGGGGGGAACAGGGCGACTCGGTCACGCATCAGATGGCGCAGTCTGCGCTTCACTGTGTTGCGCACGACCGCGCCACCCACGGCCTTGCTCACGACGAAACCCGCACGCGTCGGGGGAGCGCTCTCCCCAGGCGCGTGCGGGTCCGTGGCACCGCTTCGAAGGTGGACGACGAGGGTCGGGCGTCCGGCCCGACGACCTCGTCGTACCGCGGTCGCGAAGTCCTCGCGCCGCCTCAGCCGGTTCTCGGTGGGCAGCACGACGTCATGACCTGATCGGGATCAGGCGGACAGGCGGGCGCGACCCTTGCTACGGCGGGACGCGAGGATCGCGCGGCCGGCACGGGTGCGCATACGCAGCCGGAAGCCGTGGGTCTTCGCGCGACGACGGTTGTTCGGCTGGAAGGTGCGCTTGCTCACTCGGGGGCTCCAGAAAAGAATCGGTAGTGGCGGGGTGCCGTCCTGGCTGTCACCGTGCGCCCACGAGTAGCTCGCGTCACGCCCGAGTGCACCGCTTCCCGATCACCTGACGTGATCTGTGCCCATCGGAGGCAGGCGGCAGCAGCCATCGACAACTCGACCTGGTTACGGTACGCGGGGCTGCGCCATCCGGTCAAACCGAGGGGCGCCGGGGGACACTGTCCACAGGCTGGGGACAACAACTTGAACCGTACCCGCCGCGCTGACTACCGTGGCTGGACTCCGATTCGTTCCCTTGTCCCCACCCGAGCGGGATCGCCCCCCGCCCACCACCCGGATTCCGTCCCGACCCGTCCGCGAACCACACGTTCGTGGGACCTGTGAGAGAGCGTGCCCTGTGGCTGACGTACCTGCCGATCTTGCCGCAGTGTGGCCACGAGTACTGGAGCAGCTCCTCGGAGAGGGCCGCGGACAGGGTGTGGAGGCGAAGGACGAGCACTGGATCCGGCGCTGCCAGCCGCTCGCGCTGGTCGCGGACACGGCCCTGCTGGCCGTACCGAACGAATTCGCGAAGGGTGTGCTGGAAGGCCGCCTGGCACCGATCGTCAGCGAGACGCTGAGCCGGGAGTGCGGCCGCCCCATCCGGATCGCGATCACCGTGGACGACTCGGCGGGCGAGCCGCCGGCGCCCGCGGCACCCCCCGCGCAGCAGACGCCGAAGCCGCGCTACGAGGAGCCGGAACTTCCCGCGGGACCCTACGAGGGCTACGGCCGCCACCGCGGCGACCGCCCGGCCGGCGACCCGCGCGCCGAGCAGCTGCCGCCCGCCCGCCCGGACCAGCTCCCCACCGCCCGCCCGGCCTATCCGTCCGAGTACCAGCGCCCCGAGCCCGGCGCCTGGCCGCGCCCCGGGCAGGACGATTACGGCTGGCAGCAGCCCCGGCTCGGCTTCCCCGAGCGCGATCCGTACGCCTCGCCGTCGTCCCAGGACGGCTACGGCTCCGGCGGGGACGCGTACGGCTCGCCGTCCCAGGACTACCGCCCGCAGGGCAGGGACCGGTCGCCGTACGAGCAGCAGCGCGGCGACTACGACGGCCCGCGCGCGGAGTACGAGCCGTCCCGCCCGGACTACGACGCCCCGCGCGGGGACTACGACCCGTCGCGGACCGAGTACGACCAGCGCGAACCGGTCCGCCGTGAGCTGCCCGAGCCGCCGGTGCACCGCGGTGGTCCCGGCCGCCCGGACATGCCCCCGGCGGGCGCCTCCGGGCCGTCGGCCGCGCAGCCCGCGCCGGCGAGCGGCCCCGGTGAGCCGACCGCGCGGCTGAACCCGAAGTACCTGTTCGACACGTTCGTCATCGGCGCCTCCAACCGGTTCGCGCACGCCGCGGCGGTCGCGGTCGCCGAGGCTCCCGCGAAGGCCTACAACCCCCTGTTCATCTACGGGGAGTCGGGGCTCGGCAAGACGCACCTGCTGCACGCCATCGGGCACTACGCGCGCAGCCTCTACCCGGGCACGCGCGTGCGGTACGTCAGCTCGGAGGAGTTCACCAACGAGTTCATCAACTCCATCCGCGACGGCAAGGGCGACAGCTTCCGCAAGCGCTACCGGGAGATGGACATCCTGCTCGTCGACGACATCCAGTTCCTCGCGGACAAGGAGTCGACGCAGGAGGAGTTCTTCCACACCTTCAACACGCTCCACAACGCGAACAAGCAGATCGTGCTCTCCAGCGACCGGCCGCCCAAGCAGCTGGTCACGCTGGAGGACCGGCTGCGCAACCGCTTCGAGTGGGGCCTGATCACCGACGTCCAGCCGCCCGAGCTGGAGACGCGCATCGCGATCCTGCGGAAGAAGGCGGTGCAGGAGCAGCTCAACGCCCCGCCGGAGGTGCTCGAGTTCATCGCCTCCCGGATCTCGCGGAACATCCGTGAGCTGGAGGGCGCGCTGATCCGGGTGACGGCGTTCGCCTCGCTCAACCGGCAGCCGGTGGACCTGGGCCTGACGGAGATCGTCCTGAAGGACCTGATCCCCGGGGGCGAGGACTCGACGCCGGAGATCACCGCGACGGCGATCATGGCGGCGACCGCGGACTACTTCGGGCTCACGGTCGAGGACCTGTGCGGCAGCTCGCGCGGCCGTCAGCTGGTCACCGCACGGCAGATCGCGATGTACCTGTGCCGGGAGCTGACGGACCTGTCGCTGCCGAAGATCGGGGCGCAGTTCGGCGGACGGGACCACACGACGGTCATGCACGCCGATCGCAAGATCCGGGCGCTGATGGCCGAGCGGCGGTCGATCTACAACCAGGTGACCGAGCTGACCAACCGCATCAAGAACGGCTGACCCGCGGCCGGCGCCGGGCGTACGGCCGCACCGAGGCGCCTTCGGGACGGAGATCCCGGGGGCGCCTTTCGCATGCCCGTCGGCCGTTCCCTGCCCGGACACGGCTGAGCGGAGCCGGAGTCAGGAGCTGAGCGGAGCCCGGATCACGGGCCGAGCGGAGCCGGGACGCCCCGTCGGCCGCCGGCGGCACGGCTCCCGTGACTGCCCCGCCCGCCACCCGGTGTTCGATTACCTGCCTGGTTACGGCCACTCTCCACAGATTCGGTGACTTTCTTCCGTCCACATCCTGGGGACTGTGGAGTTGTCCCGAACCGTGTCCACAGGGGAGCCTTGTTCCCGGCTTCCGCCCAGCTCAGAGGCCTGTGGAATCGTGGACGAACGATCTCCACAGACTGTGGACAACGTCGGGATCCACAGCCTGTGCACGGACTTGTCCACCGGCGGCCCACAGGCTGGGGGCAGTTGTCCCCAGCGATCCCCAGCTTCTCCACAGCGCTGTCCACTGTTCGGCAACCCGGCGCACCCGCTCACCGCGTCGAGTGAAAGCCGTCACAGGAAGCTGCCGGATTGGGGTGTGGGAAACCTGGGTATTCCTGGGGACACAGCTGGGGAGAACTGCCCTCGGCCTGTGGGCGGCGTGTGCAGAACTTTCCGTTCTCCACAGACCGCCCTAGTTGTCCACCGCCTCCACCCACAGGCCCGGTGGACAAAATATCCGCGCTGAGCTGGGCAAACGTGGTTATCCACGGTATCCACAGGCCCTACTACTACTCCCGACTAGAGAGAGCTCGGCAATCGTTTCGAAGCGGGGCCTGTGCACAACTCGCCGTCTCGCGCCCGGCTGCCCCTCGGTCGGACTTGACCCCAACGGGCACCTACTGTCAGTGCCGTGCGTCAGACTGGTTCCGGTGTCCTTCCCGTCGCAGAGGGCGGTGACACCGAGTCGGAGGACTCAGCAGCAACGGCAGCATCAGGAGGCGGCTTACGGTGAAGATCCGGGTGGAACGCGACGTACTCGCGGAGGCAGTGGCGTGGGCCGCACGCAGCCTCCCGGCCCGTCCGCCGGCGCCTGTCCTCGCCGGCCTGCTGCTGAAGGCGGAGGACGGCCAGCTCAGCCTGTCCAGCTTCGACTACGAGGTCTCCGCGCGGGTCAACGTCGAGGCGGAGGTCGAGGAGGAGGGCACCGTCCTCGTCTCCGGCCGGCTGCTCGCCGACATCTCCCGCGCCCTCCCCAACCGGCCGGTGGAGATTTCCACAGACGGTGTACGAGCGACGGTGACGTGCGGCTCCTCCCGGTTCACCCTCCACACCCTGCCTGTGGAGGAGTACCCGGCCCTGCCGCAGATGCCGAACGCGACCGGCACCGTCCCCGGCGAGGTCTTCGCCGCCGCCGTCTCCCAGGTGGCCATCGCGGCCGGCCGGGACGACACGCTTCCGGTGCTCACCGGTGTGCGCATCGAGATCGAGGGCGACACGGTCACCCTGGCCTCCACCGACCGCTACCGCTTCGCGGTCCGCGAGTTCCTGTGGAAGCCGGAGAACCCGGACGCGTCCGCGGTCGCCCTGGTCCCGGCGAAGACGCTGCTGGACACCGCGAAGTCGCTGGGCGCCGGGGACAGCGTCACGCTGGCGCTGTCCGGGTCCGGCGCCGGTGAGGGCCTGATCGGTTTCGAGGGCGCCGGGCGGCGTACGACCACGCGCCTGCTCGAGGGCGACCTGCCGAAGTACCGCACGCTGTTCCCGACCGAGTTCAACTCCATCGCCGTGATCGAGACCGCGCCCTTCGTGGAGGCCGTCAAGCGTGTGGCGCTGGTCGCCGAGCGGAACACCCCGGTGCGGCTGAGCTTCGAGCAGGGCGTGCTGATCCTGGAGGCCGGGTCGAGCGACGACGCACAGGCTGTGGAAAGGGTGGACGCCCAGCTGGACGGCGATGACATCTCCATCGCGTTCAACCCGACGTTCCTGCTGGACGGTCTGAGCGCGATCGACTCGCCGGTGGCCCAGTTGTCGTTCACCACGTCCACGAAGCCGGCGCTGCTGAGCGGCAAGCCTGCGGTGGACGCGGAGGCCGACGAGGCGTACAAGTACCTGATCATGCCGGTGCGGCTCAGCGGCTGATCGTTGTCCACAGCTGTGTACGGTGCCGGGTGCCGTGAGGGCGCCCGGCACCGTGATCGGCCGGGGCGGGGGCTTCGGCCGCGCGGCCAGGGCGGCACGAGTCCGTGGACGGGCCGTTCCCGCAGGTGAGCGGCTATGCCCACAGCTGTGCATGAGCGTCCGGGTTTAGGCTCGGCTCGGCACGTCGGTGCCTCTCACGCCACACAGCGACCTAAGGACACAACTGATGGAGCTCGGTCTCGTCGGCCTCGGCAAGATGGGCGGCAACATGCGCGAGCGGATCCGCCGCGCGGGCCACACCGTCATCGGATACGACCGCAACGCGGACGTCGCGGATGTCCACAGCCTGGAAGAGCTCGTGGGCAAGCTCAAGGGCCCGCGCGTGGTCTGGGTGATGGTCCCGGCCGGAGAGCCCACCCAGTCGACCATCGACCAGCTGGCCGAGCTGCTGGAGCCCGGCGACGTGGTCGTGGACGGCGGCAACTCCCGCTGGACGGACGACGAGAGGCACGCCGAGGAGCTGGCGGCCAAGGGCATAGGCTTCGTCGACTGCGGTGTCTCCGGTGGCGTCTGGGGCCTGGAGAACGGGTACGCGCTGATGTACGGCGGCGACGCCGAGAACGTCGCCAAGGTGCAGCCGGTCTTCGACGCGCTGAAGCCGGAGGGCGACTTCGGTTCGGTGCACGCGGGCAAGGTCGGCGCGGGCCACTTCGCGAAGATGGTCCACAACGGCATCGAGTACGCCATGATGCAGGCCTACGCCGAGGGCTGGGAGCTGCTGGAGAAGGTCGACTCCGTCACGGACGTCCGTGAGGTCTTCCGCTCCTGGCAGGAGGGCACGGTCATCCGCTCCTGGCTGCTGGACCTCGCGGTGAACGCCCTGGACGAGGACGAGCACCTGGAGGGCCTGCGCGGGTACGCGCAGGACTCGGGTGAGGGACGCTGGACGGTGGAGGCCGCGATCGACAACGCGGTGCCGCTGCCGGCGATCACCGCGTCGCTGTTCGCGCGGTTCGCCTCCCGCCAGGAGGACTCGCCGCAGATGAAGATGATCGCCGCGCTGCGCAACCAGTTCGGCGGTCACGCGGTGGAGAAGAAGTAATCCACAGGGTCGTTCCCGCGATCCACAAGCCCGAGGGAGGTCGGCGGTCCCGCCATGCACGTCACGCATCTGTCGCTCGCCGACTTCCGCTCGTACGCCCGGGCCGAGGTCCCGCTCGACCCGGGCGTCACCGCCTTCGTCGGCCCCAACGGACAGGGCAAGACCAACCTGGTGGAGGCGGTCGGCTATCTGGCGACCCTCGGCAGCCACCGGGTGGCCTCCGACGCCCCGCTGGTCCGCATGGGCGCCGAGCGTGCGGTCGTGCGGGCGCAGGTCCGGCAGGGCGACCGGCAGCAGCTCATCGAGCTGGAGCTGAACCCGGGCCGGGCCAACCGCGCCCGTATCAACCGCTCCTCGCAGGTCAGGCCGCGGGACGTGCTGGGGATCGTACGGACCGTGCTGTTCGCGCCCGAGGACCTCGCGCTCGTCAAGGGCGACCCGGGTGAGCGGCGGCGGTTCCTCGACGAGCTGATCACCGCGCGGTCCCCGCGGATGGCAGGTGTGCGCTCGGACTACGAGCGGGTGCTCAAGCAGCGCAACACGCTGCTGAAGACGGCCGCGCTGGCCCGTCGGCACGGGGGGCGGTCCATGGACCTGTCCACGCTCGACGTGTGGGACCAGCACCTCGCGCGCGTGGGCGCCGAGCTGCTGGCCCAGCGGTTGGACCTCATCGCCGCGCTGCGGCCGCTCGCCGACAAGGCGTACGAGCAGCTGGCTCCCGGGGGCGGTCCGGTCGCGCTGGAGTACAAGCCGTCGGCGCCCGGCGAGGCGCACACGCGCGAGGACCTGTACGCCCAGCTGACGGCGGCCCTCGCGGAGGCGCGCAAGCAGGAGATCGAGCGGGGCGTGACCCTGGTGGGGCCGCACCGCGACGACCTGCTCCTCAAACTCGGTCAGCTGCCGGCCAAGGGCTACGCCTCGCACGGCGAGTCCTGGTCCTACGCCCTCGCGCTGCGGCTGGCCTCCTACGACCTGCTGCGCGCCGAGGGCAACGAGCCGGTGCTGATTTTGGACGACGTCTTCGCCGAGCTGGACGCCCGCCGCCGGGAGCGGCTGGCGGAGCTGGTCGCGCCGGGCGAGCAGGTGCTGGTCACCGCCGCCGTGGACGACGACGTACCCCATGTGCTGGCCGGCGCGCGGTACACGGTGGCCGGCGGGACGGTGGAGCGCGTATGAGCACCGACGGGCCGGACACCCCCGATCCCCGAAAGACGTCCGCCCGGGGCGGTGACGAGCCGTCCGGTGTCGACCTCGCGCGCGTGGCGTTGCGCGCCGCGAAGGAGCAGGCACGCGCGCGGGGGGACGCCGCGCGGCAGAAGAAGCAGGCGCGGCGGGGCGGTGGTCTGCGCTCCGGCGCGCGCGCCGACGGACGCGACCCCATGGCGCTGGGCGCGGCGATCAACCGGCTGATCACCGAGCGCGGCTGGGAGAAGCCGGCCGCGGTGGGCGGGGTGATGGGCCGCTGGCCGGAGATCGTCGGCGAGGATCTGGCCCGGCACTGTGTGCCGCAGCGGTACGACGAGGACGAGCGGGTGCTGACCGTCCAGTGCGACTCGACGGCCTGGGCGACCCAGCTGCGGGTGCTCGCCCCCGCCCTGGTGGCGCGGATCAACGAGGATCTCGGGCACGGCAGCGTGCGGATGATCAAGGTGCTCAATCCGGGCGGCCAGGCCCGCCGCTACGGTCCGCTGCGGGCCCCGGGGAGCACCGGACCCGGCGACACCTACGGGTGATGTACCTCACGTCGGGCGCCCGGTCCGGCGTGCCGTCGTAGCCCGTCCACAGGTGTGGATCACCGCTGTGGAGCGCCCCGGAACCCCCGTCGGCAGGCCTCGGATCGCCATCTGACCCGCCAGTAGTCACGGGTTGACGGCTCGAAGCGCTGAGTGCCGCTGTGAGCCCCTTGGAGCCCCCTTCCGTATATCGGTACCCGGCACGGACCGGTTGAGGGCGGCACATGGGAGCTCAGGTGCCCGCAAACCCCCATCGATGTCAGTGCTACCGGTAGACTGGAAGACAATCCCGCCCCAACGTGGGGACCGCCCGGGAAAAGCTGAGCAACGCTGATCAAGGCTTACCAACGCAACATGCCGCAGCCGCTCCGGCAACCTGCCGACGAGCCCGGCTCGTGCTGTGCCAGAAAGGGCGCTTCGTGGCCGATTCCGGCAACCCCAACGAGAACATCCCGTCCACCGACGCCGGCGTGAACGCCGAGGCCACGGAGTCCACCGCGGCCTCCGCGTCCTACGACGCCAGCGCCATCACCGTGCTCGAAGGGCTGGACGCGGTCCGCAAGCGGCCCGGCATGTACATCGGCTCCACGGGCGAGCGCGGACTGCACCACCTCGTGTACGAGGTCGTCGACAACTCGGTCGACGAGGCGCTGGCCGGTTACGCGGACACCATCGACGTGACGATCCTCGCCGACGGCGGCGTGCGCGTCGTCGACAACGGCCGTGGCATCCCGGTGGGCATCGTGCCCTCCGAGGGCAAGCCGGCCGTCGAGGTCGTGCTGACCGTGCTGCACGCGGGCGGCAAGTTCGGCGGCGGCGGGTACGCCGTCTCCGGCGGTCTGCACGGTGTCGGTGTGTCCGTCGTGAACGCGCTGTCCACCAAGGTCGCCGTCGAGGTCAGGACCGACGGGCACCGCTGGACGCAGGACTACAAGATGGGCGTCCCGACGGCGCCGCTGGTCAAGCACGAGGCGACGGAGGAGACCGGTACGTCGGTCACCTTCTGGGCCGACCCGGAGATCTTCGAGACCACCGAGTACTCCTTCGAGACGCTGTCCCGGCGCTTCCAGGAGATGGCGTTCCTCAACAAGGGCCTGACGATCCGGCTCACCGACGAGCGTGAGTCGGCGAAGGCCACGAGCGGCGCGGACGAGGCGGGTGCGGACGAGAAGGCCGAGGTCAAGACCGTCACGTACCACTACGAGGGCGGCATCGTCGACTTCGTGAAGTACCTCAACTCCCGCAAGGGGGACGCGGTCCACCCGACGGTCGTCTCGCTGGAGGCCGAGGACAGGGACAAGAGCCTGTCCCTCGAGGTCGCCATGCAGTGGAACAGCGGCTACACCGAGGGCGTGTACTCCTTCGCGAACATCATCCACACCCACGAGGGCGGTACGCACGAGGAGGGCTTCCGCGCGGCCCTCACCAGCCTGATCAACAAGTACGCGCGCGACAAGAAGCTGCTGCGCGAGAAGGACGACAACCTCACCGGTGACGACATCCGCGAGGGTCTGACCGCGATCATCTCGGTCAAGCTGAGCGAGCCGCAGTTCGAGGGCCAGACGAAGACCAAGCTGGGCAACACGGAGGCGAAGACCTTCGTGCAGAAGGCGGTCTACGAGCACCTCAACGACTGGCTGGACCGCAACCCGGTCGAGGCGGCGGACATCATCCGCAAGGGCATCCAGGCGGCCACCGCGCGCGTGGCGGCCCGCAAGGCCCGGGACCTGACCCGCCGCAAGGGTCTGCTGGAGTCGGCGTCGCTGCCGGGCAAGCTGGCCGACTGCCAGTCCAACGACCCGGCCAAGTGCGAGATCTTCATCGTCGAGGGTGACTCCGCCGGCGGCTCGGCCAAGTCCGGCCGGAACCCGCAGTACCAGGCGATCCTCCCGATCCGCGGCAAGATCCTGAACGTGGAGAAGGCGCGGATCGACAAGATCCTGCAGAACCAGGAGATCCAGGCGCTGATCTCGGCCTTCGGCACGGGTGTGCACGAGGACTTCGACATCGAGAAGCTGCGCTACCACAAGATCATCCTGATGGCGGACGCCGACGTCGACGGCCAGCACATCAGCACCCTGCTGCTGACCTTCCTGTTCCGCTTCATGCGGCCGCTGGTCGAGGCCGGGCACGTGTACCTGTCCCGCCCCCCGCTGTACAAGATCAAGTGGGGCCGGGACGACGTGGAGTACGCCTACTCGGACCGCGAGCGCGACGCGCTGATCGAGATGGGCCGCCAGCGTGGCAAGCGTGTCCGCGAGGACTCGATCC
Organism: Streptomyces sp. NPDC046870; assembly: GCF_040704595.1. Lineage (NCBI taxonomy): Bacteria > Bacillati > Actinomycetota > Actinomycetes > Kitasatosporales > Streptomycetaceae > Streptomyces > Streptomyces sp. NPDC046870. The sequence goes on from NZ_JBEYXM010000003.1 coordinate 105,531, forward strand.
AGCGCTTCAAGGGCCTCGGCGAGATGAACGCCGAGGAGCTGCGCGTGACCACCATGGACCAGGAGCACCGGGTCCTCGGCCAGGTCACCCTGGACGACGCCGCCCAGGCCGACGACCTGTTCTCGGTCCTCATGGGCGAGGACGTCGAGGCCCGTCGCCAGTTCATCCAGCGCAACGCCAAGGACGTCCGCTTCCTCGACATCTGAGTCGGTCTCAGCTGACCGCACCAGGAAGGATCCTCACCAGCAATGGCCGACGAGAACACTCCCGTCACCCCCGAAGAGGGCGGCGAACTCGTGATGCGTGTCGAGCCCGTCGGGCTCGAGACGGAGATGCAGCGCTCGTACCTGGACTACGCGATGTCCGTCATCGTGTCCCGTGCGCTGCCCGACGTCCGGGACGGCCTCAAGCCCGTCCACCGCCGTGTGCTGTACGCGATGTACGACGGCGGCTACCGCCCCGAGCGCGGCTTCTACAAGTGCGCCCGTGTCGTCGGCGACGTCATGGGCAACTACCACCCGCACGGCGACTCCTCCATCTACGACGCCCTGGTGCGCCTCGCCCAGCCGTGGTCGATGCGGATGCCGCTGGTGGACTCCAACGGCAACTTCGGCTCGCCGGGCAACGACCCGGCGGCGGCCATGCGCTACACCGAGTGCAAGATGGCGCCGCTGTCGATGGAGATGGTCCGGGACATCGACGAGGAGACCGTCGACTTCACGGACAACTACGACGGCCGCTCCCAGGAGCCGACCGTCCTGCCGGCCCGCTTCCCGAACCTGCTGATCAACGGCTCGGCCGGTATCGCGGTCGGCATGGCGACCAACATCCCGCCGCACAACCTGCGCGAGGTCGCGGCCGGCGCCCAGTGGTACCTGGAGAACCCGGACGTCTCGCACGAGGAGCTGCTGGACGCGCTCATGGAGCGCATCAAGGGCCCCGACTTCCCGACCGGCGCCCTGGTGGTGGGCCGCAAGGGCATCGAGGAGGCGTACCGCACCGGCCGCGGCTCCATCACGATGCGTGCGGTGGTCGAGGTCGAGGAGATCCAGGGCCGGCAGTGCCTGGTGGTCACCGAGCTGCCGTACCAGGTGAACCCGGACAACCTGGCGCAGAAGATCGCCGACCTGGTCAAGGACGGCAAGATCGGCGGCATCGCGGACGTCCGCGACGAGACGTCGTCCCGTACGGGTCAGCGCCTGGTGATCGTCCTGAAGCGGGACGCGGTCGCCAAGGTCGTGCTGAACAACCTGTACAAGCACACCGACCTGCAGACGAACTTCGGCGCCAACATGCTGGCGCTGGTCGACGGCGTGCCGCGCACCCTGTCGCTGGACGCGTTCATCCGCCACTGGGTGACGCACCAGATCGAGGTCGTCGTCCGCCGCACCCGGTTCCGGCTGCGCAAGGCCGAGGAGCGCGCGCACATCCTGCGCGGTCTGCTGAAGGCCCTGGACGCCATCGACGAGGTCATCGCGCTGATCCGGCGCAGTGAGACCGTCGAGATCGCGCGCAGCGGCCTGATGGGCCTGCTGGAGATCGACGAGATCCAGGCGAACGCGATCCTGGAGATGCAGCTGCGCCGGCTGGCGGCCCTGGAGCGGCAGAAGATCGTCCAGGAGCACGACGAACTCCAGGCGAAGATCAACGAGTACAACCAGATCCTCGCCTCGCCGGTGCGCCAGCGCGGGATCGTCAGCGAGGAGCTGGCCGCGATCGTCGAGAAGTACGGCGACGACCGGCAGACCAAGCTGATCCCGTACGAGGGCGACATGTCCATCGAGGACCTGATCGCCGAGGAGGACATCGTCGTCACCGTCACGCGCGGCGGCTACGTCAAGCGGACGAAGACGGACGACTACCGGGCGCAGAGGCGCGGCGGCAAGGGCGTGCGGGGCACGAAGCTGAAGGAAGACGACATCGTCGACCACTTCTTCGTCTCCACCACGCACCACTGGCTGCTGTTCTTCACCAACAAGGGCCGGGTCTACCGTGCGAAGGCGTACGAGCTGCCCGAGGCCGGCCGGGACGCGCGCGGCCAGCACGTGGCGAACCTGCTCGCCTTCCAGCCGGACGAGGCGATCGCGGAGATCCTGGCCATCCGTGACTACGAGGCGGCGCCGTACCTGGTGCTGGCCACCAAGTCCGGCTTGGTCAAGAAGACGCCACTGAAGGATTACGATTCGCCTCGCTCCGGTGGTGTCATCGCCATCAACCTGCGCGAACGCGAGGACGGTTCGGACGACGAGCTGATCGGCGCCGAGCTGGTCTCGGCGGACGACGACCTGCTGCTGATCAGCAAGAAGGCGCAGTCGATCCGGTTCACCGCCTCGGACGACTCCCTGCGCCCGATGGGCCGCGCCACCTCCGGCGTCAAGGGAATGAGTTTCCGGGAGGGCGACGAGCTTCTCTCGATGAATGTGGTGCGACCCGGTACGTTCGTGTTCACTGCCACCGACGGTGGGTACGCGAAGCGGACCGCCGTCGACGAGTACCGCGTCCAGGGCCGCGGCGGCCTCGGCATCAAGGCCGCCAAGATCGTGGAGGACCGTGGGTCGCTCGTCGGCGCGCTGATCGTCGAGGAGAACGACGAAATCCTCGCGATCACCCTGTCCGGCGGTGTGATTCGCACGCGAGTCAGCGAGGTCAGGGAGACGGGCCGTGACACCATGGGCGTCCAACTGATCAATCTGGGCAAGCGCGATGCCGTCGTCGGTATCGCACGTAACGCCGAAGCGGGACGCGAGGCGGAGGAAGTCGACGGCGACGTGGCCGTGGACGAGACCGCCGAGGGTGCCGCGACCACCGGCACGGACGAGGGTGAGGCACCCTCGGCCGAGTAGCACGAGGAGTGAGTCAGCGTGAGCGGAGCCACGGGCGCCGGATCGGCCGGTACCTCCACGGGTACGGAAACGGACGGCGGCGGCCGTGGCTCCGCCGCGAACGGACTGCCGGCGGGGAGTGCGCCCGCCGGTGGTGCGCATGACCCGCAGACGACGAACCTGAAGCCGGTGAAGGTGTCCGAGACGGACTCTTCCCGTACGTCTGGATCCCAGGGGGGAACGGTGACGGACACCCGAGGCCCGGCCGCGTCCGGCGAGGCGCGGGCGGCGTCGCCGCTGCCCGGGGAGCGGCGCCAGGAGCAGGCCGACGGGCCCTACCACCCGCCGCAGGCCTACCCGGCGCAGGCGCCCGCCGGCGCGACGCGCAAGCCGCGCACGGGAGTGCGGACGGCCCCCAGGACCCGCAAGGCGCGGCTGCGGGTGGCCAAGGCCGACCCGTGGTCGGTGATGAAGGTCAGCTTCCTGCTCTCCATCGCGCTCGGCATCTGCACGGTCGTCGCCTCGGCGGTGCTGTGGATGGTCATGGACGCGATGGGCGTGTTCTCGACGGTCGGCGGCACGATCTCCGAGGCGACCGGTTCCAGCGAGGCGAACGGCTTCGACCTCCAGGCGTTCCTGTCGCTCCCCCACGTCCTGACGTTCGCGGCGATCATCGCGGTCATCGACGTGGTCCTGGCCACGGCGCTCGCGACGCTCGGCGCGTTCATCTACAACCTCTCCGCCGGCTTCGTGGGCGGTATCGAGCTGACGCTGGCGGAGGACGAGTGACCCGCGGACCAGCGGCGTTCTGACGGTCCCCCGACAACCGATTTTGGGACTGGCACGGTCGTGCGCTAATCTTCAGGAGTCAGCGCGCGGGACACACACCGCAGAGCGCGGCGGGGCTATAGCTCAGTTGGTTAGAGCGCATCCCTGATAAGGATGAGGCCACAGGTTCAAATCCTGTTAGCCCCACCAGCACGAAGACCCCCGGTCCGGCAGGACCGGGGGTCTTTTGTGTTGCTCATACCAGTATGAGTGCGAAGACGATGATGAAAAGAACCACTATGCCCAGGACCACCCAGACGCCCTTGCCGCCCCGGGACGGGCTCGGGAGCGCTCCCTCCCTGGGACGGTCCTCGGGGAGCGTCGAGCCTTCGGGATGGTTTCGCTTGTAGAACTCGTCGTCGGTCATGTGCACCGCCTCCTCCGGTGTCGCACGAGTGCCCCGCATACCGGTGGTCACGCTGCGGCAGCCTTGAGGGAGGACGGGTGCGGGCGCCGGCACAGGAAAAGGCCCGACCGCTGGCGACGGGGGATGCACCAGCGATCGGGCTATGGCCAAGGGTAACAAGGTTGTCGGTTGTGTGGGGCCAAGTCCGGGGGGAAACAGGCAGGTTGGCCGATCATCGACCGCACGGGGGGTCGTAGCCCAGGCGCGGCAGGTACTCGTGCCAGCGCCCGGGGGTCAGGACGCCCCGGGTGACCGAGCAGATGTGCCGGATCGCGGTGCCGGCGTCCAGGCTCCACAGCCGGACCGTGTCGGTGCCGCTGGAGACGCCGAGGACGTGGCTCTTGGGGCTGAAGATGAGGAAGTTGCCGGTCTTGGCGTTGGGGCTCATCGACTGGCCGATGGGAGCCGCCGAGGCGGGATCGGTGACGTTCCACAGGCGGACCGTGTTGTCGTTGCCGCCGCTGGCCAGGGTGCCGCCGCCGGCGCCGAACGTCAGGGACGTGACCGCCTCGGTGTGGCCGGTGAGCGGTTTGCCCAGGAGTTCGGCGCGTGCGGGGTCGGCGGTGTTCCAGAGGCGGACCGTGTCGTCGTCGCTGCCGCTGGCCAGGGTGTGGCCGTGCGGGGCGAAGGCGAGCGCGTTGACCGGGCCGGAGTGCTCGGCGAGGGGCCTGCCCAGTCGGCGGGTGTGCGCGGGGTCGGTCACGTCCCACAGCCGGATCGTGCTGTCCGCGCTGCCGCTGGCCAGGGTGTGGCCGTCCGGGCTGAAGGCGAGGCTGTCGATGTAGCCCCGGTGGCCGGTGAGCGGCCTGCCGAGCGGGGCCGGGCGGCCCGGGTCGGTCACGTCCCACAGCTGGACGGTGCGGTCGTCGTAGGCGGTGGCCAGGGTGCGGCCGTCCGGGCTGTAGGCCAGCGCGTCGGGGCCCATGAAGCGGGTGCGCAGGCGCAGCGGCGGGCCGTCGGCGACGGGGTGGGCGGGGTCGGTGACGTTCCACAGATGGACGGTCCGGACGCCGGTGAGGACGGCGAGTGTGCGGCCGTCGGGGGAGAACACCAGGGAGCGCTGGTCGCCGTCGGCCCGCATGAACGGCTCGCCGAGCAGGACGGGCCGGCCGGGCCGCGTCACGTTCCACAGCCGCAGCCTGCCGTCCCGGGCGGCTGTGGCCAGCACCCGGCCGTCCGGGCGGAACGCTCCGCTCCGGCCGACCATGTCCGAGGTCGGGACCGACCACAGGCGCACCTTGCCGTCCCCGCTGCCGGTGGCGAGGGTCCGGCCGTCCGGGCGGAACCCCAGGGCGTACATCTCGCCGCTGCTGCCCGCGAGCGGCTCGCCGACCTGGGACGGCGAGTCCGGGTCGCTGACGTTCCACAGGCTCGCCGTGCTGTCCGCGCTCGCGGCGGCGAGCCGGCCGCCGTCCGGGCTGAACGCCACCGACCAGACCGGGCCGGTGTGGCCCGTCAGCGGCGAACCGACCGCCCTGGCGCGGGCGGGGTCGGTGACGTCCCACAGCCGGATGGTGTCGTCCGCGCTGCCGCTGGCCAGGGTGCGGCCGTCGGGGCCGAAGGCCACCGAGTGCACGAGGTCCGTGTGCCCCCGCAGGGTCCTGACCGGCTGGGGCCGGCGGGGAGCGGAGACGTCCCACAGCCGGATCGTGTCGTCGTCGCCGCCCGTCGCGAGCGTCCGCCCGTCCGGGCCGAACGCCACACAGCGCACCGCGGCGCTGTGCCCCCGCAGGGTGGCGAGGGCGCCGGGCCTGCGCGGGTCGGTGACGTCCCACAGCCGCACGGTGCGGTCCTCGCCGGCCGTGGCCAGCGTGCGTCCGTCGGGACTGAAGGCGACCAGGTAGATCGTGCCCTGGTGACCGGTGAGCGGTTCGCCCAGCGGGCGGGCGTGCGCGGGGTCGGTGACGTCCCAGAGCCGGAGTGTGCCGTCGTCGCCGGCACTGGCCAGGGTGCGGCCGTCCGGGCTGAAGACGGCACTGCTGACCCAGCTGGTGTGGCCGGTCAGGGGTGTGCCGAGCGGGGCGGGGCGGTGCGGGTCGGTCACGTCCCACAGCCGGATGGTGCGGTCGTAGCTGGCCGTCGCCAGCGTGTTGCCGTCCGGGCTGAAGGAGGTGAGGTAGACGGCGCCGGTGTGGCCGGACAGCGGGGTGGCCAGCGGCGCGTTCACGATCGAGATCAGGCGGCTGTACGTGCCCTCGTCGCCGGGGCGCAGCTGGTGCGCGACCAGGTCGAGCTGGGCGGCCAGGGACGGATCGGTGTGCTGGACCCGGTCGGCCTCGGCGAGCACCTGCGCGAACACGGCGTCGTCGCGCTGCTTCCAGGCGATCACCGCCGTGCCGGCCGCGAGCACGGCCAGTGCCACCAGCGCCGCCACCGCGGCCCGGCTCAGCCACACCGAGCGCTTGCGCAGCCGTACCGAGGCGGCCAGGAACTCCACCGCGCTACGGGTCAGATAGGTGTCCCCGGCCGACCTCGCCCAGCCGCGGGCCTGCTCCAGCCGCGACCCCCGGTACAGCAGCGAGCTGTCGCGGCCCGAGTCCTCCCAGGCCCGGCCGTCCTCCTCCAGGCGCTGGCGCAGCAGATGGTCGCCCCGGCCCTCGTCGATCCAGTGCCGCAGCCGGGGCCAGGCGTGCAGCAGCGCCTCGTGGGTGATCTCCACGGTGTCCGCGTCCAGCGTCACCAGCCGGGCCCGCACCAGGGCCTCCAGCGACTCCTCCGTCTTGCCGGGGTCCGACGACTCCTGCGCCAGCTGCCGCCGGGTGCCGCGCCGGCGCGTGGCCTGGGTGTCCTCGCCCAGCCGGACGAGCCGCAGCAGGAGCAGCCGGGCGGCGGCACGGGCCGCCGGGTCCAGACCGGACCAGGCGCGCTCGGCGGTCGCCGCGACCGCGCCCTGGATGCCGCCCGCCGCGCGGTAGCCGGCCAGGGTCAGCCGGCCGGCCTTGCGGCGCTGCCAGGTGGCCAGCAGGGCGTGGGAGAGCAGCGGGAGCACGCCCGCGTCGTGCGCGCCGCGCGGGCCGTCGGCGCTCACCTCGCGCACGATCAGCTCGGCGAGGCCCGGCTCCAGTTCCAGTCCCACGGCCTTGGCCGGACCGGTCACCGCCTCGCGCAGTTCGGTGCCGGTCAGCGGGCCGAGGACCATGTGCCGGTGCTGGAGCGCGTCGGCGAGTTCCGGGTGGTCGAGGCACTGTTCGTAGAAGTCGGCGCGGATGCCGAGGACGACCCGGACGGGTGCGGGGCCCGCGGCGCCGGCGGGCGGGGTGCAGGCGGTGTGCAGGAAGTGGATGAAGACGCGCCGGTCGGCCTCGTCGGCGCAGAGGGTGAACGCCTCCTCGAACTGGTCCACGATGACGACCGGCCGGTCGTCGGGGCCCGTCGCGCGGTCCGCCCAGGCCGCGACCGCCGCACGCACGGCCCGGGCGATGTGGGGGGTGTCGCAGCCCGGAAGTGCCGGGTTCCGCGCGGCCTCCCGCTCGGCCCTGCGGGCGTCGTCGGCGACGGCGGCGAGCTCGGGGACACGGCGGACCAGCTCACCCAGCGGATCGGCACCCGGGACGAACTGGAGGACGGGGCCGGGCGGGTCGGCGGGGTGGTCGGCGGGGTCGCCGGTGGGGTGGTCGCCGGTGCGGTTGGCGGGGGCGTCGGCGGAGCGGCCGGCCGGGGGGCCCGCGGGGTGGGTGGCGGAGCGGTCGGCCGGGGGCGGCGGTGCGGCGGGCGGGGCGGGGGCCCCGGTGGGTGCCTGCTCGTGCCGGGAAGGGACCGTCTCGTGCCGGGAAGGGACCGCCGGCCCGTCGGCTCCCGGCTCCCTGGCGCTCGCGCCCGTGTCCGCGCCGGCGTCCCCGGTCCCGCCATGAGCCCCCGCACCCACGCTCCCCGCCCCGCCGTGCGCCCCCGTGTCCAGGGCCCCGCCGCGGATCGCCGGGACCAGGCCCGCGTTCAGCAGGGACGACTTCCCGGCTCCCGAGGCGCCGACCAGCATGACCAGCCCACCGGACCGCTCGGCCGCGCGGAGCTGGGCGACGAGGGCCCTCGTGCTCCGCTCCCGGCCGAAGAACCACCGGGCGTCCTCCCGCCGGTACGGGGCCAGCCCCCGGTACGGACACACGCCGCCGGCGACGGGCGGGGCCTGGGCCGGTGGCCGCCGGTTCTCCTGCGAGGGCGGCGCGGGCCGGTCGCCGGCCGGTCCGGCCACCGCCAGCTCCCACAGCCGCTGCCAGTGGGCGAGGTCGTACAGGCCGGCGGAGACCGGGGCGGGACGCAGCCGCCGCGCCTCCGGGATCAGGATCTGCAGGACCGCCGCGAGGGCGGCGAACTGGGCCGGTACGTTCCTGGCCCGGCGCCAGTCGCTGATCCGCTGCGCGGACACCCGGACCGGCCGGCCGCGTTCGTCGACCCGCTGGAGCCGCGCGACCGCTTCCGAGACGCTCTTCAGGGGAGGGTTTCCGGCCTCCCTGTACAGCAGCGCGAGGCGCTCGGCGAAGGCTGTGCGTGCCCCTGAGTCGGAACTCAAGGTCCCACCCCTTACTCTCCCTCGCGAGTGACGTCCGGACCGGAAAACTCACCTTATACGCCTGACCTGCGGTTAAGGGCCGGACCGGAGACCGGCACCTCCTCCGCGAGGGCGACAGATGGCAGGATCCGAACCCGGTAGCGGACCCGTCACACACCGTCCGGACAGGCCACCGGCCCAGCGCTCGGAGAGACAGCCCATGGCACCGAACGTTCTCGGTCAAAGTCGGCCGCTTCCCCTCGCGCCGCGCCGGCCCGCGCCGATCCGCGCGCAGCCCCGGAAACCGTCCCCGTTCTTCGACCCGCGCCGCCCCGCCGACTTGGCGCGGGTCGACGGCCCCGCACCGTTCGGCACCGGTCCCCACGAGGGGAGGGACCGGTGCCGGGCGGGCGGGAACCCGGCCATATGACGGCACGCCGACTGCGTTCCGGTTCGCCCGCCTCCGGCTCCGGTGGCCCGGTTCACGAGGGGCGCGGCCGGGCAGTGACGTCCTGAGGACCGCCTGGAGGTCACCGCCCCCCGACTGGAGGACAGATGAAGGTCTCCGTCGACCGCTCCCTGTGCTACGGCTCCGCCGAGTGCGCGCACCGGGCGCCGGCCGTGTTCGCGTTCGAGGACGGCTACGGCGTCGTACGGCCCCGAGGCGCGGACGCGACCGAGGACGCGCGGGTCCGGGAGGCGGTCCTGGAGGCCGCCGAGAAGTGCCCGTCGCAGGCGATCGTCCTCAGCGAGTAGTCACCGGGCGGCACGGACGTCCTCACCGAGCGGCGGAAGGATCCGGTGGGTAGCTCCAGCCGAAGGCGGCGAGCGCGCGCGCCCGGGCCTCCGCCACGGCCATGCGGGCCGCCCGCTCGGCGGGGTCGGCGTGGGCCGCCCGCCCCGTGACCTGCCCCTCCCACTTGCGGTACAGCAGACCGGGCTCCGCACAGAACCAGCCGCGGCTCACCGCGTCCAGCGCCAGCAGCAGACCGGTGTCCTCCGAGGCCGGCAGCGCCATCCAGCCGCCCAGCGCGGTGAGCAGCTCCCGCCGTACGCACAGGCCCGCCGGGTGGACCGGGGCCAGGAAGTCGTTCCGCTTCCAGTGGTCGAGGACGGTACCGCGCTCGATCGGGCCCTCGTCGGGATCGCCGGGGAAGGCGGCCGTGGAGCCGTCGGGCAGCAGGTCCAGGACGCGGCACGTCGTCCAGCCGACGGTGTGGTCCGCCTCCAGCACGGCCAGATCGCGGGCGAGCGCGCCCGGCGTGAGCTGGTCGTCGGCGTCCAGGACCTTGACGTAGGCGCCCTGGGCGCGCGCCAGCGCGATCGTCCGGGCGACCCCGGGCCCGCCGGGCCGGCCCTGGCGGAAGCTCACGCGGGCGTCGTCGGGGACGTACGGGCGGACCGCGTCCGTCGTGCCGTCCTCCTGGACGACCCACTCCCACTCCCAGCCGGCGGGCAGCCGCTGCGCGCACAGCGACGCGTACGCGTCCGCCAGGAACCGGGCGGACGGGCCGTGGACAGCGGTGACTACGGTGACGCGCCGGTTCACGGCAGCGCTCACCACCTTTCCGTCGGGTGCGGGTCGTTGCCGTACGAGGATGACCTACCGGGAAAAGCGCGAGACCCCCGGCCGAACCCGGCCGGGGGTCTGTTCGTGTCGACTGGTGCGTACGCAAGTCGCCGTGCGGTCGAGACGTTGCGGTACTGCGGTGGGGGAGGGATCAGCAGTCGAGGGAGTCCGAGAGGTGCTGGTCGTGGGACCTGGCGTCCGTCTGCTCCGGTACCCGCGGCTGCGATTCCGTCTGTGTTCCGTCGAGGGGGCGGTGCCGGCAGCTCGGTGTCTTGCCGTGGGCCTCCGCCCGGATCCGCTGCTTCATCGTGGGGGGCAGGGCCCTGGTTTCTGACCAGGCCCGCTGGCGCATCGCCGGGATCGTCGGGATGGTGCGGTGCGCGGTGCCGGTGTCGGTGCTCGGGGTCTCGGTCCGGGGTGCGGCCGCGGTGGCGGTCGTGGTGGTGGCGGAGACGAGTCCGAGCGCCGTGCACAGCGCGAGGAAGGCGGTGACGATGGCGGTCCACAGCTTCATGACCTTGTTCTGGGCGGTCATGGCCCCTCACTTTCGGGTTGGGCGATTTGCGTACTTTGCTCATGATGTGTATGTGGGCCGGGAAGTGGTGGACCGACGCCCGTGGCGCGTCGATGTTCAGATCAACACCACTCGGACGGGTGCACGGAGGCGGGGAATTCCCGCCGCGGCCGAGGCGGGAGCCGGGCCCCGACGCAGGTCACCGATCGATATCGGTCGGTGTGTATAGTCGGGCGCCAGAGGTCCCCTACGTCAAGGAAAGACGAGGTCGCGCGGTGAAGAAGCTGCTCCTGGTCGCACTGGCCGCCATCGGCGGGCTCCTCGTGTACCGCCAGATCCAGGCGGATCGCGCCGAGCAGGATCTGTGGACGGAGGCGACTGACTCCGTGCCCACGGGTTCGTGAGTCCCGATACCCGATCTGTACCGACCCCGGCCGCCTGCGCGGTCGGGGTTTCGCGTTCCCCGGCCGTGTCGCGCGGGCCCCTGCTCCGTGTTGCGGGGTCGCGGCGGGTGCGGTAGACGGGCGGGACGGCAGGGCCGGACGGTGCCGGGCGTTTCGGACGGGCGTACGCGTTGCCCGGATGGCGCAGCGGCGGCCGGGGCAGGATGGGTCTCGCGGTCCGCCTCTCCGGTGCGGCCGTCCGACGACTGGGGGTGTGGCGCGTGCGGGGCCGAGGGGGCGGTACGGCGGCGGGGGCCGACCCGGCCGGGAAGTGGCCGGCGGAGCCTCCGGCACGGACGCGGGCACGGCGGCGGGCCGCCGCCCGGGGTGCGGTGCTCGCCCTGCTGCCGGCACTGTCCGCGGTCCTCGCCCCGCCGACGCCCGCCCTCGCCCTGCCGGCCGCCGCCGGCACGCGCCCGGGGCCGTACGCCTTCGCCCCCGGCGCCCGGACCGTCGCGGGCACGGAGGGCACCGCGGACGCCGCACTGCTCGACCCACACCACACCTACCGCAGCTCCCTGCCCCGCGACGGCAGGCTCTACTACCGCCTGCGCCTGGCCGCCACGGACACGGCGTACGCCGCCGTCACCGCCGTACCACCGGCGGACGCCACCGTCTCCGCCACCGACGGCATCCGCGTCTCGCTGCGGGACGCGGACGGTGCCTCCTGCTCCTACGCCTCCGCCCGGATCGGCGCCGGGCTCAGCCCGCGCCCGGTCACGGCCCTGGCCCAGCGCGAGGCCGGCAAGGCGCTGTGCCAGGGCGGCGGGACCTACTACCTGCTCGTCGAACGCCTCGACGCCGAGGGATCCGGCGCGGCCGGGTCCCGGCCGTGGGACCTGGAGATCACCCCCGCAACGGAACCCCGTCTCGCCGCGGCCGGGCCCACCACCGCGCCGCGGACCTGGGACTCCGCCACGCCGGCACCCCTGACCGGGACCCCCCGGGACCGCTCCGGCGGCACCGGTTTCGCCACGGCGCGCCCGGTGGCACAAGGGGTCTGGCGCACCCGTCTGGTCCCCGGCGAGACCCGGTTCTACAAGGTGCCGCTGGACTGGGGCCGGCAACTGCACGCCTCCGCCGGCCTGGACGGCGTCCCGGGCCACGGCTATGTCGGCGGCGCCCTGAACCTCTCCGTCTACAACCCCGTCCGCGGCTACGTCGACGACGTCTCCGTCGGCTACACCGGTGCCCCGAAGTCCGCCGCGCTCGCACCGCTCCCGCCGGTGGAGTACACCAACCGGTACGCCGTTCCCGCCGGGGTGACCTCCGTCCGCTTCGCCGGTGCGTACTACCTCGTCCTGCACCTGAGCACGCACCTGGCCGGCACCTTCGGGCAGGGTCTGTTCGAGGTGACCCTGCGGGTCCGGGTCGGCGGGCGGCAGCAGGCGGGGCCCGCGTACGCCGGCCGGCCCCTGCCGGCCGGTGTCCTCACGGTCACCGACGAGGACCGGCGGGCTGCGCTGTCCGGGAACACCGGGGACGGGGCCGACGAGCGGGTGATGCGGCTGGTCGCCGTCGGCGGGATCGGCACGGGCACCGCGCTGCTGCTGGTCCTGGGCGGGTGGACGGTGGCGGCCCGGCGGGCTCACACCCGGGCCAGCGCCCAGAAGCCCACGGCGTAGCAGGCGAGCGCCAGCAGCAGCAGCGGGACCGCGGCCCTGGCCGGGGGACCGGGCCGGCGGGCGGCACGCCGGGCCCGGCGCCCGTGGGCGGCGGTTCGGGGGGCCGGTGGTGACGGCGGTGGAGCCTGCGGGTCGCGGGTGGTGTAGGCGGCGGTGGCGGTGTCGACACGGGGGTCCGGAACCGGGGCCGGGGCTGGGGGCGGCACGGGGACCGGGGGCGGGACCTGGTGGACCGGTGCCGGCTGGGGCGGCGGCAGGCGGAAGCTGCCCGTGTCCGAGAGGGAACCGGTGGAGGTGGGCGTCGAAGGCGCCCGCACCGCCGGGTCCGGGCCGCGGCCGGCCGGCCCACCGCCGGCACGCCCGGAGTCGCCGCTCCCGGCGGTATCCGGTGTCCCGCCCGACTCGCCCACCCCGCCAGGCGCCGGGTCCGGCGTCACACCGGAGGCCCGCCGGACAGGGCCGTCGGGACCGAACCCGGGGGGAAGCGGGCCGAGTTGGTCGAAGATCTCGATGAGTTCGTCGTCGGGACCCGGCTCCGGAAGGAGTTCGGCGGCGGCGGCGAGCGCCTTGCGCGCCCCCGTGGCGGTACGGAAGCGGTCCGCGGGATCGGGCTGGAGCAGGGAGGCGACGACCTGCCAGAGCGGTTCCGGAACTCCCTTGGGCGGGCCGGGCGTTCCGTGTTCCAGGAAGTACCGCACCAGCTCCTTGGCGTCGGGCTTGGCGCCTTCCAGGAGGTACAGGGTGACCAGGCCGACGGCGAACAGGTCGGCCGGGAAGTCGGGTTCGGCGCCCAGCATCTGCTCGGGGGCGAGGTAACCGGGCGTCCCCACCACCAGGTTGGTCTCCGTCAGCCGGGGTTCGCCGAGCCGCATCGCGATGCCGAAGTCGGACAGCCGCAGCCGGGGCCGGCCGGTGCCGGTGGCCTCCAGGAGCACGTTGGCGGGCTTGACGTCCCGGTGGACCACGCCCTCGGCGTGCACGGCCGCGAGCCCCGACAGCAACTGGTCCAGCAGCGTGCACACGAACGCGGGCGGCAGGGGGCCGTAGTCGCCGACCAGGTGGACCAGGGAGCCGCCGCCGACCAGGTCCATGGTGAACAGCACCTTGTCGTCGTCGGCGGCCCAGCTCGCCGGGGCGAGGACGTGCGGGTGGTCGATGCGCAGTGCCTGCTCGCGGACGAAGCGGAGCAGGGAGTGGGCGTCGCGCTGCTGGAGGACCTTGGCGGCCACGTACCGCCGGCGGCGGTGGTCCCAGGCACGCCACACGGCGCCCACACCACCGCGCCCGATCGGATCGGCCAGCTCGTACCGGCCGGCGAAGACCTCACCCATGGCAGCCGCCGCTCCTCCCCTGGTCCGACGAAGCCCCGCGCCACCGCGCCTCTGCCGTACGTGCCCCGCGTCCGGGCGGCCCGGACCCCCCGTCCCGGACCGGCCGCGCGGTCAGTTCTGGTGGGACTGGTAGTGCGCGACGGCGTCGGAGGTGCGGCCGGCGCCGTAGACGCGGAGGAACTCCGCGAGTTCGGGATGGCTCGGGGCGAGGGTGTCCGCGGCGTCGATGATGTCACCCGCGGCGGCCACCGAGCGGAGCAGCGACTGGATCTCGCGCACCACCCGCTTGACCGTGGGCGCACCCGAACTGTTCGTCGTGTGCGTGGTGTTGCTGAGCACGGAGCCCCCCTGCGACTTCTTGATCTCGTCCATCCGCTCGGTCGCCTCGGCGGCGCTGACGCTGCCGTCCGCGACCTGGGACGCCAGTTCCTGCAGCAGCTGCACCCGCTGGACCACCGCCGGATTGCCGATCTTCGCGCGCTGGCCGCTCATCAGCTGCGAGAGCATGGGCGCGGACAGGCCCAGGACCGCCGCGAGCCGGGCCTGGTTCAGCCCGAGATCGTCGATGAGCTTACGGAAGAGCGCCCCCAACGGCTCCCCGTACCAGTTCCGCTGCAGCTCCCGCGCTCTGGCGGTGGCTTCCTGCTGTGCGGCGTCCATTGCGTCTCCCCATCGCTTCCCCTGAAAACCGCGGTTCGCTGTAGCGAACCACGTCGAGCATCTTACGGAGAGTGGTCATCCGCGGGGACCCCCAATCTTTTTGCGGGATACGGGGGGTGACCCGGTACTCTGGTCTGCGGCGCCCGCCGGAACGTGATCCGTCCGGCAGGCCGCTCCTTCCCGGGGCCTTAGCTCAGTTGGTAGAGCGCCGTCTTTGCATGGCGGATGTCAGGGGTTCGACTCCCCTAGGCTCCACCCCGAGAAATGCCCCCTGATCTGCTCGAACGCAGTGTCAGGGGGCATTTTCGCGCGCGCAGGGGAGGACCCTCCGGCCCGATCGATCACGGCCGGAGGGTCCCCTGGTTCCGCTGATGTGTGTGCGGGCCGCTCAGATCTCGTCGTCGCGGCCCGCGGCGTCGTCCTCCGCCTGTTTCGCCTGGACCTCGGGGTCCAGGGCCTGGGCTTCGCTGCCGTCCACGGACGTGATGCGCCCCTCGTCGGGAACCTCCGTCGCCGCGGGCGGCTCGACCAGCCAGTCCGGGTTGGCCTGCTTGTCCCACCACTTCCAGGCGGCGAAGGCGCCGCCCGCCAGGGCGGTCAGCACCACGACGGCCTTCAGGGCGCGACCGGTGCGGGACCGGCGCGCGTTGCGCCGGGCCAGCTTCTGGATGTCCCGGGCCGAGACCTGACCGCGCAGCGCGGCCAGTGCGGCGGCACCGCGCGCGGCCGCCTCGTCGCGGACCGGAGCGGTCGCGGCCACGGCCTGTTCGATCTTGGGACGCGAGTAGGCGGCGGCCTGCCGGGCCGCCTTGCGGGTGCGTTCGGCGGCTTCCTGCGCGGCCAGGTCCACCTTCGGCGGCACATGCGTGCGGGCCTGCTCCAGGCGCGGGGCGAGCCGGGCGTCGTACTGCACGCGGGCCTGTTCGGCGGCCTGCGACACCACGGGCGCCAGCCGTACGCGTGCCTCCTGCGCGTAGTACGCGGCACGCTCCTTGGCCGTGTCGGCGTAGGGCGCCACCACTTCCGCGGCGTGCAGCACGCTGTCCTTCGCCGAGCCGGTCGCGGCGCGCACGCTGTCGATGCGGGTCACGGGTTCCTCCTCCTCGGTGGCGTACGGTATTTCGACTTTCCACCCTTTTACGGATCATGCCTGCCCGCGGCCGCTGTGGCATGTGCGGGCGCGCATACGGGTGCCGATCGGCCCCCTCCGGCCCGATCCGAGGCGACGATCCGGGGCACCGGGGGGCTCGTGGTCGACATTGCCACGAATCACCGGCGCGCGCCGCCCGCCCGGCGGAAGTCACGGCCGCCCGGCGACGCGCGGACGGGACCGTGGAAGGATCGGAGGTGTGCGGCGGACGACGACGGAAGGCGGATCGTGGCCGAGCAGCTGTATGCCACCCTGAAGACCACCCTCGGCGACATCGAGGTGCGACTCTTCCCCCTCCACGCCCCCGTCACGGTCAGGAACTTCGTCGAGCTCGCCCGGGGCGAACGCGAGTGGACACACCCGGGCACCGGTGAGAGGAGCAGGAACCCGCTCTACGACGGCACGGTCTTCCACTCCGTCATCAGCGGGTTCATGATCCAGGGCGGTGATCCCCTGGGCAACGGCCTCGGCGGCCCCGGTTACGGCTTCGAGGACGAGTGCCGGCCGGACCTGGCCTTCGACACCCCGTACCTGATGGCCATGGCCAACGCCGGGCCGGGCACCAACGGCTCGCAGTTCTTCATCACCGTCACCCCGAGCACCTGGCTGAACGGCAAGCGCACCATCTTCGGCGAGGTCACGGACCCGGCCTCCCAGAAAGTGGTCGACGCCATCGCGAACGTGCCGACCGGCCGCAACGACCGTCCGCTGACCGACGTCGTCCTCGAGACGGTGGTGGTGGAGACGCGCGAGGACTGAGGGGAACCAAACGCGCCGCTCGTCCGTAAGGATGGGCGGAGCAGGACCGTACCGCCAGGACGGACACGACGAGCAAGGGGATCTGATGGACCAGGCCGCAGGGAGCGCGCAGGACGCCGCCCGGAGCGTGCCCGTGTGCTACCGGCACCCGGACCGCGAGACCGGCGTGCGCTGCACCCGCTGTGACCGGCCCATCTGCCCGGAGTGCATGATCAGCGCCTCGGTCGGCTTCCAGTGCCCGGACTGCGTCCGCGAGGGCTCGGGCACGGGGCACGCACCGGCGGCGTCCCGGCCGCGCACGGTCGCCGGGGGCACGGTCACGGCCGATCCCCGCCTGCTCACCAAGATCCTGATCGGGATCAACCTCGCGGTGTTCATCGCCGTCCAGGCCGACCGGTCCCTCCTGGACCACCTGGTGCTCTACGGCGCCTGGCCGCCGAAGCCGTTCGCGCCGACCTCGGGCGTCGCCGGAGGCGAGTGGTACCGCTTCGTGACGTCGATGTTCGCGCACGAGGAGTACTGGCACGTCGGCTTCAACATGCTGAGCCTGTGGTGGATCGGCGGCCCGCTGGAAGCGGCCCTCGGCCGGGCCCGCTATCTGGCGGTCTACTTCGTCTCCGGGCTGGCCGGCGGCGCGCTGACCTATCTGCTCACCGCCCCGCAGACCGCCTCGCTCGGCGCCTCGGGCGCGATCTTCGGGCTCTTCGGCGCGACCGCCGTGCTGATGCGCCGGCTCAACTACGACATGCGGCCGGTCATCGCGCTGCTGGTGATCAACCTGATCTTCACCTTCAACCCGAGCATGAACATCGCCTGGCAGGCGCACATCGGCGGGCTCGTCGCCGGTGTCGTGACCGGGTACGCGATGGTCCACGCCCCGCGCGAGAAGCGGGCGCTGGTGCAGTACGGCACGTGTGCCGTCGTCCTGGTGCTGGCGGTGGCGCTGGCCCTGGTCAGGACCGCTCAGCTCACCTGATACCGAACCGTTGTCCACAGGCTGTGGCGGATCTTGTGCACGGTGTGCGGACACAGGTGCGCCCCCTGTCGCTCGGATGTGTTTCCGCAGGTCGGACAGGGGGCGAACAGATGTATGGGGATCGGTCGGCCAGTCACACCGGCGTCAACGCCCGATGAGTTATCCACAGATCGTAGTTTCTTTTCCCCAGGGGATTGTGGACAGCACCCCTGGCCTGTGGATAACTCGGCGGATAGCCCTGGGCAGAGCTACTTCCACTGCGTGGAGACACCGAAGCCGGCGGCGATGAAGCCGAAGCCGACGACGATGTTCCAGTTGTCCAGGCTGTCGACCGGCAGCGAGCCGTCGGTCACGTAGAAGACGACGATCCAGGCCAGGCCGATCAGGAACATGGCCAGCATCACGGGCGCGACCCACGCGCGGTTCGTGAGCTTGATGGCCTGTGCCTGCTTCGCCACCGGCGGCGTGTAGTCGGCCTTCTTGCGGATACGTGACTTCGGCACGAGGGTCTCTCCTGTCGATGCGCTGCGTGGCCGCGCAGGTAACTGGGTCGGGCTCGGGGCAGCGTACAAGGGGCCAACATGACGACTCTGTGTGCTCCCCCGGGCGTCCGTTAGCGTAGTGCTTCCGTGGCGCCGAAGGAGATAAGGGTACGTTGAGCAATTCTGCCGACTCCCCCGGGACGGGATCAACGGGTCCGGACCCCGTCCGCCGGCCGCGTGTGCGGCCCGTGCGGATCCTCACGGCTGCCGTCTTCGCGCTCGCCGGGCTGATCTTCTTCACCAGCTTCGACACGGCCAAGGGCACCGACATCCGTCAGGACGGCTCCCTGCTGAAGCTGTCCGACCTGATCCAGCAGCGCAGCCGCAAGAACAAGGAGCTGGACGAGTCCAACGCGACCCTGCGCGACAGCGTGGAGTCGCTGGCCGAGAACGACGACGGCAGCACCAAGGCCGAGGACGAGAACCTGGGCCGGCTGGAGAAGAGCGCGGGCACCCGGAAGCTGACCGGCAAGGCCGTCACCGTCACCCTGAACGACGCCCCGCCGGGCGCCACCGCCAAGCTCCCCGGCTATCCCGAGCCGCAGCCCGACTACCTGGTCATCCACCAGCAGGACCTCCAGGCCGTGGTGAACGCGCTGTGGCAGGGGGGCGCCCGGGGCATCAAGGTCATGGACCAGCGGCTGATCTCCACCAGCGCGGTGCGCTGCGTCGGCAACACCCTGATCCTCCAGGGCCGCGTCTACTCACCGCCGTACAAGATCACCGCGGTCGGGGACCCCGACCGGCTGAAGCAGGCGCTCGCCGCGAGCAAGGCCATCCAGACCTACATGGTCTACGTCAACGTCTACGGCCTCGGCTGGAAGGTCACCGACGACGGGACGGTGACGCTTCCCGGCTACTCCGGCACGGTGGACCTCCACTACGCGAAGCCGGTGGGGTAGACGTCCGTCCGGAAGCCGCCGGATGTGCGGGCCGAACGGGTGAAACGTCTGGTTCGCGTATCGGATCGACAAAGGCCCCTGCAAAACAGTCCCGCCCGATGTCGAGGGGATCGACCCTGTTCCCCGTACGTCCGGGTACACGCCTGGACTCCGCACAGCCCGTGGAGGCAGGCGAACCGAGGGCTCCGCGCCGTTAGTCTGGTGACGTACGGCGTGTGTCTGGTGCCGTAGCGGATACGGAAGGGACGGCAGGGGACGGCATGTACGGCTGGATCTGGCGGCATCTGCCGGGCAACGCGTGGGTGAGGGCCCTGATCTCCCTCGTACTGATCCTGGCCGTGGTCTACGTCCTGTTCCAGTACGTCTTCCCGTGGGCCGAGCCGCTGCTGCCCTTCAACGATGTGACGGTGGACAACCAGTGAGTGCGCGGATTCTCGTCGTCGACAACTACGACAGCTTCGTCTTCAACCTCGTCCAGTACCTGTACCAGCTGGGCGCGGAGTGTGAGGTGCTGCGCAACGACGAGGTGTCGACCTCGCACGCGCAGGACGGCTTCGACGGCGTGCTCCTCTCGCCCGGGCCCGGGACGCCGGAGGAGGCGGGCGTGTGCGTGGACATGGTCCGGCACTGCGCGGCCACCGGGGTGCCGGTCTTCGGCGTGTGCCTCGGCATGCAGTCGATGCAGGTGGCGTACGGCGGTGTGGTCGACCGGGCGCCCGAGCTGCTGCACGGCAAGACCTCGCCGGTCGAGCACGAGGGCAAGGGCGTCTTCGCGGGCCTGCCCTCCCCCTTCACGGCGACCCGCTACCACTCCCTGGCCGCCGAACCGGCCACGGTCCCGGCGGAGCTGGAAGTGACCGCCCGCACGCACGACGGCATCATCATGGGCCTGCGCCACCGGGAACTCCCGGTGGAGGGCGTGCAGTTCCACCCCGAATCGGTGCTGACCGAGCACGGGCACCGGATGCTGGCCAACTGGCTGGCGGAGTGCGGCGACCAGGGTGCCGTGGCGAGATCGGCGGGGCTCGCCCCGGTGGTGGGCAGGGCCACGGCGTGACCGCGCTGCGCCCCGAGCGCGAGGACTTGTACGACGGCGACAGACCGTACGAGTCCTCCGGCGGTGCGCTGCCGTACGAGTCCTCCCGTGGCACGCGGCCGTACGCCGGGCGGCGACAGGACCCGCCGACGGCTCCGATGCCCCGGCTGACGGAGCAGGACCTCGCGGCAGCCCCGCCGCGCGCCGACGAGGAGACGATGGCGCTGCGGATCCCGCGGCCGGGTACAGGGGCCTCTGGAGCCTTGCCGGCCGCCGCGGGCTCCCCGGCCGCGCCGGGCGGCCGTGCGGCCCGGAGAAAGGCCGCCAAGCGGCGTGGAGGGCGGCACGGCGGTCCACGGGACACCCGCGAGCCGGCGACTCCCGCGACGGGCCGGGACCCGCAGCGGCCCCTGAGCCGGGTGGAGGCCCGGCGGCAGGCCCGGCTGCGCAGGCCGAGCCCGGCGACCGTCGCCAGCCGGGCGATCGGCGAGGTGTTCATCACCACCGGCGTCCTGATGCTGCTGTTCGTCACCTACCAGCTGTGGTGGACCAACGTCCGCGCGCACGCGCAGGCCGGCAGCGAGACGCACCAGCTCCAGGACGACTGGGCCAACGGCAGGCGCAATCCGGGCGCCTTCGAGCCGGGGCAGGGCTTCGCCATCCTGCACATCCCGAAGCTGGACGTGGTCGCGCCCATCGCGGAGGGCGTCAGCAACAAGAGGGTGCTCGACAAGGGCATGGTGGGGCACTACGGCGAGGCCCCGCTGAAGACGGCGATGCCCGATGCCAGGACCGGCAACTTCGGCCTCGCCGCGCACCGCAACACGCACGGCGAGCCGTTCCGGTACATCAACAGGCTCAAGGCCGGGGACGCCGTCGTGGTCGAGACACAGGACACCTACTTCGTGTACAAGGTGACCTCGATGCTTCCGGTGACGCCGCCGTCCAACACCAGTGTGCTGGACCCGGTCCCGCCGGGCTCCGGCTTCACCCGGCCCGGCCGCTACATCACCCTCACCACCTGCACACCGGAGTTCACCAGCAAGTACCGGTTGATCGTCTGGGGCAAGATGGTCCAGGAACGCCCGCGCAGCAAGGGCAAGCCGGACGCGCTCATCGAGTAGGGCTCACCGAGCAAGGGCGCTCATCGACCAAGGGCAGAGGACACAGTGGCAGCGACCGCCGACGAGACCGAAGAGACCACGGACGCGTCCGAACCGGTTCCGGATCCGGCTCCGCGCCGGCGCCCCGGCCGGATCGCCCTGGCGGTCAGCGTCTTCGGGGAACTCCTCATCACGGCGGGCGTGCTGCTCGGCCTGTTCGTCGTCTACTCGCTGTGGTGGACGAACGTGATAGCGGACCGCAAGGCGGACCGGCAGGCCGACAAGGTGCGCGAGCACTGGGCCGAGCAGCGGACCGGTCCCGGCGCGCTCGACACCAAGGACGGCATCGGGTTCCTGCACGTGCCGGCGATGCGGAACGGCGAGGTGCTGGTCGAGAAGGGCACGGGCACGGACGTCCTCGACGACGGTGTGGCCGGCTACTACACGGACCCGGTCAAGGCCACGCTGCCCACCACCGGCAAGGCGGGCAACTTCGCGCTCGCCGCCCACCGGGACGGGCACGGCGCGAAGTTCCACAACATCGACAAGGTGCGGAAGGGCGACCCGATCGTCTTCGAGACGCGGGACGACTGGTACGTCTACAAGGTCTACTCGGTCCTGCCCGAGACCTCGAAGTACAACGTCAAGGTCCTCTCCGCCGTCCCCCGGGAGTCCGGCAGGAAGAAGCCGGGCCACTACATCACCCTGACGACCTGCACCCCCGTCTACACCTCCCGCTACCGGTACGTGGTGTGGGGGGAGCTGGTCCGCGTGGAGAAGGTGGACGCCGACCGCACTCTGCCGAGGGAACTGCGCTGAGCGTGCGCGTGGGCCCCTGCCGGGATGTCCCGGCAGGGGCCCACGTGTGTGCGGGGTGCGTCAGCCGATGCCGCCGCCGAAGAAGCCGCCGCCGCCGTTGTCGCCGCCGCCGTTGTTGCCGCCGTTGTTGCCGCCCGGGCCCCCGACGGTGACCAGGTTGATCGCGGTGCCCTTGTCGACCGGGTTGCCCTGGCCGGGGTCCGACGTGAACACGATGGCGTTGTCGTCCTGCGAGCCGGTGATGTTGCCGACCACCAGGCCCGCCTGTTCGATCAGCTTCCGGGCGTCCTTCAGCTTCTGCCCCTGAACGTTGGGCACCGGCACCTGGGTGTTCTGCGCCTTGCCCACGTTGATCGCGACCGGGGTGTTCTTCGAGACCTGCTGGCCCGCCGGCGGGTTGGTGTTCTGGACCTTGCCGTCCTGGGCCGGGTCGCTGACCGGGGTGTCGTTGCAGGTCGGGGCGAGACCCTTGGCCTGGAGTTCGGCCTTCGCCTCGTCGCAGGACTTGCCGGTGACGTCGGGGACGGTGACCTTCTCCTCGGCCTTGGCGATGACGAGGGTGATCTCGGAGCCCTTCTGCCGCTGCTTGCCGCCGATCGGGTTCTGGTCGAGCACGGTGTTCGGGCTCTCCGTGGAGACACGGGCCTCCGTCTTCACCGAGAACTTGTAGTCGTCCCCCTCCAGCTTCGCCTTGGCGTCGTCGAGGCTGAGGCCGATGACGCTGGGCACGGTGACCTTGGGCGCGCCCGTGGACACCACCAGGTTGACGGTGCTGTTCTTGTCGACCTTCGTGCCCTCGTCCGGGTTCTGGGTGCACACGTTGCCCGTGGCCTGGTCCTCGCAGGCCTTCTTGGTGACGGTCACCTTGAGGTCGACGTTCTCGGCCATCTTGCGGGCCGTCTTCTCCGGCTGGCCCACGAACGCCGGCACGGGCACCTTGCCGTCGCCGCCCTTGTCGCCGAACGCGTACATGCCGATGAGGATCGCGCCGACCAGGACCAGCAGACCGGCGACCACCAGCAGGATCGTGGAGCTGTTGGACTTCTTCTGCTGGCGGCGGCGGTCCGGGCGCTCGTCGTAGCCGTAGCCGCCGTCGTCGGGGTTCATCGGCGGGAGCATGGTGGTCGCTCCCGCCGGCTCCGAGCGCAGGGCGGTCGTCGCCTGGTCGTCGGGGTAGCCGCCGTAGCCGACCGCGCCCATCGCGGCCGTGGCCGCGACCGGCTGGCCGTCCAGGCACGCCTCGATGTCGGCGCGCATCTCGTCGGCCGACTGGTAGCGGTAGTTGGGGTCCTTGACCAGCGCCTTGAGGACGATCGCGTCCATCTCGGGCGTGATCTCGGGGTCGAAGACCGACGGGGCCTGCGGCTCCTCCCGGACGTGCTGGTAGGCCACGGCGACCGGGGAGTCGCCCACGAAGGGCGGCCGTACCGTCAGCAGCTCGTAGAGGAGGCAGCCGGTCGAGTAGAGGTCCGACCGGGCGTCGACCTGCTCGCCCTTGGCCTGCTCCGGCGAGAGGTACTGGGCGGTGCCGATGACGGCCGCGGTCTGGGTCATGGTCATGCCGGCGTCGCCCATGGCGCGGGCGATGCCGAAGTCCATCACCTTGACCTGGCCGTTGCGGGTCAGCATGACGTTGGCCGGCTTGATGTCGCGGTGGACGATGCCGCTGCGGTGCGCGTACTCCAGGCCCTGGAGGATGCCGATGGTCATCTCCATGGCGCGCTCGGGCAGCAGCTTGCGGCCGGAGTGCAGCAGCTCACGCAGCGTGGAACCGTCGACGTACTCCATCACGATGTACGGGATGGAGACCCCGTCGATGTAGTCCTCGCCCGTGTCGTAGACCGCGACGATCGCGGGATGGTTGAGCGAGGCGGCCGACTGGGCCTCCCGGCGGAACCGGGCCTGGAAGGACGGATCGCGCGCGAGGTCCGCGCGCAGCGTCTTCACCGCCACGGTGCGGCCGAGCCGGGTGTCATGTGCGAGGTAGACCTCCGCCATGCCACCGCGGCCGAGCACCTGGCCCAGCTCGTACCGGCCGCCGAGGCGACGCGGCTCTTCCATAGCTACCTACCAGCCCTCTCCGTCGGTCTCGGCCGCGCACCCCTGTGCGCGGCCGAAGGCTGCCGTCCGGGCCTACCGTACCCGGCTCGTTCCGTGTGACCTGGCCAAGCCCGTAACCCGATACAGGACCGGTATCGCAACGTGCGGCGATGTGAAGGAGCTGTGAGCGGCCTCACTCCCGGTGGCCGACGGCGGTCACTTCTTGGAGTCGATGACCGCCTTCATGACGTTCTTCGCGATCGGCGCGGCCAGGCCGCCACCGGAGATGTCGTCGCGGTTGGCGCTCTCGTCCTCGATCACGACGGCCACGGCGACCGGCGAGCTGCCGTCGCTGAGCTTGGCGTAGGAGATGAACCAGGCGTACGGGTTCTCGCTGTTCTCGACGCCGTGCTGGGCGGTACCGGTCTTGCCGCCGACCGTGACGCCGTCGATCTTGGCCCGGGTGCCGGTGCCCTTCTCGACGACCGTCTGCATCATGTCCTGGAGGATCTGCGCGTTCTTCGGCGACAGCGGCCGGCTCAGCTCCTCCGGCTTGGTCGTGGCGACCGGGTCCAGGTTGGACGACTGGAGCGAGTCGACCATGTACGGCTTCATCAGCTTGCCGTCGTTGGCGACCGCGGAGGCGACCATGGCCATCTGGAGCGGGGTGGCGGCGGTGTTGTACTGGCCGATGGAGGACAGCGCGGTCTGCGACTGGTTCATGTCGTCCGAGAACACCGAGGCGCTGGAGCGGACCGGGGTGAACTGCTCGGCGTCGAAGCCGAACTTCTTCGCTTCCGCGAGCATCTTGTCGTTGCCGAGGTCGGCACCGATCTTGCCGAAGACGGTGTTGCAGGAGTACTGGAGCGCGACCCGCATGGTCGCGTTCTCGCACGGGATGTTGCCCTCGTTCTTCAGCTGGGTCGTGGTGCCCGGCATGGTCCACGGCAGCGGCGAGTCGGTCCGCTCGTCGGCCGAGGTGTACTTGCCGTTCTCCAGCGCCGCGGCGGCCGTGACCACCTTGAAGGTGGAGCCCGGCGGGTAGGTCTCGCGCAGCGCCCGGTTCAGCATCGGGTCGTTGGGGTTGTACTTCTTCTGGAGCTTCTTCCAGGCCGCGGCGTCGTCGTTGGTGTTGCCGGCGAACGACGAGGGGTCGTACGACGGGTAGGAGGCCAGCGCCAGTATCTTGCCGGTGGAGGGGTCGAGGGCGACGACCGCGCCCTTGCCGCCGCGCTGCTTGAGACCGTCGTACGCCGCCTTCTGCGCGGCGGCGTTGAGCGTGGTGACGACGTTGCCGCCCTGCTGCTCCTTGCCGGTGATCATGTCCAGCGTCTTGCGGAAGAACAGCCGGTCGTCGTCGCCGGTGAGGATGCCGTCCTCGATGGACTCCAGCTGGGTGGCGCCGAAGGCCTGCGAGGCGTAGCCGGTGACCGGCGCCCACATGGGGCCGTTCTTGTAGGTGCGCTTGTACTTCAGGTCGTTCAGACCGGTCTTGCTGGTCAGGGTGGACCCGGTGATCGGGTCGCCGCCGGACACGATGATGTCGCCGCGCGGGGTGGCGTAGCGGGCGATGGTGACACGGCGGTTGTTCGGGTCGTCCTTGAGCTTGTCGGCCCTGACGTACTGCAGGTAGTTGTCCCGCAGCAGCAGGGTGAGGACGAGGAGGCCACAGAAGATCGCGATCCGGCGCAGGGGCTTGTTCATGACGGGCGGACCACCTGGGTCATCTCGGCGTCGGGGTTGGCGGCGGGGGCGGGCGCCGGGCGGCGGGCGGTGTCGCTGATGCGGATCAGCACGCCGATCAGCGCCCAGTTGGCGATGACCGACGAACCACCGTAGGCGAGGAACGGCATCGTCATACCGGTCAGCGGGATGAGGCCCATCACACCGCCGGACACCACGAAGACCTGGAGCGCGAAGGCGCCGGACAGGCCGATGGCGAGCAGCTTGCCGAACGGGTCGCGGGCGGCGAGGGCGGTGCGTACGCCGCGCTCCACGATCAGGCCGTAGATCAGCAGGATCGCCATGATGCCCGCGAGGCCCAGCTCCTCGCCGAAGGTGGCCAGGATGAAGTCGGAGTTGGCGGCGAACCGGATCAGCTCGGAGTGGCCCTGGCCCCAGCCGGTGCCGAGGGTGCCGCCGGAGCCGAACGCCCACAGGGCCTGCTGGAGCTGGTCGGAGTGGACGCCGGCGACGCCGGGGGTGCGGCTGAGCGTGTACTCGCGCATCGGGTCGAGCCAGGCCTGCACACGGACCTTGATGTGCGGCTCGAAGCTGGCCACGCCGATGGCGCCGGCGACGGACATCAGCAGACCGAAGACGATCCAGCTGGTCCGCTCGGTGGCGACGTACAGCATGATCACGAACATGCCGAAGAACAGCAGCGACGTGCCGAGGTCGGTCTCGAAGACCAGGATGAGGATCGAGATCGCCCAGACGACGAGGATCGGGCCGAGGTCGCGGCCACGCGGCAGGTACAGGCCCATGAAGCGGCGGCTGGCGAGCGCGAGCGCGTCGCGCTTGACCATCAGGTAGCCGGCGAAGAACACCGCCAGCACGATCTTGGCGAACTCACCGGGCTGGATGGTGAAGCTGCCGATGGAGATCCAGATCTTGGCGCCGTACACGTCCGCGCCGAGGCCCGGGACCAGCGGCAGGAGCAGCAGGAACAGCGCGGCCACCATGGAGATGTAGGTGTAGCGCTGGAGCGTGCGGTGGTCCTTGAGGAAGATCAGCACCGCCACGAACAGCGCGATGCCCATCGCCGTGTAGATCAGCTGGTTGGTCGCCTTGCCGCCCGCGACGTGGATCTGCTGGAGCAGCTTGGACTGGTCCAGCCGCCAGATGCACACCAGCCCGAGTCCGTTGAGCAGGGTGGCGAGCGGCAGCAGCAGCGGGTCGGCGTACGGGGCGAACTTCCGTACGACGAGATGGGCGACGGCGGCCAGCAGACCGAGCCCGAGGCCGTAGCTCAGCAGGCCCGCGGGGACCTGGCCGTCGATGGCCAGGCCCACGTTCGCGTAGGCGAACACGGGGATGGCCACGGCGAAGACCAGCAGGGCCAGCTCGGTGTTGCGGCGGCTCGGCGCGCCGATCGCGCCGATCGTGGACGTGTGGTGCGTCGGCGAGTTCGTAGTACTGCTCATCGTGTGACAGGGCCTCTCACGGCTTGCCTACTGCTTACCGCACAGCGAGACGACCTTCTGCTCGTCCTCCGAGAGAGTGGGGCCGGGGCTGGGGGTCGCGGACGGGGTCGTGGACGGAGCCTTCGAAGGGGACGTCGGGGACGTCTTCGAGGCCGACGGGTTCGGGGTCGTGTTCGGCGTCGGGGAGGCCTTGACGAAGGCGGTCTGCGTGGTGGTGCCCGTGGACGTGCCGGTCCCCGTGGACGTGCCGGTCTTGTCCTTGCCGTTCTTCGCGTTGTTCCGCGCGCGCTCGGCCGCCTGGCGCTCGGCCTGCTTGTGGCAGGCGGACGCCTGTACGGCCAGCTCCTGGACCTTCGCCCGGGCCGCTTCCAGGCCGCCCTCCGCGATCGTCGCCTTCACCTGCTTCTGCTGGTACGGCGGCAGGTACTTGAGTTCGATCTCGGGGTGGTCCTTCTCCACCTTCGACAGCGATACCCAGGCCAGGTCCTGGCTGATCCCGCGGTACAGCGCGATGTGCTCGTCCTTGGCGCCGACGTAGTACTGGGTCTGCGTCCAGCGGTAGCCGCCGTACAGGCCGCCGCCGACGACGGCGAGGGCGAGGACGCCGTAGAACGAGGTCTTCAGCCATCTGCGCCGCTTGCGCGGCTTGGCGAAGTCGTCGTCGGAGTAGTCGCCGAAGCCGTCGGCCGGGATGTAGCCGGTGGTGTCGCCGGAGCCGGGCGGGCCGAACTCGCCGCCGCCGTGTCCCTGGCCCTGGCGGCCCAGGTGGGAGGCGCGGCCCGCCGGGGTCTGCATGATGCCGTTGTCGTGCAGGTGGTGCTGGTTCTCGGCGACGGCGCCGACGACGACGGGCTGGTCGGACAGCTGGCCGGCGAGGGTGTCACCGGTGTCCAGGTCGAGCACGTCGGCGACGATCACCGTGATGTTGTCGGGGCCGCCGCCGCGCAGCGCGAGCTGGATCAGCTCCTGCACGGTCTCCTGCGGGCCCTGGTAGCTGGCGAGGGTCTCCTCCATCGTCTGGTGGGAGACCACGCCGGACAGGCCGTCGGAACAGATCAGGTAGCGGTCGCCGGCCCGGACCTCGCGGATCGACAGGTCGGGCTCCACGTGGTCGCCGCTGCCGAGGGCGCGCATCAGCAGCGAGCGCTGCGGGTGGGTCGTGGCCTCTTCCTCGGTGATCCGGCCCTCGTCCACGAGCCGCTGCACCCAGGTGTGGTCCTGGGTGATCTGGGTCAGCACACCGTCACGGAGCAGGTACGCGCGGGAGTCGCCGACGTGCACGAGACCGAGCCGCTGGCCGGTCCACAGCAGCGCGGTGAGGGTCGTCCCCATGCCTTCGAGCTGGGGGTCCTCCTCCACCATGGCGCGCAGCTGGTCGTTGGCGCGCTGCACGGCCACGCCGAGGGAGGTGAGGATGTCGGAGCCGGGCACGTCGTCGTCGAGCGTGACCAGGGTGGAGATGACCTCGGAGGAGGCGACCTCGCCCGCCGCCTGGCCGCCCATGCCGTCGGCGATGGCGAGCAGGCGCGGGCCGGCGTAACCGGAGTCCTCGTTGCCCTCCCGGATCATGCCCTTGTGCGATCCGGCGGCGAAGCGCAGTGACAGACTCATGCGCACCTCGCCCGTCGGCTCCGAATGCAGCCGGTCGTGTCGAGCCACACTGCCCACCCTCCGGTCGGGAGCGCGCCGGAGACCGGGTTGCGGCCTGCCGCTGCGTGCTCGCTCCGCTCGCGCTCATTCATGACGTAGCACTACTTCCGCAGCTCGATCGCGGTCTTGCCGATGCGGATCGGCGCGCCCAGCGGGATCGGTGTGGGGGTCGTCAGCCGGGACCGGTCCAGGTAGGTGCCGTTGGTGGAACCGAGGTCCTCGATGATCCACTGGCCGTCACGGTCCGGGTAGATCCTCGCATGGCGGCTGGAGGCGTAGTCGTCGTCCAGCACGATCGTCGAGTCGTGCGCCCGGCCCAGGGTGATCGTCTGGCCCTGCAGCGCGACGGTGGTGCCGGTGAGGGTGCCCTCCGTCACGACCAGCTTGCTGGGGGCGTTGCGGCCGCGCCGGCCGCCGCCGCCCTGCTGGCCGCGCTGCGGCGGGGGCGCGGCCTGCTGCCGGGTCTGCTGCCGGCCCGGCTGCTGCGGCCGGGCCGCCTCCCTACGCGATCCGCGCTGGGTGACGCGCGTACCGAACAGGTCGCTCCGGATGACCTGCACGGCCACGATCACGAACAGCCACAGTACGGCCAGGAAACCCAGCCGCATGACCGTGAGGGTCAGCTCTGACATTGCCCCCGCTTCACCCTTCGGCTTGCCTATAGATAACGGTGGTGCTGCCCACGACGATCCGCGAGCCGTCGCGGAGCGTAGCGCGGGTGGTGTGCTGCCCGTCCACCACGATGCCGTTGGTGGAACCGAGATCCTGGATCGTCGAGGGCGTTCCGGTCCGGATCTCGCAGTGCCGGCGGGACACGCCGGGGTCGTCGATCCGCACGTCGGCGTCGGTGCTGCGGCCCAGCACCAGCGTCGGGCGGGAGATCTGGTGGCGGGTGCCGTTGATCTCGATCCAGTAGCGGGTGCGCGCGCCGCTCATCGGGGCCGCGGCCGGCCGCTGCGTGGCGGGCTGCGGATAACCGTACCCGCCGGGGCGGGTGCCGGGCGGCGGCGCGGACGGCATCGGGGGCGCGCCGGCGGGCGGGGCGGGCTGCGGGTAGCCGTAGCCGCCGGGGGCGCCCGCCGCGGGGCGGCCGGCCGCCGGGGCGCCGGGAGCCTGCGGGGCCCCTTGCTGGTCGCTGGAGGAGGCGAGGGTGCGCGAGCGCACCCGGTACAGACCGGTGTCCAGGTCGTCGGCCTTCTCCAGGTTGACCTTGATCGGGCCCATGAACGTGTAGCGCTGCTGCTTGGCGTAGTCGCGCACCATGCCGGCCAGCTCGTCGCCGAGCTGCCCGGAGTAGGGGCTGAGGCGCTCGTAGTCCGGCGCGCTCAGCTCCACGATGAAGTCGTTGGGCACGACGGTCCGGTCACGGTTCCAGATGGTGGCGTTGTTGTCGCACTCCCGCTGGAGCGCTCCGGCGATCTCCACGGGCTGGACCTCGGACTTGAAGACCTTGGCGAAGGTGCCGTTCACCAGACCTTCGAGACGCTGCTCGAACTTCTTCAGGACTCCCATGGGGCACCTCCTCCGTCCCTGCCGTCGTCTTGCCTGCTCTGTGCCGCTGCCTTGCCGGGTACTGCGGGTACTGCTCACTGATCGTATCTACGCGCCCGCCAATCAGCCGGTTCCCCCAGCGGCTGCCCTTCGAACTCCCGGGTGCGTGTCCTGCTGCCATGGATCGTAGAGGCGGGCGAAGTCCAGTGTCCCGCACCCGGCTGCGGACCCGGTCCGCCTCCCGGCAGATGGCCGGGACCGGTACGAGGTTGATACGAGAAGCGCGCCTCCCTGATACGTGCGGCGTTCGGTGGGTGCGTCGTTGGGGCGCGCGCCGCGCGCGGCGGGGGTCTGACCGGGGGCGGGCCCGGCGGGAAGCGATGTGAATCCACCCCGTACGACGTGCTAATGTTCTGGGTGTCGGAAGGGGCCGGGCCGAAAGGGCCGGAGCCGGAAGACACACCCAATGCGCGGGTGGCGGAATAGGCAGACGCGCTGGATTCAGGTTCCAGTGCCCGCAAGGGCGTGGGGGTTCAACTCCCCCCTCGCGCACAGAAGGCCAAGGGCCCATCGTGAAAACGGTGGGCCCTCGGTCGTTTGCGGCGCCGTTCACGGGCGCCGTGCGACCGGGGTGTGAGGAAGCTCTCAGGGCGTCAACGGCCGCACCGGGCGAGGGCGGTCGGGTGGTGCGGCCTCCGGCGAGGCGTCCCGCTCCTCGTCCCCGGACGACGCGCACGGGGCGCCGCCACCGCTCGGCAACGGCGTCCCCGCGCCGGGGACGGGCCCGCGCACGGCCCCGCCCGCTCAGGCCGGCTCCCCCTCCCGGACCCGGTCCGCGTCGCAGTACTCCTGGTGCCAGTACGGGTACGGCAGCGGTGGCGCGCTGACCTCGTCCAGGGCCGCGCGCTCCTCGGGCGTGAGGGACCAGCGCGTCGCGGCGAGGTTGTCGGTGAGCTGGGCCTCGTTGCGGGCGCCGATGACGACCGAGGTGACGCCGCGCCGTTCGAGCACCCACCGCAGCGCGACCTGGGCCGCGGACACCCCCCGTCCGGCGGCGATCTTGCGCAGGACGTCGATGGTGTCGAAGGTGCGCTCCGGGTCGACCGGTTCGAACCAGCCCACGGCCCGCCGGGTGCCGGGCGGGGGTGTGGCGCCCCGCTCCTGACGGCCGCTGAGCAGACCGCCCGCCAGCGGGCTCCACACCATGACGCCCACGTCCTCCGCCTCGGCCATGGGAAGCAGTTCCCACTCGACCTCACGGGCGGCCAGGCTGTACTGGATCTGGTGGGACGCGAACCGCTCCAGGCCCCGCTGCTCGCTGGTGGCCAGCGCCCGGGTGAGCTGCCAGCTGGTCAGGTTGGACGCGCCGACGTAGCGGACCTTGCCGGCCCGCACGAGGTCGTCCAGGGCCCGCAGCGTCTCCTCCCACGGGGTGCGGCCGTCCCAGCCGTGCGTCTGGTAGAGGTCGATGTGGTCGACGCCCAGGCGGCGCAGGCTGGCCTCGACGGACCGCACGATGTGGTGCCGGGACAGCCCGCGGTCGTTGGGTCCGCCGCTGCCGTCCGGCATCTGCCAGCGCACCTTCGTCGCGATGATCGCGTCGTCGCGCCGGCCGGACAGTGCCGCCCCGAGCACCTCCTCCGACTGTCCGGCGGAGTACATGTCGGCGGTGTCGAAGAAGTTGACGCCCTCGTCCAGACACCGGTGGACCAGGCGGCGTGCCTCGATGGTGGTGAGCTGGCCCATGTGCTGGAAGCCGTGCCGGCCGCCGAAGGTCATGGTGCCCAGGCAGATCTCGGACACCTGCAGGCCGGTGCGGCCCAGGTAGCGCATGCGCATGCGGTTCGTGGTCCTCTCGTGGTCGTGGTGCGCGCCGTCAGTGCGCGTCGGCCGGAACCGTCTCGGCGGCGCCGCCGGTGACCGGGGCGGCCGTGCTGCGCGCCGGGCGCAGGAAGGCGACGGCGATGACGGCGGCGACGGCCAGGGCTGCCGCGGCGGTCAGCAGGCCGCCCTGCACGCCGTGGAGCACCGCGGCGGGACCGCTGCCGCCGGCGGACTCGATGCCGGACGCGGCGACCGTGGCCAGGATCGGGGTGCCCACCGTCACACCGAGCTGCTGACCGGTGTAGGCGAGGCCGGTCGCGAGGCCCTGCTCGTGGTCCGGCAGCCCGGACGTCGCGGTGATCATGTAGCCGACGACGGCGAGCAGGTGGCCGAAGCCGCCGGCCGCGGTGGCCACGAGCAGCAGCGGCATGCCGCCGTCGGTGTCGAGGAGGTAGAGCACCGCCGTGCTGGCCGCCTGGAGGACCAGGCCGTACACGAGGGCGCGGTGGACGCCGATCCGGCCGATGATCCGCGCCGCGAAGGCGCCGCCGAGGACGGCCGCGACACCCAGCGCGGCGAAGGAGAAGCCGGCGTCGAGCGGGGTCATCCCGCGCACCTTCTGCATGTACAGGGTGAGCAGGAAGACCATGCCGGTCATCATCGCGAAGGTGATCAGGCCGGTGGTGTTGCCCCAGCTGACGGTGCGGCGGCGCAGTACGCCGAGGTCGACGAGCGGGGCGGCGACGCGGGACTCGACGGCGAAGAACGCGGCCAGCAGCACCGCGCCGGCCAGGAAGGAGATCAGGGTGGTGGCGGCCCCCCAGCCGTTGCGCTCGGCGGAGGTGACGCCGTAGATGACCGACAGCAGGCCGCCGGTGACCGTCAGGGCGCCGAGGACGTCCAGGCGGGGCGTCTCCTCGTTGCGGCTCTCCTTGATCAGGATCGGGGCGGCGATGACGGCGGCGACGCCGACCGGCACGCTGATGAAGAGCGTCACGCGCCAGCTGGTCAGCTCGGTGATGACGCCGCCGAGGACGACGCCGGACAGGAAGCCGAGGGAGAGCAGGGCGCCGTTGATGCCGAGTGCGCGGTCGCGCTGGGCGCCCTCGGCGAAGTTGGTGGTCAGCAGGGACATGGCCGCCGGGGTCAGCATGGCCGCGGCGACGCCCTGGACGGCCCGGGCGGCGAGCAGGAAGCCGGGGGTGGTGGCCAGGCCGCCGGCCAGGGAGGCGACGGTGAACAGGGCCATGCCGACGATGAACCAGTTGCGGCGGCCGTAGAGGTCGGCGGCGCGGCCGAAGAGCAGCAGCAGGCCGCCGGAGGGCAGGGCGAACGCGGTGACGACCCACTGGAGGTCGCTCAGGGCGAAGCCGAGGTCCTTGCCGAGGACCGGGAGGGCGACGCTGAGGATGGAGAAGTCCAGCGCGAGCATGAACTGGGCGCCGCACAGCAGGGCGATGATGAGCCACTGGCGCGTCGTGAAACGCGCCTTGGCGGGCGGATTGACGGTGTCGGAAGTCATGAGGCGAGGTTCTCCGTCGTCAACACACGCCGGGTAGCCCGTACTTATCCTGGGTTTATGACCACCAGCCTGAAACCGGTAGGGGACGCGCGCCGACGGGAGGAGCTCAGGCTCTTCCTGCGCACGCGCCGGGAGCGTCTCGCCCCGCAGGACGTGGGTCTGCCCCCGGGGGCGCGACGGCGCACCCCGGGCCTGCGCCGGGAGGAGGTGGCGATGCTGGCCGGCATCGGGGCGTCCTGGTACACGTGGCTGGAGCAGGGCCGGGACATCAAGGTGTCGGAACAGGTGCTGGACGCCATCAGCCGGACGCTGCGGCTGGACGCGGCGGAACGCGACCACCTCTACCGGCTGGTCGGGCTGAACCCGCCGCGGCACACCGCGGGCGACCCCGGCGACATCTCCCGGCTCACCTCGCTGCTGGAGGGCTGGATGCCGTCCCCGGCCTACGCCATCGACCGCTGCTGGAACATCGCGGGCACCAACCGGGCCGCCGAACTGGTCTTCGGGTTCCGGGAAGGCGACACCAACTGCCTGGTGGCCTTCTTCACCAACCCGGCGTTCCGGGCACGGCACCGGTACTGGGCGGACATCGCGCCGGGACTGGTCTCCGAGTTCCGCAGGGACGCCGCCCGCTATCCCGACGACCCCGAGTTCACCCGGATCTCCGAGCATCTGGCCGGGTGCAGCCCGGAGTTCGCCGAGCTGTGGTCGCGCTACGAGATCAGGTCGACGAACCAGGGAGTGAAGGCGATCGACCATCCGCGGGCGGGGTGCCTGATCTTCGACCACTCGGTCCTGGAGGTCCCGGACCGCCCCGGGGTCCGGCTGATGCTGCACACGGCGCAGGCCGGGACGGACACCGCCGAGAGGGTGCGGGAGCTGCTGGACCGCGACGCGCGCAAGGGGCGGATCTCGCTGGTCGAGGCGGGGTGACGAGGCGGGCCGGAGGGGCCGGCGGGCGGGCCGTCGGCGGCCCGGTCGAGGTCCGCTGAAGAACCACCCAAGGCCCGGCGGAAGACAGCCCTCATCGTCATCACAGACGTACTTCGAGTGCCAATGCTCTGCTACACAGGTGCAGGCGGGGGCGCGGTGGCGCGGCCCGCCTGCCGTCTTCCAGCGAGCGGAGGAGCACGTCCGTGATCCACAGAAGCAAGGTCGCAACAGCCGGTGCCGTCGTGGTGGTGGCCCTGGGCATCGGTTTCGCCACCCGGTCCGCGGCCGTGGCGGAGGAGCCGCCCGTCAGCTCGGTGACCCTGAGCCAGGGACTCACCTCGGCCCCGTTCAAGATCAAGGCGGACGGCAACCGCAAGGTCCTGTACCGCAAGGCCGTCGTACAGCCGGGCGCCTCCACGGGCTGGCACTACCACGTGGGCGAGGAGATCGCCGTCATCAACTCCGGCACCTTCACGCGGATCGACGGCTCGGACTGCTCCGAGAAGGAGTACGGCCCGGGGGACTCGCTCGTGGAGCCGGTGGGCCCGCACACCGTGCACATGGGCATCAACCGCGGCACCACACCGGTCGAGCTGTACGTCGTCGACGTCCTCCCCACGGACGCCACGGCACCCTCCGTGCCCGTCGCCGACCCGGGCTGCGGCACGGCGTCCCCGGCCGGCGGCCGGAGCCGGTGATGCGGCTGCCCCGCCCGCTGGGCATCTCCGGTCCCGAGGTGTGGCTTCCCGAGCGGCGGCAGAGCGCGCGGGAAGCCGTCGCACTGGGCCTGCTCGACGCGGAGACCGCCGACGAACTGGGGTACGAACGGCTGCCGGTGGCCGATCTGGCCCCGCCGGAGATGGCCTGCGAGGCGGGCCGGCGCGCGCTGGCCGCGGCGGGCGTGCCGGCCGGGGACGTCGGTGCCGTCCTGCACGCGTGGATCCACTACCAGGGCCACGACCTGTGGTCCCCGGCCCACTTCATCGCCGACCGGCTGGGCGCCGGGGCCGCCGTGCCCGTCGGCGTGCAGCAGGTGTGCAACGGCGGCGCGGCGGCGGTGGAACTGGCCGCCGCGCGGCTGTTCGTCGAGCCGGGGCTGGGCAGCGCGCTCGTCACCACGGCCGACGCGTTCCTCGAACCGGGCTTCGACCGGTGGAGCGGGGACTACGGCATCGGATACGGCGACGGGGCCACCGCGCTGGTGCTGCACCACCTGGCGGACACCGAGGGCGGACGGCCCGCCGACCTCGTGCTGCACTCGATCTCCACGGTGGCCGCGCCGCGGCTGGAGCGGATGCACCGGGGTGACGATCCGTTCAGCCCCGCCGCCCGCACGCTCGGGCCCCGGGTGGACATCCGCCGCACCAAGAAGGCGTTCCTGGCGGCGGAGGGCCTGGAGGCGTTCACGGAGGCCAGCGCCCGCGCCCTGCGGTCGGCCGTGGAGTCCTGCCTGGAGGCGGCGGGCCTGGCGGCGACCGGTGATCAGCCACTGCGCTACGTGGTCGCGCCCCGGCTCGGCCGCAAGACCGTGGACCTGGCCTACGCACCGCTGCTGACGAAGCTGACCGGTGCGGAACTGCTGCGCCCCGGCACCGACACCGGCCACCTCGGCGCCGGAGACGCGGCCGCCAGCCTGGCGGAACTGCACGCGCGCCGGCTGCTGGAGCCCGGCGAGTACGCCCTGGTGGTCAGCGCCGGCGCCGGCTTCACCTGGTCGTGCCTGCTGGTGAGCGCGGCCTGACAACGGCGTGACGCGTGTGCTTCGGTCGGGTGGCTGTGGTGCTGTGATGGGTGGCCGGGGTGAGGGAGTACCTGCGGGGGTGCGAGTTCTTGGCTCCGGGGGCGAGCGACTCCGTTCGGCTGGCGGCCGCCCGGCCGGTGCGGCGCCTCGTCCGGCTGTGGACTGCCGGTATGGCGGATGCCATGGCGTCCCGCCGGGCTGTGCGGGTTCGGTGGCCGGCCGGGGTGGGTGTGACGCCGTGGTGGGCGGCCGGGGCTAGGGAGTACCTGCGGGGGTGCGAGGTCTTGGCTCCGGGCGCGCGACTCCGCCCGGCTGGCCGCCCGGCCGGTGGGGCATCCCGTCCGGTTGAGGACTGCCGGTATGGCGGATGCCATGGCGTCCCGCCGGGCTGTGCGGGTTCGGTGGTCGGTCGGGTGGCCGTGGTGGGCGGCCGGGGCGAGGGAGCGTCGCGGGCGCGGAGTTGCCGGCTCCGGGGCGTGTGACTCCGTTCGGCTGGCGGCCGTCCGGTCGGTGGGGCGTCTGAGGGAGCGTCGCGGGTGCGGGGCGTGGGAACGGCGAGGGCCGCGGGGTGGTTCGCCCCGCGGCCCTCGGCCTGGTGTGTCCGTCAGCCGGTGGGCTGCATGACCGCTGCCGGCGCCGGGTGCAGCCGCAGGTGACCCGACGGGCGGACCACCGACCTCGTGGGGCCCTGGCAGGGCGCCGCGGCCTGGCTCAGGTCCAGGGACGGCTCGCCCCGCAGGATGTCCTGCTCCATCTGGACCAGGAACGGCGAGGGCTCCAGGCCCAGCTCCTCCACCAGCCGGGTGCGCAGCCGTCGCATGACCGCCAGCGCCTCCGCCCTGCGCCCGCACCGGTACAGGGCGAGCATCAGATGACGGTGGAAGTTCTCGTGCAGCGGGTGCCGGGCCGTGAGTTCCGAGAGCTCCGGCACCAGCGTGCGGTGGGCGCCTCGCTGGAGGTCCGCGTAGACCCGGTGCTCCGCGGCGCACAGCATGGACTCCTCCAGGCAGACGATGCGCGCGCTCAGTAACTCACCGGCCTCGACGTTGACGAGGGCCGGCCCGCGCCACAGGGACAGCGCCCGGCGGAGCACGTCCGCGCCGCGGGCGAATTCGCCGCGTTCGACCGCGGCATTTCCCTCCTCGGCCAGCATTTCGTACTCGGTGATATCGAGCGCCACTCGCGACGAGGACAGCACGTAACTGCTGCCCTCGGTGACCAGGATTTCCTCGGCGACTTCCGCGACGCTGATCCGCAGCGCTTCCGCGAGTGTGCGCCGGACATGTCCCACGTATGTCTGAATCGTGGCAGTTGCGGTGCGGGGCGGATTATTTCCCCACAGCTCCTGTACGAGCGCGCTGACGGATATCGCCCGGTCGGCGTTGACCGCCAGCATCGCGAGAATCCGCCGTGGTTTCGGAGCCAGGACGACCGGCTCCGACTCTTCGTCGAAGACGACCATCGGGCCCAGGACATGAATCTGCACCATTCCCCCTTGTTGGCACACGTCATCCCGTCGGTTACCGGTATGACGGATTCATTCACCACTCGGGGACACGCCGGCCGTGCCGGTGACCCTGAGTGACGAATCGAGTATATCAGGACCCGGCTGAAAACCATCCCACCTATTTGAGTGTGAAACCAGAGTTAATCAGTCGGCAACCTGCGGTGTTGCGCAGATCACACCATTCGGAGGCAACGGAAAGGCGGCGGTGGTTGCGCTGTACAAGCGCAACCACCGCCGCCTTTCCCATGCCTCCGGGATGCGGTGCCGAGAATTCAGTCCAGTGAATTCAGTACGGCAATTGCCCGCTCCAGGTATTCCTCGAAGCGGGCCCGTTCCTCCGGCGTGAACTCCGCACTGAGCGAACCCTCGACCCGCAGGGCCGCCTTGTCCGCCTTCTTCGCCACGGCGCGGCCTGCCCGGGTCGCCCGGTTGACCACCACCTTCTGGTGCAGCTCGGACGGCTCGCGGACGACCAGTCCGGCCTTCTCCAGGTTGGTCAGCACCGTGGCCATCGTCTGCGGGGTGACCATGCACTCCCGCGCCAGCTGTGCCGCGGACATGCCGTCGGAGACCGACAGCAGCAGCAGGACCGAATACTGCGGCACCGTCAGGTCGTGTTCCCGCAGCACGTGCGACTTGCGTGCGATGAGGGCCTGCTCAGCCCTCTTGATCGTGTGCCCGAGCCGGCCTGCGGCGACCGTCTCCGTCGTGTTCGCCATGTCAACAGTCTCGCATACGACAGAGGACGAAGGAGTGACCGCAGGCTGACCACGGGCGGGCCGCCGGGCCGGGGAGGAGGCCCTCACCGGGCCCTCCGCCGCCGGGCCGGCGGGATCGCGCAGGTGAGTCTGGCCGTGCAGGTGCGCCGGTCCTGCTCGTCGGAGATGACGATCTCGTACGTGGCGGTGTGCGTGCCGACGTGCAGCGGACGGCAGACGCCGGTCACCTTCCCCGTGCGGGCGCCGGCGTGGTGGGTGCAGGACAGCTCCTGGCCCACGATGATCCGGTCGGCGCCCGCGTGCACCCAGGCCGCGAGCGACCCGAGCGTTTCGGCGAGGACGGCGTTGGCGCCGCCGTGCAGGAGCCCGATGGGCTGGCGGTTGCCGTCCACCGGCATGGTGCCGACCACCAGGTCCGGCTCGCAGACGGTGACCTCGATACCGAGCCGCTCCACCAACTGCTGTTCGGCGTAGGAGGGCAGGACCTCGACGGGTCCGAGGGCGGTCTGGGTCATGTGACGGCCCCTCTCAGTGGGTGGAAGCGGGCTCGGGTGCCGGGGAGGCCGCCTCGGCGGTGTCGCCGGCCGCCTCCTGCGCCTGCCGCCTGCCCGAGAGCAGGCCGCCGACCACGACCGCGCTGACCGCGCACGCCGCCGCGACGAACCACATCGTGGTGTGCAGGCCGCTGGCGTACGCGTCGGACATCGCGGTCGCGACCCTGTCCCGCACGGCCCCGGCCGGCAGGGTGCCGACGGCCTCGGTCAGACCGCCCTGGAGCGCCCGGGACGTCAGCTCGCCGGCACCGCCCGGGTAGGCGGAGACCTTGTCGCCGTCGAGGGCGGCCTTGGTCAGCGCGGTGACGAGGGTGCCCAGACCGGCCATGGAGACCGCGTCGGAGGCGAGCCTGACGGTGTTGAACATGCCCGCCGCCATGCCCATGCGCTCCGGCTCGACGGCCGAGACCGCGGCGCCGTCGAGGATGCCGAGCGAGATGCCGTAGCCGATGCCGAGCAGCAGCAGCGGTCCGGCCAGGGCCAGGGCGGAGGCACCCGGGTCGACCAGCGTCAGCCAGGCGGCACCCGCCGCGGAGCAGGCCAGGAGCACGACGAACAGGGTCCGCTGGGAGAACTTCTGCGCCACCAGACCGGTGAGCGCGGGCATCACGAGCGACGGCCCGGTGAGCAGCAGCAGGACCATGCCGATGCGCAGCGCCGACATCCCGCTCGTGGAGGTGAGGTACGGCGGGAGCACGATGACGAGGGCGACGAAGCTGAAGGCCAGCACCAGCGGCACCAGGCAGACGGCGAGGAACTGCGGCCGGGCGAACAGGCCGAGGTCGAACATCGGGTTCTCCGTGCGGCGCTCGACCGTCACGAACGCCGTGATCAGCACCAGGCAGCCGATGGCGGCGGCGAGCACCATCGGGTCGCTCCAGCCCCGCCCGGGGCCCTCGACGAGCGCGAGCACGAACAGGGCGACGCCGGCGCCGAAGAGCAGGCTGCCGGCCCAGTCGAAGCGCGGGCCCTTGTTGGGGGCGGAGCGGGGCAGCAGCGGGGTGCTCAGCAGGACCAGTGCGGAGACGGCGGCCAGGACGAGGAAGACCGAGCGCCAGCCCCACAGGTTGACCAGGGCGCCGCCGAAGGCCGGACCGAAGGCGAGGCCCGCTCCGAGGAACGTGCCGAAGAGGCCGAAGGCCTTGGCGCGTGCCGTGCCGTCGAAGGCCTGGGCGAGGATCGCGGTGATGGAGGCGAGCGCGGCGCCGCTGCCGAAACCGGCGATCGCACGGGCCAGGTCGAGCAGCAGGATGCTGTTCGCCAGGCCGGACACGGTCATCCAGAAGGCGAAGAACGCCATGCCCCAGGTGAACATGCGGCGATGGCCGACGCGGTCGGCCAGCGAGCCCATCGCCGCGAGGCTGCTGGACGCGGTCAGCATGTAACCGTCGACCACCCACTGGGCGGCGGCAAGGGAACTGTGCAGGTCGGCGCCGATGTCGGGGACGGCCACGGACGGGCCGGTCACCACCAGGGTCATGAGCGGACCGACCACGCACGCCGCCGCGAGGGTGGCCCGCGGGTTGCCGGTGGACACGGTGAATCACCTCTGTCTGTTGTCTGTTGTCGGGTAGTCGTCAGCTATGTAGCAGAACTCTGGCACAGAGTAGGGTACTCAGGAGACCCGCTGTCAACGATGTATGCCAGAGTTCTGTATAAAGACGTTGGCCTGCCACTCGACGGCGGGTGACGGTGACCGACGCTGCACAGCGACGCGGGGAAAGGTGGTGCGTACGGCGATGCGCAGGATCCGACTGGGCGACACGGGACGGCCGTTCGCGGCCGTGGGACTCGGCTGCATGGGGATGTCCTGGGGGTACGACGAGGAGGGGCGGGACGAGAACGAGTCCATCGCGGTCATCCGCCGCGCCGTCGAACTCGGCGTCGATCTCATCGACACGGCCGACCAGTACGGCCCCTTCACCAACGAGGTTCTGGTGGGCAAGGCCCTGCGGGGCCACCGCGACGAGGTGGTGCTCGCCACCAAGGGCGGACTGGTGGTCGACGACCCGGCCACCTACCGCAGCCACCGGGACGGCCGGCCGGAGTACCTGCGCGGCGCGTTCGAGGCGAGCCTGCGGCGGCTGGGCGTGGACCACGTGGACCTGTACCAGCTGCACCGCATCGACCCGCGGGTGCCGGTGGAGGAGAGCTGGGGCGCGCTGGCGGAGCTGGTGAAGGAGGGCAAGGTCGGCGCGCTCGGGCTGTCCGAGGCGTCACCGGAGGAGATCGCCCGCGCCCACGCGGTGCACCCGGTCGCCTCGGTGCAGAGCGAACTGTCCCTGTGGAGCCGCGAGGCGCTGACGAACGGGGTGGTCGACCACTGCGCGCGTGAGGGCATCGCCTTCATCGCGTTCGCGCCCCTGGGCCGGGGCTTCCTGTCCGGTCTGATCGCCGGCCCCGACGACCTGCCGAAGGCGGACGGACGGCACCGCCTGCCGCGGTTCCAGCCCGAGGCCATCGCCGCCAACCAGGCCATCGTGGACCGGGTGCGGGCCGTCGCCGACCGGCTGGGCGCGACCGTGGCGCAGGTGGCCATCGCGTGGGTGCTGGCCCAGGGGGAGCACGTCGGGGTCATCCCGGGCACGAAGACCCGCCGCTACCTGGAGGACAACGTCGCGGCCGGCTCCCTGGCCCTGCCGCCGGACGCCCTGGCGGAGCTGGCCGCCCTGCCGGAACCGGCCGGCCCCCGCTGAGGACCTTCGTGGGCGGCTCCCCCTCGCGGGGACGCCGCCCACCCGGGTGGCTCCGGCGAGCCGTGCTACACGTGCTGGCGGCGGGTCCCCACGGCCAGGGTGGCCGGCAGGGTGGGCCAGCCGTGCTGCGCGGCGTGTTCCGTCATGCGGGGGTTCGCGCCGACCACCGTGGGGTGGCCGACCATGCCGAGCATGGTCAGGTCGCCCGGGTCGTCGCCGTACGCGTAGCAGTCCGCCGGGTCCGCGCCGAACTTCGCCAGCGCCTCGCGGACCGCGTCCGCCTTGGCCGGGCCGAACATCGCGTGCCTGATCGCGCCGGTCATCCGGCCGTCCGCGTCCAGGTCGGGCTCGGTGCACAGGACCAGGTCGATGCCCAGGTCGTCGGTGATGGGGTGCAGCGTCGCCGGCCAGGAACCGGAGATCACCACCGTGCGGTGACCCGCCTGCTGGTGGCGGCGCAATCGGGCGACCGTCGGCTCGATGAACGGCGCGCCGTGCTCGCGCAGGTCGGCGTACCAGGCCCGGGCCTCGGCGACGATGTCGTCCCAGGGGATGCCCGCGTGCAGCTCGTAGAACTTGGACACCACCTCGACCGGTGTGACGCCCATCGACGCCAGCCGGCGCAGCGGCTCCACGGCCCGCTCGTAGGCGGCGCCCGTGATGTCCCCCTGGCGGCGCAACCGCCAGCGCAGCAGGGAGAACGGCGTCTTCATCGCGATGAGCGTCTCGTCGGCGTCGAAGAACGCCACGACGGGGCGGTCGTGGTCCGCGGCGAGGGGGTGGGGGTCGGGACGGTTCGTCATGGCTGACTCCTTGCGTGGGCCGCTCGGGCGAGCAGCCGCGTGGTCTCCTGCGGCCTCGTGGGATCCAGCCGGGCCAGGAGGTGGCCGTCGGGGCGGACCACGGCCACGGCCGGCCGCGGTCCCAGCGCCCGGGCGAGGCCCGCCGGGACCGCGCGCGTGAGGTCCAGCACGGGCGTGCCCTCGGGCAGCGCGCCGCGCACCCGGTCGCGGGCGCCCGGCCAGCCGGCCGGCGGGGTCCGCGTGCCGGGCCACAGCAGGACGGTGTGCCGGTCCCGGTCGATCACCGGCCAGCCCTCGGCCGACAGCGCCGGGGCGTCCGCGCCGTCGCCGGCCACGCCCGCGACCTTCACCGGCAGCCGCGGATGCCGGTCCTCGCCGTAGCTGACGGCCGTCTGGCCGAGCTGGGGGGCGATCCGGCGCTGGAACACGCCCGTGCGGTCCGCCGCGCGGAAGGCCGCGTCGCGCAGCGCCACCTTCGCGGGCCTGTTGACCAGGCCGGCCCTGGTCAGCCACTGGGTGGACCGGGCCACCTGGTGGGAGACGGCACGCCGCTCGCTGTCGTAGGAGTCGAGGATGCCCTCCCCGAACTCGCCGCGGAGCACCCCGGACAGCTTCCACGCCAGGTTGAACGCGTCCTGCATACCGGTGTTCATGCCCTGGCCGCCGGCCGGGCTGATGACGTGGGCGGCGTCGCCGGCCAGGAAGCACCGGCCGCTGCGGAACGCGGACGCGATCCGTACCCGCACCCGGAACGAGCCGCTCCACAGCAGTTCCTCGACCCGGCTCCGGCCGGCCGCCCGGTCGTCGACGACCTCCTGGAACAGCGCGCGCGGCGGCGGGTTGTCCTCGTCGTACGCGTCGTGCGGCACGTTCAGCGCGATGCGGTGCACCCCGCCGCCCATCGGGCCCAGCACGATGGCGCCGCTCGGGGCGTAGCAGTAGTGGGACAGGTCCTCGGACAGGCTGGTGGTCAGCCGGGCGTCGGTGATGGCGAACGAGACGTCGACGGGCGGTCCGTCGTAGGCGATGCCCAGTTCCTTGCGGACGGTGCTGTGCGCCCCGTCCGCGCCGACGAGCCAGCCCGGCCGGAGTTCCTCGACCCGGCCGCTGTCGTGCTCCAGCTTCACCGACGGCACCCCGTCCGCCTGGTCGAGGGCGGTCAGCCGCACCCCGTCCTCGACGGTGCCGCCCAGCGCGGCCACCCTGGCCCGCAGCACGGACTCGGTGTCGTTCTGCGAGAGGG
The DNA here is from genome assembly GCF_040704595.1 of Streptomyces sp. NPDC046870. NCBI lineage: Bacteria > Bacillati > Actinomycetota > Actinomycetes > Kitasatosporales > Streptomycetaceae > Streptomyces > Streptomyces sp. NPDC046870. Next base: position 149,372 of record NZ_JBEYXM010000003.1, read on the forward strand.
TGAGCGCGAACGGGTACGGGGAGTCGGGCAGCCTGCTCATCCAGGCCGTCGCCAGCCGCCGGCCGCGCGAGTAGAAGGCCGTCCCCGCCAGCCGGTGGCCGATGTCCAGCAGGTCGCCGGTCACCCCGACACGGTCCAGCAGTTCGAGGTTGCGGGGCCAGATGACGTTGGCCCGGGAGTGCCGCGGGTCGCCGCGCCGGCCGGCGTCCACGACCCGTACGGCCACGCCCTGCTGGAGCAGCTCGCAGGCCAGGATCAGGCCGACCGGGCCCGCGCCGACGACGAGTACCGGCTCCCCGGCCCGGCGGTCCGTCACGCCGCCCACAGCAGGCCCCCGTTGACCTCGACGACCGTGCCGTTGACGTACGAGCTCTCGCCGCCGGCCAGGAAGACGGCCGCGGCGCCCACCTCCTCCGGACGGCCCAGCCGGTCCGACAGCAGCCGGCCGCGGTAGCTCTCCCAGGCGCGCTCGTTGGCGGCCAGCTCCTTGCCCATGCCCTCGTCGATGTAGCCCGGCGAGAGGCAGTTGACGCGGATGTTCTTGGGCGCCAGCTCGACCGCCGAGGTACGGGTGAACATCTCCACGGCCGCCTTGCTCGCGCTGTACGCGCCGGCCCCGGCGGCGGCCCGCCCGGCCACGCAGGAGGACACGTTGATGATGCGTCCGCCCGGTCCCGCCGGCTTGCCCGGGGTGGTCATCGGGCCGATCACCGCCCGGGTGCACAGGAACACACCGGTGAGGTTGGTGGCCAGCGTCGTGTTCCAGTCGGCCACCGACAGCCGGGCGATCTTGCCGTCCCGGCTGACGCCGGCGTTGTTGACCAGGATGTCGACGCCTCCGTACGCCTCGCAGGCGGCGGTCATCAGCTCGTCCACCGACCGCTCGTCGGTGACGTCGGCGTACTGGTACAGCAGCCGGCCCTCGTGGTCGTCCGCGAGTTCCTTGATGTCGTAGGGGTTGCGTGCGGCGGCCACCACCGAGGCGCCCTCCGCGAGGAACGCCTCGGCGATCGCCCGGCCCAGGCCCCGCGTGCCGCCGGTGATGACGGCGGTCCGTCCCTCCAGCCTCATGGCTTCTCCTTCGCTGCGTGGGTGTCGTTGTCGTGCGGTGGGGGCGGTCAGTACCAGGTGAGCAGGGCCGCGCCCGCGGTCATGCCGCCGCCCACCGAGGCCAGCAGCACCCGCTCGCCGCGCCGCAGCGGCCGGTCGCGGTGCGTGGCGTGCAGCGTGAGCGGTACGGAGGCGGCGACCGTGTTGCCCAGGTGCGGTGCCGTGTAGGCGACGCGTGCGGGATCGATGCCGGCGTCGGCCACGAAGGTCTCCAGCAGCCTGGTGTTCGCCTGGTGGAAGACGAAGCGGTCGACGTCCTCCAGGGCGAGCCCCGTGTCGTCGAGCGTCTGGGCGGTCAGCTTGGCCAGGACCGACAGCGCGTAGTCGCGCACCGCGCGGCCGTCCATGCGGAAGTAGTGCTTCCCGGCCGCGCGGGCCTCGGCGTCCAACGGGGTCCGCGTCCCGCCGGCCTCCACGCCGACGTAGTGGTGGAACTCCCCGTCCGTGACCAGGTGCACGGACTGCAGGCCGTAGCCCTCGGGCACCTCGCCGAGGACGACGGCGCCCGCGCCGTCACCGAACAGGCTCACCGTGCGCCGGTCCGTCCGGTCCATGATCGTGGAGAACATGTCGGCGCCGACGAGCAGGACGTGGTCGCCGTGCCGGCCGGCGGTGACGAGCCCCTCGGCGACCGCGAGGCCGTAGAGGAAACCACTGCAGACGGCGTTGATGTCGAAGGCGGGCAGGGTGGACAGGCCCAGCTTGTGCTGGAGGATCGCGGCCGTCGACGGCTGCGGCACGTCCGGTGTGCTCGTCGCCACGATCAGGGCGCCGAGCCGCCTGCGCGCATCGGGCCCGAGCGCCCCGAGCGCCTCGCCCGCGGCCGGCACGGCGAGGTCGGACGTGGTCGTGCCCGGCCCGGCGTAGCGCCGCTGGAGCACCCCGGTGCGTTCGGTCACCCAGGACTCGGGCATTCCCGTCCAGGAACTGATCTGCTTGTTGTCGACCACCCTGTCCGGGGTGTGGGAACCGATCGACAGGACACCGACTGGCATGGTTTCCCTTTCCTGTGCTCGCGCGTGGTGGTGGATTCCGGTGGCACGGGACGTCAGTGGCCCATGCCCAGCCCACCGCTGACCGGCAGCACGGCGCCGGTGATGTACGTGGCCTGCTCGCTGGTGAGGAACCGCACGGCCGCGGCCACCTCGTCGGGGGTCGCGGCGCGGCCGAGCGGCGTCATCGACAGGTACTGCTCCAGCCGGGCCGGGCGCACCTCGCGCAGCATGTCCGTCTCGACGAGGCCGGGGGCGACGACGTTGACGGTGATGCCGCGGCCGCCCAGTTCCCAGGCCAGGGACCGGGCCAGGCCGACCAGGCCCGCCTTCGCGGCGGTGTAGGCGGTCTGGCCCGGCGAGCCGGTGAACGCGACGGCCGAGGAGATCAGCACCATCCGGCCCCAGCGGCCCCCGATCATGGCCCGGGAGGCGTGCCGGGCGACCCGCATGACCGCCCGCAGATTGGTGTCGAGCACCGCGTCGACGGCGTCGTCGGCGAGGGCCGGCAGCAGTCCGTCCCGGGCGATCCCGGCGTTGGCGACCAGCACCTCGACCGCGCCCTGGGCGGCCGCGACCTCCTTGAAGGCGCGCTCCACCTGCTCCTCGTCGGTGACGTCGCAGCGCACCGCGAGGAACCCCGCCGGGGGTTCGCCGGTGCGGTACGTGACCGCCACCCGGTCGCCCCGCGCGGCGAGCGAACGGGCGACGGCCAGTCCGATACCGCGGTTTCCGCCGGTGACGAGCACGGAACGGCCCGTCGGCGCGGCGGTGCCGGCAGCGCCGGCGGCCGTGGCCACGGAGGCGTCCGTCATGCCGGAGTCACCACGATCACCGCGTTCTGGCCGCCGAAGCCGAAGGAGTTGTTCACCGCGGCACCGATCTCCATCGCCCGGGCGTCCTTGGCGACGACGTCGACCCCGATCCCCGGGTCGAGGCTGGTCAGGTTGGCGGTCGGCGGGACGAGCCGCTGCTCGACGGCGAGCACCGTGTAGACGGCCTCGGCCGCGCCGGCCGCGCCCAGCAGATGGCCGACCACGCCCTTGGTGGAGGTGACGGCGGGCTTCTCGCCGAACACCCGGCGGATCACTCCGGCCTCGGTGATGTCGTTGAGCGGGGTCGAGGTGCCGTGCGCGTTGACGTGGTCGACGTCGCCGGGCTCCAGCACCGCGTCGGCGAGCGCCGCCCGGATGGCCCGCTCGGCACCGCCGCCCGTCGGGTCGGGCGCGGAGGCGTGGTGCCCGTCGGCGGACGCGCCGAACCCGGAGACCCGGGCCCGGACCCGGGCACCGCGTGCCCGCGCGTCCTCGACCCGCTCCAGCACCAGCATGGCCGCGCCCTCCCCCGCGACGAACCCGTCCCGGTCGGCGTCGAACGGGCGGGAGGCGGACGCGGGGTCGTCGGTGCGCGTGGAGAGCGCCCCGGCCGTGGCGAGGCTCGCCATCGCGGTCGGGGACATCGCCGCCTCCGCGCCGCCGGCCAGGACGATGTCGCAGGCCCCGGACTCCAGCAGGGCGCGGGCGTACCCGATCGCCGTGTTGCCGGAGGCGCAGGCCGTGGAGACGACCTGGTTGGGGCCCAGTGCCTTGAGGTCCATGGCGATGTAGCCGGCGGTCATGTTGACCGGGCCCATCACCATCAGCAGCGGCGAGACGAACTTCGCCCCGTCGGCCAGGTGCTTGCCGTGCTCCCGCTCGACCGTGGACCAGCCGCCCAGCGAGGTGCCGACGACCACGCCGACCCGGGCACCGTCCCAGGACGCCGGGTCGAGACCGGCGTCCTCGACCGCCTGCCGGGCCGCCACCACGCCGAAGTGGCTGACGGGGTCCATGCGGACCGCCGTGCGCCGGCCGAGCAGCGCGCCGGCGTCGAAGTCCGGTACCCGGCAGGCGAAGTCGACGGGCAGCCCGGCGAGGTCCGGGTCGGCGGCCGCGGTCGACGCGCCCGACCAGACCCGTTCGACGTTGGCCCGCACGCCCACACCGGCCGGGGTGACCAGACCCACCCCGGTGACGGCGACGTCGAAGCGCCGCGTGCGCCCTTGCGCTCCCGTGCCCGCCATCAGGCCACCGAGACCTTGGCGTCGAGGGCGGCGAGGATGTCGCCGAGGGTGGACTCGGGGGTCAGCGCCGTCTCGTCGAGCTGGACGCCGAACTCCTTCTCCACGAGGACGCTGAGCTCGATCAGCAGCAGCGAGTCGAGTTCGAGGGCGTCGAGGGTGGCGGCGGGGGACAGCTGCTCGGGGTCGACGCCCAGCTTGTCGACGACGAGGGTGAAGAGGCGGTCCTGCTGTGCGGACATGGGTGTCTCCTTGAGTGGTGTGATCCGGTTCGGATGGGTGGGGACAGGTGGGGACCGGTGTGGACCGGTCGGGTTCAGGCTCTGGCGACCGCCATCGCGGTGAACGTGAACCCGCCGCCACCGTTGAGCACCAGCGCGTACTGCCCGGGCGCCAGCAGGTCCGTGCGGGCCAGGTCGGCGAGGGAGGCGTTGAGGTCGCCGGCCCCCACGTGCCCGGTCGCCCGGCCGAGGTCGAGCACCTCGGCGCTGGTGACCTCCGTCAGCGGCGGCAGGTACGCCTCCGCCATCGCCTTGCTGCCCAGGCGCGGTATCACCGCGTAGCGCAGCCGTGGGTCGTCGGCGGCGAGCCCGGCGTCGGCCAGGCACTCCTCGACGACGGAGCGGATGCGGTCCGCGGCGGTCTTCAGGAAGAAGTCCACGCCGTAGGTCTTGATGAAGGCGCGCTTGGTGCGCCGGACGTCGATCATCGGGCTGTGGCCCATGGGGGTCGCGTTGAGCTCGTCGTCGCCGCGGTGCATCACCTCGAGTTCCGGTGCGGCCTTCGACACCAGGGCACGCAGCAGCAGGTCCGGCGCCGGTGCCGACCCGGTGAGGCGGTGGACGAGGACGGCGGTGGCGGCGTCACCGGCCGCCATGCCGTAGTCGCTGAGCCAGCGGTGCCAGCTCGGCATCAGGAAGCGGTCGGCGGTGGTCACCAGCGCCGGCCCGGCCGCCGGATCGCCCTGCAGCCGGCCGGCGGCCAGCTCGATGCCGGCGGCACCGCCGTTGCACTGCTGGAGCAGTCCGATCGGCAGGGCGTGCCGGGCGCCCAGCCGGTGGGCGACGTAGTGCGGGGCGGACCAGGCGTCGTGGCCCTGGTGGTGGACGCTCGCGTGGAGCACCATCGACAGGTCGTCGGCCTGGACGCCGGACAGCGCCAGCACCTGGCCGGCGGCCTCGACGGCCATGTCCGGCGGCGCGGTGTCCTCGCTCACCGGCAGGGAGGTGTAGCCGAGTTCACGTGCCGTGCGGGCGTCGATGTCACCGGCGGCCAGGGCCTGTTCGACGGTCTGCCGCCGCTCCGGGTACCAGGCCGCGGCGACCAGCCCGAGGGGTGAGGTGAGCCGCACGCCGGGTCACCGTCCGTCCGGGTGCGCGGCCGACGCCGCCGGGAGCCGGGTGACGCCGACCTCGGCGGTGCACACGGACACGCCGTCCTGCCGGAAGTCGACCGCGTGGCGCCCGCCGTCGACGGGCGTCACGGTGACGGTGACCGGACTGTCCAGCTCCACGAACCGCCCGAAGGTGGCGCGGAAGGCGTGCGCGTACCGCTCGTCGGCCGGTGCCCCGGCGGCGAGGACGGCCGCCTGCCGGGCGGCCTCCATCAGCGCCATCGCGGGCACGTGGTCCAGCGGGTGGTCGTACATCGCCGGGTGCCGCGCCGGGACGTCCAGGACGGCGCGCAGGGCGAGCGGTCCGCCCGGGCGCTCGACGTCGACCAGCACCACGTTGCCGGGCCGCTCCCGGCCGACGAGCGCCGGCTCCACGGGGGTGCCGGCCCGGGTGTCCGGCCGCTGGGAGGAGAGCGGCGGCACGGTCCCCCGGCTCTTGGCGCGATGGGCCTGGTAGCCGTCGCGGCTGAGGTACCCGGCCACGATCACGCTCGTACCGGCCCGCCGGCCGCCCGCCACGAACGCGCAGTCCAGCGTGGCGGCCAGCAGCCGGGTGCCGCGCCGCCGCAGGTCCCGGGTGCCGATCTCGATCACCAGCTCGTCCGGCGCGTCACCGCGGGTGCGCAGCGCCGGCAGGTCGGTGAACTCCGTGGTCCAGTCGCTGATCAGGAAGGACGTGTCGTACGAGACGTCCAGCCACTGGTGCGCGACGACGGTGACCGCCTGCCGGGCGGCCTCCAGGAGGAACAACGGGTCGAGCAGTGCGGGCCGCTGCGTGTGGTCGTTGTAGTAGGCGTGCGCGCGGGGCGCCTGGACGGCCACGGCGAAGCGGTCCTCACCGAGCCGTGCCGCGTCCGTGACGAAGACCTCCATGACGGCGCGGCGGTGCACCAGCACACGGTCCATCGAACGCTGGTAGGCGAGTTCGGGGGCGGCCGGGACGGCTGCCGTCCGCTCCTGCTCAGCAAGGGTCATGCCCAGTCCATTCGTCCGTGGTCTTGTTTCGGCGGCCCACCGTGGGGGGCACGGAAAGAGCCTGGCAGCCGCCTCTGAGGGCTCGGCCGAGAGCGCCGGGGGGCCCACCCGAGGACGCCGGGGGGCCCACCCGAGGACGCCGGGGAGCCCGGCCGACGGCTCTGTGAGGGACGGCTCGACGGTCGCTGGAGGATCACTGGAGAACGGGTGACGGGCAGACCCGGGCACGCGAAAAGGGCCGCCCCTCGGGGGGACGGCCCTTTCCGGACAGACACCGGCGCTCCCGGCCGCCGGTCCCTCCCGACGGCCTCACGCCACCTTCCTACGGCCCTGCGGCCCCACGGGCGCGGGGCCGATGGCCCTCGGCCTCACGGGCGCGGGGCTGATGGCCCTCGGCCTCACGGGCCTTCCCGGCCCTGCGGCCTTCCCGGCCTTGCGGCCTCTCGGCTCTGTGGCCCCAGGGGCGCGGGGGCGCATGGCCCTCGGTCTCACGGAGCTCATGGCCCTCGGCCTCATGGGCCTACGGCCCTCGGCACATCGGCCTCTCGGCCTCACGCGGCTCATGGCCCGGCAGTCCGACGGTCCCTTGGCTCCTTAGGGCTCATGACCCGGCGGCCCGATGGTCCCTCGGCCTCACGCGGCTCATGGCCCATGGCTTACGGCTCTCGGCCTCGCGGCCCCACGGGCCTTCCCGGCCCTGCGGCCTCACGGGCCTACGGGGCTCAGGGCCCGGCGGCCCGGCGGCCCGACGGCCCCTCGGCCCCATACGGCCCTGCGGCTCTCGGCCTCACGGGGCTGCGGCTCTCGGCCTCACGGCCCTGCGGCCCTCGGCCTCTCGTGCCCTACGGCGTCACCGCCAGTACGACCTTTCCGCGTACGTGGCCGCCCGCCACCAGTTCGTGTGCCCGGGCCGCGTCCGCCAGTGGGAACTCCGCGCTGACGTGCACCGTCAGCTCGCCGCGGTCCGCGAGGTCCACCAGGGCGGCGAGGTCGGCCGGGTCGGGGCGGACGAAGACGTAGCGCCCGCCGAGTCCGGTGACGTCGCCGGAGATCGAGGCGAGCCGGCCACCGGGCCGCAGCAGCGCGGGGGAGCCGAGGAGGGTGTCACCGCCCATCAGGTCGAACACCGCGTCGACGCCCGCCGGGGCCAGCGCCCGCACCCGGTCGGCCAGACCGGGGCCGTAGGTCACCGGCTCGGCGCCGAGCGAGCGCAGGAAGTCGTGGTTGCGCTCGCTCGCCGTGCCGATGACGCGGGCGCCGAGGGCCCGTCCGATCTGCACCGCGAGGGAGCCGACCCCGCCGGCCGCCGCGTGGACGAGCAGCACGTCACCGGGGCCGATCTGGAGGTGGCGGCGCAGCGCCTGGTAGGCGGTGAGGCCGGCGGCCGGCAGACCGGCGGACTGCCGCCAGTCCAGGGCGCGCGGACGGCGCGCCAGGGTGCGCACCGGCGCGGCCACGAGTTCGCCGTAGGTGCCGCGCTGCATGTGGTCGGCGCGTACGTAACCTACGACCTCGTCCCCGGGCGCGAACTCGGTGACGCCCAGGCCGACGCGCTCGACCACACCGGACAGGTCGCAGCCCATGACCATGGGGAAGTGGGCCTCGAACCAGTCGTGGATGTACCCCTCGCGGATCTTCCAGTCGGCCGGGTTGACCCCGGCGTAGCGCACCCGGACCAGCACCACGTCCGGCCCGAGCCGCGGCTCCGGCAGGTCCATCAGCTCGAGGACCTCCGGTCCTCCGTAGCGCTGGACGGCAATGGCCTTCATCCCACGAACCCCCTGACGACGCGACCGCGCACCGGGCCGGTGCGCACCGGTGCCGACACGCACTATAGGTCAGCGATGAGCCAGAGTTCTGCTTCACAAACGCCAATTGACATATGGCCGAAGGCTAAGACAGAGTCGCGGCATGCTCGTTCTGTCCGCCGCCACCGGCAAGTTCGGCACCAACGTCCACATCGTCGCCCCCGGGCGCGGCGCTCCGTGCCTCATCGTCGACCCGGGGCACGACGCCGCCGACGCGGTCGTCGAGGCCGTACGGGCCCACCGGCTCGAACCGGAAGCGATCCTGATCACCCACGGCCACATGGACCACACCTGGGACGCCGTGCCGCTCGCCCGGCGCTACGGCATCCCGGCGTGGATCCATCCCGCCGACCGCTACCAGTTCGGCGCTCCCGCCAAGGGCCTGCCGGACACCTTCCCGCGCGAACTGCTCGTCGGCCACCCCGACCAGGAGCCGGAGCAGGTCGCCGAGATCCCGGCCGACGGCGGCGAACTGGACTTCGCGGCCATGCCGGTCACCGTGCTGCACACACCCGGCCACACCGGGGGGTCCGTCATGTTCCGCTTCGGCGACGCCGACGCGGACGCCCCGGTCCTGGCCACCGGCGACACCCTGCTGGCCGGCGGCAGGGGCCGCGCGGACGCCCCCGGCGCCAGTCCGGCGAGCCTGGACGCCTCGCTGCGCACGGTCGCCGCCACCTGTCCGGGCGGCACGCGCCTGCTCACCGGACACGGCCCCGCCGCCACGCTCAGCCAGACAGGAATCCGATGACGAACACCCAGCAGACCCCAGGGAGCCTCATGCGCGCCGTACGCTTCGAGTCCTTCGGCGGCCCGTCCGTCCTGGCCGTCGCCGACGTCCCGGTCCCCGAGCCGGAACCCGGGCAGATCACCGTCGACGTCACGCACGCGGGCGTCAACTTCGCCGAGGTCATGTTCCGGCGCGGCCAGTTCCCGGTCGGCCTTCCGCACCACCCGGGCCTGGAGGCGGTCGGCACGGTCCGTGCCGTCGGCGACGGCGTCACCGGCTTCCGGCCCGGCGAGCGCGTGGCCGCCCTGACCCTGGGCGGCGGCGGCAACGCCGAGGTGGTCGCCGTCGGCGCGGAGCACGCCGTACGGCTGGACGGCCCGCTCGCGGGCCTGGACGGCGCCTTGGCCGCGGGCGCCCTGTGCAACGTCACGACCGCCCTCGGGGTGCTCACCTCCGCCGGTCACCTCGCCGAGGGCGAGAGCGTGGTCGTCCTGGCCGCGGCGGGCGGCGTCGGCACGGCCGCGGCCCAGCTGGCCCGGACCCTGGGCGCGGGCACGGTCATCGGTGTGACCAGCAGCCCGGCCAAGGCCGAGTACGCGCGCGGCTTCGGCTACGACAGCGTGGTCTCCTACGACGACCTGGAGCGCGAGGTGGCCGAGCGGACCGGCGGCGCGGGCGCCGACCTGGTCCTGGACTCGGTCGGCGGCGCCTTCCGGTCGTCCGTGACCGGCCTGCTCGCGGCGTTCGGACGGCACGTCATCTTCGGCAACGCGGCCGCCGAGGACGTCACCTTCGAGGGCAACCACCCCTGGTACACCAACAGTTCGCTCGTCGGCTACAACCTCGGCGGCGTCGCCGGCCGGGCCCCGCGGCTGCTCCGCGCCCACCTGGAGCGGGCGCTCGCGGAGGTCGCCGCCGGAACGGTCCGCGTGGACGTCCACGTGCTGCCGCTCAAGGACGTCGCCCACGCCCACGAGCTGCTGGAGACGCGGGCGTCCACCGGCAAGTACGTGCTGGACGTCCGCGCCTGACCACCGGGTGCCGGATTCGAACGAGGGGGAGGCATGCGCGAGTCGGAGTCGGGACTGCCCGTCGAGCCGGTGTACGGGCCCGAGGCCCTGGCGGGCTGGGACCCGGCGGTCAAGCTGGGTGAGCCGGGGGCGTACCCCTTCACCCGTGGCGTGTACCCGACGATGTACACCGGCCGGCCGTGGACGATGCGCCAGTACGCCGGTTTCGGCACGGCCGTGGAGTCCAACGCCCGCTACAAGCAGCTGATCGCCAACGGCACGACGGGTCTGTCGGTCGCCTTCGACCTGCCCACCCAGATGGGCCACGACTCCGACGCGCCGATCGCGCACGGCGAGGTCGGCAAGGTGGGCGTCGCCGTCGACTCGATCGAGGACATGCGGGTGCTGTTCGACGGCATCCCGCTGGACAAGGTGTCCACCTCGATGACGATCAACGCCCCGGCGGCCCTGCTGCTCCTGCTGTACCAACTGGTCGCGGAGGAGCAGGGCGTCCCGGCGGACAGGCTGACGGGCACGATCCAGAACGACGTGCTCAAGGAGTACATCGCCCGGGGCACGTACATCTTCCCGCCCAAGCCCTCCCTGCGGCTGGTCGCGGACATCTTCAAGTACTGCCGGGCCGAGATCCCGAGGTGGAACACGATCTCGATCTCCGGCTACCACATGGCGGAGGCCGGGGCCTCCCCCGCTCAGGAGATCGCGTTCACCCTCGCCGACGGCATCGCGTACGTGCGCACGGCCGTGGCGGCGGGGATGGACGTGGACGACTTCGCGCCCCGGCTGTCGTTCTTCTTCGTCGCGCGGACGACGATCCTGGAGGAGGTCGCCAAGTTCCGTGCCGCGCGCCGTATCTGGGCACGGGTGATGAAGGAGGAGTTCGGGGCGGCGAACCCGAAGTCGATGATGCTGCGGTTCCACACGCAGACGGCCGGGGTGCAGCTGACCGCCCAGCAGCCGGAGGTGAACCTGGTCCGGGTGGCGGTGCAGGGCCTGGCGGCGGTGCTGGGCGGCACGCAGTCGCTGCACACCAACTCCTTCGACGAGGCGATCGCGCTGCCCACGGACAAGAGCGCGCGGCTGGCCCTGCGGACGCAGCAGGTCCTCGCCCACGAGACGGACGTCACGGCGACGGTCGACCCCTTCGCCGGCTCCTACGTCGTCGAGCGGATGACCGACGAGGTCGAGGCGGCCGCGCTGGAGCTGATGGGCAAGGTCGAGGACCTCGGCGGCGCGGTCGGCGCGATCGAGCACGGCTTCCAGAAGACCGAGATCGAACGCAACGCCTACCGCATCGCCCAGGAGACCGACAGCGGCGAACGGGTCGTGGTCGGTGTCAACCGCTTCCAGCTCGCGGAGGAGGAACCCTACGAGCCGCTCCGCGTCGACCCCGCGATCGAGGCCCAGCAGGCCGCACGCCTGGCCGTGCTCCGCGCCGAACGCGACCGGCGGGCCGTGGACGCGGCCCTGGCCGAGGTGCGCGAGGCCGCCCGGGGCGACGACAACCTGCTCTACCCGCTCAAGGACGCCCTCAAGGCCCGCGCGACCATCGGGGAGGTCTGCGACGCCCTGCGCGAGGTGTGGGGCACCTACAGCCCCGGCGAGACGTGGTGAGCCACCCGGAGAGGAAGACGGAGACCCTCATGTCCGCGCCCCTGCGCGTCGTCATCGCCAAGCCCGGCCTCGACGGCCACGACCGTGGCGCGAAGGTCGTCGCCCGCGCCCTGCGCGACGCCGGGGTCGAGGTCGTCTACACGGGCCTGCACCAGACGCCCCGGCAGATCGTCGACACCGCGCTCCAGGAGGACGCCGACGGCATCGGGCTGTCGATCCTCTCCGGAGCCCACATGACCCTCTTCGCCGAGGTCATCGCACTGCTCCGGCAGGCTGACGCCACCGACATCACCGTGTTCGGCGGCGGCATCATCCCCGCCGCCGACACCGGCGCGCTGCGGGAGATGGGGGTGGCCGCGCTCTTCACGCCCGGTACGCCTACCCGCGAGGTCACCGACTGGGTGCTCACCCACGTCCGGCCGTCCTGACGCCGGCTCCTTCACACCGAACGGCTCCGGCGCGTCCCGGAGCCGACCGCACGCGCCTCACGTTCACGAGGCGACTCACGCCTCACGTTCACGAGGCGACTCACCACTCACGCGCCTCACACGCGCGCCCACGCGACTTCTCGCGATCCCACGCGACTTCACAGGGGGAGAAAGGCTCATGACGAAGGGCCGCACATCGATGGGACACCCCGCCGCATCCCGCGGCGGGGACAGCCCCGGCCTGGGCGGACTGCTGGTGCGCGCGGCGGCCGCATTCCCCGCGCACGGCCTGCGCTACGGCCTGGCGGACCAGCCGCCGCACACCTACCCGCGACTCCTCGACGACGCGCTGCGCCTGGCCGACGCCCTGCGGGAGGCCGGAGCCCGGCCGTGGCGGACCGTGGCACTGCTGCTGGAGCGGCCGGAGGACTTCCTTCCCGCCTTCTGGGCGTGCCTGCTCGGCGGGTTCACCGCCTGCCCGCTGGTCCCGGTCCGTAACGACCCGCAGCGCTGGGCGGCCCAGCTGGCGCACGCCGGCACCCTGCTCGAGGGACCGCTCGTGCTGACGGACCGGCGCACGCGCGAGGAGCTCCCCGCGGTCGGCGGCCTGGCCGTGGTGACCCTGGAGGACCTGGTCGCGGTCGCGGCCGGCACCGACCCGGAGACCGTCGCGGTCGCCACCGCCGGGCCGGACGACGTCGCGCTGCTGGTGCTCACCTCCGGCTCCACCGGCGCCGCCAAGGCGGTCCGGCTCACCCACGGCAACCTGCTGGCCTCGATGGCCGCGAAGGCCCGGGCGCAGTCCCTGACCGCCGCCGACGTCACGCTGAACTGGATCTCGTACGACCACGTCGCCGCACTGCTGGAGGCGCATCTGCTGCCGCTGTCGGTGGGCGCCGTCCAGGTGCACGTGCCCCCGGAGCCGGTACTGGCGGACCCGCTGCACTTCCTCCGGCTCATCGACGCCCACCGGGTGACGATGACGTTCACCCCCAACTTCCTGCTGGGCCTGATCAACAAGGCCGTCGACCAGCTGCCGGCTCCCCTGCCGGTCGACCTGGGCTGCGTACGGCACATCGTGTCCGGCGGAGAGGCGAACCCGGTGGCCACGGGCACCGGATTCCTCGAACGGCTGGCCCCGTACGGTCTGCGCCGCGGGGCGCTGTGGCCCGCCTTCGGCATGACCGAGACCTGCGCCGGCAGCATCTACAACCGCGACTTCCCCGACGCCGACCTCGAAGCCGAGTTCGCCGCGGTCGGGCGGCCGGTCAGCGGCCTGCGGATCAGGATCACGGCCGAGGACGGCACCACCCCGCTCGCCGACGGCGAGGTCGGGGAGGTACAGCTGGCCGGACCGATGATCACGGCCGGCTACCACAACGACAAGGAGGCCACGCAGGCCGCGTTCACACACGACGGCTGGTTCCGGACCGGCGACCTCGGCCGGCTGGCCGACGGGCGCCTGACCCTGGTGGGCCGGAGCAAGGACAGCATCATCGTCAACGGCGTCAACTACTACAGCCACGATCTCGAATCCGTCGTCGAAGAGCTCGAAGGGGTGGAGCGGTCGTTCGTCGCGGCGTTCCCGATCCGCCCCCGGGGCGGCGACACCGAGCAGCTCGCGGTCGCGTTCGCGGTCACCGACCGGGTGGCCGGGGACGAGGCGGCCCTGCACCGCCTGATCGTCGCCATCAGGAACAGCGTCGTCCTGCACTGGGGCTTCCGCCCGGCGCTGCTGCTGCCGCTGCCCAAGGACGCCTTCCCGAAGACGAGCCTGGGGAAGATACCCCGCGCGCTGATGCGGCGCCGCCTGGAGGCCGGGGACTTCGCCGGGCACGTGGCGCGGATCGACGAGGTGGTGACCCGGCAGCTCGGTGGTCACGTCGCCCCCGCCGGCCCGGTGGAGGAGGCGCTCGCGGAACTGTACGCCGAACTCTTCGAGACGGATCCGTCCACGATCAGCGCCACCGCCGGCTTCTTCGACCTCGGCGGGACCTCGCTGGACATCCTGCGCCTGCGCGGCCTGGTCGCCCGGCGGTTCCCCGGCGCCGACCTGCCGGTGCTGGCGATCCTCACCTCACCCAGCGTCCGCGAACTCGCCGCGCGGATCGAGTCCGCCCACGACGCGCGGCCGGTCCCGTACGACCCGGTCGTCCCGTTGCAGACCAGCGGTGAGGGGACACCGCTCTTCTGCGTCCACCCCGGGGTCGGCGAGGTGCTGGTCTTCGTCAACCTGGCCAAGTACTTCGTCCACGAGCGGCCCTTCTACGCGCTGCGGGCCCGCGGGTTCAACCCGGGCGAGGAGCCGTTCGAGAGCTTCGAGGAGATGGCGCGCACCTACGCGGACGCGATCCGCGCCCGGCAGCCGCACGGCCCGTACGCGATCGCCGGGTACTCCTTCGGTGCCGCGGTGGCCTTCGAGGTGGCCAAGCTGCTGGAGGCGGACGGCGAGCGGGTGGACTTCCTCGGCAGTTTCAACCTGCCCCCGCACATCAAGTACCGCATGGAGGAGCTCGACTTCGTCGAGACGGCGGTCAACCTGGCGATGTTCCTGGAGCTGATCACCCCGCAGCAGGCGCGGACCCTGCCCGGCGAGCTGCGCCCGCTCGGCCGGCGCGAGCAGCTCGGGCGGCTGCTCGCCCTCGCACCCCCGGACCGGCTCGCCGAACTCGACCTGGACCTGGAGCGGTTCACCGCGTGGGCACGGCTCGCCGACGGCCTGACCGACCTCGGCCGGAGCTACCGGCCCGGCGGCAGCGTCGCCCGGATGAGCGTCTTCTACGCCGTCCCGCTGCGCGGCACCAAGCAGGACTGGCTGGACAACGAGCTCAGCCGCTGGGCGGACTTCACCCGGGAGGCGCCCCGGTACCTGGAGGTGCCCGGCGAGCACTACACGCTGATGGGCCCGGGGCACGTGGCCGTCTTCCAGTCGGTCCTGCGCGCCGAGCTGGACCGGGCCCTGTCCGGGCCGCCGTCCGCGCCGGCCGACGGCCGGGGAGCGGCGGAGCAGTCCGCATGCTGACCGGCAAGAAGATCCTGATCACCGGGGCCACCGGTCTGGTGGCCCGCACCACCGCCGAGACGCTCGCCGCGGACAACGAGGTGTGGTGCCTGGGCCGTTTCCAGGACCGGCAGGCGCACGCGCGGCTGCGGGAGCGGGGGATACGCACCCGGCGCTGGGACATGGCCACGGACGCGCTCGACGGGGTCCCGGACGACTTCACGCATGTGCTGCACGCCGCCGTCGAGCGCGGCGACGGCGACTTCGAGGAGGTGGTGGCGGTCAACTCCGTCGCCACCGGCCGCCTGATGACCCACTGCCGCGCCGCCGAGGCCTTCCTGTTCATCTCCACCAGCGCCCTCTACGCGCCCGTGTCCCTGGACCACCGGTACACCGAGTCCGATCCGCTGAGGGCCGAGTCGGCGTGGCTGCCGACGTATCCGGTGGGCAAGCTGGCCACCGAGGGCGCCGTGCGCGCGCTCGCCGTGACACTCGGCCTGCCCACCACCATCGCCCGGCTCAACGTGGCCTACGGCCCCCACGGACACGGCGGGCTGCCGGTCATCCTCTTCCGGCAGATGCTCGCCGGGCAGCCGATCGCCGTCCCCCGCGCGGGACAGCACCACTGCTCGCCCATCCACACCGACGACATAGCCCGGCACGTGCCACGGCTGTGGGCCGCGGCGAACTCCCCCGCGACCGTCGTGAACTGGGGAGGGGACGAGGTCGTCGGCGTGACCGACCTCATGACCCACGTCTCGCGCCTCACCGGAGTCCCGGTCGACTTCGTGGAGAGCGACGTCACCCGCGCGGTCGTCGCCTTCGACCCCACCCTGCGCGAGCACCTCGCCGGCGACTGCCGGACGCCCTGGCGCGAAGGGGTCCGCCGGGCCCTGGAAGCGCACTTCCCCGGCAGTGTGCAGGCCGGCCCCGACAGAGAGGTCCCGACCCATGACCAGTGACACGTCCACCGAACCGCAGCTGCTGGGCATGCTGGAGCGCGCGCTGAGCGCCGGCTGCGCGGCCTCCGTGCGCGCGGCCGCGAAACTCGGTGTCGCCGACGCCCTCGGTGACACCCCGGCCACGGCGGAGGAACTCGCCGTCGCGATCGGCGCCGACCCGGACGCGCTGCGGCGCCTGCTGCGCTCGCTGACCTGCCACGAGGTGTTCGCCGAGGACCCCGACGGCCGGTTCGTCCACACCGGGCTCTCCCTGCTGCTGCGCACCGGCACCCCGGACAGCGTGCACCACCTCGTGCTGTGGCTGACCGAGCCGTGGTCCTGGGAGCTGTGGGGCCGTCTCGACGAGGCGGTGCGCACCGGCAAGGACGTCTTCGTCGATCTGCACGGCCGGGAGTTCTTCGACCAGCTGCACGCCGCCTGGCCGCAGTCGGCGCAGGTGTTCGACCTGGCGATGACCCAGGCGAGCAGGCAGTCCGCCGCCGCGGTCGCGGGGGTTCTGCCGCTGTCCGGGGCCCGGACGGTGGCCGACATCGGCGGCGGGCAGGGCTTCCTGCTGGCCTCCCTGCTGGAACGCCACCCCGGCGTGCGGGGCATCCTCTTCGACCGGCCCGACGTGGTCGCCGGAGCCGACGCCCGGCTGCGCGAGGGCGGGGCGCTCGCCGACCGGGCGCGCCTGGTGGCCGGCGACTGCCGGGAGACGGTCCCGGCCGGCGCCGACGCCTACGTCTTCAAGAACATCCTGGGGATGAACGACGAGGACGCCGTCGTCGTGCTCCGCAACGTCGTCGCCACGGCCGACGGCGGCGCCCGGGTGATCATCGTCGAGAACCTCGTCGACGACGGTCCGGGCCAGCGGTTCAGCACCGCCATGGACCTGCGGATGCTGCTCACCGTCGGCGGCCGCAAGCACACCCGGCGGGGGCTGCTCTCCCTCGTGGAGCGCGCGGGTCTCGTCGTCACGGACGTGCAGCCGGTCGACTCGTACCAGCACATGATCGTGGCCACGACGCCCGCGCGGCGGCCGGCGCGGTGAGGGAAGGGAGCCCGTCCATGACAGCGGCCGCCGACGTCGTGGTGGTGGGAGCCGGGCCGACCGGCCTGCTGCTGGCCGGTGACCTGGCCACGGCCGGGGTGCGGGTCACCCTGCTGGAACGGCGCGCGCACGCCGACGCCCACATGACCCGCTCCTTCGCGGTGCACGCCCGGACCCTGGAGGTGCTGGACGCCCGCGGCCTCGCCGACGAACTGGTCGGTCTCGGCCGGACGGCTCCGGTGGTCGGCGTGTTCGGCAAGCTCGAACTGCATCTGCACCGGCTGCGCACCCGTTACCCCTTCGTGCTGATCACCCCGCAGTACCACGTCGAGGCGCTGCTGGAGCGGCGCGCGCTGGCCGCGGGGGTGCGGATCGTGCGCGGCGCGGACGTCGTGGCGCTGCGGCAGCGGGCGGACCACGTCGAGGTGCAGACGGCCGGCGCCGGCGTCCACGAGGCCGCGTACGCGGTCGGCTGCGACGGGGTGCGCAGTACGGTGCGGCGGCTGACCGGGATCGGCTTCCCCGGCCGGTCGGTGGTGCGTTCGGTGATGCTGGCCGACGTCCGGCTCAAGGAGGTGCCCGCCGACGCGGTGACCACCAACTCCAACGTGTACGGCTTCGCCTCCCTGGTGCCCTTCGGCGACGGCTGGTACCGGGCGATCGGCCGGATCGCCGGGGACGAGCGGCCCGACGACGCGCCGGTGGCGGCCGAGGAACTGGCCGGCCTGCTGCGCCGGGTGCTCGGCTCCGACTACGGCATGCACGACCCGCGCTGGATCTCACGCTTCCACAGCGACGAACGCCAGGCCGTGCGCTACCGGCAGGGGCGCGTGCTGCTGGCGGGCGACGCCGCCCACGTGCACTCGCCCGCCGGCGGCATGGGCATGAACACCGGGCTCCAGGACGCCGCCAACCTGGGCTGGAAGCTGGCCGCCGTGGTGCGGGGACGGGCCGGGCAGCCGTTGCTCGACTCCTACGAGCGGGAGCGCCACCCGGTCGGCAGACAGGCCCTGCGGGTCTCCGGGGCGATCACCCGCGGGGTGCTCAACGCCCCCCACAGCGGCCCGGCACGCCGGCTGCGCGACACCGCGCTGCCCGTGGTCTCCCGTTTCAGCTCGGTCACCGCGCTGGGCGAGCGCCTGCTCTCCGGCATCGGCATCTCCTACCCGGCCCCGCGCGGCAGCCACCCGCTCACCGGCCGCCGCGTGCCCGACCTGCGGCTCGCCGGCGGCCGGCGGCTGTACGAGGTGCTGCGCGGCGGCACGTTCGTGCTGATCACCGACGGCCGCCCGGTGCCGGAGACGCCGTGGCTGCGACTGGCCGCCCCCGCCGGTTCGTTGCGCACCACCCTGCTGGTGCGCCCGGACGCGCACATCGCCTGGGCGGCCGACGGCCCCACCGGCGCCGCGCTGCGCACGGCCCTGGACCGCTGGCCGGTCACGGCACCCTGACCACCGGCCCCCGTCTCGACGCGGCCCCAGGATCTGACGTGTTCCGGCCACCGGCGGTACGGTCTGCCGAGTCGATGTTCGTACCGCCGCCTGTGCGAAGGCGGACGGGTCGTGCGGGGGAGGCGGTCGCGGTGACCGGAACCGATGGGGGAGCGACGGACGTGGTGGACGGGGGCGCGCGCCGCCTGCCGAGGGTGCGCGGGTTCGCCGCCTGGCCACCGCAGGGCTCGCCGAAGCAGGAGGGCAAGGCGCTCCGGGAGGGCGTGCCGCGCTCCGCCCACCGCACGCTGGAGGTGGACGCCGCCCGCCCCGACGCGGTGAGCGCGGTGGCCGGGTCCAACGCCGGCCGCATCGCCGCACTGACCCCGCTGCGCGTGGGCCGGATGGCGGCCACCCCCTTCGCCTTCCTGCGCGGCTCCGCCGGACTCATGGCCTACGACCTCGCCCGCACCCCCACCACCGGGATCGGCACCCAGATCTGCGGTGACGCCCATGCGGCGAACTTCGGGCTGTACGGCGACGCCCGCGGCGGCCTCGTGATCGACCTCAACGACTTCGACGAGACCGTGCACGGCCCCTGGGAGTGGGACCTCAAGCGGCTCGCGGCCTCACTGGTGCTCGCCGGCCGTGAGGCGGGCGCCGACGAGGACACCTGCCGTGCCGCGGCCCGGGACGCGGCCGGCGCCTACCGCCGCACCATGCGGCTGCTCGCCCGGCTGCCCGTGCTCGACGCCTGGAACGCCATCGCGGACGAGGAACTCGTCTCCCACACCGACGCCCACGACCTGCTCGGCACCCTCCAGCGGGTCTCGGAGAAGGCCCGGGCCAACACCAGCGGCCGGTTCGCCGCCAAGTCCACCGAGCCGGCGCCGGACGGCGGACGCCGGTTCGTGCCCGCGCCGCCCGTGCTGCGCCGGGTACCGGACGCGGAGGCCGCCGCGGTCGCCGCGTCCCTGGAGTCGTACGTCGACACCCTCGGCGAGGACCGCCACCCGCTGCTCGCCCGGCACGCGGTGCACGACGTCGCCTTCCGGGTGGTCGGCACCGGCAGTGTCGGCACCCGGTCCTACGTCGTCCTGCTCCTCGACCACCGCGGCGAGCCCCTGGTCCTCCAGGTGAAGGAGGCCCGCCCCTCCGCGCTTGTCCCGCACCTGGTCACGGCCGGTTTCGAGGCGCCCGCGGTGCCGCACGAGGGGCGTCGCGTGGTCCTCGGGCAGAAGCGGATGCAGATCGTCAGCGACATCCTGCTGGGCTGGACCACCGTCGAGGGGCGCCCGTACCAGGTGCGGCAGTTCCGCAACCGCAAGGGCAGCGTCGACCCGGCCGCCCTCGCCGCCGGCCAGGTCGACGACTACGGCCGCATGACCGGCGCCCTGCTGGCCCGCGCCCACTCCCACAGCGCCGACCCCCGGCTGATCGCCGGCTACTGCGGCAAGAACGAGGAGCTGGACGAGGCGATCGCCGCGTTCGCCGTCGCCTACGCCGACCGCACGGAGGCGGACCACGCCGAACTGGTCGCGGGAATCAAGGCGGGCCGGATCGAGGCGGAGCTGGGGGTCTGAGGGCGGATCCGGGCAACGGCTACGCTGGGCGGGTGACAACCCCGGAAGCCGGCCAGTCCCAGGCCCCCCGCCCCGAGGAACGGCTGGAACAGGCCGTACGGGCCGCCGAGCAGGCGCTGATCGAGTACGAGATCGCCGTGGAGACCTTCCGCGTCGAGGTCGAGAACTTCGCCCGCCTGCACGAACAGCGGCTCGGCCCGCTCTACAGCCGCATCGAGGAGCTGGACGCGGAGATCGCCGAGGCGAAGGCCGCCCGCACCGGCGACCCCGAGGACATCCGCCGCGCCGCGGAGGCCCGCGCCCAGGTGATGCCGATCCCGGGCGTGGAGGAGCTGCTGCACGGCTGGATGGACGGTGACGGCCTGTTCCCGGAGGCCGTCGCCATGCTCACCGACCAGCCGGTACGGCCCCCGCAGCGGGTACGGCCCAGCGAGGAGGCCCGCAAGCTCTACCGCGAGCTGGCCCGCAAGGCCCACCCCGACCTGGCCCAGGAGGAGGCGGAGCAGAAGCGGCGCGAGGAGTTCCTCAGCCGGGTCAACGCCGCCTACGCCCGGGGCGACGAGGGGCTGCTGAGGGAGCTGGCCGAGGAGTGGGCCGCCGGACCGGTACCGCCCGAGCGCCGCCCGAGCCCCGCCGAGGAGCTGTACGCCCGCCTCGAATGGCTCACCCAGCGCAAGGAGCTGCTCACCCTGGTCGCCCGGGAACTGGAGGAGGGCGCGATCGCCGGCATGCTCCGCCTCGCGCCGGACGACCCCGACGGGCTGCTCGAAGAGATCGCCGACCGGCTGCGCGGCGACATCGCCCGGCGCGAGGCGGAACTGGCCGCCCTGCTGGCCCGGGACTGACCCGCCCCGGGCTTCGGGTAGCGTCGGAGCCATGAACTTCGGAGCTGGTGTGCCCACGGTCCAGGTCACGGACCTCAAGGACGGCGACTTCCTGCTGGACGTCCGCGAGGACGACGAGTGGCAGGCGGGCCACGCCGGGGGAGCGCTGCACATCCCCCTCAGCGAGTTCGTGGCCCGCTACGGGGAGCTGACCGAGGCCGCCCCGCAGGACGGCCGCGTCCACGTCATCTGCCGCTCGGGCGGTCGCTCCGCCCAGGTCACCATGTACCTGGTCCAGCAGGGCGTCGACGCGGTGAACGTCGACGGCGGCATGCAGCACTGGGAGGCCGCCGGCCGCCCGGTCGTCACCGACGACGGCAAGCCGGGCTTCGTCCTGTAGCCCCGGGGCCCACCGGCCCCGGCCTCCCGGCGCCGCTCGGCCTCGCCGGTCGACGGAAAAGGGGCGCGGTGGACCTCAGCGGTCGAAGTCCAGCTCCACCCTCTCCGTCAGCGGATGCGACTGGCAGGCCAGCACATACCCGGCCTCCGTCTCCTCCGTCTCCAGCGCGAAGTTGCGGTCCATGCGCACCTCGCCCGCGACCAGGAAGGCCCGGCAGGTCCCGCACACCCCGCCCTTGCAGGCGTACGGCGCGTCGGGCCGGTTGCGCAGCACCGTCTCCAGCAGCGACTCGCCCTCCCGCACCGGCCAGGTGCCGCCGCGGCCGTCGAGCCGCGCGGTGACGGTGCTGTGCGCGGGCGCAGGAGCCGTGGCCGCCGGGGCCGAGCCCGCGTCCACGTGGAAGATCTCCTGGTGGATGCGGTCCCGGGCCACGCCCAGCTCGCGCAGTGCCTGCTCCGCGCCCCGCACCAGCCCGTACGGCCCGCACAGGAACCAGCCCGCCACCTCCTCCACCGGCAGCAGCGCGGGCAGCAGCCCGGTGAGCCGGTCCCGGTCGAGCCGGCCGGACGGAAGCCCCGCCTGCTGTTCCTCCCGGGAGAGCACGGTCACCAGCTGGAACCGCTCCGGGTAGCGGTCCTTCAGGTCGGCGACCTCCTCCAGGAACATCGTCGAGGCGGCCGTGCGGTCGCTGCGTACCAGGCAGAACCGGGCCGCCGGCTCGCGCGCCAGCAGTGTGGCGACGATGGACAGCACCGGGGTGATGCCGCTGCCGCCGACGACCGCCGCGTACAGGCCCGGCGCCGGCTCCAGCGTGAAGCGGCCCGCCGGGGTCATCACCTCCAGCTCGTCCCCGACGTTGATCTCCTTCAGCGCGTACGCGGAGAAGGCCCCGCCCTCGACCAGCCGCACCCCCACCCGCAGGCTGTCCGGGCCCTCGCCGTCCGGGTCGGGGGCGGGGGAGCAGATCGAGTAGGTGCGGCGGATGTCCGTGCCGTCGACCCGGCGGCGCAGCGCGAGATGCTGGCCGGGCGCGTGCCGGTACTCCTCGCGCAGCCCGGGCGGGACGGAGAGGGTCAGGGCGACGGAGTCGTCGGTGATCCGGTCGACCGCGGCCACCGGGAGCGGGTGGAAGCGGGCCATCACAGCTCCTTGAAGTGGTCGAACGGTTCCCGGCAGGCCAGGCAGCGGCGCAGCGCCTTGCACGCGGTGGAGGAGAACCGGCTCAGCAGTTCGGTGTCGGCCGATCCGCAGTGCGGGCAGCGCAGGGGTTCGGTCGCGGTGTCCGTGGCGTGTGCGTCCTGGGCGGCCGGCCCGGCGTGCGGGGCTCGCGTACGGGTCGGGCCGAGGGACAGCGGCACCGGGCCGTCGCCGTGGCGTACGCGCGGTGGCGCGATGCCGAACTCCCTCAGTTTCTCGCGCCCTTCGGCAGTGATGTCGTCGGTGGACCAGGCGGGGCTGAGCACCGTGCGGACGGTGACCTCGCGCATGCCGTGGGCGCGCAGCACCCGCTCGATGTCGAGGCTCATCGCCTCGACGGCCGGGCAGCCGGTGTAGGTGGGGGTCAGGTCGACCTCCACCGTGTCGCCGCCGTCGCCGCCGTGGACCCGCACCGCGCGGAGCACGCCCAGTTCGCGCAGGGTGAGGACGGGCAGCTCGGGGTCGGGCACCGCGCCGGCCAGCTCCAGCAGTCGTTCCTCCAGGGCGGTGGCGGTCACCATGACGCCCCCGGGTGGCTGCGGTGCAGGTGCTGCATCTCGGCGAGCATCCGGCCGAACGGTTCGGTGTGCAGGCCCTGCCGGCCGGCACCCGCCGACCAGGCTCCGGTGCGCGGCCCCTGCGGGACCGGGAGGGTGGCCCGGCCGAGCACATCGGTGACGGACTCCAGCCAGCTCTCCTCCAGGCGGGCCCAGTCGGCGGTCAGGCCCTCCACGGGCTGGAACATCTCGCCGGTGAACCGCCACAGCGCGTCACAGGCCCGGCGCATCCGCTCATGGCTGGTGTCGGTGCCGTCGCCGAGCCGCAGCGTCCACTGCTCGGCGTGGTCGCGGTGGTAGGCGACCTCCTTCACCGCCTTCGCGGCCAGCGGCGCGAACGGGCCGTCGCCCGAGGCCAGTTCGGCGTAGAGCAGCTGCTGGTAGGTGGAGAAGTAGAGCTGGCGGGCGATGGTGTGCGCGAAGTCGCCGTTCGGCTGCTCGACCAACTGCAGGTTGCGGAAGGCACGTTCCTCGCGCAGATAGGCCAGCTCGTCCTCGTCGCCGGCCAGGGACAGCAGCACCCGGGCCTGGCCGAGCAGGTCCAGCGCGATGTTGGCGAGGGCGACCTCCTCCTCCAGCACGGGGGCGTGCCCGGCCCACTCCCCCAGGCGGTGGGAGAGCACCAGGGCGTCGTCGCCGAGGGCGAGCGCGGCGGTCACCGGGACGGGGGCGGAACCGGTGGCGGGGCGGGTCGCGGGGCCGGTGGCGGTCACAGGTGCTTCACCCCTTCCGGGATCTCGTAGAAGGTCGGGTGCCGGTAGGGCTTGTCGGCGGCCGGCTCGAAGAACGGGTCCTTCTCGTCCGGCGAGGACGCGGTGATCGAGGCGGCCGGGACCACCCAGATCGAGACGCCCTCGCCGCGCCGGGTGTACAGGTCGCGGGCGTTGCGCAGGGCCATCTCGGCGTCGGGCGCGTGCAGGCTGCCGGCGTGGGTGTGGGAGAGGCCGCGCCGGGAGCGCACGAAGACCTCCCACAGGGGCCAGTCGGTGGTGCTCATGCTCGCGTCGCTCCCGTCCCACCGGCACCGCCGGTGTGCTTGGCCGCGTGGGCCGCGGCCGCTTCCCGTACCCACGCGCCCTCGTCGTGCGCGCGCCTGCGCTGGGTGATCCGCTGTTCGTTGCAGGGCCCGTTGCCCTTGAGGACCTCCCAGAACTCCGTCCAGTCGATCGGACCGAAGTCGTAGTGCCCCCGCTCCTCGTTCCACCGCAGCTCCGGGTCGGGGAGGGTGAGGCCCAGGGACTCGGCCTGCGGGACGCAGATGTCCACGAAGCGCTGGCGCAGCTCGTCGTTGGAGTGGCGCTTGATCTTCCACTCCATCGACTGCGCGGAGTGCTGGGACTCGTCGTCGGGCGGGCCGAACATCATCAGCGACGGCCACCACCAGCGGTCCACGGCGTCCTGCGCCATGGCGTGCTGCTCGGGGGTGCCCTTGCTGAGCGCCAGCAGCAGCTCGTAACCCTGGCGCTGGTGGAAGGACTCCTCCTTGCAGATCCGCACCATCGCGCGGGCGTACGGACCGTAGGAGCAGCGGCACAGGGGGACCTGGTTGGTGATCGCCGCCCCGTCCACCAGCCAGCCGATCGCACCGACGTCGGCCCAGGTCAGGGTGGGGTAGTTGAAGATCGAGGAGTACTTCTGGCGGCCGCTGTGCAGCTTGTCGAGCAGCTCGTCGCGGCTGGTGCCGAGGGTCTCGGCCGCGCTGTACAGGTACAGGCCGTGGCCGGCCTCGTCCTGGACCTTGGCCATCAGGATCGCCTTGCGGCGCAGGGAGGGCGCGCGCGTGATCCAGTTGGCCTCCGGCTGCATGCCGATGATCTCGGAGTGCGCGTGCTGGGCGATCTGCCGGACCAGGGTGGCGCGGTAGGCGTCGGGCATCCAGTCGCGTGGTTCGATGCGTTCGTCGGCGGCCACGGCCGCGTCGAAGGCGCGCTGGTGGGCCGTCGTGCCGCCGGTGTCCGGCGTGCCGTCCGCCTCGGTGCGGGCCGTGCGCTGCGCGGCTGCTGTGGCCATGCGGTCCCCCTGACCTCGGGCTCTGCGGTGAACTCTGTCCGGTCCGTACGTCCCGGCCGGCGTCCCGACCGATCGTTCGGTTCGTGCGTAGTCCATGGTGTGCCGGGCCGCTGTGGGTGTCAACCGCTGTGGAAAACCCCGCCCACAGCCTGTGGACGAGGCGGACGAGGTGCGGCAGGCCGTCGTACCCACGGCCCCGGGTCGGGCCCTGCCCGCGGCGAGGACCACCACGGTCGGCCCGTACCCGGGGCTGCGCCCGGGGCCCGGGGCTGAGTACCGTTCCGTGCGAGCGCCGAGACGTGGCGCTCGTGCACCGTGCGACGCCTGTGACCGCGTCGCGCTCCCGCGAACCCCGCTCGGCCGACCGACCGGGCCGGGCCGACGGGGTGCACGACCGCACGACTGACCAGCCACACGAGCCGGAACGGGGGACGGGACGCGATGGACGCGTACGACGAGGACTCGCGGGGTCCGCAGGGCCCGGACGGGCCGCCCGGGACGCGTCTCCCGGAAGAACCCGCGCAGCCGCCGCCCACGCCGCCCGGCGACGCGCCCGAACCCCGCACCGGCCTCGCCGCGCTCTCCCCCGGCTACCAGGTCGGAGCCGCGCTCGCGCTCGGCGTCGTCGCCGTGGCCGCCTGTGTGCACCTGCTGATGGTCTTCCTCAGCCTCGCGCCCGCGAACACGGTGACGAAGCAGCACGGCAAGGCGATACAGGAGTGGGTCTACCCGGAGTTCGAGCAGAACTGGAAGCTGTTCGCCCCGAACCCGCTGCAGCAGAACATCGCCGTCCAGGTCCGTGCCGAGGTGCGGATGCGGGACGGGGACCTGCGCACGACCGGGTGGACCGACCTGTCCGCCCAGGACGGCGCCGCCATCGACGGCAACCTGGCGCCCAGCCACACCCAGCAGAACGAGCTGCGCCGGGCCTGGGACTTCTTCACCGCCACCCACGCCGCCGACAACCGTCCCGTCGGCCTGCGCGGGTCCCTGTCCGAGCAGTACCTGCGCCGCATCGCGGTGATGCGCCTGTACCGGGACGATCCGACGAGCCGGGAAGGCGTGATACAGCGCGTGCAGATCCGTTCCAGCACCACCAATGTGCAGCCGCCGTCGTGGAGCCGTGAGCGGGTCTCCGACAAGCCTGCCCTCCGCCTGCTGCCCTGGTGGTCCGTGACCGCCGACGAGGCTGCCGGAGGTGTGCGGTGAACCGTCTCTCGCTGACGCTGTCGCGGGGCATCGCCCGGGTCACCGGGGCGGCCCTCGGGCCCTACCAGAGCGCCGTGATCCGGATCGGCTTCGCCGGGACCTGGCTGCTGTTCCTGCTGCGTGAGTTCCCCCACCGCCAGGAGCTGTACGGCCCCTCCGGGCCGTGGGGCTTCAACCTCGCCAGGCAGCTGACCGCCGACAACCACGCCTTCACGGCGCTGCTCTGGTCCGACGGGCGGCTCTGGTTCGAGTGCTGCTACGCGCTGGCCGTCCTCGCCAGCGCGGCCCTCGCGCTCGGCTGGCGCACCCGGACCGCGTCCGTGCTGTTCATGGTGGGCGTGCTGTCGCTGCAGAACCGCAGTGTGTTCGTCGGCGACGGCGGCGACAACGTCCTGCACCTGATGGCCATCTACCTGGTGTTCACGCGCTGCGGCCAGGTCTGGTCCCTCGACGCGCGGCGCGCGGCCGACGGCACGGCGGCGCGCGCGGGGGGCGAGCGGGCGCCCGCCGACCGGGTGGGGCCGGTGCTGTGGGCGGTGCTCGGACTGGCGCTGGGCACGGCGACGGCGACCGGCCGGTTCGACAACGGCTGGCTGATCCAGGCGCTGTTGTGGACCGCCTGGGCGGGGCTCGCCCTGTGGTGGGTCACCGGGCGCCGGGAGGCATGGCGGCAGCCGCGGATGCTGCTGGACGTCATCGCGAACGTCCTGCACAACGGCGCCCTGGTCGTGATCATGGCCGAAGCCTGTCTGATCTACGCCACGGCCGGCTGGTACAAGATCCAGGGCTCCCGCTGGCAGGACGGCACCGCCGTGTACTACCCGCTCCACCTGGACTACTTCTCGCCCTGGCCCGGCCTCGCCGACCTGATGTCGTCCAGCGGCACGATCATGATGATCGTGGCCTACGGCACCGTCATGGTGCAGGTCGCCTTCCCGTTCACCCTGTTCAACCGGCGGGTCAAGAACGTCCTGCTGGTGCTGATGATGACCGAGCACGCCGTGATCGCGGTCGTCCTCGGACTGCCGTTCTTCTCACTGGCGATGATCACCGCGGACGCGGTCTTCCTGCCGACGTCCTTCCTGCGCCGGCTGGGCGGCCTGGCGGCCCGCGCGCGGGGGCGGTTCGCCCGGCGCGGCGGCCCTGCGGTCCCCGCGCCACGCTCCCCGCAGGAGAGCGCGGCGGACCACGTAGGGTTCACCGCATGAGCGACCCGCTGAGCCGCTGGCGCGCGCACGCGGACACCGCCGTGCTGCTCGACGGCTTCCACGCCCTGAAGCACGCGCTGCGCTTCGGGGCCGAGGTGCCGGTCGCGGTCACCACGGACCGGCGGGCCGCCCTCGCTCTCGCCGAGGAGCTGGCCGGGGACGTGCGCGACACCCTGGACGCCCTCCTCGTGGAGGTGCCCGGCCCGGCGTACGCCTCGCTCGTCCCGCGCCCCCATCCGACCGGTGTGGCCGCCCTCGCGCTACGGCCGTCCCGCGAGGCCAACCTGCGCGCGCTCGCCCGCGCGCCCCGCACCGCGCCCGTGGTCGTCCTGGACAACCCCCGCAACCTGGGCAACGCCGGTGCCGTGATCCGGCTGGCCGCCGGTTTCGGGGCGACCGGTGTGGTCACCACGGGCACGCTCGACCCCTGGCACCCCACCGTGGTGCGCGGCGGCGCGGGCCTGCACTTCGCCACCGCCGTCGAGCGCCTCGGCGCCGACGAACTGCCCGCCGGGCCGCTGTTCGCCCTCGACCCGGAGGGCGAGGACATCCGCGGCACCGGGCTGCCCGACGACGCCGTGCTGGTCTTCGGCTCGGAACGCTCCGGCCTGTCGCCGGAACTGCGCGCCCGGGCCGACCATCTGCTGCGCCTCCCGATGCGCCCGCAGGTCTCCAGCTACAACCTGGCCACCAGCGTGGCGATGACGCTCTACCACTGGAGCGCGACCGGCGCCGCGCAGAGGGCCTAGGCTTCCCGGCGCACCTCCACCACCCGGAAGCGGCTGGCGACGAACGCGCCGTCGGTGAGGGCCGCGTTGGCCGCCGGGTTGCCGCCCGAGCCGTGGAAGTCGGAGAACGCGGCCGTCTGGTTCACGTAGACCCCGCCGGTCAGGTTGAGGGAGAGCTGGGCCGCCTCCTCCAGGCAGACCTCCTCGACGGCGCGCTCGGTCCCGGCGTCCGTGGTGTACGCGCCGACCGTCATCGCGCCCTTCTCGCGGACCGTGCGGCGCAGCAGCTCGACCGCGTCCGTCACCGAGTCGACGGCGACGGCGAAGGAGACCGGGCCGAAGCACTCGCTCATGTACGCGGCCTCGTCGTCCGGCTTGGCGCCGTCCAGCTTGACGATGACCGGAGTGCGGACCACCGCGCCCGGGAACTCCGGGTTGGTGACCTCGCGGGAGGCGAGGGCGACCTCGCCGAGGCCGGCCGCGGCCTCCAGGCGGGCCTTGACGTCCGGGTTGACGATCGCGCCCAGCAGGGCGTTGGCCCGCGCATCGTCACCGAGCAGACCGTCCACCGCGCGGGCGAGGTCGGCGGTGACCTCGTCGAACGACTTGGGACCCTGGTCGGTGGTGATGCCGTCGCGCGGGATCAGCAGGTTCTGCGGGGTGGTGCACATCTGGCCGCTGTACAGGGACAGCGAGAATGCCAGGTTGGACAGCATGCCCTTGTAGTCGTCCGTCGAGTGCACGAGCACCGTGTTGACGCCGGCCTTCTCCGTGTAGACCTGCGCCTGGCGGGCGTTGGCCTCCAGCCAGTCGCCGAAGGCCGTCGACCCGGTGTAGTCGATGATTTTGATCTCGGGGCGGGTGGCGAGCGTCTTCGCGATGCCCTCGCCGGGGCGCTCGGCGGCCAGCGCCACCAGGTTCGGGTCGAATCCCGCCCCGGCCAGCACCTCCCGGGCGGCCTGGACGGTCAGCGCCAGCGGCAGCACCGCGCGCGGGTGCGGCTTGACCAGGACCGCGTTGCCGGTGGCCAGCGAGGCGAACAGGCCCGGGTAGCCGTTCCAGGTCGGGAAGGTGTTGCAGCCGATGACCAGGCCGATGCCGCGCGGGACCGCGGTGAACCGCTTGGTGAGGGCCAGCGGGTCGCGCTTGCCCTGCGGTTTGGTCCACTCCGCCGTTTCCGGGGTGCGGACCTGCTCCGCGTACGCGTACGCCACCGCTTCGAGGCCGCGGTCCTGGGCGTGCGGGCCGCCCGCCTGGAACGCCATCATGAACGCCTGCCCGCTGGTGTGCATGACGGCGTGCGCGAACTCGTGCGTCCGGTCGCTGATCCGCTTGAGGATCTCCAGACAGACCACCGCCCGGACCTCCGGGCCCGCGTCCCGCCAGGCCCGCTGACCGGCCCGCATGGCCGGGAGCAGCACGTCGAGGTCCGCGTGCGGGTACGTCACGCCCAGCTCGACGCCGTACGGCGAGACCTCGCCGCCCACCCAGTCGTCCGTGCCGGGCTGGCCGAGGTCGAGGCGGGTGCCCAGCACGGCGTCGAAGGCGGCCTTGCCCGCCGCGGCGTCCAGGCTTGCGCCCTCGCCGTAGGCCTTGGGGTGCTCGGGGTGCGGGGACCAGTAGGCGCGGGTGCGGATGGCCTCCAGGGCCTGGTCGAGCGTCGGCCGGTGTTTCTCGATCAGCTCGGGCGCGGTCAGTTCGGCGGCCATGCGGGACCAACTCCTCGTCTGGAGAACTCGTCGTCGAGTTCGGACCTGGCAGAAAGAGCAGCGGGATGGGACGGTCAGAGCTAGAGTAACCGAACGATCGGTCGGTACAAGGGGGTCCGCCGCATCTGTGGAAAACCCCGTGCGGGAGGATCGCGCACATGACAGGACTCGACCTCAGCAGCCCCGTGGCCGTCGTCGGCACCGGCACCATGGGCCAGGGAATCGCCCAGGTCGCGCTGGTCGCCGGGCACCCCGTGCGGCTCTACGACGCCGCACCCGGGCGGGCCCGGGACGCGGCCGAAGCGATCGGCGCCCGGCTCGACCGGCTCGTGGCCAAGGACCGGCTCACGGCAGCCGGCCGCGACGCCGCCCTCGCCCGCCTGGAACCGGTGGACAGCCTCGCGGACCTGGCCGGCTGCGGGCTGGTCGTGGAGGCCGTCCTGGAGCGGCTGGACGTCAAGCAGCGGCTCTTCGGCGAGCTGGAGGAGATCGTCGCCGAGGACTGCCTGCTCGCCACCAACACCTCCTCGCTGTCGGTGACGGCCGTCGGCGGCGCCCTGCGCCACCCCGGCCGCTTCGTCGGCCTGCACTTCTTCAATCCGGCGCCGCTGCTGCCGCTGGTCGAGGTGGTCTCCGGGTTCGCCACCGACGTCACGTCGGCCACGCGCGCGTACGAGACCGCCCGCGCCTGGGGCAAGACCCCGGTGGCCTGCGCGGACACCCCCGGCTTCATCGTCAACCGGATCGCCCGGCCGTTCTACGCGGAGGCGTTCGCCGTCCACGAGGCCCAGGCCGCCGACCCCGCCACCATCGACGCGGTGCTGCGGGAGTGCGGCGGCTTCAAGATGGGCGCGTTCGAGCTGACCGACCTGATCGGCCAGGACGTCAACGAGTCCGTCACCCACTCGGTGTGGCAGTCCTTCTTCCAGGACGCGCGCTTCACGCCCTCGCTCGCGCAGCGCAGGCTGGTGGAGTCCGGACGGCTCGGCCGCAAGAGCGGGCGCGGCTGGTACGACTACGCGGACGGCGCCGAGCGGCCCGAGCCGCACACCGCCGACAAGGAACAGCCGCCCGCCTACGTCGTCGCCGAGGGCGACCTGGGCCCCGCCGCCGGCCTGCTGGCGATGATCCGCGAGGCCGGCATCCCGGTCCGCGAGGAGGACGAGGACAACGGCACCCGCCTGGTGCTGCCCAGCGGCGGCCAGCTGGCCCTCGCCGACGGCCAGACCTCCGTGGAGTTCCGCGACGTCGTCTTCTTCGACCTCGCCCTTGACTACCGCGAGGCCACCCGCATCGCCCTGTCCACCGCCCAGGACACCCTGCCGCAGACCCTCGCCGAGGCCACCGGCCTCTTCCAGGCGCTCGGCAAGAAGGTCAGCGTCATCGGCGACGTCCCCGGCATGATCGTCGCCCGCACGGTCGCCCGCATCATCGACCTCGCGCACGACGCCGTCGCCAAGGGCGTCGCCACCGAGGAGGACATCGACACCGCGATGCGCCTCGGCGTCAACTACCCGCTCGGCCCCTTCGAGTGGAGCCGCCGCCTGCCCCGCGCCTGGGCCCACGAACTGCTGGACGAGCTGCACGAACGCGAACCCTCCGGCCGCTACGCGCCGTCCCTGGCGCTGTACCGCCACTCGTACGCCCAGGACAAGCGGGAGGGCACCTCATGACCACGCCCAGGCGCGACACCTACACCCCCGAGACGCTGCTCTCCGTCGCCGTCCGCGTCTTCAACGACCGCGGTTACGACGGCACCTCCATGGAGCACCTGTCCAAGGCGGCGGGCATCTCCAAGTCGTCGATATACCACCACGTCAGCGGCAAGGAGGAGCTGCTGCGCCGGGCCGTCAGCCGGGCCCTGGACGGCCTGTTCGCCATCCTGGACGAGGAGCACGCGCGCGTGGGGCCCCCGGCCGGACGGCTGGAGCACGTCGTGCGCCGCATGGTCGAGGTGCTCATAGCCGAGCTGCCCTATGTGACGCTGCTGCTGCGCGTGCGCGGCAACACCGAGACCGAGCGCTGGGCGCTGGAGCGGCGCCGCGACTTCGACCACCGGGTCGCCGAGCTGCTGAAGGCGGCGGCGGCCGACGGGGACGTACGCGGCGACGTGGAGGTCCGTCTGGCCACCCGGCTGGTCTTCGGGATGATCAACTCGATCGTGGAGTGGTACCGGCCGGACGTGCGGGGCGCGAGCGGCCAGGAGGTGGCCGACGCCGTCGTCAGGCTGGTCTTCTCGGGGCTGCGCCAGGACTGACCTCAGCCCTCCGGCTCCAGGTCCTCCTCCTCGAACACCAGCAGCGTGCGGGTGCTGAGCACCTCGGGGATCGCCTGGAGCCGGGTCAGCACCAGCTCGCGCAGCGCCCGGTTGTCGGGCGTGTGCACCAGCAGCAGCACGTCGAAGTCGCCGCCCACCAGAGCGATGTGGGAGGCGCCGGGCAGCTGCCTGAGCTGTTCGCGGACCGTGCGCCAGCTGTTCTGGACGATCTTCAGCGTGATGTACGCCGAGGTGCCGTGACCGGCGCGTTCGTGGTCCACGCGGGCGCTGAAGCCCCGGATCACCCCGTCCTCGACGAGCCGGTTGATGCGCGCGTAGGCGTTGGCGCGCGAG
The DNA here is from genome assembly GCF_040704595.1 of Streptomyces sp. NPDC046870. Classification (NCBI taxonomy): domain Bacteria; kingdom Bacillati; phylum Actinomycetota; class Actinomycetes; order Kitasatosporales; family Streptomycetaceae; genus Streptomyces; species Streptomyces sp. NPDC046870. The sequence goes on from NZ_JBEYXM010000003.1 coordinate 181,971, forward strand.
ACGTGGACGCGCTCGGCGACCGACCGTATCGAGGCCCGGCCGTCCGCCTGGAGGATCTTCAGGATGTCCTGGTCGATGGCGTCCAGCGGGCGCGGCGGCGGCGCGGCGCCGTCCTGCGGCCCGGCGGCCATTTGTTCAGCCGGCATGTCCCCCCGCTTCCTCGCCGTGGACGTCCTGCGGCCATTCCAGGCTGTGGAGAACCGTTTGTCCACAGCCTGGGGGCACCTGTAGCCAAAATGTGTCGGCGACCGAACAATCGGTTGGTGAGGCGGGTCACAGGCGACGCGCCTCCCGTAGCCACTCCCACGAGGAGGTGCCGTCATGACGGTTCTGGAGCAGCGGGGCGCGTACCGGCCATCGCCGCCGCCCGCCTGGCAGCCCCGTATGGACGCCGCGCCGCTGCTGCCCGACGCCGAGCCCTACCGCGTCCTCGGCACCGAGGCGGCCGGCAAGGCCGACCCCGATCTGCTGCGGCGGCTGTACGCCGAGCTGGTGCGCGGGCGCCGGTACAACACGCAGGCCACCGCCCTCACCAAGCAGGGCAGGCTCGCCGTCTACCCGTCCAGCACCGGTCAGGAGGCCTGCGAGATCGCCGCCGCCCTGGCGCTGGAGGAGCGCGACTGGCTCTTCCCCAGCTACCGCGACACGCTCGCCGTCGTCGCCCGGGGCGTGGACCCGGCCGAGGCGCTCACCCTGCTGCGCGGCGACTGGCACAGCGGCTACGACCCCTACGCCCACCGGGTGGCCCCGCTGAGCACCCCGCTCGCCACCCAGCTGCCGCACGCCGTCGGCCTCGCCCACGCCGCCCGCCTCAAGGGCGACGACGTGGTCGCGCTGGCCATGGTCGGCGACGGCGGCACCAGCGAGGGCGACTTCCACGAGGCGCTGAACTTCGCCGCCGTCTGGCGGGCACCCGTCGTCTTCCTGGTGCAGAACAACGGCTTCGCCATCTCCGTGCCGCTCGCCAAGCAGACCGCCGCGCCCTCCCTGGCCCACAAGGCCGTCGGGTACGGCATGCCGGGCCGGCTGGTCGACGGCAACGACGCCGCGGCCGTGCACGAGGTGCTCGGCGACGCCGTGCGGCACGCGCGCGCGGGCGGTGGCCCGACCCTGGTGGAAGCGGTGACGTACCGCGTCGACGCCCACACCAACGCCGACGACGCCACCCGCTACCGCGGCGAGGACGAGATCGCCGCCTGGCGCGCCCACGACCCCATCGAGCTGCTGGAACGCGAACTGACCGCGCGCGGACTGCTGGACGACGCCGGCGTCGAGGCGGCCCGCCAGGACGCCGAGACCATGGCCGCCTCCCTGCGGGAACGCATGAACCGGGACCCCGAGCTCAACCCCATGGACCTCTTCGACCACGTGTACGCCGAGACCACCTCCCAGCTGCGCGAGCAGCGTGCCCTGCTGCGGGCCGAGCTGGAGGCCGAGCAGGAGCAGCACGGCGAGCCCGGCGCCCCGGAAGGCGGCGCCCGATGACCACCGTCGCCGTCAAGCCCGCCACCATGGCGCAGGCCCTCACGCGCGCGATGCGCGACGCGATGGCCGCCGATCCCACCGTGCACGTCATGGGCGAGGACGTCGGCACCCTCGGCGGCGTCTTCCGCGTCACCGACGGGCTCGCCAAGGAGTTCGGCGAGGACCGCTGCACCGACACCCCCCTCGCCGAGGCCGGCATCCTCGGCACCGCCGTCGGCATGGCCATGTACGGCCTGCGGCCGGTGGTGGAGATGCAGTTCGACGCCTTCGCCTACCCGGCGTTCGAGCAGCTGGCCAGCCACGTCTCCCGGATGCGCAACCGCACGCGCGGCAGGATGCCCCTGCCCATCACCGTCCGCATCCCCTACGGCGGCGGCATCGGCGGCGTCGAGCACCACAGCGACTCCTCCGAGGCCTACTACATGGCGACGCCGGGGCTCCACGTCGTCACCCCCGCCACCGTCGCCGACGCCTACGGGCTGCTGCGCCAGGCCATCGCCTCGGACGACCCGGTCGTCTTCCTGGAGCCCAAGCGGCTGTACTGGTCGAAGGACAGCTGGAACCCCGAGCAGCCGACGGAGGTCGAGCCCATCGGCCGCGCCGTGGTCCGCCGGACCGGCCGCAGCGCCACGCTCATCACCTACGGCCCCTCGCTGCCGGTCTGCCTGGAGGCCGCCGAGGCCGCCCAGGCCGAGGGCTGGGACCTGGAGGTCGTCGACCTGCGCTCCCTGGTGCCGTTCGACGACGAGACGGTCTGCGCTTCCGTCCGGCGCACCGGCCGCGCCGTCGTCGTCCACGAGTCCACCGGGTTCGGCGGGCCGGGCGGCGAGATCGCGGCCCGCGTCACCGAGCGCTGCTTCCACCACCTGGAGGCACCGGTGCTGCGCGTGGCCGGGTTCGACATCCCGTATCCGCCGCCCATGCTGGAGCGGCACCACCTGCCCGGCGTCGACCGCATCCTGGACGCCGTGGCCCGGCTGCAGTGGGAGGCCGAGGGCTGATGGCTCAGGTGCTGGAGTTCAAGCTGCCCGACCTCGGTGAAGGGCTCACCGAGGCGGAGATCGTCCGCTGGCTGGTCCAGGTCGGTGACGTGGTCGCCGTGGACCAGCCGGTGGTCGAGGTCGAGACGGCCAAGGCGATGGTCGAGGTGCCCTGCCCGTACGGCGGCGTGGTCACCGCCCGGTTCGGCGAGGAGGGCACCGAACTGCCCGTCGGCGCCCCGCTGCTGACGGTGGCCGTGGGCGGGCGGGAACCGGAGCCGGAGGGCTCCGGCAACGTCCTGGTGGGCTACGGCACCCAGGCCCCGGCGGCACGCCGGCGCCGGGTGCGGGCCACCACGGGCGCGGTCGACGGACAGGGCGGCCGGCGCACGGCCGACGGCAACGGGCGGACGGCGCCGAGCGGGGTCCCGGCCGACGGGCGGGCCGTCCGGCGCGGGACCGCCCGGGCCGACGCCCCCGCGCGCGTGGCCGCGCCGGCCGTGGCGCAGGCACCCGCCTCCGCGACCACCACCCCGGCATCTCCCGCCTCCGCGGCCGCCCCCACCGCCGCTCCCACCGAGGGCCCGGTCCCCGTGATCTCCCCCCTCGTGCGCAAGCTCGCCCGCGACAACGGCGTCGACCTGCGGCGGCTGACCGGCTCGGGGCCGGAGGGGCTCATCCTGCGCGCGGACGTCGAGAACGCGCTGCGCGCCGGGGCGGCACCGGTCGGCACGGCGGAGGAGCCGGTCGTACGGGCCCCCGTGGCGCCCGTCGCGCAGGGCGGCGGGACCCGGATCCCGCTCAAGGGCGTGCGCGGCGCCGTCGCCGACAAGCTCTCCCGCAGCCGCCGGGAGATCCCGGACGCGACCTGCTGGGTCGACGCCGACGCGACGGAACTCATGCGCGCCCGTGCCGCGATGAACGCGGCCGGGGGCCCGAAGATCTCCCTGCTCGCGCTGCTCGCCCGCATCTGCACGGCCGGCCTCGCCCGGTTCCCCGAGCTGAACTCCTTCGTCGACACCGAGGCCCGCGAGGTCGTCCGGCTCGACCAGGTCCACCTCGGGTTCGCCGCGCAGACGGAGCGCGGCCTGGTCGTGCCGGTCGTCCGGGACGCCCACGCGCGCGACGCCGAGTCGCTGACCGCCGAGTTCGCCCGGCTCACCGAGGCGGCCCGCACCGGGACGCTGACCCCCGGGGAACTCACCGGCGGGACGTTCACGCTGAACAACTACGGCGTCTTCGGCGTCGACGGCTCCACCCCGATCATCAACCACCCCGAGGCGGCCATGCTCGGCGTCGGCCGCATCGTCCCCAAGCCGTGGGTGCACGAGGGCGAGCTGGCCGTCCGCCAGGTCGTCCAGCTCTCGCTCACCTTCGACCACCGGGTGTGCGACGGCGGCACGGCGGGCGGCTTCCTGCGCTACGTGGCGGACTGCGTGGAACAGCCGGCGGTGCTGCTGCGCACCCTGTGAGCCACGGCCTCCTGTGAGACAGGGGTTCGGAAGGAGGAACCGGCAGGACATACTCGGAGGGTGACCGACACCGCCCCCGCCGCTCCCGGGACACCCGCTCCCGGGACCCCCCTGCCGTACGACGCCGTCGTACTGGCCGGCGGTGCCGCCCGGCGGCTCGGCGGGGCCGACAAGCCAGGGCTCCGGGTCGGTGGCCGCGCGCTGCTCGACCGGGTGCTCGGGGCCTGCGCGGACGCCGGCACGACCGTCGTCGTGGCCACGCCCCGGCCCACCGCACGCCCGGTCCGCTGGGCGCGCGAGGAGCCGCCCGGCGGCGGACCGGTCGCCGCGCTGGAGGCCGGTCTGCGGCTCACCACCGCGGGGCACACCGTCGTCCTCTCCGCCGACCTGCCCTTTCTCGAAAAGCCGGTGCTGCGGCGCCTTGTGAGAGCCCTTCAGGAGAGCGGGGCCGACGGCGCTCTGCTCACCGACGCCGACGGCCGCGACCAGCCGCTGGTGGCCGCCTACCGCACCGCCGTCCTGCGCCGTGAGCTGACCGCCCTGGCCGCCACCCACGGCGGCCTCGGCGGGCTGCCCCTGCGCCGGCTGACCGGCGCCCTGCGCCTCACCCGTGTCACGGACCCGCGCGCCTCCTTCGACTGCGACACCTGGGACGACATCGCGACGGCCAGGGCACGCATCAGGGAGCATGGGTCCGTGTTGGATGAATGGATCTCCGCAGTCAAGGACGAGTTGGGCATCGAACTGGACGTCGACACCGGCGTCCTGCTCGATCTGGCCCGGGACGCCGCACACGGCGTGGCCCGGCCCGCCGCCCCGCTGACCACCTTCCTCGTCGGTTACGCCGCCGCCCGGGGCGAGGGCGGCCCCGAGGCCGTCGCCGAGGCCGCGCGCAAGGCCGCCGCGCTGGCGCTGCGCTGGGAGGAAGAGAACGGTGGGGGCACCACGGACGCGAGGGGCGGGGGCCCGAGCGCCCCGGACGCCGGATGACCGCCCCCGGCACCCGGGCCGAGGCGTCCGCCGAGGACACCGACGACCTCGACGTCGAGGAGGCTCTGGCGCTCGTGAGGGATGCCCACAAGGAGCCCCGGGACGACAGCGCGGACGACGGCACCGGCCAGGCGTCCGCCCCGGCCGCCCGGTCGTCCGGCGCGCGGCCCGCGGAACCGCACCGGGCCACCCCCTGGCCCCAGGCCCGGGAGGCCGCCGCGCGCGCCGCTCGTGCCGCGCGTTCCCGTGCCCGCCGGGCGCCCGTCTCCGTGCCGCTCGGCGACGCCCTCGGACTGGCCCTGGCCGCGCCCCTCGACGCGCTCACCGACCTGCCCTCCTTCGACACCTCGGCGATGGACGGCTGGGCGGTCGCCGGACCCGGACCCTGGCAGGTGCGCGAGGAGGGCGTGCTCGCCGGGCACGCGCAGCCCGGACCCCTCACCGACGGCGAGGCGGTGCGCATCGCCACCGGAGCCCGCATCCCCGCCGACACGACCGCCGTTCTGCGCTCCGAGCACGGCCGGATCGACGCCCAGGGCCGCCTGCACACCACTCGCGAGATGCTCCACGGCCAGGACATCCGCCCGCGCGGCCAGGAGTGCCGCAGCGGCGACCAGTTGCTGCCCGTCGGCGCCCTGGTCACTCCCGCCGTCCTGGGTCTCGCCGCGGCCGCCGGCTACGACACGGTGACCGTCGTCCCCCGCCCCCGCGCCGAAGTCCTCGTCCTGGGGGACGAGTTGCTCACCGCGGGCCTGCCGCACGACGGGCTGATCCGGGACGCCCTCGGCCCCATGCTGCCGTCCTGGCTGCGCGCGCTCGGGGCCGATGTCCTCGCCGTACGCCGGATCGGCGACGACGCCAAGGCCCTGCAGAAGGCGGTCACCCGCTCCGCCGCCGACCTGATCGTCACCACGGGCGGCACGGCGGCCGGACCCGTCGACCACGTCCACCCGGTCCTGGAACGTGTCGGCGCCGAACTCCTCGTCGACGGCGTCAAGGTGCGCCCCGGCCACCCCATGCTGCTGGCCCGCACCAAGGACCACCAGCACCTCGTCGGCCTGCCCGGCAATCCCCTCGCGGCCGTCTCCGGCCTGCTCACCCTCGCCGAACCGCTGCTGCGGACCCTCGCCGCCCACCCCGCCCCCGAGCCGTACACGCTGCCGCTGAGAGAGGCGGTGCACGGGCACCCGCACGACACCCGGCTCATTCCCGTGGTGCTGCGCGGCGACCAGGCCGTGCCGCTGCACTACAACGGTCCGGCCATGCTCCGGGGCATCGCTGCCGCGGACGCGCTGGCCGTCGTACCGCCGGGCGGGACCCGGCAGGGCGAGGAGGCCGAGCTGCTGGACCTGCCCTGGGCGACCGCCGGAATCGGGGTGTGTTTCACGTGAAACTTCCGGGCCATGACGCCATCGCCCGCCAGGCGGGCGAACACCTGGTGACCCACCGGGTGAAACTCCCGCGAAAAGTGGTGGAGCGTCCGATCCGCCAGGTCGTCAAGCGGCTCGTCATGGCCCTGGTGGTGCTGGTCGCCACCGCGCTCGTCGTCTACGCCGACCGCGAGGGCTACCGCGACAGCTCCGACGGTCCCGTCGACCTGCTCGACGCGTTCTACTACGCGACCGTCACCCTCTCCACCACCGGCTACGGCGACATCACCCCGGTCAGCGACAGCGCCCGGCTCACCAACATCCTCGTCATCACGCCCCTGCGCGTACTGTTCCTGATCATTCTGGTCGGCACCACGCTGGAGGTCCTCACCGAACGCACCCGTGAGGAATGGCGCCTGAACCGCTGGAGGTCCACCTTGCGCGACCACACCGTCGTCGTCGGTTTCGGCACGAAGGGACGGTCGGCCATCCAGACCGTCTGCGTGACCGGGCTGAAGAAGGAGCAGGTGGTCGTGGTCGACCCCAGCTCCAAGGCGATCGACGCGGCCACCGCCGAGGGCTACGCGGGCGTCATAGGCGACGCCACCCGCAGTGACGTGCTCCGGCGGGCCGAGGTGCACAAGGCCCGGCAGATCATCGTCGCCCCGCAGCGTGACGACACCTCCGTCCTCGTCACGCTGACCGCCCGCCAGCTCAACCGCACCGCGAAGATCGTGGCCGCGGTGCGCGAGGAGGAGAACGCCCCGCTGCTCAAGCAGTCCGGCGCCGACGCCGTCATCACCAGCTCCGGCGCGGCCGGCCGCCTGCTCGGCCTGTCCGTGCTCAGCCCCGCGGCCGGCATGGTGATGGAGGACCTGATCCAGCAGGGCAGCGGGCTGGACCTCGTCGAACGGCCGGTGGTCCGCGCCGAGGTCGGCAAGACACCGCGCGAGACGGACGACCTGGTGGTGAGCGTCGTCCGCGGACACCGGGTGCTCGGCTACGACGACCCGTCCGTCGGCACGCTCCAGCTGACGGACCGGCTCATCACCATCGTCCGCGCCACGCCGGAAACCCGGATCACCCCGGGCATCCGCCCCCTGCCACCCGGATGACCGGGCGCCGGGGGAGTAGCGTCACCGGCATGCATGCGATCACGATTCCCGAACCTGGTGGGCCCGAGGCGCTGGTGTGGGACGAGGTCCCCGATCCGGTGCCCGGCGAGGGCGAGGTGCTGGTCGAGGTGGTGGCCAGCGCCGTCAACCGTGCCGACATCCTGCAGCGCCAGGGCTTCTACAACCCGCCGCCCGGCGCCTCCCCCTACCCCGGCCTGGAGTGCTCCGGCACGATCGCCGCGCTCGGCCCCGGCGTCTCCGGCTGGGCCGTCGGCGATCAGGTGTGCGCGTTGCTCGCGGGCGGCGGCTACGCCGAGAAGGTCGCCGTACCGGCCGGGCAGCTGCTGCCCGCGCCCGAGGGCGTGGACCTCAAGCGCGCCGCCGCACTGCCCGAGGTCGTCTGCACGGTCTGGTCCAACGTGTTCATGATCGCCCATCTGCGTCCGGGCGAGACATTGCTGGTGCACGGCGGCTCCAGCGGCATCGGCACCATGGCGATCCAGCTCGCCAAGGCCGTCGGCGCCAAGGTAGCGGTGACCGCCGGGACGAAGGAGAAGCTCGAACGGTGCGCCGAACTCGGCGCGGACGTACTGATCAACTATCGCGAGCAGGACTTCGTCGCCGAGATCAAGCAGGCCACCGGGGGTGCGGGCGCCGACGTCATCCTCGACAACATGGGTGCGAAGTACCTGGACCGCAATGTCCAGGCGCTCGCCGTCAACGGACGCCTCGCGATCATCGGCATGCAGGGCGGTGTGAAGGGCGAGCTGAACATCGGCACGCTGCTCGGGAAGCGGGCCGCGATCAGCGCGACCTCGCTGCGCGCCCGCCCGCTGGAGGAGAAGGCCGCCATCGTCGCGGCCGTACGCGAGCACGTGTGGCCGTTGTTCGCCGCCGGGCACGTCGGCCCGGTCGTGGACCGCGAGCTGCCGATGGCGGAGGCGGCCGAGGCGCACCGGCTGGTGGAGGAGAGCGGTCACATCGGCAAGGTGCTGCTCGTCGCGCCGTAGCGGAAGGCGGTGCGGGGCGGTACCGAGAGGCCCCGGGCCGTCCGGGAGATCCCGGGCCGTCCAGGGAGATCCCGGGGCCGTCCCCGGCCGTCGGTCAGTTCCTGCGGAGTCTCAGGCCGAGGAGGGCCAGCCCCAGGCCCAGGCCGATGAGGACCAGGCCGCTGCCGAGCGGGAGGATGCGCAGGACCGGCTCCGTCGGGGCCTCGCCCGCTGGGGCCGCCTGCTCGGCGGCGGGCCCCCGCGGGGAGCCGGTGGGGTCCGGAACGGTCTCCAGGGGCGACGGGGGACCGCTCGGCACCTCCGCGGTCTCCGGCTCCTGCGGCTGGGCGGCAGGGGTCGCGGGAGGGGGGTCGTCGTCCTCGTCCTCGATCTCCGGCCCGTCCGGCCGCCCCGGCCGCATCCGCCCCTCACCGGCCCGGCTGCCCGCCCGGGACGGCTCCACGGAGGCGAGGGGGCGATAGGGGTGGACCGACGCCGAGGCGGAGTCGGACGGCATCGGCACGGCGGTGGACGCGTTCCCCGGCGAGGTCCCGTCCGGGGACGACTCGTCGGACGACTCCTCCGAGGACGACTCATCCGACTCCTCCGGGGACGACTCCTCCGGAGACGACTCCTCCGGGGACGTCCCCTCGGGGGACGCCGACCGCGGAGGGCCCTGGTCCGGGCGCCCGCGGTCCCGGGCGGCGTGCCCCGGAGCCGTGTGCCCGGCGCTCGCGCGCTCCGGGACGGTCAGGGGATGCGCGTGCTCCGGGGCCGCGCCCTTGCCGGTTCCCCGCCGTGTGCCGGCCTGCTCCCGGTGTCCGGTGGCGGGCGGGCGGGCGGTGTCCGGCTTCGCGGCGAGGACGGGCGCACCGCCGTGGGCGACGGCGGTGCCGTGCGCCGGCAGCGCCGTCGCCGTGAGGACGATCAGCAGCCGCAGACAGCGCAGCGTGAGTCGTGGGCGTGCAGTCACGTCGGTGACCTCCCGGGGCCCAGGTGCCGTGACCGATGGAAAACCGACGGGAACAAGCCTCACATTCCATGGCGAAAAAGGCATTCCGGATTGGGCCGTCGGGTCTAAACGGTGGATCAGCCCCACAGGGGGGCACCACGGTGATGAGGTGGTGGCGTGCGAGAGAATGGCGGCATGGAGATGCCGAGGAACGAACGGTCGCCGGGGAACCCCCAGATCCTTGTCGTGGGTCAGGACGGGATGGCGCTCGGCGGAGGCGACGGGCACGAGGACTCGCGTGAGACCCCGGTGACGGAGCAGGTGGAACAGCCGGCCAAGGTCATGCGGATCGGCAGCATGATCAAGCAGCTCCTGGAGGAGGTGCGGGCGGCTCCCCTCGACGAGGCCAGCCGGGTGCGGCTCAAGGAGATCCACGCCAGCTCGGTGAAGGAGCTGGAGGACGGGCTGGCCCCCGAGCTGGTCGAGGAGCTGGAACGGCTCTCGTTGCCGTTCACCGACGACGTCACCCCGAGCGACGCGGAACTGCGGATCGCGCAGGCCCAGTTGGTGGGCTGGCTGGAGGGTCTCTTCCACGGGATCCAGACGACGCTGTTCGCCCAGCAGATGGCCGCCCGCGCCCAGTTGGAGCAGATGCGCCGCGCGCTCCCGCCGGGCATGACCGGCCACGAGGGCGGCGACGACCAGCACACCGGCGGCCGCTCGGGCGGTCCGTACCTGTAGACCCCCCGACCCGCCCGGACACACCAGGGGCCCGGCGGACGACCGCCGGGCCCGACCCGTTCCCCGGCCCCCGCCGGGGGCCGGCTCACTGCGGCGGATTGCCCGTCGACACCCTCAGCTCGATGGTGCCCGCATCGTCCTGGTCGACGTCGGTGCCCTGCTCGGGGAACTGGTTGAGGACGGTCCCCTCACCCCAGGTGTTGTCGTCCTCGTGCTTGATGTCCCACTTCCAGCCCGCGGCCTGGAGGCACTTCTTCACGGAGCCGATGTCCTTGTACCGGAAGTCGGGCAGCTGGATCTTGTCCGGGTCGCTGTAGGACTCCTGCGGATCGGTGCACTTGGACGCGTCGATCCGCCGGGTGGTGTCCGGGCCGCGGTAGCCCGCCCGGTGGGACGCGGACGCGGAGGCGCTCGATCCGCCGCTGCCGGTTCCGGTGTCGTCGCCGGTGTGCTTCAGCGTGAGCGCGACGACCAGCCCGACGGCCACGACGGCCGCCACCGCGACCGAACCGACGACCACCGGCCGCCGGTTCCGGCCGCCGCCGGGCCGGCCGGCCTGGTGCGGCGCCACCGTGTACGGCGGCGGGGTCGGGGCGGCGCCCTGCGGGCCGTAGCCCACGGGGGACGGCGGGTAGCCTCCCTGCTGCGGGTAGCCGTAGCCCGGGGTGGGCGTCGGGTGGCCGTACGGGTTCGGGGCCGGAGCCGGCTGGTACGGCGTCTGCACCTGCCCGTGCGGTGCCGGGGTCGTCCGGTCGACCGGCGGGAACACCGCGGAGGCGACGCCCGAGCCGCTCTGCGCCGGACCGGCGCCCGGCACGATGCTCGGCGGGGCCGCCTGGAAGGAGGCCGCGATCCGCAGGCACTCGTCGCGCATGGACTCCGCGGTCGGGAAGCGCTCGTTCGGGTTCTTCCTCAGCGCGCGGGCGACCAGGGCGTCCACGGCGGGCGGCAGCGCGCGGTTGACCGAGGAGGGCGCCACCGGCTCCTCCTGCACATGCGCGTACGCGATGGCCAGCGGCGAGTCCGCGTCGAACGGCAGCCGCCCGGTCACCAGCTGGAACAGCATGATGCCGACCGAGTACAGGTCGGAGCGGGCGTCCACGCCGCGGCCGAGGGCCTGCTCGGGCGAGAGGTACTGCGGGGTGCCGACGACCATGCCGGTCTGGGTCATCGAGGTGACACCGGACTGCATGGCGCGGGCGATGCCGAAGTCCATGACCTTGACCACGCCCCGCCGGGTCACCATCACGTTGCCGGGCTTGATGTCGCGGTGGACCAGCCCCTTCTCGTGGCTGATCTCCAGGGCCGCGAGCACATCGGCGGTGATCTTCAGAGCCTTGTCCGCGGGCATCGCGCCGTACTGCCGGATGTCCTCCTCCAGCACGGAGCCCAGCGGCCGGCCCTCGACGTACTCCATGACGATGTACGGCGTCGCCATGCCGTTCAACTCGTCCTCGCCCGTGTCGAAGACGGAGACGATGTTGGTGTGCGTGAGCTTGGCCACTGCCTGGGCCTCGCGGCGGAAGCGCTCGCGGAAGGCCTGTTCCCGGCCGAGTTCGGTGTGCAGCGTCTTGATGGCGACCTGGCGGTCCAGCACGGCGTCGTACGCGAGGTGCACGGAGGCCATGCCGCCCTCGCCCAGTACGTCGCGCAGCTGGTAACGGCCCCCGGCCAGCGCCTGCCCCGCGTACCGGCCGTGTGCGCCGTCCTGGCTCATCTCTCCGCGTCCCCCACCGGCCGTGCGGCGCCGTCAGCCGGCGGACAGGCCTTGATCGAATGTGTCATTCCCGGCCAAGTCTGCCCGAGGGCCCGGACACGTCAAGCTCGGTGCCCGTTCCGTGACCGTACGCGCAAGAAGCGTCGCGCAAGCGTTACAGCCGGTGTACGGCCGGCTCACGGAATTTGCGCGACAGCGCGTGCTAGAGGTTTCATGACCGGTCCGTCTCGGGTCGGTCCCGGTTGCCGTTCCGAACCGGTGGCCCCCGCGGAGGCTGTAGCGTGGCGGACGGAGACCGTAACAACACCGCGCGCACCGCGGGCAGAAACGACGGCGAGGACTGATGGCACAGACGCAGCGCTCTCAGGGCCCGTCCGACCCCGAGGCGACTGGCGGCGGCATGTCGGACGCGCCGGAGATGTGGGGCAACGGCGGGCTCGTCGGCGACGGCCGCTACCGGCTCACGCACCGGCTGGGCCGGGGCGGCATGGCCGAGGTGTTCGCGGCCGAGGACGTCCGCCTGGGCCGGACGGTCGCGGTCAAGCTGCTCCGCGCGGACCTGGCCGAGGACCCGGTGTCCAAGGCCCGTTTCACCCGCGAGGCACAGTCCGTCGCCGGCCTCAACCACCACGCGATCGTCGCCGTGTACGACTCCGGCGAGGACATGGTGGGCGGCCAGTCCGTGCCGTACATCGTCATGGAGCTGGTCGAGGGCCGCACCATCCGCGACCTGCTGATGAACGCGGAGGCGCCGGGCCCCGAGCAGGCGCTGATCATCGTCTCCGGGGTGCTGGAGGCGCTCGCCTACTCGCACCAGCACGGCATCGTCCACCGTGACATCAAGCCGGCGAACGTCATCATCACCCACAGCGGCGCCGTCAAGGTGATGGACTTCGGCATCGCCCGCGCCCTGCACGGCGCGTCGACGACGATGACGCAGACCGGTATGGTCATGGGCACCCCGCAGTACCTGTCCCCGGAGCAGGCGCTCGGCAAGGCCGTCGACCACCGCTCCGACCTGTACGCCACCGGCTGCCTGCTGTACGAACTCCTCGCGCTGCGGCCCCCGTTCACCGGCGAGACCCCGCTGTCGGTGGTCTACCAGCACGTCCAGGACATGCCGGTGCCGCCGTCGCAGGTCTCCGACGGGACCTGCCCGCCGGAACTGGACGGCCTGGTCATGCGCTCGCTCGCCAAGGAGCCCGACGACCGGTTCCAGACGGCCGAGGAGATGCGCGGGCTCGTCCAGTACGGCCTGCAGATGCTCTACGACCAGGGCGGGCACACCGGCACCTGGAACACCGGCCCGGTGGAGACGCACGACGGACGGCAGACCCCGGCGGGCGGCTTCGCCGGGACGGCCGTCATGCCGCACCCGGCCGACGCCTCGGGCACCACGCAGATCCCGCAGCCGATCCTGCCCGCGGGCTACGGCAGCGGCGACGACGGCGGCTTCGAGGGGCACGGCAACAAGGGCGGCGGACGCGGCAAGCTGTGGCTCCTCGCCGTGTTCGCGGTCATCGCGATCGCGGCGGGCGTGGCGCTGGCGGTGAAGGGCGCGGGCGGCGGCAGCGGCGGCAACGACACCGACGTCCAGCCGACCAAGACGCAGTCCAAGAGCACGAAGCACGAGTCGCCCACCCCGACCCCGTCCGACGACAAGACCGACCAGCCCTCGGACCCCGAGACGAACAACGGCTCCGGCACGGGCACCGGCTCGGGCTGGCCGCCGGCGACCACGCCGTCGTACACCCCGTCGAGGACGGCCAGTTCCACCCCGAGCACCGAGCCGTCGCAGCCGCAGACCTCGCAGTCGCAGCCCACGGACCCGACGAACGGCGGCACGGACGCGGGCACCGGTGACGCCGGCGGCACGGACGCGGGCACCACGACGGACGGCGGCACGGACGCGGGGACCACGACGGACGGCAGCACGGACGCGGGCACCACGACGGACGGCAGCACCGGCGCCACCACCGGTTGAAGCACGCCCACGGAGGCCGGGTCGGCGTCCCCCTGAGGTGACGCCGACCGCAGGCCCGGTCGCTACTGCACGAACGCGTCGCACACCGCGTCGTACTCGCGGGTCCACCACACCGCGAGGGCGGACGCGGCCGGGAACTGGGTGTCCGCGCGCGTGTCGCCGCGCTCGTAGTGCCAGCGCAGCATCCAGAAGTCGTTCAGCCGTTCCCACCACACCCGGTGCACGGCCGCGGCCAGTTCGGAGGGCGTGGCGCCGGCCGCGCGCCGGTACGCGCGCGCGTAGCCCCGCACTTTCGGCAGGTCCAGGGTCCCGCCGGGTGCCACGAAGAAGATCACGGCGGCGCGTACGGCCTCCTCCGCGCGCGGCTGCACCCCGAGCCGGTCCCAGTCCACGATGGCGGCCGGGGCGTCGTCCTTGTAGAGCAGGTTGAACGGGTGGAAGTCGCCGTGCACCCAGCCGACCGAACCGCCGCGCGGGGGGCGCCGGTCCGCGTGCTGTTCCAGGAGCGCGCGGCGTTCCAGCAGCCGGTGCCGGGCGAGTTCGTCGAAGGCGTCGGCGGGGCGGTGCCGGCGGACATGGGCGAGCAGGTCGTCGATGAGGGCGAAGGTGTCGGCCGGGTCCGCGCTCTCCACGGGGTGCGGGCTGGTCGCCGGGCGCGTGCGCCCCTTGGGGGGCATCACGCGCTCCAGACAGGCGTGCACGGCGCCCAGGAGCGCCCCCAGGCGCGCGCTCTCCCCGCGGGTGAGCTGGCCGCCGTGCCGGTGCCTGCCGTCGATCCAGGGGTGCAGGGCGTAGGCGTGGCCGCCGACGACGGCGACCGTGCGGCCCTCGCGGTGCGCGAGCGGTACGGCGACCGGGACGCCGAGGTCGGCGAGGCGCTGGGTGGCCCGGTGCCGGCGTTCGATGGCGGCCGGGTCGGCGGTGTCCGGGTCGAAGTGGTGCTTGAGGAAGTAACGGCCGCTCGTGGTGCACAGCCGGTAGCCGCGGTTGAGCAGGCCCTGGTCGACCGGCTCACAGGTGACGGCGGTACCCGCGGCGTACAGGCGGAGCAGGGCGCCCAGGGGGAGTGCGTGGGGCGCGGGGGGTGGTACACATGAGCGCGGCACGCGCCAGATGCTAGGGCACGCGCAGCCGCTGTGAGCTGGGGCTTGTCACAGGCAGTCGCCGATGGTCGCTTTCGGTCACGAGACGGGCTTTTCCGTTTCCGTGCGGGCCGTGGCGGGGCCCTGGCCCGCGACTCACCCGTCCGCGGCTCCCGGCGTCATCCGTATGCAGTAGATAAAGCGCGACTTTTCCGTCTTCGTGTGCGAGGCCGGTCTCACATGAAACTCTTCCCGTGACCTGGGTGCGCGGGATAACGTGCGGGTGCTCCGGACTGCCGCAAGGCTGTGACCAGCGCGCTTCCGCATCACCTCGATTTACTTGGAAATCCAAGCAAAATCGCAGGTCAAACGGGGTTTCACAGAAATGTGGGGCACTGGGTAACGTGATGGTTGCAGGGCGCTCGCCGGGGCACCTGTCACGCCTGTTCCCGGCCGAGTGGCACCCACCCCGTGCCCCGGTGGTCGAAACAGGTGAGCCGCACTGGCCTACCGGCAACCCCGGGGGCTGGAACGACGGAGGAGCACACGTGACCGTGGAGAGCAGTGCCGCGCGCAAGCCGCGACGCACCGCCGCAGGCAAGGCCGGCACCGCCGGCGGCAAGACCGGCACCACCGGCGCCGCGACCGGGGCCACCGGCACCAAGCGCACCACCCGCAGCACCGCCGGGAAGAGCACCGATCCGGAGCTCGTCCAGCTGCTGACGCCGGAGGGCAAGCGGGTCAAGAACGCCGAGTACGACGCCTACGTCGCCGGCATCACCCCCGAAGAGCTGCGCGGCCTGTACCGCGACATGGTGCTCACCCGCCGCTTCGACGCCGAGGCCACCGCCCTGCAGCGCCAGGGCGAACTGGGCCTCTGGGCCTCCCTGCTGGGCCAGGAGGCCGCCCAGATCGGCTCCGGCCGGGCCACCCGCGAGGACGACTACGTCTTCCCGACCTACCGGGAGCACGGCGTCGCCTGGTGCCGCGGCGTCGACCCGACCAACCTGCTCGGCATGTTCCGCGGTGTGAACAACGGCGGCTGGGACCCGAACAGCAACAACTTCCACCTGTACACGATCGTCATCGGCTCGCAGACGCTGCACGCCACCGGCTACGCGATGGGCGTGGCCAAGGACGGCGCGGACTCGGCGGTCATCGCCTACTTCGGCGACGGCGCCTCCAGCCAGGGCGACGTCGCCGAATCGTTCACCTTCTCCGCGGTCTACAACGCCCCCGTGGTGTTCTTCTGCCAGAACAACCAGTGGGCGATCTCCGAGCCCACCGAGAAGCAGACCCGCGTCCCGCTCTACCAGCGCGCCCAGGGCTACGGCTTCCCGGGCGTCCGGGTCGACGGCAACGACGTGCTGGCCTGTCTCGCGGTCACCAAGTGGGCGCTGGAGCGCGCCCGCAACGGCGAGGGCCCCACCCTGGTGGAGGCGTTCACCTACCGCATGGGCGCCCACACCACCTCCGACGACCCCACCCGCTACCGGGGCGACGAGGAGCGGCTGGCCTGGGAGGCGAAGGACCCGATCCTGCGCCTGCGCCGGTACCTGGAGACCTCGAACCACGCGGACGAGGGATTCTTCGCGGAACTCGAGAGCGAGTCCGAGGCGTTGGGCAAACGAGTGCGCGAAGCGGTCCGCGCCATGCCCGACCCGGACCACTTCGCCATCTTCGAGAACGTGTACGCGGACGGGCACGCGCTCGTCGACGAGGAGCGCGCCCAGTTCGCCGCCTACCAGGCGTCGTTCGCCGATGAAGGGGGTCACTGAGATGGCCGAGAAGATGGCGATGGCCAAGGCCATCAACGAGTCGCTGCGCCGTGCCCTGGAGACCGACCCCAAGGTGCTGATCATGGGCGAGGACGTCGGCAAGCTCGGCGGCGTCTTCCGGGTGACGGACGGACTGCAGAAGGACTTCGGCGAGAGCCGGGTCATCGACACCCCGCTCGCCGAGTCCGGCATCGTCGGCACCGCGATCGGCCTGGCCCTGCGCGGCTACCGCCCGGTGGTGGAGATCCAGTTCGACGGCTTCGTCTTCCCGGCCTACGACCAGATCGTGACCCAGCTCGCCAAGATGCACGCCCGCTCGCTGGGCAAGGTCAAGCTGCCGGTCGTCGTCCGCATCCCCTACGGCGGCGGCATCGGCGCGGTCGAGCACCACTCGGAGTCCCCCGAGGCGCTGTTCGCGCACGTGGCGGGCCTGAAGGTCGTCTCCCCGTCCAACGCGTCGGACGCGTACTGGATGATGCAGCAGGCCATCCAGAGCGACGACCCGGTGATCTACTTCGAGCCCAAGCGGCGCTACTGGGACAAGGGCGAGGTCGACCCCGAGGCGATCCCCGCACCGCTGCACAAGGCGCGCGTGGTCCGCGAGGGCACCGACCTCACCCTGGCGGCCTACGGCCCCATGGTGAAGCTGTGCCAGGAGGCGGCGGCCGCGGCGGCCGAGGAGGGCAAGTCCCTGGAGGTCCTGGACCTGCGCTCGGTCAGCCCCCTCGACTTCGACTCCGTCCAGGCCTCGGTGGAGAAGACCCGCCACCTGGTCGTGGTGCACGAGGCACCGGTGTTCCTCGGTTCCGGCGCGGAGATCGCCGCCCGGATCACCGAGCGCTGCTTCTACCACCTGGAGGCACCGGTCCTGCGGGTCGGCGGCTACCACGCCCCGTATCCGCCGGCGCGCCTGGAAGAGGAGTACCTGCCGGACCTGGACCGTGTGCTCGACGCCGTCGACCGCTCGCTGGCGTACTGAGGAGAGGGTCGTGACGACGATGACGGAAGCGTCCGTACGCGAGTTCAAGATGCCCGACGTGGGCGAGGGACTCACCGAGGCCGAGATCCTCAAGTGGTACGTCAAGCCGGGCGACACGGTGACGGACGGCCAGGTGGTCTGCGAGGTGGAGACGGCGAAGGCGGCCGTCGAACTGCCCATCCCCTACGACGGCGTGGTGCGCGAACTGCACTTCCCCGAGGGCACCACGGTGGACGTGGGCACGCCCATCATCGCGGTGGCGGTGGCCGGGGCCGGCGGTGCCGCGCCGCAGGCCCCCGCCGAGCAGCCCGCGGCGGTGCCCGCCCCGGCCCAGGACGAGCCGAAGCCGGAGGGCCGCCAGCCGGTCCTCGTCGGGTACGGCGTGGCGACCTCCTCCACCAGGCGCCGCCCGCGCAAGGGCCCCGAGGTCACCGTTCCCGCGCCGGCCCAGGCGGTCCAGGCGGAGCTGAACGGCCACGGCGGCGCGCTCGCCGGGAAGTCCCGCCCGCTGGCCAAGCCCCCGGTGCGCAAGCTGGCCAAGGACCTGGGCGTCGACCTGGCGGCGATCACCCCGTCCGGCCCGGACGGCATCATCACCCGTGAGGACGTCCACGCGGCGGCCAGGCCCCGGACGGCCGAGCCGGCCGCCCCGGTCACGACGGCGCCCGCCGCTCCGGCGGCCCCGGCGCCCGTGGCGTCGTACGACACCGCGCGGGAGACCCGCGTCCCGGTCAAGGGCGTCCGCAAGGCCACTGCCCAGGCGATGGTCGGCTCGGCGTTCACCGCGCCGCACGTCACCGAGTTCGTGACGGTGGACGTGACCCGCACGATGAAGCTGGTCGAGGAGCTGAAGCAGGACAAGGAGATGCAGGGCCTGCGGGTGAACCCGCTCCTGCTGATCGCCAAGGCCCTGCTGGTCGCCATCAAGCGCAACCCGGACATCAACGCGTCCTGGGACGAGGCGAACCAGGAGATCGTGCGCAAGCACTACGTCAACCTGGGCATCGCGGCGGCGACCCCGCGCGGCCTGATCGTCCCGAACATCAAGGACGCGCAGGACAAGACGCTCCCGCAGCTGGCGCAGGCGCTGGGCGAGCTGGTCTCCACGGCCCGCGAGGGCAAGACCTCCCCCGCGGCGATGCAGGGCGGCACGGTGACCATCACCAACGTCGGCGTCTTCGGCGTCGACACGGGCACCCCGATCCTGAACCCGGGCGAGTCGGCGATCCTCGCGGTCGGTGCGATCAAGCCCCAGCCGTGGGTCCACAAGGGCAAGGTGAAGCCGCGTCAGGTCACCACCCTGGCCCTGAGCTTCGACCACCGCCTGGTCGACGGTGAGCTGGGGTCCAGGGTGCTCGCGGACGTCGCGGCGATCCTGGAACAGCCGAAGCGGCTGATCACCTGGGCCTGACCGCCCGACAACGCGCCGGTTGCACGGCGAAGGGCCCGCCGCACGGGAGTGCGGCGGGCCCTTGTCGCCGGTGCGTCAGCCGAGCTTGGCGAAACCGTAGTTGAGCAGCTTCTTCGCGTCCGTCTCGCGCTGGGCGATGGAGGAGGAGGCGAGGACGGTGCCGATGACGGTCTTGCCGTTCCGGGTCGCGGCGAAGACCAGGCAGTACTTGGCCTCCGGGCCGGAACCGGTCTTCACGCCGATGGTGCCGCTGTAGCTGCTGAGAAGCCCGTTGGTGTTCTTCCACGGGTTCATCGTGCGGGTGCTGCCCGTCTTGGTGATCGTCTTCGCGGTGTACGACTTGGTCTTGACGATCGTGCGGAACGTGGAGCTCTTCATCGCGCTGCTGGCGATCTTCGTCAGGTCGCGCGGCGTCGAGTAGTTGGAGCCGTTGCCGATGCCGTCGAACGAGTCGAAGTGGGTGTTCTTCAGACCCAGGTTCTTCGCGGCGGTGTTCATCTTGCCGATGAAGGACTTCACCCGCGCGGCCCGCGTGGAGCCGGAGCCGAACTTGTCGGCGAGCGCGTAGGCGGCGTCGCAGCCGGACGGCAGCATCAGGCCGTAGAGCAGCTGGCGCACGGTCACCTTGTCGCCGACGATCAGGTGGGCCTGGGAGGCGTTGTTCTTGACGACGTAGTCGCTGTACGCCTTCTGGATCGTGACCTTGGCGTCGAGGTTCAGGTTCGACTGCGCGAGCACGACCTTGGCGGTCATGATCTTGGTGGTGGAGCCGGTGGAGCGCTTGGTGTCCGCGGCCTTCCCGTACAGCGTCGCGGCGTTGGCGTTGTTCATCACGAACCCGCCCTTGGCCACGATCGACGGCGCGGTGACGGCCTGCGCGGGCGCCGCGGTGAGGGCACCGGTCGCGAGCAGCGCGCCGGACGTGATGGCGACGGCGGTTGCTCTGCGGAGGCGGATGCCCTTGATGCCGGTATTCAAAGTGATGACCTCGAATGTCTTGAATGCCCCTGGAATGCGGCCGAGTTGAGTGGCAAGCGTAAGCGGGCCGCATCGGTGTGACACGTAAGTAGCACAGAAGGTTGTGCGGGCGCTGCGAGAGGCGTGCGTCACGTCCGCATGATGGACGGTCCTGCCCTTGCGTACGTGTTGTATCTAAGCTGTAGGCATGAAAACGGCCGTCGAGCAGTCCGCCCCGCAGTCCCTCAAGCCGCCACCCGCCGCCGACCGCGTGTACGCCCACGTCAAGCAGGGTGTGCTCGACCGACGCTACGAGGGTGGCACCCTGCTCACCGAGGGTGAGCTGGCCGAGGCCGTCGGCGTCTCGCGCACCCCCGTCCGGGAGGCCCTGCTGCGGCTGGAGGTCGAGGGCCTGATCCGGCTCTACCCGAAGAAGGGCGCCCTGGTCCTGCCGGTCTCCGCGCAGGAGATCGCCGACGTGGTGGAGACCCGGCTGCTGGTCGAGGAGCACGCGGCCCGCAAGGCCGTACCCGCGCCGCCGGGCCTGCTGGAGCGGCTGGCGGAGCTGCTGGAGCGGCAGAAGGCGCAGGCCGCGGCCGGCGACCTGGCCGCCGCCGCGGTCACCGACCGCTGCTTCCACGCCGAGATCGTGCGCAGCGGGGGCAACGAGATCCTCTCCAGGCTCTACGACCAGCTGCGCGACCGGCAGCTGCGGATGGGCGTCGCCGTCATGCACTCCCACCCCGACCGGATCGCCAAGACGCTCGCCGAGCACGAGGAGATCCTGGACGCGCTGCGCGCCGGCGACGCGGAGGCGGCCGTCGGGATCGTGCACCGGCACGTGGGCTGGTTCTCGCACCTGGCCCGGGGTGAGGTCCGATGAGCCTGCCGGGACGCGGCGTCACCCTTCCGGGCGATCCGCCGGGCGGGCGCCGGGCCGTCGCCGTGTGGTCCATAGGCGTGGCCGTCTACTTCGTCGCCGTCATCTTCCGTACGTCGCTGGGGGTGGCCGGCCTCGACGCGGCCGACCGCTTCCACGTGGGCGCCTCCGCCCTCTCCACGTTCTCCATCCTCCAGCTGCTGGTCTACGCGGGCATGCAGATACCCGTCGGCCTGCTCGTGGACCACCTCGGCACCAAGAAGGTGCTGAGCATGGGCGCGGTGCTCTTCACCGCCGGCCAGCTGGGCTTCGCCTTCTCCCCCTCGTACGGCACCGCGCTCGCCTCCCGGGCGCTGCTGGGCTGCGGCGACGCGATGACCTTCATCAGCGTGCTCCGGCTCGGCACCCGCTGGTTCCCGGCCCGGCGCGGGCCGCTGGTCGCGCAGCTCGCGGGCCTGGTCGGCATGGCGGGCAACCTGGTCTCCACGCTGGTCCTGTCCCGGCTGCTGCACGGCATCGGCTGGACCCCGGCGTTCGCGGGCAGCGCGCTGGCGGGCGCGGTCGTCCTCGTGCTCACCCTGCTGTTCCTGAAGGACCACCCCGAGGGGCAGGAGCCGGAGCCGTCCCCGCACCGGGGCGCGGCCTACGTCCGCCGGCAGATCGCCGCGTCCTGGCGGGAGCCGGGCACCCGTCTGGGCCTGTGGGTGCACTTCACCACCCAGTTCCCGGCGATGGTGTTCCTGCTGCTGTGGGGCCTGCCGTTCCTGGTCGAGGCGCAGGGCCTCAGCCGCGCCACGGCCGGCGAACTGCTCACCCTCGTCGTGCTGTCCAACATGGTGATCGGCCTGGTCTACGGCCAGATCGTCGCCCGGCACCACGCGGCGCGGCTGCCGCTGGCACTGGGCACGGTGGCCGCCACCGCGCTGCTGTGGGCGGCGACCCTGGCCTACCCCGGCGAGCACGCCCCGATGTGGCTGCTGCTGGTGCTGTGCGTGGTGCTCGGCGCGTGCGGACCGGCGTCGATGCTCGGCTTCGACTTCGCCCGTCCGGCCAACCCGCCCGAGCGACAGGGCACGGCGTCCGGCATCACCAACATGGGTGGCTTCATCGCCTCCATGACGACGCTCTTCGCGGTCGGCGTGCTGCTGGACGCGACGGGGGACGACTACACCGTGGCGTTCAGCGCCGTGTTCGTGCTCCAGGCGCTCGGGGTCGGTCAGATCCTGCGGCTGCGGGGGCGTGCGGCGCGGCGGGAGCGGGAGCGGCTGGTCGCCAGCCGGGTGGAGACGGTGCACGTGCCCGCGGCGTGAGCCACGGGTCTCCCCGCACGCCCGCCCGTCCCCGGTCGGCCGAGGGGGCGGCCGGGTGCCGTCACGGCGTCACCGCGAAGTGCCGCAGGATGGCCGCCGCCAGGTCCTGGTCGCCCTCCGTCTTCACCCGGTCCGCCACGGCCTCGGGGCTCACCCGGCCACAGGCCAGCCGGACGTAGGTCTCCCAGTCGAGGCTGAGGGTGGCCGCCGGGCCGAGGGCGGGGGCGGTCTCCACCGTGCCGCGGCCCTGGATGTCGACGCGGACCGTGCGCAGGAACTCGACCGGGCCGTGCACGTCGAACACGATCGCCGAGCTGCGCGGCGCGTCCGCGTCGTGCGCCACGACCTTGGGCAGCGCCTCCAGCAGGACGTCCCGGGTGACGTAGGCGCCCGGCGAGTCCAGGTTGCCGGGGCGGCCGAGGGCCGCGCGCAGGTCCTGCTCGTGCACCCACACGTCGAACGCCCGGGCGCGGTAGGCCTGCTCCAGGGTGATGTCCTTGCCCAGCGGGCCGCGCACCTTCGTGCCGGGGTCCCGGGCCTCGTTGCGCAGCTGGCGGTTGCGGCGGATGACCGTGTACTCCAGCTCGGCCGTCATCTCCGGCGCCGTGTGGTGGCGGCGGACGTCGACCTGCATCTCCATGTAGCGCTGGTGCTCGGTGGTGACGTGGAAGAGGTCGCGCGGCAGGGAGTGGATGGGGCGCGGGTCGCCGAGCATCTCGCAGTCCAGGCCGATGACATGGGACACGATGTCCCGCACCGACCAGCCGGGGCAGGGTGTCCGCCGGTTCCACTCGCCCTCCACGAGCGGCTGCACCATCTCGGATATCGCTTCGACGGAGTGGGTCCAGGCGTCGGCGTAGGGCTGGAGGGTGGGATGCAGACTCACGGAACGGGACCCCTCGGCGGTCGGTACACGGGCAGGTTGTGGCGGCATGGCCAGTGGGCGGCTGCACTTCGGCGGGTGTCTTCGGAGTCCCCCAGGTTCTCGGCTTCGCTCGAACTGGGGGCACCCCCAAGTTACGCTGCTGAAGGCACCCCGGCAGTGCTTTCGTGTGACGATCGTAGGCCCGTGTGGACGACTCGAATGCCAGGACGGTGGTAGTGTGCGCGCCTCGCTGATCCAGATCGCCGTGGACGAGGACGAAACGGTCGACTCCCGGCGCCTGCGTGTGGCCGCGCTGGTGCGGGAGCAGAGCGGGGCCGACCTAGTCGTACTGCCCGAACTGTGGACCACCGGCGCCTTCGCCTTCGAGGAGTTCGGCCGCGCGGCCGAGCCGCTCGAAGGGCCGACGTACGAGGCGATGGCCAAGGCGGCGAGCGACGCGGGCGTGTGGCTGCACGCGGGCTCCCTTCCCGAGAGGGACCCTGACGGCACCCTCTACAACACGTCCCTCCTCTTCTCCCCCTCCGGTGAGGAGGCCGCCGCCTACCGCAAGATCCACCGCTTCGGCTTCGACAAGGGCGAGGCGGTGCTGATGGGCGCGGGCCGGGACCTGGTGACGGTCCGGCTGCCGGAGACCACGCTCGGCCTGGCCACCTGCTACGACCTCCGTTTCCCCGAACTCTTCCGCGGTCTGGTCGACGCCGGCGCCGAGACGCTGGTGATCCCGGCGGGCTGGCCCGAGCGGCGACGCGCGCACTGGACGCTGCTGGCTCGGGCGCGGGCGGTGGAGAACCAGGCGTTCGTGCTCGCCTGTGGAACGGCCGGGACCCACGCCGGAGTTCCGCAGGCGGGTCACTCGATCGTGGTCGATCCGTGGGGCGAGGTGCTCGCCGAGGCGGGCCCCGGAGAAGAGGTCCTCACGGTCGACCTGGACCCGGCGAGGGTCGGTGCGACCCGCGAACAGTTCCCGGCGCTCAAGGACCGGGTACTGGGTCTCGAACCGCCCCGGCGCCTGCCCTAGGCCCGGTCGTCGAACTCCCGTCCGCCGCGAGTTCGACGACAGGACCCAGGAAGCGTCAGTCCTCCTCCCCCTCCTTCTCGGCGAGGTGGATCACGCACACCGCCACCGCGATCAGCAGCGCCGGGTCGGCGTCCTCCCGTACGACGTCCACGCCGTAGGTGTCGCGGACGCTCAGCCAGCGGCGGGAGATCACCGCGAGGAGTTCGCCGTCGTACTCGACGGCGAACTCGCGGTCCAGGATCTTTCCGCTGACGTCGAGTTCGGTGCCGTCCACCAGGGAGACCCGGTAGTGGTTGCGCAGCAGGGACAGCCGCTTGCGCCGGATCCTGGCCAGGGGCTCGCCTTCGCGTTCGATCAGCATGGTGTCGCGCAGGGCGAACATCTTCTGGTGGATGTCGATCAGGACCCGTCCCTCGGTGTCCTTCAGCTCGAAGGTGTCCCGCAGGCGCATCGCCTTGCCGTCGACGAGGAACACCTTCCGGCCGTGTTCGTCCTCGATCCACCAGTCGTCACCGATGCCGAGGATCCGGTCGCGCACGAGGAATCTCATACGGTCATGCTTCCCCGGCGCGCGTCGATCGTCACAGGTTGTGCCGGTTCGCCGGACCGGCCGGGGGCCGTGCGTGCTCGTGTGACGGGACACCGCCGTCCAGCGGGACACCAGGTGTTCCGGGGGTGAACTTCCGGTTAGGGAGGGCGCGTTGGCCAACCAACGGCACCGCCCCCGAGTCGAACGGTGCGGAAGCCGGCGCCGGCCGGCCGAAGAGTCCGACCGTTCCCCCGGAGGTCACCGTGTCCGCTCGCACCCACCACCGCCGGCCCGCCCGCGCGCTCGCCCTGGCCGTCGGCACGGCCGCCGCGCTGGCCGTGCCGTCCGCCCTGGCCGGCACCGCGTCGGCGGCCACCTCGCCCGCCACCGCCGCGGTCAACCAGTACGACTGGCAGCTCACCTACCAGGCCGCTCCCGGCCAGGCCAACAAGGCCACCGTCACCGCGTCCCTCACCGCCGACCGCTCGGGCATCACCTACGTGATCGACGACACCGTCCCGATCAAGGCGGGCCACGGCTGCGCACACCCGGACGGCACGGACCCCACGAAGGTCTCCTGCACGGTCACCAGCCTCGACAGCCAGGACCCGTACGCCGCCCTCGTCGTGAACCTCGGTGACCGCGACGACACCCTGGCGTACAGGAACGCCACCGACCAGATCTACTACTACGCCCGGATCTCCCTGGGCTCCGGCAACGACAAGGCGACCGACTCCGGCCGCCTCGACGGCGCCTACGTCTCGGGCGACGCGGGCAATGACAGGCTCACGGTCGGCAAGGAGGGCCTGGCCTGGGGCGGCGACGGCAACGACACGGTCGACGCGAGCGGCGGCGACAACATCGTGCAGGGCGGCAAGGGCGACGACGCGCTGCACGGCGGCAGCGGGGCGCAGTACCTGGCCGGTGACGACGGCAAGGACACGATCACCGGCGGCACCGGCGCCGACACCCTGTACGGCGGCAAGGGCGACGACGTCCTGTACGGCAACAGCGGGAACGACAAGCTGTACGGCAACAGCGGGAACGACAGGCTCTACGGCGGTCCGGGCCGGGACACGCTCTCCGGCGGCCCCGGCCGGAACGTGCTCCACCAGGACTGACCACCGCGCCGGCGACGGGCGAGCCGTACCGCGTCCGGGTTGTCCACAGGCTCCGGAACGGCTGTCGGCGTCAGGTGGCACCCTTGGGGTCATGACCGACTCCGCACCCCGACGCGCCCGAGTCCGCGCCCCCGAGCTGATCGGCAAGGGCGGCTGGCTGAACACGGGAGAGACGCAGTACACCCTCGCCGACCTGCGTGGACGCATAGTCGTCCTGGACTTCTGGACCTTCTGCTGCATCAACTGCCTGCACGTCCTGGACGAGCTGCGCGAGCTGGAGGAGAAGCACCGGGACACGCTCGTGGTGATCGGGGTGCACTCGCCGAAGTTCGTGCACGAGGCGGAGCACCAGGCGGTCGTGGACGCCGTGGAGCGCTACGGCGTGGCGCACCCGGTCCTGGACGACCCCGAGCTGGCCACCTGGAAGCAGTACGCGGTGCGCGCGTGGCCGACGCTCGTGGTGATCGACCCCGAGGGGTACGTCGTCGCGCAGCACGCGGGCGAGGGGCATGTACACGCCATCGAGCGGCTGGTGACCGAGCTGGAGTCCGAGCACGAGGCCAAGGGAACCCTGCGCCGTGGCGACGGCCCCTATGTGCCGCCGGAGCCCGAGCCGACGACGCTGCGTTTCCCGGGCAAGGCCCTGCTGCTGCCGTCCGGCACCTTCCTGGTCAGCGACACCACCCGGCACCAGCTGGTGGAGCTGGCCGACGACGCCGAGACCGTCGTACGGCGCATCGGCTCCGGCACGCGCGGATTCACCGACGGCGGCCCGGGGGAGGCGTCCTTCAACGAGCCGCAGGGCCTCGCCCTGCTCGACGACGGCTCGGTGGTGGTCGCCGACACCGTCAACCACGCCCTGCGCCGCCTGGACCCGGCCACGGGCGAGGTGACCACCCTGGCGGGCACCGGGAAGCAGTGGTGGCAGGGCTCGGCCACCTCCGGCCCGGCCCGCGAGGTGGACCTCTCCTCGCCGTGGGACGTGGCGGTCTTCGGCGGCAAGGTGTGGATCGCGATGGCCGGCGTCCACCAGCTGTGGACGTACGACCCGGCCGACCGCACGGTCGCCGCGGCGGCGGGCACCACCAACGAGGGCCTGGTGGACGGGCCCGCGGCCGAGGCCTGGTTCGCCCAGCCCTCCGGCCTCGCGGCCACCGCCGACCGGCTGTGGCTCGCCGACTCCGAGACGAGCGCCCTGCGCTGGGTCGACCTCGACGGGCAGGTGCACACCGCCGTCGGCACCGGCCTGTTCGACTTCGGCCACCGGGACGGCGCCGCCGGCCAGGCCCTGCTCCAGCACCCCCTGGGGGTCACCGCCCTGCCGGACGGCTCGGTCGCCGTCTCCGACACCTACAACCACGCCCTGCGCCGCTACGACCCGGCGACCGGCGAGGTCACCACGCTCGCCACCGACCTGCGCGAGCCCAGCGACGCGGTCCTGGCCGGCGGGGACATCGTGGTCGTGGAGTCGGCCCGGCACCGGCTGACCCGGCTGCGGCTGCCGGAGGAGGCGGTGCGGGTGGAGTCGGTCGCCCACCGCACCCGGCGCGCCGCGACCGAGGTCGCTCCCGGCGCGCTGCGCCTGGACGTGGTCTTCCAGGCCCCGGCCGGCCAGAAGCTCGACGAACGCTACGGCCCCTCGACCCGGCTGCTCGTCTCCGCCACCCCGCCCGAGCTGCTGCTCAAGGGTGAGGGAGCGGACACCGACCTGTCCCGTGACCTGGAACTGAACCCGGCCGTCACCGAGGGCGTGCTGCACGTCTCCGCGATGGCGGCCTCCTGCGACGACGACCCCGCCAACGCCTACCCGGCCTGTCACGTCCACCAGCAGGACTGGGGCGTCCCGGTCCGCCTCACCGAGGGCGGCGCGGACCGGTTGCCGCTGGTGCTGGCGGGGATGGACGAGACCGCCCCCGGGCAGGGCTGAGCGGCGCGGCCGGCGGGCACGTCGCCGGAAGACGCCGGGGAACGGCTGAACCCACCTTCAGGCGCAGGTGGGTTCAGCCGTCAGACGCCGTAGCCGTCGGAGTAGCCGTCGACGCGGTGGTGGCGGGGTTCCTCCTCCACCACCGGGGTCGTCGGCGGGACCACCACGCGACGGCGGCGGGCTATTCCGCTGAACGTCGCGACGCCGATCAGGCCCACGGCCATCAGGATCAGGCCGACGACGGTCAGGTTGACGCCTTGCATGTGCCAGTCGGTCGCGAACGTCAGAATGGCCCCCACGGCGATGAGGATGATGCATCCGCCGAGACCCATGAGACCTCGCCTCCCCTTCCGGTTCCGGAATCTCCGGTGCCGTCCGGGTACCCGGCCACGCCCCGACTAGCCCTCCAGGAAAGCGGTCAGGGCGTTCGCGAGCAGGAACGGGTCGTCGGCGCCGCAGAGTTCGCGGACGCTGTGCATGGAGAGGATCGCCACGCCGATGTCGACCGTGCGGATGCCGTGCCGGGCCGCGGTGATCGGGCCGATCGTGGTGCCGCACGGCATGGAGTTGTTGGAGACGAAGGTCTGGAAGGGGACGTTCGCCTTCTCGCAGGCCGCGGCGAACACCGCGCGGCCCGAACCGTCCGTGGCGTAGCGGTTGTTGACGTTGACCTTGAGGATCGGGCCGCCGTTGACGCGCGGGTGGTGCGTCGGATCGTGCCGCTCGGCGTAGTTGGGGTGCACGGCGTGGCCCGTGTCGGAGGACAGGCAGACCGTCCCGGCGAAGGCGCGGGCCCGGTCCTCGAACGACCCGCCGCGCGCGAGGATCGAGCGCTCCAGGACGGTGCCGAGCAGCGGGCCGTCCGCGCCGGTGTCCGACTGCGAGCCGTTCTCCTCGTGGTCGAAGGCGGCCAGCACCGGGATGCGGGTGAGCGCCGCGCCGGAGGCCGCCGCGGCGGCGAGGGCGGCGGCACCGGCGTGCACGGACAGCAGGTTGTCCATCCGGGGACCGGCGACCAGCTCGCGGTCCCGGCCGAGGTAGGCGGGCGGCTCCACCGGGTAGGTCATCAGGTCCCAGCCGGTCACCGAGCCCGCCGCCAGGCCGACCTCCTGCTCCAGGAAGGCGATGAGTTCGCCGTCCAGCACGTCGTTGCCGAGGCCCCACACCGGCTGGAGGTGCCGCTGCTTGTCGAGCTTGAGCCCCTCCGAGCCGACCGAACGGTCGAGGTGGATGGCGAGCTGCGGCACCCGCAGCAGCGGCCGGTCCACGTCGACCAGGACGGAGGAGCCGTCGCGCAGGCTCAGCCGGCCGGCCAGGCCGAGGTCCCGGTCCAGCCAGGAGTTCAGCAGCGGGCCGCCGTAGATCTCGACGGCGACCTGGCGCCAGCCGTGCGCCCCGCTGTCCGGGCGCGGCTTGACCCGGAGGTTCGGGGAGTCGGTGTGCGCGCCGATGATGTGGAAGGGGGTGTGCGGCTCGGCGCCCTCGGGCACGTACCAGGCCACGATCGCGCCGCCGCGCAGCACGTACTTGCCGCCGTGCGTGCCGTCCCAGGCGTCCGTCTCCGCCACTTGCCGGAAGCCGGCCTTCTCCAGCCGCTCGGCGGTGTTCGCCACGGCGTGGTACGGCGTCGGGCTCGCGGCCAGGAAGGACATCAGGTCGTCGGTGTGGCCGCGGTCGAAGGTGAGGGGAGCGCGCGAAGCGCTCCCTGGAGGGGCGGCGGCTGGCGGGCGGGATGGTGCGCTCATGGGATTCACCTTAACGACGTGCACGGGCCCGCTCCCGGTAAGGAGCGGGCCCGTGCGAGGAATCGACGGGGTCGTCCGGAAGGTCCGGACGGACCGGTCAGAACGCCGCTTCGTCCAGCTCCATGAGGTCCAGCTCGACGCCCGCGGCGACCTTGCGGGCGAGGGTGACGCCCGGCAGGACGTTCGCCGCGAAGAACTTCGCCGCGGCGATCTTGCCCGTGTAGAACGCCTTGTCCTTCGCCGAGGCCGTGGCCAGCTTCTCGGCGGCGATCGCGGCGCCCTTCAGGAGCAGGTAGCCGACGACGACGTCACCGGAGGCCATGAGCAGGCGGGTGGTGTTCAGGCCGACCTTGTAGATGTTCTTGGTGTCCTGCTCGGTGGCGGCGAGGTCGGTCAGCATCAGGCCGACGATCGCCTCCAGCTCCACGGCCGCCTTGGCCAGGTGCTCGCGGGCGCCGGACAGCTCCTCGCCGCCGGTGCCGAGCGCCAGGAACTTCTTGATGTCCTCGGCGAGGGAGTTCAGCGCGGCGCCCTGGTTGCGGACGATCTTCCGGAAGAAGAAGTCCTGGCCCTGGATGGCCGTGGTGCCCTCGTAGAGGGTGTCGATCTTGGAGTCCCGGATGTACTGCTCGATCGGGTACTCCTGGAGGAAGCCGGAGCCGCCGAAGGTCTGCAGCGACTGGGCGAGCTGCTCGTAGCCCTTCTCGGAGCCGTAGCCCTTGACGATGGGCAGCAGCAGGTCGTTCAGCGCGTGCTCGGCGGAGGCGTCCTCGCCGTTCGCCTCCTTGATCTGGATGGCGTCCTGGATCGAGGCGGTGTAGAGGACGAGGGCGCGCATGCCCTCCGCGTACGCCTTCTGCGTCATCAGCGAGCGGCGCACGTCGGGGTGGTGGGTGATGGTGACCTTGGGCGCGGTCTTGTCCATGAAGTTGGCCAGGTCCGGGCCCTGGACGCGCTCCTTGGCGTACTCCAGCGCGTTGAGGTAGCCGGTGGAGAGCGTGGAGATCGCCTTCGTGCCGACCATCATGCGGGCGAACTCGATGATGCGGAACATCTGGCGGATGCCGTCGTGCTTGTCGCCGATCAGCCAGCCCTTGGCGGGGTGCTTGTCGCCGAAGGTCATCTCGCACGTGTTGGAGGCCTTCAGGCCCATCTTGTGCTCGACGTTGGTGGCGTAGACGCCGTTGCGCTCGCCCAGCTCGCCGGTCTCGAAGTCGAAGAGGTACTTCGGGACGAGGAAGAGGGACAGGCCCTTGGTGCCGGGGCCGGCACCCTCGGGACGCGCGAGCACGTAGTGGAGGATGTTCTCCGACATGTCGTGCTCACCGGAGGTGATGAAGCGCTTCACGCCCTCGATGTGCCAGGAGCCGTCCTCCTGCTGCACGGCCCTGGTGCGGCCGGCGCCGACGTCCGAGCCCGCGTCGGGCTCGGTGAGGACCATGGTGGAGCCCCACTGCTTCTCGACGGCGATCTCGGCGATGTGCTTCTGGACCTCGTTGCCCTCCTCGAAGAGGATGCCGGCGAACGCGGGACCGGAGGAGTACATCCACACGGCCGGGTTGGCGCCCAGGATCAGCTCGGCGTAGGCCCAGATGAGGGAGCGCGGAGAGGTGGTGCCGCCGATCTCCTCGGGCAGGCCGAGCCGCCAGTACTCGGAGTCCATGAAGGCCTGGTAGCTCTTCTTGAAGGACGCCGGGACGGGCGCGGTGTTGGTCTCCGGGTCGAAGACCGGCGGGTTGCGGTCGGCGTCGGCGAAGGACTCGGCCAGCTCGTTCTCGGAGAGGCGGGTCAGCTCCTCCAGGACGCTCTTGGCGGTCTCGACGTCCATCTCCTCGAACGGGCCGGTGCCGTACACCTTGTCGCGCCCCAGTACTTCGAAGAGGTTGAACTCGATGTCGCGGAGATTCGGCTTGTAGTGCCCCATGGCGACGGCTCCGTAGAGGGATCGGCGAGGCACCTGCTCCTCGCACCTAGTTCACGTACCAACAAGTAGCTATGATGATGCTACCCGTCGGTAATAAGAAGCAACCCCGATCCCGGGATCTGTGACCCACCCCTCGCCCGGTTCTCAGTACGCTTACGCGCATGTACGGATACGGCCAGCCCATGGACGGGGGCGCTGCCCAGCAGCAGTACGCCTCGTCGCAGCAGCAGATGCCGGGTGGTGTCGGCGGATACGGGCAGCAGCCGCCGCTGTACCCCGAGCCGTCGCCGCCCTCGCTTGCGGACGCGGTGCGCGCCTTCACGACCGGGCAGATGTCCGCCGAGGACTTCCAGCAGATCTTCGCCACGTCGAAGGTGTACTGCCCGCGCGGTGACACCCCCGGCTTCCTGGCGCTGCACAACACCCAGCAGCCGGTGATCCCGATGTTCACCTCGCTGAAGGAGCTGCGCCGCTACGCCGGCAAGGAGTCCAAGTACTTCGTCATCACCGGCGCCGAGGTGATCGACCTGCTGCCGACCGGCTACGGCTTCGTCCTGGACATGGAGGGCGAGCACCGGATGGTCTTCGACGCGAAGGCGGTCGAGCAGATGGTCGACTTCGCGATGCGCCGCATGTACGGCTAGACGCCGCCGGTGCCGCGCGGGCGGCGGTCGATCCGCGCCCGCGCGTGCGGAGCCCGGAGGGAATGCCCTCCGGGCTTTCTCTGTTCTGGGTGGCAAGAAGTTCAACGCTCAACTAAAGTGGGCGTACCAAGGAGGTACCCACCATGCCTGCAGTGACCGTCGAGAACCCGTTGACGCTGCCCCGTGTGACCGCTCCCGCCGACGCCGTGGCCCGCCGCGTGCTCACCGTCACGACCGCCCCGAGCGGTTACGAGGGCGAGGGCTTCCCGGTGCGCCGGGCGTTCGCGGGGATCAACTACCGCCACCTCGACCCGTTCATCATGATGGACCAGATGGGCGAGGTGGAGTACGCGCCGGGCGAGCCCAAGGGCACCCCCTGGCACCCGCACCGCGGCTTCGAGACCGTCACGTACATCATCGACGGCGTCTTCGACCACCAGGACAGCAACGGCGGCGGCGGCACCATCACCAACGGCGACACCCAGTGGATGACCGCGGGCTCGGGCCTGCTGCACATCGAGGCCCCGCCGGAGTCCCTCGTCGTGTCCGGCGGCCTCTTCCACGGGCTCCAGCTGTGGGTGAACCTCCCCGCCAAGGACAAGATGATGGCCCCGCGCTACCAGGACATCCGCGGCGGCAACGTCCAGCTCCTCACCACCCCCGACGGCGGCGCGCTGCTGCGGGTCATCGCCGGCGAGCTGGACGGTCACCAGGGCCCCGGCATCACCCACACCCCGATCACGATGATCCACGCGACCCTCGCCCCCGGAGCGGAGCTCACCCTGCCGTGGCGGGAGGACTTCAACGGTCTGGCGTACGTCCTCGCGGGCCGCGGCAGCGTCGGTGCGGAGCGCCGCCCGATCCACCTGGGCCAGACGGCCGTCTTCGGCGCCGGCTCCTCGCTCACCGTGCGCGCGGACGAGAAGCAGGACTCGCACACCCCGGACCTGGAGGTCGTCCTCCTCGGCGGACAGCCCATCCGGGAGCCGATGGCCCACTACGGCCCGTTCGTCATGAACACCAAGGAAGAACTCATGCAGGCCTTCGAGGACTTCCAGAAGGGCCGGCTCGGCAGCATCCCGGCGGTCCACGGGATGACCGAGGGCGGCATCTGACCGCTCAGCGGCGGGCCCGCCGGCTCCCCCTCACGACCCCGGCCGTACCCCGGCCGGGGTCGGCGTGTCCTCACCCGCCCGGACCCGCCTCGCAGGACAGCCGGCGCGTCGCGTGATCCGCTGGACGCGTGCAGTTCCTCCCTGTCGCCGCACGCCGGTTCGCCGCCTGGTGTGCCGTGCTGCTGCTCGCCGCCGGGGTCGGGTGGGTCGGGGTGCGGCTGTGCGCGGAGTTCCGCACGGCCGTCACGCCGGTGCTGCTCGCCCTGCTCGGGACCGCGCTGCTCGGGCCGTTGCACCGGCGGCTGGTGCGGGCCGGGGTGCAGGCGTCGGTGGCGGCCGGGCTCACCTGTGTCGCCGTCGTGGCCGTCGTCGGCGGTGCCGTGTACATCGTCGTCGCCGCGCTCGTCGACACCGGCGCGGAGATCCTCGCCTCGCTGCGCAACGCGGCCAAGGGGGTCGCACGGCACTTCGGCGCCGCCGGGACCAGCCTGGACGACCTCGCCGCCAACGCCCGGCAACTGCTGGGCAGGTTCGGCAGCACCGCCGCGTCCAACGTCGTCAGTGGCATCAGCGTCGTCGCCGAGTCCATCGCCATGGCCGTGCTCGCCCTGCTGCTCGTCTTCTTCTTCCTGCGCGACTCCGACCGCGCCCTGGCCGGCCTGCGCTCGCTCGCGCCCGGCGGCAGCGCCGAGCTCCTGGAGGCCATCGCCCGGCGGTCCTTCGCCGCGGTCGAGGGCTTCATGCGCGGCACGACCTTCATCGCGCTCATCGACGCCCTGTGCATCACCGTCGGCCTGCTGATCCTCCGGGTGCCGGGTGCGATCGGGCTCGGCGCGCTCGTCTTCGTCGGCGCGTACATCCCCTACCTCGGCGCCTTCCTCTCCGGCGCGGTGGCCGTGCTGGTCACCCTGGCCGACCGGGGCTTCGTCATCGCGCTGTGGGCGCTCGGGGTGGTGCTCGCGGTGCAGGTGCTGGAGGGGCACGTGCTGCAACCGGTGATCCAGAGCCGCACCGTGCAGATGCACCCGGCCGCCGTGCTGCTCACGATCACCGCGGGCGCCTCGGTCGCGGGCATCCTCGGCATGCTCCTCGCGGTCCCGCTGACCGCGGCGGCCTTCGGCGCCGTCCGCGAACTGCGCGGACGTCAGGCCACGTCCCGCGACGCGCCGGCCCCCGAGCCGCCCGGTTCGTAGAGCTCGAACCAGATGCTCTTGCCCTTGCCCCGCGGGTCCACCCCCCAGCCGTCCGCGAGGAGCTCGATCAGCATCAGGCCCCGCCCGGAGGAGGCCAGTTCACCGGGGCGGCGCTTGTGCGGGAGGTCGTCGCCGGTGTCGAAGACCTCCACCCGCAGCCGCCGTCCGGGACCCTCGCCCATGACCTCGGCGAGCAGCAGCGCGTCGGCGTCGGTGTGCACCAGCACGTTGGTGACCATCTCCGAGACCAGCAGCACCGCGGAGTCCACCTGCTCGGCCGACGTCCAGTCGTGCAGCAGCCCGCGCAGGTGCTGGCGGGCCTCGGCGATCCGCTCCGGCTCGTCCTGCGCCACCGACAGCAGCGTGCGCCGCACCACCGGCCGGACCGCGACGGTGTCGCCGCGCCCGCGGCCCTCCCCCGGCCGGCCCAGCAACAGCAGCGCGATGTCGTCCTCGCGGCGGTCGGCCAGCGGGCCGGTGGTGTGGTGCGAGGACGGCCCGTGCACGCCCTGCACCAGCGCGTCGGCCAGGGACTCCAGGTCGCCCGCGTGGTCCTCCAGGATCGCGCGCAGCCGGCGCCAGCCGCTCTCCATGTCGTGCCCGCCGGTCTCGATCAGGCCGTCGGTGCACAGCATCAGCGTCTCGCCGGGTTCGAGGGTGAACCGGGTCGTCGGGTAGTCGGCGTCCGGGTCGAGGCCCAGAGGCAGCCCGCCCGCCGTCGGCCGGGTCATCACCGTGCCGTCCGTCATCCGTATCACCGGGTCCGGGTGGCCGGCGCGGGCCATCTCCAGCCGGCCGGTCGGCGGGTCGGCCTCCACGTACAGGCAGGTCGCGAAGCGGAGGTCGGCCAGCGCGTCCTCCCCGGCGTCATCGGTGAGGCCGTGCAGGAAGCGGGAGGCGCGGGAGAGGACGGCGTCCGGGCGGTGCCCCTCGGAGGCGTAGGCGCGCAGCGCGATCCGCAGCTGGCCCATCAGGCCGGCCGCGCGTACGTCATGGCCCTGGACGTCCCCGATGACCAGGGCGAAGCGGCCGGAGGGCAGCGGGATCATGTCGTACCAGTCGCCGCCGACCTGGAGTCCGCCGCCGGTCGGGATGTAGCGGGCGGCCACCCGCATCCCAGGGATCTCGGGGCCGAGCGAGGGCAGCATGGAGCGCTGGAGGCCCTCCGTCAGCTCCCGCGCGGACTCGGCGGCGCCGGCCCGGGACAGCGCCTGGGCGAGCATCCGGGCGACCGTCGTCAGGACCGCGCGCTCGTCCGGGGTGAACGCCACCGGATAGGTGAAGGCGGCCATCCAGGCACCCATCGTGCGCCCGCCGGCCGTGAGCGGCAGGAACGCCCAGGAGCGGCGTCCGAAGTGCCGGGCGAGCGGCCAGGTCGCCGGGTAGCGGTCCCGGTAGGCCTCGGGCGAGGACAGGTACACCGCCCGGCCCGTGCGGACGACCTCGGCCGCCGGGTAGTCGGTGGTCAGCGGAATGTTCGAGAAGGGGCCCATGTCGGCGGGGGTGTGCCCGTGCTGGCCGGTGATCGTCAGCCGGTCGCCCTCGACGCCGAACACCACGAGCCCGTCCGGCGAGAACCCGGGCATCGACAGGGCGCCCGCGACCCGCAGCACCTCCGCCGTGGACCGGGCCTCCGCCAGTGCCCGGCCCGCGTCCAGCAGGAACGCCTCCCGGGAGCGCCGCCAGTCCCCCGTGACCGCGCTGCGGCCGGCCGCCGTGCCCGGGGCCGGCTCGGTCACCTCCTGGAGGGTCCCGATCAGCTCGTACGTGTGCCGCTCGGGGTCGAAGGACGGCTTCGACCGGCTGCGGACGATCCGCACGATGTTGCCGTCGCCGTCCATGATCCGGATGCGCACCTCGGCGAGGGTGCCCTCGGCGACGGCCAGCCGCACCACGCCGGTGATCTCGTTCCAGTCGACCGGATGGAAGCGGGCCCGGGTCTGCGCCTCCGTCAGGGTGGCGGGCTCCGCCGGCAGGCCGAGCAGCCGCGCCGCCTCCGCGTCCACGGTGACCAGCCCGGTGTCGGTGTCCCAGTGCCAGAGGCCGGTCGCGAGGGAGGCGAGGACCTCCTCCACGGACGGCAGCGGCTCACCTGTGCGCATTGCCCCACTTTATGGAGAGGTGTGCGGAGCCTGCCACCGTAGACGGGCGAGCGGTACGCACGGTAATGGTGGGGAGCCGATCTTGGGGTGCCCGGTACCCTTGGGATGGCCTAGGCCGTACCCGCCTGGCGACACCCGATCCGCAAAGACTGGATGAACGACGATGCATCGGTACAGGTCCCACACCTGCGGCCAGCTCCGCGCCTCTGACGTCGGCACCGACGTCCGGCTGAGTGGCTGGCTGCACAATCGGCGCGACCTGGGCGGCATCCTCTTCATCGATCTCCGTGACCACTACGGCATCACGCAGCTGGTCGCGCGCCCGGGCACCCCGGCGTACGAGGCCCTGGACAAGATCTCCAAGGAGTCCTCGGTCCGTGTCGACGGCCGCGTTGTTTCACGTGGAACCGAGAACGTGAACCCCGACCTGCCCACCGGCGAGATCGAGGTCGAGGTCGCCGAGGTCGAGCTGCTCGGCGCGGCGCAGCCCCTGCCCTTCACCATCAACACCGAGGACGGGGTCAACGAGGAACGGCGCCTGGAGTACCGCTTCCTGGACCTGCGCCGCGAGCGCATGCACCGCAACATCATGCTGCGCACGGCCGTGATCTCCGCGATCCGCCAGAAGATGTCGGCGATGGGCTTCAACGAGATGGCGACGCCGATCCTGTCCGCCACCTCCCCCGAGGGTGCCCGCGACTACGTGGTCCCCTCCCGGGTGCACCCGGGCAAGTTCTACGCGCTGCCGCAGGCCCCGCAGCAGTTCAAGCAGCTGCTGATGATCTCCGGCTTCGACCGTTACTTCCAGATCGCGCCCTGCTTCCGCGACGAGGACGCCCGCGCCGACCGCTCGCCCGGCGAGTTCTACCAGCTCGACGTCGAGATGAGCTTCGTCGAGCAGGAGGACGTCTTCCAGCCCATCGAGAAGCTCATGACGGAGCTGTTCGAGGAGTTCGGCGGTGGCCGCCACGTCACCTCCCCGTTCCCGCGCATCCCGTTCCGCGAGGCGATGCTGAAGTACGGCTCGGACAAGCCGGACCTGCGCGCCAAGCTGGAGCTGGTCGACATCACCGACGTCTTCGAGGGCTCGGAGTTCAAGGCCTTCGCCGGCAAGCACGTGCGCGCGCTGCCGGTTCCGGACGTCTCCGCGCAGCCCCGCAAGTTCTTCGACCAGCTCGGTGAGTACGCCGTCGAGCAGGGCGCCAAGGGCCTGGCCTGGGTGCGCGTGGCCGAGGACGGCTCGCTCTCCGGCCCGATCGCGAAGTTCCTCACCGAGGCGAACGTCGCCGAGCTGACCAAGCGCCTCTCCCTGGCCCCCGGCCACGCCGTCTTCTTCGGCGCCGGCGAGTACGACGAGGTCTCGAAGATCATGGGCGCGGTCCGCGTGGAGGCGGCCAAGCGCGCCGGCCACTTCGAGGACGGCGTGTTCCGTTTCTGCTGGATCGTCGACTTCCCGATGTACGAGAAGGACGAGGAGACCGGCGGGATCGACTTCTCCCACAACCCCTTCTCGATGCCGCAGGGCGGCCTGGAGGCCCTCCAGACCCAGGACCCGCTGGACGTCCTGGGCTGGCAGTACGACATCGTCTGCAACGGCGTCGAGCTGTCCTCCGGCGCGATCCGGAACCACGACCCGGAGATCATGCTCAAGGCCTTCGAGATCGCGGGCTACGACCGGGAGACCGTCGAGGAGAAGTTCGCGGGCATGCTGCGCGCGTTCCGCTTCGGCGCCCCGCCGCACGGCGGCATCGCCCCGGGCGTGGACCGGATCGTCATGCTCCTCGCGGACGAGCCCAACATCCGCGAGACGATCGCCTTCCCGCTCAACGGCAACGCCCAGGACCTGATGATGGGCGCCCCGACCGAGCTGGACGAGTCCCGCCTGCGCGAGCTGCACCTGACCATCCGGAAGCCGCAGCCCAAGTAGGCAACCGGACAAGCGCCCGGCCGTGCGCGCCGATCCGTCCCGACCCGCTCGTGACGATCGGCGCGCACAGCCGTCTCCGGGCCCTCAGCCGGCGTCCGCCGGCTGACCGGCTCACTCGCCCTGCCCGTCCGTTTCGGTGTCCGGGGACGCGCCCTCCTCCAGCAGCCGCTCTGCGATGTCGTCGGACCAGTGCTGGGCCCAGGCCCGCAGGGCGGCGACGGCGGACTCGTCCAGGCCGTGGCGGAGGAAGTCCCGGTCGGAGTAGAAGTCCGTGCCCGTCAGCCGGGACTGGAGGGTCGGCAGGTCGAACGGGTCATGGGCGTGCCGGCGGCCCAGTTCCTCCAGGGCGGGCAGGGAGAACCGGGCCGCCGCGGCCTGCGCGTCGATGAGGTCGACGGCGGCGCCCCGGTCGTACAGGGCGCGGATCTTCGTACCGACGGCGTCCGCCAGACACAGCGCCGGACCGTACCCGGTCAGTTCCGGCGGCTGCCAGAACGCCTCCTTGTGCAGGGCGAGCGCGCACGGCTCGCCGGTCGGCGGGTCCGTGACCGTCAGCTGCGCGGTGCGCGCGGTGACCGCGCCGGCCCGCACCCGCCGCCCCCGCGCCTCCAGGGCCGCGCAGACGGCACCGGCGATGTGCTCCATCGCCTCGGCGCTCTCGGTGGCGAAGTCCAGGTCGGCGTGCGGTCGGCGGAGCAGTCCGTGCGCCTGGAGGGCGTAGCCGCCGGCCAGGACCAGGCCGTACGGGCCGCCCACGGCGACGACGTCCGCGAGGAGCCGGCGATGGGGTTCGGGGATGTCCACACGAAGATCTTTCCGGCTTCCGGCCGCTCATACGCGGCGAGCGGCGACTATTTCCCGGACAGGACGAGGCGGCGGGCCGTCTCCGAGCGGGGGTCCTACCGCCGCTCGTCACCTCCTGCCTCGTAGCGGGGCAGGCCCTCGGTGGAGATGGTCCAGTCGCCGATGGTCCAGTCGCCGATGGTGACGTCCTCGCCGCAGACGAAGTCCTTGCGGGTGATGTCGGTGAGGACGGCGCCGGTTCCGGTGCGGGGGTCGGCGCAAGGGCCCGGGGAGCGCCACGCTCCCCGGGCCCTTGCCGCTCACACCACCGCTCAGGCGGCCGGCTTCTCCTCCAGACGCGGGAAGAGGACCGCGCCCTTGGTGATCGTGGAGCCCGCCGGCAGCCTGCCCCACTGGCCCGCGTCCTGGATCCGCTGCCCGGCCAGGGCGCCGAGGCCGGCCTCCGCGCCCAGGGAGTCCCAGAGCTTCTGGGAGGTCTCCGGCATGACCGGGTTCAGCAGTACGGCCACCGCGCGGAGGGCTTCCGCGGCCGTGTAGAGGATCGTCGCGAGGCGGGCCCTGCCCTCCTCGGACTCGTCCTTGGCCACCTTCCACGGCTCCTGCTCCGTGATGTAGCCGTTGACCTGCTTGACGAAGTCGAAGACGGCCAGGATGCCGCCCTGGAAGTCCAGCTCCTCGCCGATGCGGCGGTCCGCCTCGGCCACGGCCTTGGCCAGGCCGTCGTGGATCGCCTTCTCCGCCTCCCCGTCGGCGGCCGACTCCGGCAGCGTGCCGCCGAAGTACTTGCCGACCATGGCGGCCACGCGGGAGGCGAGGTTGCCGAAGTCGTTGGCCAGCTCCGAGGTGTACCGGGCGGAGAAGTCCTCCCAGGAGAAGGAGCCGTCCTGGCCGAAGGCGATGGCCCGCAGGAAGTACCAGCGGTAGGCGTCCACGCCGAAGTGCGAGGTGAGGTCCTGCGGCTTGATGCCGGTCAGGTTCGACTTCGACATCTTCTCGCCGCCGACCATCAGCCAGCCGTTGGCCGCGATCTTGCCGGGCAGCGGGAGGCCCTGGGCCATCAGCATGGCGGGCCAGATCACCGCGTGGAAGCGGAGGATGTCCTTGCCGACGAGGTGGACGTCGGCGGGGAACGTGGCCTCGAACTTCTCCTGGTTCTCGTTGTAGCCGACCGCCGTGGCGTAGTTCAGCAGCGCGTCGACCCACACGTAGATCACGTGCTTGTCGTCCCAGGGGATCGGGATGCCCCAGTCGAAGGTCGAGCGGGAGATGGAGAGGTCCTGAAGGCCCTGGCGGACGAAGTTCACGACCTCGTTGCGCGCGGACTCGGGCTGGATGAAGTCCGGGTTGGCCTCGTAGTGGGCGAGGAGCTTGTCGGTGTACTCGCTCAGCTTGAAGAAGTAGTTCTCCTCGCTGAGGATCTCCACCGGCTTCTTGTGGATCGGGCACAGCTTCTGGCCGGCGTACTCGCCCTCGCCGTCGAGCAGTTCGCCGGGGAGCTTGTACTCCTCGCAGCCGACGCAGTACGGGCCCTCGTAGCCGCCCTTGTAGATCTCGCCCTTGTCGTACAGGTCCTGCACGAACTCCTGGACGCGGTCGGTGTGCCGCTTCTGCGTGGTGCGGATGAAGTCGTCGTTCGCGATCTCCAGGTGCTCCCAGAGAGGCTTCCAGGCCTCGGTGACGAGCTTGTCCGCCCACTGCTGGGGCGTGACCCCGTTCGCCTCGGCCGTGCGCATG
The DNA here is from genome assembly GCF_040704595.1 of Streptomyces sp. NPDC046870. Taxonomy (NCBI): domain Bacteria; kingdom Bacillati; phylum Actinomycetota; class Actinomycetes; order Kitasatosporales; family Streptomycetaceae; genus Streptomyces; species Streptomyces sp. NPDC046870. The sequence goes on from NZ_JBEYXM010000003.1 coordinate 222,832, forward strand.
ATCTTCTGACCGTGCTCGTCCGTGCCGGTGAGGTACCACACCTTCTCGCCGCGCTGACGGTGCCAGCGGGTGAGCACGTCGCCTGCGACGGTCGTGTAGGCGTGGCCCAGGTGAGGAGCGTCGTTGACGTAGTAGATGGGGGTGGAGACGTAGTACGCCTTGCCACCCTGCTTCTCGGATCCAGTGGCCGCCATAAGTCGAAATCCTACTGGCCCGCCGAAGATCGACTCACCTGCGCTTCGGGGGGTGGACGGGTGTCCACCCCCCGGGTGGGGCTCACGGGCGCCAGGTGGCCAGTACGCCCTCGTAGAGCTCCGTGTCGGTGAGCTCGCGCGGGGTCGGGCCCGCGTGGAAGAAGGACGTGTTGCCGGTCTTCAGCTTGCGGAGGTAGTCGAAGGCCTTGTTGTCGTGGTCACCGAAGGCGACGAAGGAGAAGAAGAGGGCGGGGTGCCGGGTGGCGGTCTCGGTGAGGGACTGGGTGGCGGGGGTCTTCGCGTCCGGGGCGCCGTCGGTCTGGAACACGACCAGGGCGGGGGTGCCGGGGGCTGCGTTCTCCTCGTAGTGCGCCACGACCGCCTCCACGGCGGCGTGGTAGCTGGTGCGGCCCATGCGGCCGAGGCCCGCGTGCACGTCGTCGATCTTCGTCTCGTGGTCCGGGGCGAGGGTGAGGTCGGTGGTGCCGTCGACCTCCGTGGAGAAGAAGACGACGTGGACCGTGGCCTCGGGGTCGAGGTGGGCGGCGAGGGCGAGGGTCTGGTCGGCGAGGGCCTGGGCGGAGCCGTCCTTGTAGTACGGCCGCATGCTCGCGGAGCGGTCGAGGACGAGGTAGACCTTGGCGCGGGTGCCGGTGAGGCCGGTTTCCTTGAGGGTGGTCGTGGCGGCCTTGTAGGCGGTGGAGAGGGACGGGGTACGGGACTTGACCTTGGCGAGGGTGTTGGCGGGCTTGGCCTGGTCGTCCGTCTCGGGTTCGGGGGTTGCCAGCGGGGCCGCGTCCGTCTCGGGTTCGCGGGTTGCCTGAGGTGCGGGTACGGGTGCGGGTGCGGGTGCCGATGCCGGTGCCGGGTCCGCCTCGGCTTCGCCTTCGGCGTCCGTGTTCCCACCCGCACCACCCGTGCGGCTTTCGTCGTCGGCCGCGGGTGGCCCCTGTGGGGCGTCCTCGCCGTCGGCGGCCTGCGGGGCGGTGGTCGACTCGGCGGTTACGGCGGCTTCGCCGGCCTCCGCCTCCACGTCCGCCTCCGCCTGAGCCGCAACCTCCGCTTCCGCTTCCGGCTCGGTCTCCGTCGCAGCCGTCGGCGCGGGCTTCTCCTCCGCCTCGTCTGTGACCTCGGCGGTGGTCTCGGCCGGGGGCTCCTGCTCGGGCCCGGACCCGGCCTCGGTCTCGTCCTCGGCCGCGGCCGCCGCCGGCGGCTCCTCCTCGGCCGCGGCCGCCGCCGGCGGCTCCTCCTCGGCCTTCTTCTCGACCTCGTCCTGGTCCTCGACCGTGGCTGCGGCCGGAGGCTCCTGCTCGACCTTGCCCTCGACCTCGGACTCGGCCTTCTCCTCCACCCCGGCGTGGTCCTCGGCCTCGACCTGGTCCTCGGCCGTGGCCGGAGGCTCCTGCTCGGCCTTGCCCTCGACCTCGGCCTTGCCCTCGACCTCGGCCTTCTTCTCGGCCTCGACCTGGTCCTCGGCCGTGGCCGGAGGCTCCTGCTCGGCCTTGCCCTCGGCCCCGGCCTTCTCTTCGGCCTCGGCCTTCTCCTCGGCCCCGGCCTTCTTCTCGGCCTTCGGTGGGTCCGTGTCCTCGGTGTTGGAGGGCGTCGGCGTCGGCGTCGGCTGGGGCGGGGTGGTTTTCACCTTGTCGAAGGCCGCTGCCACCAGCTCGTGTTCTTCAGCCGCTGTCACCGACTCGTGGCGGGGTTCCGGGACCGAGGGGGAGTGCGCGGGGGTCTCGGTCGCACCCTCCGGCTCGGTGGCTCGTGCTTTGCGTGAGCGGCCGAATGCGTTCCGCAGGAGAGTGAGAATGCCCATGTGCGCAACCCTTCGTGAGGTGGAGCCGTCAATCCCTGGCCAGGACGGACACGTAAGGTTAGCGGCCCCGGATTGCGGGAGTGGTCAGCGCGGGGAGGCGATCGAACGGGCCGCGGCGACCTCTTGCCGCAGCGGTTCCAGCACGCTGCCCGCCGGGCCGGTCAGGTCGGTGCGGACGGCGGTGAGGGTCTCCGCGTTCCGTACGCCCTCCGACAGTTCCCGCAGTTGCAGGGTGACCTGGGTGATCTCGGCCGTGGAGGGTGCCGCCGCCCCGTGGCGTACGCGGATGCGGGCGGCCGTCGTGGCGTCCACGATCCGTTCCACGGCGACGACCAGCGGCCACCACGCGGCGGCGCGCCTGCCGGTGGGCGGTGGTTCGGTCAGGGCCCGCTGGAACTCGGTGCGGATGACGGACAGGTCGCGGTAGAGGCGGCGGCGCATGCGGGCCCGGGCGGACGGGTCGGCGTGCGGGCCGAAGGCGGCCTCGACGTACGCCGCCGTGTCGGCCACCGCGTCGGCGAGGCGGTCGCCGACCCGGGTGTGCCAGCTCTCGGGCCACAGGAGGTAACCGGCGGTCAGGGCGACGGCGCAGCCCAGGAGGGAGTCGGCCAGCCGGGGCAGCAGAAGAGCCGTGCCCTGGTGGTTGAGGACGTCGGACAGGATGAGGATCACCGGGGTGATGGCGGCCGTCTGGTAGCCGTAGCCCCGGGGGGTGAGGGCCGGGATGAGGGGGGCGAGGAGGAAGAGGACGGGGACGTCCCACCAGCCGAGCGGGACCTCGGCCAGCACCACCGCCGCGATCAGCAGACCGGCCACCGTGCCGAGCGCGCGCAGCAGTGCGCGGGAGAAGACCGAGCCGAAGTCGGGCTTGAGGACGAAGGTGATGGTCAGGGCCACCCAGTAGGAGCGCGGGACGGGGATCAGGGAGACCAGGGCCTGCGCGATGCCGATGCAGACGGCGAGCCGTACGCCGTAGCGCCAGGAGTTGGCGGACAGGACGACGCCGCGGGCCGCGCGGGCGGTGCGGATGCCGAGGGCGGCCGGCCGGCCCAGGCGGTCGTCGATGCCCCGGGGGTCGACGTCGGGGGCGGTGACGACCTCGGCGGTGTGGCGCAGGGCGTGGTCCACCGCCCGGGCCGTCTCCGTGGTGGGGACGGGCAGGTGCAGGGGCGGGAGGGTGTGCGAGCCGTTGGCGACGGCGTCGGCCAGGTGGTGGAAGGCCTCCGGGACCTGCGGGGGGAGCGGGCGGCCCGCCAGGTGGGCCGCGGGGGCCGCCTCTATCACGGGGGTGATCGCGTTCAGCTGGGCGAGGAGCCGGGTCAGGTCCGGGCTGCGGCCGTGGTGGCGGGCGCGCCGGGCCAGGATCAGGTCGTACGACTGGTTCAGCGAGTGGGTGACGGTGCGGCGGGCTTCCTCGTACTCCTCGGTGCGGTCGGTGCCGGCGGCGGCGAGGAGGGTGGCGACCGTGCGGTAGGTGGCGGCGACCGCGGCCCGTTCGGGCACGCCCGCGCGCAGTGGCCAGGCGAGCAGCCCGAGGAGGAGGACGAGGAGGCCGCCGCCGGTCAGCAGGGCCGGGGCGAGCCACCAGGGGGAGGGCAGCGGGAGCCCCGCGCCCACCACGCAGTTGAGCAGCAGGAGGAGGCCGGAGACCGAGGCGACCGCGCCGATCGTGGAGATCATGCCGGAGACGAGGGCGACGCCGGTGACCGCGGCCACCGCGTACCAGCCGTGCCCGTACACCAGGGTTCCCAGGGCCACGCCGACCGCGCCGAAGAGCTGCGGTACGGCGATGTTGAGGACGCGCATGCGGTAGGCGTCGGCGGTGTCGCCGATGACGCCGGACAGGGCGCCCATGGAGGCGAGGGCGCCGTAGGCCGGGCGGCCGGCGGCGAGACCGAGCGCCAGCGGCAGGGCCATGGCGAGGGCGGCGCGGGCCACGGCCGCCCCGTTGACCGGGGCCTGCTGGGGTATGAGGTTCCGGACCAGCCAGTCGGGAGGGGTGAGGCTGATGGGGAACTCTCGGGACATGCGCCCATTATCACCGGGTTGATCCATCCGGGCCGGGCCCCTGCGTGCGGGGTTCGGTCCTGTCAGCGCACTGTCCGGTCCCGTCGGTGCAGGGTGAGGTCCACGACGAGGGCACGGTGGCCGGTGCCGGACACGCGTGGGAAGCGGGCGCCGGTCGCGGTGAGGTCCCGGGACACGGCCCGCGTCCGGAGCGCTGGGTCACACGGGCGAGCCCGCGTTTCCGCCGTCCAGCCGCGCCAGGAATCGTGCCAGCGCGCGGTTGAACTCCTCGGGACGCTCCAGGTTGGGCAGATGGGCGGCGCCCTCGACGACGTGCAGGACGGAGTCCGGGAGGGACGCGTGCATCGCCTCGGCGCCGGCGACCGGGGTGTAGGTGTCGTCGGCGCCGACCAGGACCAGGGCGGGCACCGGCAGCGCCGCCAGCAGGGCGCGGTAGTCGGGGCGTTCGGCCCGGCCGCGCAGCGCGGCGGCGGCGCCCTGCGGGGAGGTGGCCGTCATCATGCGGTGCACGTGTGCCTTGACCTCGGGGTCGGCGTAGGGCGCCACCATCTTCTCCAGCACCTCGTCGGCGTAGCCGCGCATGCCCTCGGCGAGCAGCCGGGCGGCCATGGCCTCGCGGCCCCGCCGGCCCTCGGGGGTCTCGGCCTCGGGGAAGGTGTCGGCGAGGACGAGGCCGCGGAGCCGGTCGCCGCAGCGGGCGGCGCACTCCATGGCGATCTGGCCGCCCATGGACAGGCCGGCGAGGACGAAGGTGTCCACGTCCAGGTGGTCCAGGAGGTCCGCGATGTCCTGGGCGTGGCGGGCGAGCGGGACCTTGCCGGGGGTCACGGGGGAGGCGCCGTAGCCGCGCAGGTCGGGGGCGATCACCCGGCGGGTCGCGGCGAACTCGGTGAGCTGCGGCTGCCACATCGTGCGGTCGAAGGGGTGGCCGTGGACGAGGACGAGGGGGACCCGGGAGGGGATTCCTGGGTCTTTGTCCTCGAATGCGAGGAAGGGGGGCATGGCAACGACCCTAGGAGGCGGTCGTCGCTCGGTGCAATAAAATCTTTGCCCTCGGTGCAATCCAACCGGTCCGGGAACAGGGGGAGTTGTGGACGACTACCGGCGCATCGCCGACAGGATCGCCGCCGACATCACCGGCGGGCGGCTGCGCCCCGGCCAACGGCTGCCGCCCCAGCGGGCGTTCGCGCGCCGGCATGGCATCGCGCCGTCGACGGCCGGCCGGGTCTACGCCGAACTCGTGCGCCGGGGGCTGGTGGTGGGCGAGGTCGGACGCGGCACGTTCGTGCGGGCGACCGCGCCGGACGGACAGCCGGGGATCGCCCTGACCGAGGCGGCCGGGGCCCCGCTGGTCAACCTGGAGCTGAACTACCCGTCCGTGCCCGGCCAGGCCGGACTGCTCGCCCCGGCCCTGGCGCCGCTGCTGCGGCCGGACGCGCTCGGCCAGGCGCTGCGGCCGGCCCCGGTGGCGGGCACCCCGGCGGCCCGCGAGTCGGTCGCCGCCCTGCTCGCCCGGAGCGGGCTGCGGGCCGGGCCGGAGCGGATCCTGTTCACCGGCAACGCCCGCCAGGCCATCGCCGCCACCCTCGCCGCGCTGGTCCGGCCAGGCGGCCGGGTCGGGGTGGAACCGCTGACGTATCCGCTGGTCAAGGAGATCGCGGCGCGCCTCGGGCTCGTGCTGGTCCCGCTGGCCGCGGACGCGGAGGGGCCGCTTCCGGATGCGGTGGCCGCCGCCCACCGCGCCGCGCCGCTGTCCGCGCTCTACCTCCAGCCGGCCCTGCACAACCCGACCTCCCGCACGATCGGTGCCGGGCGGCTGCGGGAGCTGGCCGACTGTGTCCACAGGCTGGGGACGCCGGTGGTGGAGGACCGGATCTGGGCCTTCCTGGACACCGGGGGCACTCCTGCGCTGGCCGCGCTCGCTCCCGGCCTGGTCCACCTCGTCGACAGCCTGTCCAAGCGGGTCGCTCCCGGACTCACCGTCGGCTTCGCCGTCGTGCCGGAGGACCGGGTGGAGGCGGTGGCTCGGGCCGTCCGCTCCGGCGGGTGGAGCGCGGGCTCCTTCGCGCTGGAGGCGGCCGTGCGCTGGCTCGGCGACGGCACCGTGGACCGGCTGGTGGCCGCCAAACGGCAGGACGCGCGGCGCCGGCAGCGGCTGGTCGCCGAGCGGCTCGCCGGGTTCACCGTACGGTCCGACCCGGCCGCCTACTTCGCCTGGTGGGAGCTGCCCGCGCCCTGGCGGGCGGACACCTTCACGGCCGCGGCACGGGCACACGGCATCGCCGTCACCCCGGGCACGGCCTTCTGCGTCGACCCGAGCCGCACACCGGACGCGGTCAGACTCGGACTGGGCTCGGTGCCGGAGGCGTGCCTGGGGCGGGCGCTGGAGACGCTGGCCGGGATCGCGCGGGGTGGGGCGGCCGGGGGGTGAGGGTGGGCCGGGCCGATCCGGGGGTCGGGTGCGGGGTGCCGGTCGGGTGTGGGCCGGGGGTGGTCTCGGAGGGGTGGTCGGGGGCGCTCGCCGATGGTGCGTGTGGCGGGGTGGCCAGGGGCCGGGGTGGGTCCGGAGCCGGGGTGGTGTGGGGGTCGGGCGCGGGGTGCCGGTCGGGTGTGGGTCCGCCCGGGGCGGGCGCCGGCGGGCCGGGGTCGCGGGGCGACGGGAGGGCCGGGGCGGGCCCGGGGCCGGCAGCGGTCCGAGGTTCTGCGCGGGGTGCCGGTCGGGTGTGGGCCGGGACGGGCGCCGGTGTGGTGCGGGGTGGGTGGTGAGGCGGACATCGGGCGTGGTCAGACTTCGGCCCGGGAGGGTGTCGTAGGGGTGGTCGGGGACGCGCGCGGGGGGCGGGGCGGGCGGAGGCGGCGGATGAGCCAGGCGGCGAGGGCGACCGCAAGGCCGAGGCCCAGCAGCAGCCAGGCGGTCGTGCGCAGGGTGCCGGTCAGGGCGTCGTAGACGGCGCCCGCCGCCGGGTGGGGCACACCGGCGGGCAGGTCGGCCAGGGTCAGGCCGCGGCCGACGGCCACGGCGCCGGCGAGCAGGGCGCCGCCCAGGGCCGTGCCCAGGCCGGTCGCGACGACGGCCCGGCGCCGGTGGACGGCGAGCGCGATCCCGCCGGCGGCGAAGACCACGGCCGCCACCGGCAGCCAGAAGCCGGCCACTTCGAGCACGTGGTACCCCTTCCGGAGCTTGGTCAGCCGGTCGGCCGGGAGTACGGGGACCTCGGTGTGCTCCACCGGGATGTGCGCCGCGAGCGTCACGTGATCCTGGATGAGCTGGCGCTTGACCTGGGCGGTGACGGGGGCCAGGTCGACGGTGACGGCGCGCTCGTCCTGTCCGCGCAGGGCGCGCAGCACGGCGTCGTGGGTGATCCGGTTGCCGGTGTCCCAGGCCAGCCGGAAGGCGCGGGTCTGGGTGAAGGAGCGCACCGCGTCGTGCACGAACGGCCGGACCGAGCCGCGTACCGGGCGCACGTCCAGGTGCTCGTCCACCGCGCGCAGGATGCCGTCCCCGACCGTGTCCACGACGGCTTCCCGCACGGCCGGGTCGGCGGCGAGCGGTGCCATCGTGGTGACGTACCGGCCCGTGTCGGCCAGCCCGTACGCCGCCCAGCCCGCCAGCGCGCCGAACGGCACGAGGAGGCAGGAGAGGGCGATCAGTACGGCCGACAGGGCGCTCCTGAGGCGTGAGGGCACGCTTCCAGGCAAGGGCCACCCCGGCCGGAGCGCGAGCGGACGGACTGCGTTCGGGTGCCCTCCGGTGGAGGGTTCCCCCGAACGGGTGTTTCCTGGTGCTGGGGGGAACGAAGTGGCTGATGTGGGCCACTGGGGGCACAGGGGAGCGCGTGGCCCCCGGCCGCCCGGCCGGGGTCCACGCGCCGCTCGGCGAACCGGCCCGGCGGGACCGGCACCCCGCTCGGTCCCCGGCCGACGCGACCGGCAGCCGTCCCGGGCCTCCCCGGAAGTCCCGGCGTCGCGGCGGACCCCGCCGGCCTCAGCGGACCCGGCGGCCGAAGGCGTCCTCGCGGGTGTAGTAGCGGTAGAAGAACGTGGCGAAGGTGGCCGCCGACCCCAGCAGCGACATCAGCACCGCCCGTGACACGTCACCGCTCTGGCTGGCGCTCTGGGTGGGGATGAAGCTGCCGTGCTGGTTGTAGAGGAAGCCGAACGCGCAGCCGACGAACGCCGTCCACAGCAGCGCGTGCACCTCCCGCCGCATCCGGGGGCCCAGTGCCAGCAGCGTCGCGCACAGCACCGCGAACACCAGCGCGCTGAGGAAGCCGAGCAGCAGGTTCCCTCCGGTGATCGGGCCGCCGACGCGGTCGTTGGCCGCCACCCAGTAGCCGTAGACCAGCCCCAGCGCGACCGAAAGGACCGGCCGGCCGATCGCGTGGGCGCGCGCGTCGAAGACGTCGGGCGGGCGCCGGACCACGTCGGACGACCGCCGCTCCGCCGCGGGCGTGCGGCCGGGCCGGGTCATCCCGCCGGGCGTGGGTGCCGCTTGGGACATGAGAGCACTCCTCTCTGCTCGCCCCCGTGTCCAGGGCACACCGGGGCGCACGGCCTGGCAAGTCGGCCAGGGAGGTGACGGTGCCCGGATGCGTGCCGTCCTCCCCCGTGGTTCGCTGGAGGACATGGAGGGCCGGGCGCCGTGACGGAGATGGAGTTCGGGCGGGGGCGCCATCCGCTGCTGCGGATCCGCGGGGCGGGCGTCGCGTGGCTGCCGCCCCTGCTGCTGCTCGTCGGCGTCATCGCGCTGGACTTCGCCACCAGCGAGAAGTTCCGGATCATCACCTGGATCGTGCTGGTCCCGGGCATCGCCGCCGCGATCTGCGGGGTGTGGACGACGGCCGCCTACGGCGTGCTGTCCGTGGTGACGTACGTCCTCGTGGACAACGCCTGGCCCGACCAGTACCAGGCCGGGTTCGGCGACTTCCTCCTCGTCGCCCTCGGCGGCGCCCTCGCCACCCTGGCCTCGGTCGTGCGCGTGCGTGAGGAGCGGCACGCCGGGCACATGCGGGACATCGCCGAGACCACCCGGCGCACCGTGCTGCGCCCGCTGCCGCCGTGCTGGGCCGGGCTGGAGCACGCGGGCGTGTACCTGGCCGCCGACGTCGACGCCCGGGTGGGCGGCGACTTCTACGACATCCAGCCCAGCCCGCACGGCACCCGGGTGCTCGTCGGTGACGTGCAGGGCAAGGGGCTGGGCGCGGTGGAGGCCGCGGCCGCGCTGCTCGGCACGTTCCGCGAGGCCGGCTACCACGAGAGGGATCTCGGGACCGTCGCCGATCGCCTGGAGACCCGGATGCGGCGGCACCGCGCCCACACCGCCGCGCTCGGCCGGAACGACGGCGACCGTTTCGCCACCGCCGTCCTCATCGCCTTCCCCCACGGCACCACGGACACGATCGACGTCACGAACTTCGGCCACGAGCCCCCGCTCGCCGTCGGCCCGCGCGGAGTGCGCGAACTGCCCGCCGGCGACGGACTGCCGCTCGGCCTCGGCGACCTCGCGGGCGGCCGGCCGCCCGTGCACCGGGTGCCGCTCGCCGCCGACGAGACGCTGCTGCTGGTCACCGACGGGGTGACCGAGGCCCGCGACGAGCCCGGCGAGTTCTACGAGCTGGCCCGCGAGGTGTCCCGAGCGGTCCGCGCCGACCCCCGCCGCTGTGAGCCCCGCCGGCTGGTCCGCCGGGTCCGTGACGGCGTCCTGCGCCACAGCGGCGGCTGCCTGGAGGACGACACGACGATCTTCGCGGTCCGGCGGCTGCCGGATGACGGCGGGCGGCCCGGCGCGGCGGGCACGGCGCGCGCGGGCGGCGTGGCGGGTCCACAAGCCCCGGAGGCCGGCGGCTTCGGCACCGGGTGGGTGCGGGGTGGGTGACGGCGCACACGGGTGACGGGGAGTCCCGGACGGGGGCCGGTCACCGCGCGAAGGGGGGTGTTTGCCAGGGGGACGCCTCGGTTTGCAGGCGCAGCGGTTACGGTGCTGGCTGGAGAACGGATCCACGGGGCCCCGGGTACGCGGGGGTCGCGGGGTCCACAGGGTGACTTGGGGGAGGCACGATGCCCGGAACCGTGCTGCTGCTCGCGGCTGCGCCGCTGGGCCGGGGGCGCCTGGTGGACGCGGCCGGTGTCCTGCCGGTGCTGGCCGCGGTCGCCCCCGCCGTCCTGTCCGGCACGGACACCGCGAACGTCGTCGAACTCGCCGATCCGCTGGAACCGCAGGCCGTCCTCACCCGGCTGCGGGCCGCCGCGGCCTCCCCCGGCCCGCTCACCGTGTACGTCACCGGCCAGTTGCAGCTCGACCGCCGACAGCACCAGCCGCACCTCGCGCTGGCCCGCACCACGCCGGCCACGGTCCGCTACACCGCGCTGCCCTGGCACTGGATCCGCGAGGAACTGCGCCTGCGCTCCGCCGCCGACACCGCGCTCGTCGTGGACCTGCACGCGGACGCCGAGGCCTGGCGGCACGTCACCGGACACGGCCTCGACTCCGGCCGCAACACCGCCGTGTACGGCCGTGTCGCCCCGGCGGCGGGACGGCGGGGCCTGGCGGAGCCGGCGTACATGAAGACGGTGGCCACGCTGCTGCGCAGCGGCCACCGGCCCCCGCTGGGGGAGTTGCACCAGCAGGCGGTGGGCCGGATCGCGCGGGAGACGACGGGCAACCTGCTGCTGGCCGACGCGGGGGGCCACGCCGTACCCGTCCCGCATGTCCCGCCGGCCTCACCGGCCTCCCCGACCGCGTTCACCACGTTCACCGCTCCGCTCCCCTCCCCCCGCGCCGAGGACCCGCACGCCGCCATCAGTGCCGCCGTGCGTGCCGGCCGGCACGCCGAGGCGGACGGGATGGCCGCCCGGTACGAGGCGGAGGCGGTGCGGGGCTACGGCGCCGCTTCCGAGCAGGCGCTGCACTGGAGCGAGGTGCGGGCCGATCTGGCGATGTTCGCGGGGGACCCGGTGCGCAGCTGCCGCGCCTGGCTGGCGGTGGCCGAGACGCGGCTGGCCGCCGGGCAGGCGGTGGACGCGCCCGCCGTGGAGGGGGCCGTGGACCGCGCCCACCACCAGTGGACCCGTATCAAGGACACGGCGCGGGCCCGTGAACTCGGGCCCGCGCTCGCGGAGGTGCGGCTCAGGGTGCCGGGACGCCGGCGCGGCGCGCTGGAGAGCGTCCGGCGGGAGCTCGGCCGGCTCCAGGCCGCCCGGTGAGCCTTACTTGGTGAACGTGAAGTACTTCCAGGCGCCGTGCGTCGTGGAGTTCACGATGTCACCGGACGAGCTGTTGATGTACGACGAGCGCACCCGGAACCGCCAGCCGACGTCCTCGGCGTGGTTGCCGGTGATGCGGACCTTGGAGACGCCGTCGGAGCCCAGCTTGAAGTAGGCGGGGTCGCCCGGGTACCAGCGGCCCTGGTAGTACACCTCGAACTCGAACTTCTGCGCGCGGCCCGGGTAGTACGACATCTTCGTCGTGATCAGCGGGTCCTTGGTCTTGTGGAAGAAGTAGTACGTGTGGCCCCACGCCGACTTCGCCTTGTAGTGGCTGCTGACCGAGGTGGAGACGCTGACCCGGGCGCCGACGGTGCTGGCGGCGGAGGCCGGCTTGTAGCGGGAGTCGCCCGCGAACTTCGCGGTGACCTTGGTGTCCCGCTTGAGGTCCAGCGTGACCGACAGGTTGCCGTCGGAGTTGACCTTGCCGGACTTCACGCGCTTGTTCGGCTTGTCGCCGCCGAACGGGTCGGCCCAGATCTCCACCGTGCGGTTCTTGTACGTCTTGCCCAGGTGGGCGGTGAACTTGACGTCCTTGCCGTACGAGTACACCTTGCCGTTGTTGTTGATCGTCAGCGTCGGCTTGGCGCGGGAGACGTCGACGGAGTCCGAGCCGGAGGCCGCCGTGTGGACGGCGTCGCCGGCGTAGGCCACCGTGTACTTCACCTTGCCGCCGGCCGGCGGGGTGTCGGTGAAGGAGAACGTGCCGTCGGCCTTGGTGACCGTCGCCGCGAGCGCCTTGCCCTTCGGCGACTCCAGGTCGGTGCGGGTCACGGTCAGCTTGGTGTCGGCCGGGACGGCCACCTTGGAGCCGACCTTGCCCTTGACCGTGAGCTTCTTGGCGCGGGTGGCGGTGGCCGGCGCGTCCACGGTGACGGTGGTGACCGCCTTGGTGGGCGCGTTCAGGACGCGGAGGGAGAACACGCCCTCGCTGTTGCTGGTGACCGCGAACAGCCGGGAGCCGTCCGGGGTCCAGGCCAGGCCGCCCCGGGCCAGCAGGTCGGAGCCGCTGGTGTTGCCGGTGTTGGGGAAGTCGTAGGTGCGGACCGCCTCGCTGGTGCCGGGCTTGAAGATGTAGACGTCCGGCTCGTAGGAGCCGGAGATGCCGGCCGCGACCGTGCCGTTCGGCGCGATGGCGACGGAGTTGGGGTACGCGTCCGTGACGTACTTGCCGTCCTCGTTGAGGTCGGACGTACGGAACACCTGCTGGTAGTACGGCGCGCCGCTGGCCACCACGACGTCCTTGCCGTCGGGGGTGACCTGGAGGTCGCCGAGGTTGCTGCCCGCCTCGCGGGTGCTCGCCAGCTTGGTGGCGGTGCCCGACGCGACGTCGTACGAGGCCAGTTCGACCGGGCTCTGCCCGACCGCGCCGGCGACGAGGGTGCTGGAGCCGGGCGCGGCGTCCAGCAGCGGGGCCGAGTACCAGCCGCTGTCCTGGCCGAGCGTGACCGTGTGGTCCTCGGCGGCCAGGTCGACGGAGCCGATGTTGCCCGCGGCGTCGCCGCCGTAGCCGAACCACAGCTTGCCGCCCGCGAGGGCGACGCTGAGCGGCTTGTCGCCGACCGGGTACCGGGCGGTCTCGGTGTCGGTGGCGGTGTCGTAGACGGCGACGGAGTCGAGGTCCTGGACGGCCGCGTAGAGCGTGCCGGAGTCGGCGGACAGCTCCAGGCCCGCGACGCCGGACAGGTTGGTGGTGAGCTGCTTGACGACCTTGCCGGCGTAGTCGGTGACGACGATCTTGCCGTTCAGCGGGTCGCTGATGAAGACCTGCTGGTGGACGGCGTCGACGACGATGTCACCGGTCGTCCTGACGGGCAGGATCTGGCTGGAGTCGGCGAAGGCCGGGGTGACGGCGAGGGCCGCCGAGCTGAAGAGGACCGCCAGGGTGGTGGCGGCTGTGAGAGAGCGCTTGCGCACGCTGATTCGAACCCCCCGGAACGAATGAGAAGAAAGACATGGGCGCCGCGTGGGCAGGGCGATGCGTCCGCCCCCTGTGCATGAGCCGTGTGTGCCTGGTGCGGCGAGTGTGGAAAGACTAGGTCATGGCACTGACAAAAGCGCGCGGGCCCTGGCGGCAGGTGCGTGGACATCCGGGGCGCCCGGGGACAGTCCGGGCGTGGTGCGGAGCGGATCAGGAAACGGGCCGTCCGGGGTCACGCGCTTGCGCCCCCTGAGCCTGCCGCGGCGCTCCGGGCCGGCGTCCCCGGGGGGCCCGAGTGTTCCGACCTGCCGCTTCGGACGGCCGTGGCGGCCCGTTGCTCGCGGGCGTCGGCCGTACCGGAGCCCGGGCGATCCCCCTTCCGGGCCGGTGTTCCAGCCGCAGCCGGGTACGCCGGCGCGCTGTCCCGGACGGCCGTCGCCGTCAGCGGTTCGCGGGCGTCGGTGACCGGGCGTCGGTGGTCCGGGCGTCTGGGGTGGGCCGCGCTTCCGGGGTGCCCGGGTGTGCCGGTCCGGGCGCCCCGGGCCGTCAGGGGTTCACCTGTTGGGTCGTCGCCGGTGCCGGGGGCGTGTCGGCCGCGCGGGCCGGGCCGGCGTTCGCCGCGAGGAGGAGGGCCGCGGCGGCGATGACGGCCGCGATGATCCCCCGTGCGGTGGAGGTTCGGCCGATCGGGCGGATGCGGGAGTGGGGCGGTGCGTAGGGTGCGGATGTACGTCCGGGCACGGCGACCTCACAACACAACAGCGGCGTGTTAAGCATGTTTAATTCGCCGTTTAACCTAGGGGCTGCCGAAGCGCAACGGCAAGGGGTGACAAGCCAGTTGGGGGGAGCAGGCGGCATGCGGGAGCGGGACGACCCGGAGGTCATCGGGCGGCGGGTACAACGGCTGCGCAATCAGCAGGGGCTCACCCAGCGACAGTTGGCGGAGCCCGCGTACACGCCCGCCTACATCTCCACCCTGGAGGCCGGCCGGGTGCGCGCCTCCGACGAGGCGTTGCGGCACATCGCCGGCCGGCTCGGCGTCGCCTTCGAGGAACTGGCCGTCGGCCGGCCCGCCCACCTCGCCACCGGCCTTCGGCTGCGGCTCACCGAGGCCCAGCGGGTCCTCGCCGACGGACGGGCCGAGGAGGCGGCCGCCCAGTACTCCCTGCTGCGCGCGGAGGCCGAGGCCCACGCGCTGAAGCACGAGCACGCCGCCGCCCTGCTCGGGCTCGGGGAGTGCGCGCTGGAGACGGGCCGGCTCACCACGGCGCGCGAGTGCTTCGAACAGGCCGAGGAGCGGCTCGCCGACGAGACCCTGCCGGTCCGGGTGCCCGCCCTGCGCGGCCGGGCCGTCGCCCACTACCTCGCCGGCGAACTCCGGTACGCCGTCTACCTCCTGGAGACCGCGCTCGACGAGCTGAACCGGGGCGGACTGCACGACCCCGACGCCCTCCTGCTGCTCTACGCCAGCATCATCGGCCCGTACATGGACATGGGCGCCCACGCCCGCGCCGCCCAGGCCGCCGAGTTCGCCCTGGCGCTCGCCCCGCAGGCCGGCGACCCCGCGCTGATCGCGCGGATGCACCGCTCGGTGGCCCGCACCCTGCTCGCCGAGGGCCGCGCCGACGAGGCCGACGCCTCCCTGGCCAAGGCCGCCGAGCTGTACCGCCGGCTGAGCCTGCGCACCGAGCTGGCCAACTGCCACTGGATGCGCGGCTACGTCTGCGCCCAGAACGGCGAACTGGAGCGCGCCGAGGACGAGTTGCGCCAGGCGCACACCATGCTGTCGGAGACCCGGGCCGCCCTGTACCGCAGCCAGGCCGCCGTGGAGCTCGCCGACGTCCTGCACCGCCGGGGCAAGTCCGAGGAGGCCGCCGAACTGCTGGAGGAGGTCCTCGGGGACTTCTCCTCCGAGCGCGGTGCCGTCCACGCCGCCGGCGCGCACCGCCTCCTCGGGATCATCGCCGAGGACGCCCGGGACACCGAGGCGGCCGAGGAGCACTACGTCCGCGCCCTCAGCCTCCTGGAACGCGCGGGCGCCGCCGGCGACCTCGCCGACCTGTGCCGCCTGCTCGGCGACCTCTTTCGCCGTACGGGCCGTGTGGAGGCCGCCCTGGACGCCTACCGTACCGGCCTCGGCCACCGCACCGCCCCCGGCACCACCACCCTCGGCCCGGCCCCCGCCCAGCCGCCGCTGTGAGAGCTCACACCTGCGCCCGGCCCTGCTTGCGGATGTCGGCCAGGCGCAGGGCGCCGATCTGCACGGCCGCCTGGGTGGCGTCGTTCGGCACGTCACCCAGGCCGCCGTTGGTCAGCGCGAACGCGTCCTCGCCGACCCGGACGGCGGCCACGTCCAGGGTGAGCAGGAACTCCTGCTCGTCGGGCGTCGTACCGGCGACGGTGACGCGCAGCCCCTGGCGGGCGTCGCCCACCTCGGGCAGCGGGGCGTCCACGACCCGCACGTCCTCCACGAGCCCCAGCTCGGTGGTGGCCGTGAACCGCGCGCACCGCGCCGGAAGCGTCCGCAGCCACGCCAGCACGGCGTCGACGTCGGACGGGCGGCGGGCGCCGATCTGGTAGCGGAGCTGCGCGCCGGTGTCGGCGTCGTCCAGGCCGGCGGTGACGCGGGCCGGTCCGCCGAGCAGTTCGTCGCTGTAGAGGGCGTCCAGCAGCCGCTGGCACTCCCCGGCCGAGGTCCGCGCCTTCAGCAGCCCGTCGTGCCAGGTGGCCGCGCCGCGCGTGGCGGTCCAGGGATCGCCGAGGTCGCTCGGGCCGATCAGCGCGGCCTGCGCCTGCCCGTCGCTGAGCGAGGAACCGCCGGCCGGCGCGGACGGCCTGGGTGTGGGGGCCGGCCGGTCGAGCGTGGGCAGGGGGTGCGGCGCGCTCGCCGGCTGCTTGAGGCCGAGGGCCGCGCAGGCGCCGGCGGTCAGCAGGCCGGCGCCGATCAGGGAGAGGGACACGGCACGGGGGAGGTGGGGTATCTCGGGGGACATCGGTGCCTCCTGGGCTGCGGGCGGCCGGGGTGCCTGGTTCTCACGGCACCACCGCCCTGACCTGCGCACCAACGCTCCGGGCCGTACGGGTGAGGGGGCGCAGGTAAATCCGTGGCGCGGCCCCCGCGGGGCCGGGGACGGCGCCCTCCGCGCGGCGCGCCCGTCTGTGCCCGTCGAGCACGACGGCACCGGAGACCGCCCCGGCACCCTGGGCTGATCTAAGGTCGGCACGACGGAAGGAGTCCGCCGTGGACGGTCAGCCCATCCCCGTGATCATCGACTGCGACACCGGTGTCGACGACGCCCTGGCGCTGCTGTTCGCCGTGCGCCACCCCGGACTCGACCTGCGGGCGGTGACCTGCGTGGCCGGGAACACCGACGTGGACGGGGTGGTCCGCAACACCCTCACCGTGCTGGAGCAGGCGGGCGCTCCCGCCGTCCCGGTGGCCCGGGGTGCCGAGCGCCCGCTGCTGGAGCCGGCCCGCCCCGCCCCGGTGCACGGCGCCGACGGCATGGGCGACCTGGGCCTGCCCGCGCCCACCCGGACTCCGGTGGACATCGACGCCGTCAGCCTGCTGCGCCGGGAGATCCTGGCCTCCCCGCGCCCGGTGACCCTGATCCCGACCGCGCCGCTCACCAACATCGCCCTGCTGCTGCGCACGCACCCCGAGGTGACCCGGAACATCGAGCGGATCGTGTTCATGGGCGGGGCGGTGGCGACCGGGAACGCCACGCCGGTCGCGGAGTTCAACGTCTGGCACGACCCGGAGGCGGCGGCGATCCTGCTGACCGCCGGGGTGCCGATCACGATGTACGGCCTGGACGTCTTCCAGCGGGTCGTGGTGGACAGCGCCGAGGTCCACCGGCTGCGCGCGAGCGGAGAGCCCGGCACCCGGCTGGCCGGTGAGCTGCTCGCCCACCGGCCGGCCCACCAGGGCGAGCCGCCCCAGGCCGAGGAGGCGGGCGGCCTCGGCGACGCGGGCGCGGTGTGCGCGGTCGCCGACCCGCAGGGCATCACCACCCGCCGGCTCCCGGTCGAGGTCTCCCTCGCCCCGGGCCCCGCCCGGGGCCAGACGATCGTCGACCGCCGCCCCCGCCCCGGCGAGTCCGAGATCCACGAGGGCGGACGCGAACGCGCCCTGGTGGACGTGGCGTTGGAGGTGGACGCCGACCGGTACGTGAAGCTGTACCTGGAGACGGTCGCGCGGTAGGCGCTACTCGGCGGCGGACGGGGAGACCGCCCAGCGCTCCTCCACCCGGGCGACCTTCCAGTACGCCAGCGCCGCCGCCCACACCAGGACGAACAGGCCGACGATGAGGTAGCCGACGTTGTCCAGGTCCAGGCCGGCGATCCAGCCGGTGATGTCGTCGTGCAGGCCGAACTTCTCGTGCAGGACGCCGACCAGCTCGATGGTGCCGATGAAGAAGGCGACCGCGACGGACAGACCGGTGATGGCGAGGTTGTAGAAGACCTTGCGGACCGGGTTGGAGAACGCCCACTGGTAGGCGAAGTTCATGAACGTGCCGTCGAGGGTGTCGAACAGGCTCATCCCGGCGGCGAAGAGCAGGGGCAGGCAGAGGATCGCGTACCAGGGCAGCCCCGCCGCCGCGCCCGAGCCCGCCATCACCATCAGCGTGACCTCGGTGGCCGTGTCGAAGCCGAGGCCGAAGAGGAAGCCGAGCGGGTACATCTGCCCCGGCCGCGAGACGGACTTCGTCAGCCGGCCGAGGACGCGGTTCATGAACCCCCGCGAGTCCAGGTGCTGTTCGAGCTCCTTCTCGTCGTACGCGCCCGCGCGCATCGCCCGGAAGACCTTCAGGATGCCCACCAGGGCGATCAGGTTCAGGGCGGCGATGAGGTAGAGGAACGTGCCGGAGACCGTCGTACCGAGGAAGCCGAGCACCTGGTGGGTGGTGGATCCCTCGTTCATGACCTTCCCGGCCAGCGAGGTGCCGCCCGCGATCAGCAGGGCCAGCAGCACCACCACGCTGGAGTGGCCCAGCGCGAACCAGAACCCCACCGACACCGGCCGCTTGCCGTCGGCCATCAGCTTGCGGGTGGTGTTGTCGATCGCCGCGATGTGGTCGGCGTCGAAGGCGTGCCGCATGCCGAGGGTGTAGGCGGTGATGCCCAGCCCGACCCCGAAGACGTCGGAGCCGACCTTGTAGTGCTCGGGCGCGACGAGGACGTAGAGGATTCCGAACGCGACGACGTGGAGGGCGACGATCACCGCCAGCAGCCCCACCGTCTTGACGGTGTCCTCACGTCGCCAGCGGAAAGACGTGGCATCGGCCATGGGTTCACGCTCCAGCACCTCGTGGATCACTTCGTGAGCTGCCGTGGCCGGTCTCCTGGCTTACGGGTCGTACGTCCGCCGTTCCTGCCTTCCCGGTCTGCGACCAGTGGCCCGGCGGTGCCGGACGGAACGGGAACTCCCCGATCACAGTGGCGAGGGCCGCGTCGACCTTCCATCGACTTCCCGAGCACCACGGCCCGCCCACCGTAGAGGGGCACGCGGTTTCCTGCATAGCTGCGCACCTGCGCAGGTATCGAAGATCACAAAGAGGGGGCCTGCCAGACTGGCCCCATGCATCTCGTGCCTGCCGACCGAGCCGACCGTCGTTCCATCGACGGGCACCGGGTCTGCGAGGCGATCGCCGCCATCGGTGAGGCGGGGCGTCTGCGCACCTGGGCCGACCGTTTCTCGCTGCTCGCCGACGCCAACCGGCTGGCGCTGCTGGTCGCGCTGCACCGCACCGGGCCGCTCGCCGTGTCGGACCTCGCCATCGCCACGGGGATGAACGACCCCGCCGTCTCCCAGGCCCTGCGGCTGCTGCGGGCGGCCGGGGTCGTGGCGGGGGAGAAGGAGGGGCGCGTGGTGCGGTACAGGGTGGTGGACGCGGACGTCCGGGGGCTGTTGGAGCACTGCGTGGGCTGAACGGCCCTGCAAGGTTGCCTTTCCGGGCAATGTGGACAGATACAGATTCCGTACCGTCGTCCGTCCCCTGGGAGCCCGTATGGCAGACCTCTCGCCGGACCTCTCGTCCAGGAACCCCGACTGGTGGCGGCAGGCCGTCGTCTACCAGGTGTACCCGCGCAGCTTCGCCGACGCCGACGGTGACGGCCTCGGCGATCTGCGGGGCGTCACCGAACGGCTGGGCCATCTCGCCTCCCTCGGCGTGGACGCCCTGTGGCTGAGCCCCTTCTACCCCTCCGAACTCGCCGACGGCGGCTACGACGTCATCGACCCGCGCGGGGTCGACGAGCGCCTCGGCACCCTGGACGACTTCGACGCCCTGGTGGGCGAGGCGCACCGGCTCGGGCTCAAGGTCGTCGTGGACATCGTCCCCAACCACACCTCCCACCTGCACCGCTGGTTCCAGGAGGCGCTGCGCGCCGGGCCGGGGTCCGCCGCCCGGGAGCGGTACGTCTTCCGGCCGGGGCGCGGCGCGCACGGTGAACTGCCGCCCAGCGACTGGCAGTCGGTGTTCGGCGGCAGCGCCTGGCGGCGGGTGCCCGACGGGGAGTGGTACCTGCACCTGTTCGCTCCCGAACAGCCCGACCTGAACTGGGACAACGAGGAGGTCCGCGCCGACTTCCGCGCCACCCTGCGGTTCTGGTCGGACCGGGGCGTCGACGGCTTCCGCGTGGACGTCGCCCACGGTCTGGCCAAGGACCTCACCGAGCCGCTGCGGGACATCGGCGGCATCGGCGCGACCGGCGAGCAGGCCCTGCCGCTGGTGCCGCCGGGCAGCCACCCGTACTGGGACAGGGACGAGGTCCACGAGATCTACCGCGACTGGCGCAAGATCTTCGACGCCTACAGCCCGCCGCGCACCGCCGTCGCCGAGGCCTGGGTCCCCGGGGCCCGCCGCGCCCTGTACGCCCGCCCGGACGAACTCGGCCAGGCCTTCAACTTCGAGTACCTGGAGGCCCGCTGGGACGCGGAGGAGCTGCGGGACGTCATCGCCGCCTCGCTGGTCACGGCCCGGGCCGCCGGCGCCTCCGCGACCTGGGTGCTGTCCAACCACGACGTCGTGCGGCACGCCTCCCGGCTCGCGCTGCCGGCCGGCACCGACCCGGCCGCCTGGCTGCTGTCCGGCGGCACCGCGCCCGCGATCGACACGGCGGCCGGACTGCGCCGGGCCCGGGCGGCGACCCTGCTGATGCTGGCGCTGCCCGGCTCCGCGTACCTCTACCAGGGGGAGGAGCTCGGCCTGCCCGAGGTGGCCGACCTGCCCACCGAGGTGCTCCAGGACCCGATCTGGGAGCAGACGGGCCATGTCCGCAAGGGCCGCGACGGCTGCCGGGTGCCGCTGCCGTGGACGACGACCGGACCGTCGTACGGCTTCGGGCCCGGGCCCGGCTGGCTGCCGCAGCCGGCGGCCTTCGCCGCGTACGCCGTGGAGGCGCAGGCCGGCACCGAGGGTTCCACGCTGGAGCTGTACCGCTCGGCCCTGCGGCTGCGCCGCAAGCTCCTCCAGGGCGAGACGCTGACCTGGACGCCGGACGCGCCCGCGGACGTCCTGGACTTCGCCCGCACCGAGACCTGGCGGAACGTCACCAACCTCGGCACCGAGCCGGTGCCGCTGCCGCCGGGCGAGGTCCTGCTGAGCAGCGGCCCCCTGCCGGGCGGCAGGGTCCTGCCCCCGGACACCACGGTCTGGCTGGCCTAGAGCCTCCTAGCCGGCCGACGGAACCGGGCTGGGTGTCAGGCCGCCGCCCGCACCGCCGCCGCCCGTGCCGCCGCCGAGGCCGCCGAGGTCCAGCGGGGTGGACGTGGCGGTCGGCGGCGGGGTGAGCACCACCTCCGGCTGGCCCGCCGGCGGGGCCGGCGGCGTCAGGTCGGACGACGGCAGCTTCGGCGGGGTGGTCTGGTTGAAGATGGTCTGGTCGAAGTCGACCAGACCGGTCTTCTCCATCACCGTGATGTGGTCGAGGACGGTGTCGTTGGCCTGGTCGGCGAGGGCCCGCACCAGCGAGTTCTTGGTGGTGGAGCGGATCTTCGCGATCGTGTTGAAGATCGAGCCGTGCGTCATCCGAAGGATGTTGGCGAAGTCGGTGTCGAACTGCTTGCCGCTCTCGGCCTTCAACTGGTTGACGAAGCCGACCTGTTGCGGACTCGCCACGTTGGGGAGCGTGATGTTCAGCATGGGGCCGATCTTGCGGCAGGAGGCGTCCAGCGCGGCGTGCCCGTCGATCAGGTGCTCACTGGCCGTCCGGACGCCCTTGCTGGAGCCCTTCTGGAGCCCGATCTGGCCGAGCGGGTACTCCCACAGGCCGGCCGCCCGCACCTTGACCACGAAGTCCCGGTCCGCCTCGGTGAGCGGTCCCCACTGCGTCTGCGCGATGATCCGCGACTGTGAGCTGGAGACGGTGCTCAGCCCGAGCATGCTCGGGTAGGCGAGGGCCGCGAGGGTCAGGGCCATCGCACCGCCCACGAAGAGAGTTCCCGTCGCGTTCCGCGAAAAGCGCACCGTTCCTCCTGCCTGTGGGTCCCGCCCGTCGTTCGGACGCACAGCAGTACGGAGGCGGAGGCCGTTCGTCTCAGTGCGCGCGGGTAAAGAATCTTCCGGGACGGTTGGCGGAAGGTTGACCGCCGCGCGGCACAAGGTTGACCACTCCCCGGGAGAAGGCAGACCGGGACCACCCCTAGATTCGCCGCATGCCCCCACCGCAACCGCCCCGGCCCCCCGCCGCGCTGCCCGTCCTGCCCTACCGCAAGCCCACCCGTGGCCGCGACTACTGGGTGCTGGACGACGTCCTGCCGGACGCCGACGCCGTACGGGAGCGGTGCCTGGCCAAGGACGACTGGGCCGAGGGGTACCCGTACACCTCCGAGACCTGGCCCGGTCTGCGTGCCATGCCCGCCCTGGAACCGGGGGAACTCGCCCGGGTCGAGCGGCTGGTGCGGAAGGCGACCGGGGCGCGGGAGCTGTGGGTGCAGCGGGCGCCGGGCGGCGGCACCCTCAACCACAACTGCGTCCAGGTGGTCGGCGAGGGCGAGAGCGAGCCGCGCCCGCACACCGACTCCCGCGCGCTGTGCCGGTACGCGGCCGTGCTCTACCTCAGCCGCGGGGTGCCGGGGGACTGCGGGACCGCCTTCTACCGCCAGTCGCTGCCGGGCGGCCGGCTCGGCGGCAACATCGTGCAGGCCCCGCACACCAACCTGGTCGAGGCGCTGGGGACGCGGTTCGTCCCGGCGGACCACTTCGAGGAGGACGTCCGCGTCCCGCACCGGTACAACCGCCTGCTGCTCTACCACGCCAACCTGGTGCACAGCGCGACCGGCTACTTTGGCCGGACGCTGGAGGAGAAGCGGATGACGGCGGTGTTCTTCTGGATGGCCTGACCGGTACGGCCGGCACCGCCCGCCCCGGTCCCCGGCCGCGGGCGGTGTGAGGAGGCCGGGTGCGCGGTACGGATGACCGGTATGAGCAGTGTCGCCATCGTGGGAGCCGGGCCGGGACTGGGGACCGCCGTCGCACGGCGGTTCGGGCGCGAGGGGTTCGCCGTCGGGCTCGTCGCCCGGGACAAGGGACGGCTGGACGCGATCGCCGACGCACTGGCGGCCGAGGGCGTCACCGCCCGCGGGTTCGCCGCCGACGTACGCCGGCCGGAGGGGCTGGCCGCGGCGCTGGGCGAACTGGCCGACGCCCTCGGGACCGTGGAGGTGCTCCAGTACAGCCCGGTGCCCCACCGCGACTTCATGCGGCCCGTGCTGGAGACCCGGCACCGGGACCTGGTGGGGCCGATCGAGTTCTCCGTGTACGGGCCGGTGGCCGCCGTGCAGCAGGTGCTGCCGGGCATGCGGCGGCTGGGGCGCGGGACGATCCTGTTCGTCAACGGCGGCAGCGCCGCCGTACCGCATCCCGAGCGGGCCGGCACCTCGATCGCCTTCGCGGCGGAGAGCGCGTACGGGCACCTGCTGCACGACCGGCTGGCGGGCGAGGGCATCCATGTCGCCCAGCTGGTCATTCCGGGGGCCATCACGGCAGGTCACGAGCGCAAGGACCCGGGCGTGCTCGCGGAGAGGCTGTGGAGCCTGCACCGGGAGCGGCACGGGTTCCGGCACTACGCCGACGACCTCGACGGCTGAGCGGCCGCTGACCGGCCGGAAGCGGTCACCCTGCGCGGAGTGACGTTGTGGGCCAATATGGGGCTATTGGCCGCTTCGGTCTCTTCACAAGGGGGCCTCCATGGCTGTCGACATTCCTCCGCTCGTCAAGACGTCACGGCTCAGAAGCCGGGGCGGGCTGCTCGGTGAGTGCCTGGCGGAGTTCCTCGGGACCTTCGTCCTCATCGCCTTCGGCTGCGGTGTGGGCGCGATGGCGGTCGCGGCGCTGCCCGGTTCGGGCCGGGCCGCCACCCCCACCACGATCTTCCTCGCGGCCGGTGACTGGCTGCTGATCACCTGGGGCTGGGCGCTGGCCGTCGTCTTCGGCGTCTACGTGGCCGGCGGCGTCAGCGGCGCCCACATCAACCCGGCGGTGACCCTGGCCATGGCCGTGCGGCGCGGCTTCCCCTGGGCCAAGGTGCTGCCGTACTGGTTCGCGCAGGTCGTCGGCGCCCTCACCGGTGCCGCGCTGGTCTACCTCGTCTACCACAACGCGATCGACGCCTACGACAGCACCGTGACGGGACCGAAGGTGAACGGGCACACCAATGCCACGTTCTCGATCTTCGCCACGTTCCCGGCCCCTTACTTCCACGGCGGCATCTGGGGGCCGCTCATCGACCAGATCGTCGGCACGGCCTTCCTGCTCATGCTGATCGCGGCCGTGCTCGACCTGCGCAACCAGGCCGTGAAGGCCAATCTCGCCCCGCTGGTCGTGGGCTTCGTCGTCGCCGCGATCGGCATGTCCTACGGCGCGAACGCCGGCTACGCCATCAACCCGGCCCGTGACTTCGGGCCGCGCCTGCTCACCTACGCGGCGGGCTGGGGCAGCCTGGCGTTCCCGGGGAGCGTGTCGGGCTCGTTCAGCGCGTACTGGTGGATCCCGATCGTCGGTCCGCTGGTGGGCGGCGTGATCGGGATCGTGGTGTACGACCTGTTCATCGGCGACGTACTGCTCCTGCGGTCCGAGCTGGCCCGGCTGCCGGAGCCGGGCAGGGCGTCACCCGTACGGACCAGCGACGAGGAGTAGGCAGCCGGGGGAGCAGGGGCGTCACGTGCCGCTGCCCGTGATCGTGACCTTCGTGCCGACGGCCGTGTGCTCGTACAGCCAGCGGGCGTCGGCGGAGCGCAGGGCGATCAGGCCCAGGGTGGAGGGGCGGCGGCCGGGCACGTCGGCCGTGCCGTCGGTGCCGTAGAGGTAGTGCTGCTGCTGCCGTGGGCCGAGGAAGGCCAGCACCCAGTCGTGCCGCTCCACCTCACCCGTCGGCGAGGAGCTGAACCGCGCGTGCCGGAGGCGCTCGGTGACCCGGGCGACGGCGTCGTCGCGGAACGGCCGGTTCATGCCGGGCGCGGACAGGGGGAACGTCCGTCCGCCCGCGCGGAGTTCGAGGGCCGTCAGGTCGATCCTGATCTCGCGGACGGTGCCGTCCTCGGGGGCCGGCGGCGGCGCCGGGGCGTGCGTGGAGGCGGTCGCGGCGGGCGGCGGCGCGGGCCGGTCGGCGCCGTCCAGCAGCGTCGTACCGGCGAGGACGGCCGCGCCCGCGACGACCAGCCCGGCCGCGGCCAGTCCGGCCCGGCGGGTACGGCGGCGCCGCACGGCCCGGCCGCGCACGGCCGCTCCCGGGACCGAAGCGGAGCGCCTGCCCTGGGCGGCCACCTCGCCGAGCGCCCGCGTGAGCCGGTCGGCGACTTCCCCGGGCCCGGCCGGGCCCGACGGATCATGAGGCATGCGTGGCCTCCTTCGTCCCGGTCATGGTCTCGGCCTCCTCGGGCGACAGGTGGCGGGCGAGCGCGGCGCGGCCACGGGCCAGCCGGGCCTTGACCGTCCCGGCGGGCGAGCCGGTCTCCGCGGCGATCCGGTCCACGCTCAGGTCGCACACGTGGTACAGGACCACGGCCAGCCGCTGGGCGGGGGGCAGCCGGCGCAGGGCGGCGACCAGGGCGACGTGTTCCGGACCGGGGCCCGGGGTCTGCGCCGGCGGCGCGTCCTTGCGGACGAGTTCCAGCCAGCGCCGGGCCCGCCGGAAGCGGCTCACCGCCAGCCGGGTGGCGACCGTGCGGATCCACGCCTCCGGCGCCTCGGCCGCGTCGAAGGACGCGCGCCGGTCCCAGGCCCGGACGAAGGCCTCCTGCACCACGTCCTGGGCCTCGGCGTGGTCGCCGGTGAAGGCGTACAACTGCCCCACCAGCCGGGGGAACGCGGCCGCGTAGAACGCGTCGAACTCCTCCTCCGTCATCGGCCCCCCGTGTCCCCGTCGTCCCCGTGTCCCCCTCGTGGGAAGGCCGATCCTACGGCGCCGCGCGGGGCGTCCGGCCCGGCGCCGCGGAGCCGGGAGAATTCCGCGGACCCGATGCAACCCGGCCCCCTCGTCGTGCGTACAGGCCGTGTCAGCACACGTTCCAGGGGGGAATTCCGTGTCCACACACGACGCGACGGGCCGTGCCCACGGCCATCCGGCCGGCCGCTCCACCGCTCTGCGCGCGCACCGCCGCCCGCGCACCGCCCTCGGCGCCCTCGCCGCCGCCTGCGCGCTCGTCCTCGCCGCCACCGGCTGCGCGGCCACCACCTCGTCGGCCGCCACCTCCGCCACCACCGGCCCGGCCGCCCCGGCCGCGCACCGGCCCACCGCCGCGCCCAGCCGGACCGCGCCCGCCGTCCCCGAGCCGGCCGTGCTCGCCCGGGCCCGGGTCAACGTCGGCGAGGGCGCCACCGTCGGCATCGGCATGCCGGTATCCGTCACGTTCCCGGAGCCGGTCCCGCGGGACCGGCGGGCGGCCGTCGAGCACTGGCTCACCGTCGGCACCGAGCCCGCCGTCACCGGCGCCTGGAGCTGGGTCAAGGACCGCAACCTGCTCGAAGGACAGCGCGTCGACTACCGCCCGCCCGCCTACTGGAAGCCCGGCACCCGCGTCACCCTGCGCGTCGGCAGCCACGCCGTACGGCACTTCCGCATCGGCCGCGCCCTGACCGCGACCGTCGACGTGCGCGCCCACACGATGACCGTCACGGAGGACGGCAGGCCCACCACCCGCATCCCCGTCACCGCCGGCCGGCCCGGCCTGGACACCTGGAACGGGACCATGGTGGTGATGGACAAGCAGCCCCGGGTCTACATGGACTCCCGGACCGTCGGCCTCGGCGACGCCTACCACGGCTACTACGCCTGGGCCGTGCACGTCACCACGTCCGGCACCTACGTCCACCAGAACCCGAACGCCGACACCTACGCCGGCCGGTCCAACGTCACCCACGGCTGCGTCGGCCTCGCCACCGACGGCACCGCCGAGCGCTTCTACCGCCGGGTCATCCCCGGCGACGTCATCCGCGTCACCGGCTCCAAGGACACCGTCGAGGCCGGCAACGGCTACGGCGACTGGAACCTCAGCTGGTCCGAGTGGCTGGCCCACGGCGCGGCCCCCAGGACCGGCGCGGCGCCACGGTCGTGACCACCCGTACGGCGCTGGGCGCGCGGGGCGTGGAACCGAACCCGAACCGCACGGGGGGCGCGACCGGCGCGAGCGGGCCCTGGTCCCGGCCGTCGTACACCGTGGTGGCCGACACGACCGGGAGCAGGTCCAGGGCGCCGTACCACTCGCGCCGCCCGCCGCCCGCGCTGCCCCGGGTGCGCACGCCGAGCAGCAGCCGGGCGGGCGGGTACGTCAGCACCGTCCAGGCCGGCCGGGCGGCGAGCGGCGCGGGCACGGCGCGCAGCAGCCGGCCCATGGCGCCGCGCGGGCCGGTGGTGAGGCGCAGGTCCAGCGGGCCGGCCGTGATCTCCCAGTGCCGGCCCGAGACGCGTACGGTGACGGGCGTGACCCGCACGTCGTCGAAGGAGTAGGTGGCGGCGATGAAGTCGGCGGTCCGCCGGGAGGGCGCCAGCAGCAGCCGGTGCCCGTCCGCCCGCTCGACCATGACGTCGCTGAACCGCCCGAACGGCGACCGGCCCCAGTGGCCCAGCACCACCCGGGTGCCGGACGCCGTCCCGGTCCCGACGATCCACCCGTCGAAACGCGTCCGCGTCCGCCGGCCGGGCAACGCGTCACCCGTCACCGCGGCACCGCGTCACCGGGAGCGCGGCGTGGACCGGGCACCGCCCCGCCGCTTCCCGCCGGGGTCCGCGCACCGCGGCCTCCCGCACCGCCACCAGGCCGCCAGCCAGCCCGCCTGCATCGCCGCGTCGAGCAGGTAGGTGGGGCGGATCCGGCCGAGGGGCACGTAGACGAGGTCGACGGCCAGCAGGGTCACGGCGGACCCGATGCCCGCCCGGCGCGCCTGGCCGAGCGATTCCGGGGCCGGACCGGTGCGCAGCAGGCTCCAGCCGGTCGTGGCGAGCAGCCCCGCCGTCGTCCGCTGGAGCCAGACGTCGGTCTTCGGCCCGAAGACCCACTCGAAGCTGCGCAGGTGCAGCAGGGGCCAGCCACCGCCGACGAGATTGAACAGGCCCTGGGCCCGGGCCACGGTCACCGCGCTCATCGGCTGCCTCCCGGTCGCCTCACGTCCCCCCTGGACACCACCGGTCCCGAGTGACCCGCGGGTGCCCCGGCAAACCGGCCGGCGCGGGCTCAGAGGGCCCGCAGCAGGGCGGCCAGGGTGGTGACGCCGGCGCACACCGCGAGCGCCACGCCCACGCAGCGCCGCCGTAGTTCGGCGTACCGCTGCTCGTACTCGGCCCGCAGCGACACGCACCGGGCCGCGATGCGTTCGAGGTCGGCCCGGGCCCGCAGCAGGCTGTCGGCGGCGTACCGCCGCTCGACCTCCTCGCGCTGCGCCGTCGTCAGCCAGTCCAGGGAGCCGGCGAACTCCCGGGCGCGCTGCTCCGCCTCCGCGACCCTGGCCTGCCACAGCAGGTAACCCTCGACCTCGTTGCCCAGGTCGCCGTCCACTCCGGTCCCCTGCTGGGGCAGACCGCTCACGCGCGGCCCCCGTCGCTCGTGAGCGCGGTGCTGTGGCCCTCCTGCTCCCGCATCGCGATGTCCGGGTGGTGCAGGTCGAACGCCGGGGATTCGCTGCGGATCCGCGGCAGGGTGAGGAAGTTGTGCCGGGGCGGCGGGCAGGAGGTCGCCCACTCCAGCGAACGGCCGTAGCCCCACGGGTCGTCCACGCCGACCGGCTTGCCGTACTTGGCCGTCTTCCAGACGTTGTAGAGGAACGGCAGGATCGACAGGCCGAGCAGGAAGGAGCTGATGGTCGACACCGTGTTCAGCGCGGTGAAGCCGTCGGCGGCCAGGTAGTCGGCGTAGCGGCGCGGCATGCCCTCGGCGCCCAGCCAGTGCTGGATCAGGAAGGTGCCGTGGAAGCCGGTGAACAGGGTCCAGAAGCAGATCTTGCCCAGGCGCTCGTCGAGCATCTTGCCGGTGAACTTGGGCCACCAGAAGTGGAAGCCGGCGAACATCGCGAAGACCACCGTGCCGAAGACGACGTAGTGGAAGTGGGCCACCACGAAGTAGCTGTCCGTCACGTGGAAGTCCATGGGCGGGGAGGCCAGGATGACACCGGTCAGACCGCCGAAGAGGAACGTCACGAGGAAGCCGGTCACCCAGAGCATCGGCGTCTCGAAGGACAACGAGCCCTTCCACATCGTGCCGATCCAGTTGAAGAACTTCACCCCGGTCGGCACGGCGATCAGGAACGTCATGAAGGAGAAGAACGGCAGCAGCACGGCGCCGGTGGGGAACATGTGGTGCGCCCACACCGTGACCGACAGGCCGGCGATGGCGATGGTCGCGGCGACGAGGCCCATGTAGCCGAAGATCGGCTTGCGGGAGAACACCGGGATGACCTCGGTGACGATGCCGAAGAACGGCAGCGCGATGATGTACACCTCCGGATGGCCGAAGAACCAGAAGAGGTGCTGCCACAGGATCGGGCCGCCGTTGGCCGCGTCGTACACATGGGCGCCGAAGATGCGGTCGGCCGCCAGCGCGAACAGGGCGGCGGCCAGCACCGGGAAGGCGAACAGGACCAGGACACTGGTCAGCAGCACGTTCCAGGTGAAGATCGGCAGGCGGAACATGGTCATGCCGGGCGCGCGCATCGCGGTGATCGTGGTGATGAAGTTGACGGCACCGAGGATGGTGCCGAAGCCCGAGAACGCCAGACCGAGGATCCACATGTTCCCGCCGACCCCGGGGCTGCGCATCGCGTCGGACAGGGGCGTGTAGGCGAACCAGCCGAAGTCGGCCGCGCCGTTCGGGGTGACGAAACCGGCCATCGCGATGAGCGAGCCGAACAGGTACAGCCAGTAGGCGAACATGTTCAGCCGGGGGAAGGCCACGTCGGGCGCGCCGATCTGGAGCGGCATGATCCAGTTGGTGAAGCCGGCGAACAGCGGGGTGGCGAACATCAGGAGCATCACGGTGCCGTGCATCGTGAAGAGCTGGTTGTACTGCTCGTTCGAGACGATCTGAAGTCCGGGGCGGGCGAGTTCGGCGCGGATGATCAGCGCCATCAGCCCGCCGGCCAGGAAGAATCCGAACGACGTCGACAGATAGAGGGTGCCGATCGTCTTGTGGTCGGTGGTGGTCAGCCACTTCACCACGACATTGCCGGGCTGCTTGCGCCGGACCGGCAACTCGTTCTCGTACGAGTCCTCGGCTGGGGCGCCACCGCCCTGGGGTTCGTTGAGGATGCTCACCAGTCGTCCGTCTCCCGATGCTCGCCGTCCGCCCACGACAGGACGTCGGTCACCGCCATCCTCGCCACGCGAGGCCGCGCCCGGGGCCCTGAGCGTGCGACGTGCGGCCATTCGGATGACGGATACACCCGACCGGCCCAACGAACCGGGGCCTCGCGCCCACCCGGCGCCGCCCCGGCCCCGCCGGGAAGGGGGTCAGCGGGCGGGCTCGATGTCCCCCGCGAAGACGATCACCTGGTCGATGAGGTGCGTACGGGGCCGAAGGTGCACCACGTCCGTCCCGGCCAGCCGGGGCCCGCCGTCCGGTGTGGTGAACGCCCACCGGTAGCGGGCCCATTCACCCGGCATGTCCACCGCCGAACAGCGGACCATGGTGCCGGCGCCGGCGGGGTGGCGACGGATGTCCAGCACGAACCGTTCGACCGCCTCCACTCCCTCGCTGCGTCCCAGCGGCCCCCAGAACACCACGTCGGGGGTGAGGGCCTGGGACAGCAGGGAGATCACCTGGCCGTCCTCCCGCGCGTTGAACGCGGAGAGGAACATGTCGATCGCTGACTGAGCGGCTTCTTCCAGCATGCAGCAGTCATACCAGCCGCGCCGGGGCGCACCGACGGTCTCCCGGGGAGAACCCGCGGCCCCCGCCCGGCGGGGGCCGCGGCGGCTAGGATCGCGGACATGGCCCTGACAGTGAGCGACGTGGAGCGGTTCGAGGCGGCCCGGCCCCGGCTGGAGGCCATCGCCTACCGCCTGCTCGGCTCGGCGAGCGAGGCCGAGGACGCCGTGCAGGAGACGTTCCTGCGCTGGCAGGCCGCCGGCGCCGGCCACGTCGAGGTCCCCGAGGCCTGGCTGACCAAGGTGCTCACCAACCTCTGCCTCAACCAGCTCACCTCGGCCCGCGCGCGACGCGAGACCTACGTGGGCCAGTGGCTGCCCGAGCCGCTGCTCGCCGGGGACCCGATGCTGGGCCCGGCCGACACCGCGGAACAGCGCGAGTCGGTGTCGTACGCCGTCCTCACCCTGCTGGAGCGCCTGACCCCGGGCGAGCGGGCGGTGTACGTGCTGCGGGAGGCCTTCGACTACCCGCACCGGGAGATCGCCGAGATCCTCGACATCAGCGAGGCCGCGAGCCAGCAGACCCTGCACCGGGCCAAGAAGCACGTCGCGGACGGCAAGGCCCGCATCGAGATCGACGAGGCCGCCGCCCGGCGGATCGTCGAGGAGTTCCTGGCCGCCGCCACCAGCGGCCGGACCGAGCCGCTGGTACGGCTGCTCACCCAGGACGCCGTCTCGGTCGGCGACGGCGGCGGCAAGGTCCCGGCCCGCACGAAGCCGTTCGAGGGCGCGCTCGCGGTCGCCACGTTCATGCGGGGCCTGTTCAAGCCCGGCAAGGCCAAGCGCAATCTGGTCGGCGGCTCGCCCGGCATCTACGCCACCACCGCCAACGGCGAGCCGGCCGTCGTGGCGGTCCTCGACGGCCGGGTCATCGGCGTCATCTGCCTGGAGGTCACCGCCGACGGCATCCGCGCGTTCCGCGGCCAGGCCAACCCCGACAAGCTCGAACGCGCGACCCGGCACTGGGCGGCCACCGACCACGGCGAACCCCTGCTCCGCCCCTTCTGATCCGGGGCTCCACGCCCGCCGACCATCATGTGACGTGCTTCACACCCGGTTCCTGTCAGGAAACGGCGGGCCGCCCGGTTCAAGGGGCGAATCCGCTCAAGACAGGAGCCAGGAAATGCAGCACCGCATCGTCGTCCTCGGAGCCGGATACACCGGAGCCATCACCGCCGGGCGCCTCGCCAGGCGGCTGCGCCCCGAAGACGTCTCCATCACCCTCGTCAACGCCGAACCCGACTTCGTGGAGCGCGTCCGGCTGCACCAGCTCGCCACCGGCCAGGACCTCAGGCCCCGGCCGTTCAGCGAGATGTTCGCGGGCACCGGTGTGCGGCTGAGGCTCGCGCGGGTCACCGGCGTCGACGTCGACCGCAGGACGGTCGCCGTGACCGACGCGGACGGCGCCGGGGAACTGGAGTACGACACCCTCGTGTACGCCCTGGGCAGCGGCTGGGACGACCAGGGCGTCCCCGGCGCGGCGGAACACGCCCACGAGATCACGGGCCGTGCCGGAGCGCTGCGGCTGCGGGAGCGGCTGGCCGGCCTGACGGCCGGGCAGCCGGTGGTCGTGGTCGGCGGCGGCCTCACCGGTCTGGAGGCGGCGGCCGAGATCGCCGAGGCCCGCCCGGACCTCGACGTCGCCCTCGTCGCCCGTGGCGGACTCGGCGACTGGCTCTCCGCGAAGGGCCGCGCCCACGTGCGCAAGGTCTTCGCCGGGCTCGGCGTCACGGTGCGCGAGCACACCGACGTCACGGCCGTGGCGGCCGACCACGTCACCACCGCCGACGGCGCCACGGTCCCGGCCGCGGTCACCGTGTGGACCACCGGCTTCGCCGTCCACCCGATCGCGCGGGCCACCGGCCTCGAGGTCACCGGGACCGGCCAGATCGTCGTCGACCGGTCCATGCGCTCGGTCTCGCACCCCGACGTGTACGCCGTCGGCGACGCGGCCCTGGCGATGGGCCCCGGCGACAAGCCGCTGCGGATGTCGTGCGCCTCGGGCGTCCCCAGCGCCTGGCAGGCCGCCGACGCCATCGCGGCGCGCCTGACCGGCGGCAAGCTCCCGAAGGTGGCGGTGCGCTACTTCAACCAGTGCATCTCGCTGGGCCGCAAGGAAGGTCTGATCCAGTACGTCACCGCCGACGACCGCGCGGTGCGGGCGGCCCTGACCGGCCGGATCGCCGCCGTCTACAAGGAACTGGTCTGCAAGGGCGCGGCCTGGGGCGTCGCCAACCCGCTGCTCGTCCCGGCCCCGCGGCGGCGCGTGGTGCGGGAGCGGGCGGACGCGGTGGCACCGGCGAACGCACCGGCCTGAGCCCGGCGTCCGGCCCGGGACGCCGTTTCCCGGCGTCCGCCGCACACGCCACACCGGTTGTCGTCGGCGGTTCGCGGCGACAACCGGGCGGCGCGGGCCGTGGCGCCCCGGCACGGCGCCCGGCTCGTGGCCGAACCGTGTGCCGCACGGGACGCGGTGCGCAGGTCCGGCCCGCTCCGTCTCCGGGTGCCACGTCCCACGCCGCTCACACCCGTGAACCGGGACGCGTGGTCACCGGGAGCTCACCAGCGCCAGGCGTCCTCGTCGGCGCGCGGGGCCGGGGCGGGCGCGGCCGGCGCGGCCGGGGGCGCGTCGTGGCAGGTGAACCCGAGCCGGGTCAGGGCCCGGCGCATCTCGCCCGACGTGAAGTCGCGGCGGTCCTGCTTGGTGATCACCTCGCCGACCTGCATGACGGGGTAGACGCGGCGGCCGATGCTCACCGAGACACCGGTGACCGGTTCGGGCGAGACCCCGTTCATCGACTGCTCGACCTCGCTCTTGGTCAGGTCGAAGGGGAAACGGGCGATGACACAGCGCATGGCGGACTCCACAGGATCGGGGGAGGGACAGCGGAGGGATCGACCGTAGGCTCGCCCCGGACGCGGAGGGCGAATCCCGGTACCTGGACTAGGAGTTGTTCCTCGGGGCGGAGCGACGGGTGCGGGTGGCCGCTCCCCGGCCGGCCCCGCGTCCCCGGCGGCCGCGCGGGGCGGACGCGGGGCGCTCGCTCCGTTCGGCGGCCGGCGCGGTGACCGTGACGGGCACGCCGGAGGGGGTGCGGGCGCCGGTGATGCGGTGCAGTTCGGCCTCGCCGGGGCGGACCCGGACGGTACGCGCGGTGATGCCGGCGTCGGCCATCAGGCGGTCCATCGCACGCCGCTGGTGCGGCAGGACGAGGGTGACGACCGTGCCGGACTCGCCGGCCCGGGCGGTACGGCCGCCCCGGTGCAGGTAGTCCTTGTGGTCCCCGGGCGGGTCGACGTTGACGACCAGGTCGAGGCCGTCGACGTGGATGCCGCGGGCGGCGACGTTGGTCGCCACCAGGACCGTCACGTGGCCGTCCTTGAACTGGGCGAGCGTGCGGTTGCGCTGCGGCTGCGACTTGCCGCCGTGCAGGGCCGAGGCGCGCACCCCTACGGACAGCAGGTGCCTGGCCATCCGGTCCACCGCGTGCTTGGTGTCCAGGAACATGATCACCCGTCCGTCCCGGGCGGCGATCTCGGTCGCGGCGGTGTGCTTGTCGTCGTCGTGCACGTGCAGCAGGTGGTGCTCCATGGTGCTGACGGCTCCCGCGGACGGGTCGACCGAGTGCACGACGGGATCGTGGAGGTAGCGCCGTACCAGCAGGTCGATGTTGCGGTCCAGGGTGGCCGAGAACAGCAGCCGCTGGCCGCCGTCGGCGACCTGGTCGAGCAGGGCCGTCACCTGCGGCATGAAGCCCATGTCGGCCATCTGGTCGGCCTCGTCCAGGACGGTGACGGCGACCTGGTCCAGCCGGCAGTCGCCCCGCTCGATGAGGTCCTTCAGCCGGCCGGGCGTGGCGACGACGACCTCGGCGCCGCCGCGCAGCGCGCTCGCCTGACGGCCGATCGACATGCCGCCCACCACGGTGGCGAGCCGCAGCCGCAGGGCGCGGGCGTACGGGGTGAGGGCGTCGGTGACCTGCTGGGCCAGTTCCCGGGTGGGCACGAGGACGAGCGCGAGCGGCTGCCGGGGCTGGGCCCGCTGCCCGTCCAGACGGGCCAGCAGCGGCAGGCCGAAGGCGAGCGTCTTGCCCGAGCCCGTGCGCCCGCGGCCCAGGACGTCCCGGCCGGCCAGCGCGTTCGGCAGCGTGGCCGCCTGGATCGGGAAGGGCGTGGTGACGCCTTCGGCGCCGAGTGCGGCCAGCAGCCGTGCGGGCATGTCGAGTTCGGCGAACGTCTCGACCGCGGGCAGCGGTTCGGTGAGGGTGACCGGCAGGGCGAACTCCTGCCGGCGGGTGCCGGAGCGGGCGCCCGCGCCGCTCCTGCGTCCGGTGCCCGGACGGGGGCCCTGCCGGCCCTGCTCCTGCGCACGGGAACGGCCGCCGCGCGTGCCGCCGGCCGTCCGGGTGGACGTCCGGTCCGCGCGGAAGCGGCCAGGGTCGCCGCCGGTGCGACGGGTGCGGTTCATGAGGGAACCTTCCTCGATGCGGCGTATCGAGGAATTCCGCTCAGCGGTGAACGAACCGCGCGTGGATTCACAAGAATGAGCCGACGGAAATGCGAAAATCCGGCCGGAGCCGGGAAAACAATGGGCTGGGGCCCGCAGCTCGAGAGCGCGGGCCCCAGCACCATGCAGCGCGTCAGCGTCAGGCGGGAACGATGTTCTCGGCCTGCGGGCCCTTCTGGCCCTGCGTGACGTCGAAGGTAACCTTCTGGCCTTCCTGAAGCTCGCGGAAGCCGGAGGTGGCGATGTTCGAGTAGTGCGCGAACACGTCGGCGCCGCCGCCGTCCTGCTCGATGAAGCCGAAGCCCTTTTCCGCGTTGAACCACTTCACGGTGCCAGATGCCATATTGAATCTCCCTCGGGGGCAATGCCGGACTCCGCACTTTACGGAGCCGAGTCGCCGCGATGATCACCCCTCCGGAAGAATCCGGAAAGCTCTGCAAAGAAAAAAATCTCTGGCAACCAAAACTGCAACTGCTATCACGCTAACACAGGCCGGCCGGAAGCCCCACGTGTTTTCGCGGTCGTCCAGGTATTCTGACGCCGTCGTGGCCGGGATTTCTGCAGCGGCGGCTCTAGATATCCGCACGCCGTTGGTCGATCCGCCGGCGCATGTCCTGGTTCACGCGGAGGGCGTCGTCGAGCTGGTCCTCCAGGGAGACGATGCGGCACGCGGCCTCGATGGGCGTGCCCTGGTCCACCAGCTCCCGGGCGCGGGCGGCGACGCGCAGCTGGCGGCGCGAGTACCGGCGGTGGCCGCCCTCCGAACGCAGCGGGGTGATCAGCTCGGCCTCGCCGATGGCCCGCAGGAAGGCGGGAGTGGTGCCGAGGACGTCGGCGGCCCGCCCCATCGTGTAGGCGGGGTAGTCGTCGTCGTCCAGGTTGCCGGCGGCGGCGTTCTCAGCGGGCATGGCACCTTCGTCTCGGGACGCGGCGAGAGGCGCGGGCCTGTGTGGCACCCGTGCTCCGAGGCGTTTCGATACGCTCCGCGTCGTGCGACAACCCTAACTCCGGCGGCCCAGGAGATCTGTCCCCGCCGCGACAGACTTCCTCCCCACGGGCGCCGTGGCGCGCCGTCGGTACGCGCCCCCCCGTCCACCGGCCGGTGGACGGGGTGCGCGTCGGTGGACGGGGACGGGAACGCCGGCCGGCCTACCTGTTGGGTTCGGACGCGCTGATCTCGCTCAGCGCGGAGTCGGTGTCGCGCTCGACGGCGAGGTCGCCCAGGGAGACGATGCCGACCACGCGGTCCCGTTCGGGATCGACCACCGGCAGGCGGCGTACGGCCTTCTCCCGCATGAGGCCGACCGCGCGGTCGACGGGGTCGTCCGGGGTGACCGTGGTCAGGTCGGTGCTGCACGCGTCCTCGACGTGCACACCGCTGACGTCGCCGCCCTCCGCCAGGATCCGCACGGTGAGGTCCCGGTCCGTCACCAGGCCACGCGGGTGGCCCTCCTCCGTCACCAGGACCGCGCCGATGTCCTCGTCCCGCATGCGGCGGGCGACGTCGGCGACGTAGGTCTGCGGGCTCACCTCGACCGGCGGGGCGGTCATCACGTCCCGCACCATCTGTGCTGTCGCCATGGCGGAACCTCCGAATACGTGTCTCGTTGTCTCCGGCTCTCGTGCACGCCGTGCGGTGGCCGCGACCGCCGCGGTGGCCGCAACGACCGCGAGGGGCGAACCACTTCGTCAGCCGGACTACCACGATTCCGGCGATCCATGTCTGCTTCGGTGCGATATGTAGGTCTGTGTACGCGTCTGCCCCATGGGCACCCGTCAGCCACTCCCAGACCCCAGGACAACCCCCTGACCGCACCAGCGGGAGGAAGCATGATCAGCCATCGGCATCTGGTGGAAGAGGTGGCGTCACGGGCCCGTCTCGGCGACGAGGAGGCCGCCGACGCCGCCGTTCACCTCGTCCTCGCGGCGCTGAGCAGCCGCCTCGACCCACCGCACCGGGAGCATCTGCGGCAGGCCGTCCCGCCCCACGAACGGGACGCCCTGGAAATCGGCGCACGGTGGCACGGCGGCGAGGCGCCGGCCGGGCCGGCCGATCCGCTCGACGCCTTGCTGGCCGATGTCGCCCGGCCCGTGGACGCCACCCCCGAGCAGGCGCTGTTCCTGGCGCGGACGGTGGTCTCCCGGATCACGGCCGGGGACACCGGCCTGGAGGCCGACCTGCGCGGCGCCCTTCCGGAGGAGTTCGGGCCGCTGTTCGCGGAAGCCGGCCCGGGGCCCGCGCGGTCGGACCGCTGACCCTCCGGGGCGGACGGGCCTCCTGGCCCGCCCGCCCCGGCCGTGCCGTCGGCGCACCGTCATGGACTGGACTTGCCAGTCCATTTTCTGCGGCGCACAGTGGCCCGCACACCGCGAGACGAGGAGAGCGCGCCATGAGCGGACGGCTGCGGAACAAGACGGCACTGGTCACCGGATCGACCAGCAACATCGGACAGGCGATCGCGGAGGCGTTCGCCGCGGAGGGAGCCCGCGTCATCGTGTCCGGGCGGAACCGGGAACGGGGGACGCAGGTCGTCGAAGGGATCCGCGCGTCCGGCGGCCGGGCCGACTTCCTGGCGGCGGACCTCGACGGCAGCGCCGAAGCCTCCCGGGACCTCGCCGCCCGGGCCCGCGAGACCCTGGGCGGGCGGATCGACATCCTGGTCAACAACGCGGGCGTCTACCCGGCCCCCGGCACCGCCACCACCGACGAGAGGACCTTCGACCAGGTCTACGCGGTGAACGTCAAGGCGCCGTTCTTCCTCACGGCGGCCGTCGCCCCGGACATGGCGGAGGCCGGCGGCGGGGTGATCGTCAACCTCGGCTCCTGGATCGCCCGCCTGGGCGTGCCGCTCGGTGCGCTCTACAGCTCCACCAAGGGGGCCATGGAGACGCTCACGCGGGCGTGGGCCGCGGAGTTCGGCCCGCTGGGCGTGCGGGTGAACGCCGTCTCACCGGGCGTGATCCTGCCCCCGGCGCCGGAGGGCGGCGAACCGCATCCGGGCGAGGTCATGATGAAGGGCACCCCGGCCGGCGGTGTCGGCACGCCGGACGCCATCGCCCACGCCGTGGTCTGGCTGGCCAGTGACGAGGCGGCCTTCGTGCACGGGACCGTGGTGGACGTCGACGGGGGCAGGACGGGCGTCGCCGTCATCGCCGCGTAGCGCCCGCCGGCCGGCCACCGATCAGACGCGGGCGGTGCGGGCGGTGCGGGCCGCCGGGAGGTGAGGCCCGTTCACCTCGCCGGGGCCGGCGGGAGGGGTACCCGGCAGCCGGTGCCTGCGGCTGTCCGGGCCGGTGCCCCCGTCGTCAGGAAAGTTCCCGCCCGTGACGGGGCATACGGAAGATCAGGCGCCCACGGCACCGGGCGACGTACACGCGCGGCGCCCCACGAGCACAGGAGGCCACGACATGGCAGGGGCGGAGAGGGCCGGGACCGGCCGGCAGCGGCAGCGGACGGAACCCCGTGCCCGTGCCCGGCTCGCCGACGCGGTGGAAGCCATCGGCGCCGGAGCGTACGTCGTCGACGAGCAGGGCCACATCCTCGCCGCGAACGTCCTCGCCGAACGGCTGCTGGGCCGGTCCGCCGCGGACCTGCTCGGCCAGGACGCCCACGACCTGCTGCACCGCGGGCCGCAGGGCCAGCCGCTGCCCACGACGCAGTGCGCCATGCGCCAGGCGTTCCACGCCGGGAGCCCGGCGCAGGGCCACACGGAGCACTTCCTGCGCGGTGACGGCTCCCTGCTGCCCGTCTCCTGGATGATCAGCCCGTACGACCTGGGCGACACCGGCGACCGGCGAACCGGCACGCTCGTCCTCTTCCACACCCCCGAGCGGGCGGACGCCGCCGAGCCGCGCCCGGAGCGGGCCACCGAGTCGCTGACCGACTTCGAGCGGCTGGCCCTGCTCGCCGAGACCACCACGCGGCTGACCTCCACGCTCGACGTCGACGAGGCACTGCGCCGGCTGGTGTCCCTGGTGCTGCCCCGGCTGGCGGACTGGGCCGTCATCGACCTGATCACCGAGCACGACGAGGTGTGGCGCACCGCCGTGGTGCACGCCGAGGGCGACCGCCTGGTCCACCACGAGGACCTGGAAGGGCCGATGCCGCCGGTGCCCGAGGAGTCGCCGATGCCGCTGTCCCGGGCACTGCGCGGTGTCGCCTCCGCCCTGGCCGGGCCGGCCACCTACCGGCGTGCCCCGGATTCCGGCATCGCCGTCGAGCAGCGCCGTCTGTTCGAGGCCACGGGCATCCACTCGGCGGCCATCGCCCCGATCCGCGGCACCCGCGAGGTCCTCGGGGCCCTCACCCTGGGCCGGGCCGGGAAGCCGGGGGACTTCACCATCGCCGACCTGCCCCTGCTGGAGGACATCGCCCGCCGCGCCGGCGTCGCGCTGGACAACGCCCGTCTCTACCAGCGCCAGCGCGCGGTCGCCGAGACCATGCAGAACCACCTGCTGCCGCAGATGCCGCGGGTCCCCGGGCTCCAGATGGCCGTCCGCTACCTGCCCGCTCCGGACGCCTCCCAGGTCGGCGGCGACTGGTACGACGCCTTCACCCTGCCCGACGGTGCCACCGCCCTGGCCATCGGGGACGTCGTGGGCCACGACCTGGAGGCCGCGGCCGGCATGGCCCAGCTGCGCAACATGCTCCGCGCCTACGCCTGGTCCCAGCAGGAACCGCCCAGCCGCATCGTCCAGCGGCTCGACGAGGCGATCATGCCCATCACCGACGTCACCATGGCCACCCTCATCCTCGCCCGGCTCACCCGGACGGACGACGGCAACTGGGAGCTGACCTGGACGAACGCCGGCCACCCCCCGCCCCTGCTCGTCACCCGTGACGGCCTGGCCGAGTACCTCACCGAAGGCCACAGCCTCCTGCTGGGCACGGGGGTCGACGCGCCCCGCCCCGACGCCAGCGTGGTGCTGCCGCCGGGCTGCACGCTCCTGCTGTACACCGACGGCCTCATCGAGGCACCCGGTTACACCCTGGACGAGGGTCTGAACCGGCTGCGCCAGCACGCCGCGGCCCTCGCCCACCGCCCGCTGCCGTCCCTCACCGACCAGCTCCTGCGCCGCGTCCACCCGCCCGGCCTCGACGACGTGGCCCTCCTCGCCCTGCGTACACCGCCCCAGCCGGGCCCGGGCCGGCCGGAGCCCCGCGGACGGTGAGTCAGGCGGTCCCGCGCGGCCCGGTCCCGCGGTCCCCGGCCGTCTCCAGCAGCCCCACGAACATGGTCCGGTGGAGCACTTCCACGTGCCGGCGCGCGATGTCGGCCGCCGCCGCGGTGTCGCCGGCGCGCAGGGCGTCGACCAGGGCGCGGTGTTCGAGGTTGGACTCGCGCAGGGCGTCCATCGGGTAGGGCAGGTAGTAGCGGTACAGCTGCTGGAGCACGCCGCGGTAGGCCTCGGCCGCCGCGGGCACGCCGGTGGCGGCGGCGACGGCGAGGTGGAACCGTTCGTCGCAGCCGTGGAACTCCGCCCAGGTCGGCACCTGGTCCATCTCGTCGGCCAGCCGCTCCAGGTGCGCCAGGGCGGCCTCGTCGGCGTTGCGGGCGGCCAGGTGGGCGAGGCCGCACTCCAGCACGAGCCGCTGGTCGACGAGCGCGTGGACCTCGCTGTCCCGCGCGCGGTAGTCGTCCATCGCGCCGACCACGCCCCGGGCCGGCCGCTCGGCGACCCGGGTGCCTCCGTTGCGGCCCCGGCGGCGCTCCAGGACACCGTCCCGGCAGAGCGTGGACAGCGCGCGGCGGACGGTGATCTCCCCGACGTCGAGCGCCGCGGCTATCCGGTCGGTCGGGGGGAGCTTCTCGCCCGGGGCGAGCAGTCCCAGGTCGACGGCGAGCCCGATGCGCGCGCGCACGGTGTCCAGGGCCGTGAGCCGGCGGATGCCGTCGAGCGCGGGGGCGTTGAAGGGCAGGGCCGCGCCGGCCGGCCGTCCGCCGGCCGGCTGCGGGGCGGGGCCGTCAGGGGCGGGGCCGTCCTGGGGGTGAGGCATGCCGTCAATGTAGCGAGACCGGAAAACGGATCAAAATGATTCTATTGATTAACAGCTCACCTTGAGCTAATTTCCTGGCCATGTCCCGTCCCCTCCCCCTCGCCCTCGTCCAGGCACCTCCCCGCCCGGCGACGGCACCCCTGTCCGGATTCGCCGAGGACGTCGGACAGCTGCGGGACCGCTTCCCGCAGACCCGCCTCGCCGTGTACCCGGAACTGCACCTGTGCGGCGTCGACCCTTCGCCGTCGGCGACCGAGCAGCTCCAGGAGGCCGCCGAGCCGCTGAACGGCCCCCGCTCACGGCAGCTCGCCGAGCTGGCCGGCGACCTGGGCATCTGGCTCGTACCGGGCACCGTGTGCGAGCGCGGCGAGCGGGGCGAGCTGTTCAACACGGCGCCGGTCTACTCGCCGGACGGCCGTCTCGTCGCCTCGTACCGCAAGATCTTCCCGTGGCGGCCGCACGAGCCGTACGACCCCGGCGACCGCTTCGTGGTGGCGGACCTGCCCGGCGTCGGCCGTATCGGCATCTCCATCTGCTACGACGCCTGGTTCCCGGAGGTCGCGCGCCAGCTGGCCTGGCTGGGCGCCGAGGCGATCGTCAACCCGGTCATGACCACCACGGCGGACCGCGCCCAGGAACTGGTGCTGGCCCGGGCGAACGCCATCGTGAACCAGGTCTTCGTGCTCAGCGTCAACACCGCAGGCCCGCTCGGCACCGGCCGGAGCCTGGTGGTGGACCCCGAGGGACGGGTGCGCGCCGAGGCCCCCGACTCGGCGCCCACCGTGCTGACCGACGTGCTCGACCTG
Source organism: Streptomyces sp. NPDC046870 (assembly GCF_040704595.1). Lineage (NCBI taxonomy): Bacteria > Bacillati > Actinomycetota > Actinomycetes > Kitasatosporales > Streptomycetaceae > Streptomyces > Streptomyces sp. NPDC046870. Next base: position 264,720 of record NZ_JBEYXM010000003.1, read on the forward strand.
GACGACGTCACGCGCGTCCGCACCTTCGGCACGGCGGGGCTCAACCGCATGTGGGACCAGTTCACCGACGCCGACACCCCGATCCACCTGCCGCTGTACGGCGGCCGCATCGACCCCGGCCGCTGGCGCCCCGCCACCGGCTGAGCCGTCCCGCCCGTTCGCCCGTCCCCGTCCCCGGAGCTCCCCCCGGAGCCCGTCATGGAGCCCCTCATGGAGAACGCCCCCGCTCAGGGTCTCACCCGTGCGCTGACGCTCAGATCCGTCGTCGTGTTCGGCCTCGCCTACATGACCCCGCTGATCGTGCTCGGCACGTTCGGCGTCGTGGCCGAGAGCACCGGCGGCACCGTGCCCACCGCCTATCTGCTGGCCCTGCTCGCCATGCTGTTCACCGCGCACAGCTACGGGAAGATGGCCGCCGCGCACCCCGTGGCCGGGTCGGCGTACACCTACGTCCGCAGGGCCATCGACTCGCGGGTGGGCTTCCTGATCGGCTGGGCCACGCTGCTCGACTACTTCTTCCTGCCCATGGTCATCTGGCTGATCGGCGGCGCCTACCTCCAGGCCCAGTTCCCCGGCGTCCCGTTCTGGGTGTGGATCATCGGCTTCATCGTGCTGACCACCGCCCTGAACGTGCGGGGCATCAAGACCGCCGAGCGGGCCAACGACCTGCTCATGACCTTCCAGGTGCTGGTGATCGGCATCTTCGTCGCGCTCTCCCTGCGGCACGTGGTGCACGTCGGGGGCGCCGGGGCGCTGGCCGGCACGGCACCGTTCGCCAACCACGCCACCACCCTGGCGGGCGTCTCCGCCGGAGCGGCGATCGCTGCCTACTCCTTCCTCGGCTTCGACGCGGTCACCACGCTCACCGAGGAGACCATCGAGCCGCAGCGCACCATGCCCCGGGCCATCCTGCTGATCGCCCTGATCGGCGGCGGCATCTTCGTGGCCGTCGCCTGGGCCACCCAGCTGGCCCACCCCGGCAGCTCCTTCGACGACCCCAGCTCGGCCGCCTTCGAGATCGCCCGGACCATCGGCGGCGACCTGTTCTCCTCCGTCTTCCTGGCCGGCCTGGTGGTGGCCCAGTTCGCGTCCGGCATCGCCGCGCAGGCGAGCACGTCCCGGCTGCTCTACGCCATGGGCCGCGACTCCGTCCTGCCGCGCCGGATCTTCGGGCACATCCACCCCCGCTACCGCACCCCGGTCCTCAACATCCTCCTCACCGGCGTGGTCGGCCTGATCGCCCTGCGCCTGAGCGTGGCGACCTCCACCTCCTTCATCAACTTCGGTGCCTTCATCGCCTTCACCTTCGTCAACTTCGCGGTCATCGCCACGTACGTGCGCGAACGGCGCGCGGGCCGCCGCCCCGGTCCGCTGGGCCATGTGGTCGCCCCCGCGATCGGCGCGGCGGTGGACATCTGGCTCCTGACCCACCTCGACACCAAGGCCCTCGTCCTCGGCGTCTGCTGGCTCGCCCTCGGCATCTGCTACCTCGCCTACCTGACCCGAGGCTTCCGCACGCCCCCGCCGGAGCTGACCTTCGAGGAGGAGCCGCCGGTCGTCACCGAGCGGGTGTGATCCCGGGGCGCGTGAGGCCGCGCCCCGTCAGCCGGGCCGGAAAAAGGGCGTGGCGCCGCCCGCCCGTGGAACGGGCGGACGGCGCCACGCGCCGGACCGGAGACTCATCCGGGGAAGGGCTTGCTCGCGTCCTCGTCGGCCTTGATGCACGCGTCGAGCTTCCTCTGGATGGCGGCCGCCTCGTTCAGCGCCTTCCTGGCCGCCGCCGTCTCCCCGAGCTGCTTCAGCCTCGCGGCCTTGTCCTTGAGGGCGGCTATCTGCTGGCGCATCTGGTTCTTGTTGCACGTGACGGTGGCCTTGGCGGTGACCGCGCCCCGGCCGGCCGGAGTGGCGGCGTGCGCCGGCACCGATGTGAACAGGAAACCGCCGACGACGGCCGCCGAGACGGCCAGGGCGGAAAGACGCTTGGTCATGAGTTGATTCCCCCATATATGGCGTGACTTGGTCGAAGTCGATCTTACGGGGGCCGACGGCGGGCGCGTCCGGCGGGGCGGCCGGCGGGCCGGGTGCCCGGCCGCCCCGCCGCGACGGTGCGCTAGCGCAGCGAGCGCAAGCCCGTACGGATCTCCTGGACCAGCAGCTCCGGCTGCTCCCAGGCGGCGAAGTGGCCGCCCTTGTCGAGCCGGTTGTAGTGGACGAGGTTCGGGTACGCCTGCTCCGCCCAGCTCCTGGGGGCCTGGTAGAGCTCGTCGGGGAAGACGCTCACGGCCACCGGGAGGCGCACGCCGTTGACGCCGAAGAACGGGGTCCGGTTCTCCGCGTAGAGGCGGGCGGCGGACACCGCGGTGTTGGTCAGCCAGAACAGCGTGATGTTGTCCAGCACGTCGTCGCGGGTGAGGCCCTCGTCGTGCCCGGCGAAGGCGCGGGAGATCAGGGCCAGACTGGCCGCGTCGTGGTCGAGCAGGAAGGCGGCCAGGCCGACGGGGGAGTCGGCGAGCCCGGTCAGCGTCTGCGGGCGCGAGCCCATCATGTAGGCGTAGTAGACGTGCCGGTAGACGAAGTCGAGCGCCTCGACCGCCGCCCGCTCCTCGTCGGAGAGCGTCAGGCCCTCGGGCAGCGGGTCGCCCTTCGCCAGCGCGGCGTCGATGGCGGCCGGGATCACGCCGGGCATGTTGGTGTGGATGCCGACCAGGCCCTCGGGCTCCTGCGCGCCCATGAGGTCGGTCACGATCGCGCCCCAGTCGCCGCCCTGCGCCGCGTAGCGGGTGTAGCCCAGCCGCTTCATCAGCTCTCCCCAGGCGCGTGCGATGCGCTCGGGGCCCCAGCCGGTGGTGGTGGGCTTGCCCGAGAAGCCGTAGCCGGGCATGGACGGGATCACCAGGTGGAACGCGTCCGACGCGGTCCCGCCGTGGTTCGTGGGGTCGGTGAGCGGCTCGATGATCTTCAGCTGCTCGACGACCGAGCCGGGCCACCCGTGGGTCACGATCAGCGGCAGCGCGTCCTCGTGCTTCGAGCGGACGTGGATGAAGTGGATGTCCAGCCCGTCGATCTCGGTGATGAAGTGCGGCAGGGCCTTCAGCCTCGCCTCGGCCCTGCGCCAGTCGTACTCCGACGCCCAGTAGCGCGCGAGTTCCTGGATCGTGGCGAGCTGCGTGCCCTGCGACTGGTCCTCGACCGTCTCCTTCTCGGGCCACCGCGTGGCCAGGACGCGTGACCGCAGGTCCTGGAGCTCCGCTTCCGTGAACTCGAAGGTGAACGGCCGGATCGCCGACGTTGCGGGGTTGGTGGACATGCGTGTGGTTCTCCTTGCTGTCGCCGGCGACCTCGCGTTGCCGGCACCTCCACGGTGGCCCGCGGCGGGGGCGCGTCGGCCCCGGGAGAACCCCGGGACCGATCCCGGGCACGGACCCCGGGGTCTGCCCTGAGCGATCCCGGGGTACGTCCCGAGCCGGGCCCCGGGGCTTCGTCCCGCATCCGTCCCGGCCGTCCACCGACCCGTACAAAACGCCTGAAACACCTGAAACGCACTACGGTGGCTATGGCGGCCCCAAGTCGGCCGCGGGGCCTGCGGAAGGCACCAGGCGGCGCGTCGGCCGGTACAGGCGGCGGATCAGGAGATCGATCATGGGGGCGTATCCCCTCGACACCCCGGTCGGACTGCTGGGGCGGGACCGGGAGCTGGCCGTGCTGGACGAGGTGCTGGCCACGGCGCGGGCGGGCGGCAGCGCGGTCCTGGTCCTGCGCGGCGAGGCGGGGATCGGGAAGACCGCGCTCCTGGGCTACGCTGCCGACCGGGCCGCCGGCTTGCGCACCTTCGGCATCGCGGGCGTCGAGTCGGAGATGGAGCTGCCGTTCGCGAGCCTCCACCAGCTCTGCGCGCCCCTGCTGGACCGGCTCGGTGAGCTGCCGGAACCGCAGTGCGAGGCACTGTCGGTCGCGTTCGGGCTGCGCGGCGGCGACGTGCCGAACCGGTTCCTGGTGGGCCTGGCCGTGCTCGGTCTGCTGGCCGGTGCCGCCGAGGCCCAGCCGCTGGCCTGCCTCGTCGACGACGCGCAGTGGCTGGACAAGGGCTCCCGGCGGGTCCTGGCATTCGTCGCCAGGCGGCTGGTGGCGGAACCGGTGGCGCTGGTCTTCGCACTGCGGGAGCAGGAGGACGAAGGGGAGCTGGCCGGTCTGCCGGAACTGCTCGTCGACGGCCTCGGCGAACCCGACGCGCGTGCCCTGCTGGCCTCGGCCGTCCGGGGGCCCCTCGACCCGCTGGTACGGGACCGGATCGTCGCCGAGGCCCACGGCAACCCGATGGCCCTCCTGCACCTGCCCCGCGCACCCGCGGACCTGGCCGGAGGATTCTGGCTCCCCGGCGGACGCCGCCTGGCGAGCCGCATCGAGGACGCCTTCCAGCGGCGCTTCCGATCACTTCCGCGGGACAGCCGGCGGCTTGTGCTGACCGCCGCGGCCGAGCCGACCGGAGACGTGTGCCTGCTGTGGCGCGCGGCCGCCCGGCAGGGTATACCGGCGAGCGCCGCGGCGCCGGCGGAGGCCGCGGGGCTCGTCGAGTTCGGGACCAGGACGCGGTTCCACCACCCGCTGGTGCGCTCGGCCGTCTACCGGGGGGCGTCCGCGCCGGACCGCCGAGCGGCGCACCGGGCGCTGGCGGAGGCCACCGACGCCCGCCTCGACCCCGATCGCAGGGCATGGCACCGCGCGCACGCCGCCGCCCGGCCCGACGAGGGCGTCGCCGTGGACCTGGAGGAATCGGCCGGCCGGGCCCACGCCAGGGGAGGAGCCGCCGCGGCAGCCGCCTTCCTGCGGCGGGCGGCGGAACTGACGCCCGATCCCGCGCGCCGCGTCACCCGTGCCCTGGCCGCCGCGCAGGCCCACATCGACGCCGGCGGGGCAGACCAGGCCCGCACCCTGCTGGCGGCCGCGGAGGCCGGCCCGCTCGACGACCTGCACCGCGCCCGGCTCGAACGGCTCCGCGCCCGGCTGGTCTTCTCCCAGGTCCGGGGCGGCGACGCGCCCCGGCTGCTGCTCGCGGCCGCGCACCGGCTGACACCTCTCGACACCGCCCTGGCCCGTGACACCCTGCTGGAAGCGGCAGGCGCGGCGATCTTCGCCGGCCGGCTGAGTGACGGTCCCGGGCAGCGGGAGGTGGCCGAGGCGGTGCGTGCCGGGCCCGCGCCGCCGACGCCACCGCGCATGGTGGACGTCCTGCTGGAGGGCATGACCGAGCGGGCCGTCGAGGGCTACGCCGCCGGCGTCCCCGCGCTCCGGCGGGCGCTGCACGCCGTCCGGGACGCCCAGGACTCCGGCCTCACCGACGCGGAACTGCGCTGCCTGCTGCTGGCGTTCCAGGTGACACCCGAGCCCCTCGCGGCGGAGCTGTGGGACGACGACGGCTGGCACGAGCTGGCAGCCGGCGCCGTGCGGATCGCCCGTGCGGCGGGGGCGCTCGCCGTTCTGCCCATGGCGCTGACCTACCAGGCCTGCTCCCAGGTCCACGCGGGCGCGTTCGACACCGCGGCGGCACTGATCGACGAGGCCACGGCCATCTCCAAGGCGGCGGGCGGCGCGCCCATGATGCACACGGACCTCCTGCTCGCCGCCTGGCGTGGCCGGGAGACGCAGGCACGGGACCTCATCGAGACCACCGCCGCCGAGGCGCGCGTCCGGGGCGAGGGCCGTGTCCTCGGCCTCGCCGAGCACGCGACCGCGCTGCTGCACAACGGCCTCGGCCGCTACGACACCGCGCTGGCCGCCGCGAGAAGGGCGTGCGGGTACGAGGACCTCGGCATCTTCGGCTGGTCCCTGGCCGAACTGGTCGAGGCGGCCGCCCGCGGCGGGCAGCCGGAGGCCGCCGGAGCGGCGCTGGAGGAGCTCACCGCGCGCACCCGCGCGAGCGGGACCGAGTGGGCCCTGGGCGTCGGGGCGTGCTCGCGCGCGCTGCTCGGCGACGACCGGGCCGCCGACGCGCTCTACCGGGAGGCGATCGAGCACTTCGGGCGCTCGCGGATCGCCGTCCAGCGGGCCCGCGCCCGTCTGCTGTACGGCGAGTGGCTGCGTCGCCGCGACCGCCGTCAGGACAGCCGCGTCCACCTGGCCTCCGCCTACGAGGCGTTCACCCGGATGGGGGCCGAGGGCCTCGCCGAGCGGGCGCGCAGGGAGCTGCTGGCGACGGGGGAGACCGTACGCAAGCGGACCGCGGGCGCCGACGCCGGGCTCACCCACCAGGAAGCCCAGATCGCCCGGCTGGCCGGTGCCGGGCACACCAACGCGGAGATCGCCGCCCGGCTGTTCATCAGCCCCCGCACCGTGGAGTGGCACCTCGGCAACGTCTTCGCCAAGCTCGGCGTCCCTTCGCGCAGACACCTGCGCTCCGCGCTGCCTCCCCCGTGACCGGGGCCGGGCCGGGCCGACGTCCCGTGGCTTCAGCGGGTGCTGAGCATCCCCTCGCGCAGGCGGGTCAGGCAGCGGGAGAGCAGCCGGGAGACGTGCATCTGGGAGACACCGAGGCGCTCACCGATCTGGGCCTGGGTGAGTTCCTCCACGAAACGCATGTGGATGATCTGCCGGTCCCGCTCGTCGAGTTCGGCGATCAGGGGAGCCAGGGCGTGGAAGTCCTCCACCAGCTCCAGGGCCGCGTCCTCGGCGCCGATGAAGTCCTGCAGGGCCGCCTCGCCCTCCTCGCTGCCGTTGATCGCGGCGTCCAGGGAGGCGGAGTTGTAGCCGTTGGCCGCCAGGCGGGCCTCGCGGACCTCGTCCTCGGACAGGCTCATCAGCTCCGACAGTTCCTTGTCGGTCGGGGTGCGGCCCAGCCTGCTGCGCAGTTCCTCGGTGGCGCGGGCGAGCTGGACGCGGGCCTCCTGAAGGCGGCGGGGCACGTGCACGGCCCAGGTGGTGTCGCGGAAGAACCGCTTGATCTCGCCGACGATGTAGGGGATGGCGAAGGAGGTGAACTCCGCCTCCCGCGACAGCTCGAACCGGTCGATCGCCTTGATCAGGCCGATCATGCCGACCTGGACGATGTCCTCCATCTCCTCCGGCCCACGGCTGCGGAAGCGGCCGGCCGCGTAGCGGACCAGGGACATGTTCATCTCTATGAGCGTGTTGCGGGCGTAGCTGTACTCGGGGGTGCCCTCTTCCAGGACGGCCAGCTGCTCGAAGAAGAGGCGCGAGAGCTCCCGGGCGTCCTTGGGCGCCACCTGGGAGGGGTCGGCGACTTCGGGCAGTCCGGTGGTCCGCGTGTCGGCTGCCGTCGTGCTCGTGAGCACCATGCTGTTCCCCTCCCGAGTTCGAACTGTCCGCAACCGCCGGCCCCGGCCGGCGTCATCGCAGCGGCTACCCGCTCATCCTGCCCCTACACCCTGGGTCCGCACGAATCCCGGGGATCTTCCCGGCGGAGGCCGGCGGCTCGCGGCGCGTACCGGTGCGCGTGCTCCTCCGCGCGGATCCGGGGCAGACGTGGGAGACACCGGCGGGACGAACGAAGGAGGAGAACATGGCCGAGGACTCCTCGGTGAAGGCGGTGGGCTGGGCTCGCTCACTGCCCATCAGCAGCGGGGTGAAGGCGGCCCGGGACTGGACGCGCGCGCACCTGGCGGCGCTGGGGTGGGCCGAGACGGCGCCGGACCTGATGGACTCGGTGCTGCTGACGGTGTCCGAGCTGGTCACCAACGCTCATGTGCACGCCCGTAGTTCGGCACAGCTGATCCTCACCTGGGACCAGGCGTGTCTGCACGTGACCGTCCACGACGCCTCCCCCCGGCTGCCCGAGCAGCGTGACCCCGGGCCCGGGGCGCTGGGTGGCCGCGGTCTGCTCCTGGTCGACGCCCTGGCCGACACCGTGGAGGTCCACCGCTGCCCCTACGGCAAGGACGTCACCGCGTGCTTCCAGCCGCCGTCGCCCTCGAAGGCCGGGTAGACCGGCACACACGCGGGGACCGGCTGAAGCCCAGCCGGTCCCCGCGTGCGGAAGCGATGCGTCAGGTCACCATCGGTACCAGCGTCCGCGACCACCACCCGCGTTGGTGGAGCGCATGACGAAGCCGAGCAGCCAGAGCACCAGGACGGCGACGGCGACCCACCACAGAATCTTGATGGCGAATCCGGCGCCGAAGAGAATCAGTGCGAGAAGCAGGACGAGCAGCAGGGGAACCATAGTTATCTACCTCCTGGACCACCGTTTGCCCTCGGCCGGTGCCCGCATTCCTCGAAGGCGCCTTGTTTGTGAAGGAAAAGCGGGGGAATCAGCGGCAGGCTTTTCACGCGGTGTTCCCCGGTGTTCCTGCCGTGATTCCCGGTGCGATTCCCTTCGTGACTCCTGTCGTGATTGCTGTCGTGGCTCCTGTCGCGCGGACGGGAGATCAGTCGCTGGACAGGACGCCGAGGAGATCACCGACGGCCCGGTCGGGCAGTGCCCTGGCGACGTCCGCCAGGGCGACGATGCCCACGAGGCGGTGGCCGTCGATGACGGGCAGCCGGCGCACCTTGTGGGAGGCCATGGTGCGCAGCAGCTCCTCCGCGTCGTCGTCCGCGCCGATCGTGACGGCCTCCCCCTGGGCCAGGTCACCGGCCTTGACCGCGGCGGGGTCCTTCCCGGCCCCGAGGACCTCGACGACGATGTCCCGGTCGGTGAGGACCCCCTTGAGGCGGTCGTCGGTACCGCAGACGGGAAGCGCGCCGACGCCGAGTTCGGCCATCTTGCGGGCGGCGTCGAGAACGGTCTCGTCGGCGGTCACGCATTCCGCGCCCTCGGTCATGATGTCCCGTGCCGTGGTGGTCACTCGTCCTCCTGAAAGGTCGTAATGTCCGGGACATCTCGATTAACCCGTGACCGGTGGGCGAAACGACTCGCCGGGATATCGGTGCGCGAGATCGGTCCGGGCCGTGCGCTGGGTACCCGGGTCACCTCTGTTCGGTGGACGAAGGGGTGATGGTGTGCGGCGGCAGCTGATGTGGATGCTCGTGGCGCGGGGTGCGGCGGCCCTGCTGTTCGGGGCGGTCGCCCTGGTGTGGCCGGGGGTGACCGTCCTCGCGCTGGCACTCCTCTTCGGCGTGTACGCGCTCGTCGACGGCCTGGCCCTCCTGGCGAGTTCCTTCCGCCGGCAAGGGGACGCGGCCCACCGCGCCGCGCACGCGACCGGGGGTGTCCTGGGCACCGCTGCGGGCGTGGTCAGCATCGGCTGGCCCGGCGTCACCGCCCTCGCCCTGGCCGCGCTGGTCGGCGCCTGGGCCGTGGTCACCGGCACCGCGGAGATCTGGGCGGCGGTGCGCTTCCGGCACGAACTGCACCACGAGTGGGTGCTGTTCCTGGCCGGCGTCGTGTCGGTCGCGGCCGGAGTGCTCGTCTGGGCCCGGCCGGACGTGGGTGCGCTCACCATCGCCCAGGTCATCGGTGTCTACGCCCTGGTCAGCGGCGCTCTGGTGCTGGCCGCGGCCCGGCGACTGCGCGGTACGGCCACAGCGGGGCGGCCGGTGCGCCAGGCGCGGCACGCCTGAGCGGGAGCGCCGGAGCACACGGCGAGGCGGCGACGCCCCGGCCGCCCGGCGCACCCGGCACGCGACGATGCCCCGGTCCGTACGGCCCGGGGCATCGTCGCGCCCGGCCGGGACGAGCGGACACAGCATGTTCACGCACCCGCCCGGTGGCCGGCCGCCCGCTGGGCACCCGTCCACGGTCGCCTGCCGGGAGGGAGCCCGTCGTGGTCATCGTTGCCTGCCTTCTCCTGCCCTTCGTGGGGCTGCTGTTGTACGGCATGGACCGTGTGGAGGACTGGCTGACGCGCTCATCGGGGCCGCCCCGGCACGCCGGAGCGCGCCGTCTGCGTCTGATCGCGGGCGGCCGCCAGGAGTCCCCCGCCCGTGCGGGAACGGGCGGCCGGCAGCGGATCCCCGCCCGTTCCCGCACGGGCCGGCGCGCCTCCCGCGCCGCCTGAGCGGCATCCCGTGCCGTCGGCGGCGTAACGCGGGAGCACCCCCACCGCGTGTAAGAGATGACGTCCGGCCACGAAAGGACACACGGTGGGGGAAGCACCCGCGGACTACCTGGAGTTCGCAGCCGCCCGCAGCGGACCGCTGTTCAGGACCGCCTGCCTGCTCACGGGCGACTGGCACCTCGCCGAGGACCTGGTCCAGGAGACCCTCGCCAAGATGTACCGCTCCTGGCGGCGGATCAGCCGGGCGCAGGCCCCGGTGGCCTATGCCGACACCGTGCTCGTCCGCAGCTTCCTCTCCCAGCGCCGCCGCCGCAGCTCCACGGAGCGCCCCAGCGACCGGCTGCCCGACGCGGTCGCCCCGGCGCGGGACCCCGAGCTGCGGCTGGCCCTGCTGGACGGCCTGGCCCGGATGACGGCCAAGGACCGTGCCGTCCTGGTGCTCCGCTACTGGGAGGACCGCTCGGTGGAGGAGACCGCGCAGGTCCTGCAGCTGTCGCCGGGGGCCGTGCGGGCCCGGAGCATGCGCGCCCTGGAGCGGCTGCGCGCCCTGCTCGGCGACCAGCTGGCCGACCTGACCGCATGACGAGCACGGCCGGGCGGCGCTCCTCGCCCGGGCCGGCAGACGCCCCAGACGAACGGAGATCCGCCATGTCACGCGACGAGGACCTTGAGCGACGGCTGGTCCGCGCCATGACCGGCGCCGCCGAGACGTTCCCGCCCCACTCCCCTGACCTGGTGCGGCGTTCCGTCGTCCGGGGCCGGCGGATGCGGCTGGTCCGCGCCGCCCAGGTCGCCGCCGCCACGGCCGCCTTCGCCGTGGTCGCCGCGGGCGGCACGCTGCTGGGCACGGACGCCCTCGGCGGCACACCCGGGCGGTCGACCGCCGGCGGGCCCGCACACTCCACCGTGCGGTCGCCGTCCCGGGCGCCGGCGTCCATCAGCGGCGCGGAGATGGTCCGTACGCTCAAGAGCCTGCTGCCTCCCGGCGGCACCGTCTCCGGGGCCTCCGGCAGAGGCTCCGCGGAGGACGGCCCCGCCGTCTGGCCGACCGCCCAGCTCACCTACTCCACCGCGAACGGCTCCTCCGGCATCGACATCTCCGTCGCGCGGCTGGATCCCGGCACCACCGCCGGCCAGGGGGGCGGGGACGGCTGCCTGCCGGTGGAGGTCCGCCCCTACGACAAGTGCGCCACCCGCGAGTTCCCGGGCGGCACCGTGCTCACCACCACCGAGTCGTTCACCTATCCCGGCAGCGACACCGGGCAGAAACGCTGGTACGTGGTGCTCACCACCCCGGCCGGGGCGCAGCTGACGGTGCAGGAGTTCGGCGGCGGCGGCGAGAAGGGCTCGGCCGACGGGGCCGAGCCGCTGCTGACGATCGCCCAGCTGACCTCCATCGTGCGCAGCCCGGCCTGGAACAAGGCGATCGCCGCACTGCCGGCCTCGCGGGGAGCGGCCTCCGCCGGTACCTCCGCCGCGGTACAGCGGGTGCCCGGCGCCCGGATGACCCGGGTGCTGAGGTCGCACCTGCCCCGGGGCGGGACCACCTCCGACCTGAACGCGAGCGACGATCTGGTCCAGCTCGTCTACGACGACGGGCGCGGGAGGAACATGGTGCAGGTCGACGCGCAGTACGGCATGACCGAACTCCTGGCCCGGGACATGGGCTGCGCCGGTGTGGCCGGCGCGTGCGAGGCCACGACCCTGGCCGACGGCACCAAGGTCAAGAAGGTCAGGGGGCGCTCCGAGAAGGGCGGTCCTGCCACGGTGTGGCTGGTCGACACCCTGCGTCCGGACGGCCGCCGGGTCGCCGTGCGGGAGGTCAACTCGTACGCCGAGAGCACCCCGGTGACCCGCCCGCGGCCGGCCCTGGGCACGGACGAGCTCCTGGCGATCGCCCTCGACAAGCGCTTCTTCACCGGCTGAGCGGTACCGGCCGGGCCTCCGCGAGCAGATGGCGGACGACACCGTCCTCGTCGTTGGCGGCCGTGACGACGCTCGCCCGGGCACGGACGTCGGGGTGCGCGTTGGCGGGCGCCACGGCGCGGTCGGCGACAGCGAACATCGGCAGGTCGTTGAGGTGGTCGCCGTACACGGTCAGCCGCAGGCCCGCCGGCCCCGCGGTCCGCGCGAGCCGGCGCACCGCGGAGCCCTTCTCGGCCTGCGGGTGCGCGATCTGGACCTCGGTCCAGCCCGGTACGTAGTGGTTGGCCGCCGCGAGGACGGCTGCCTCGGCGCCCATGGCGGCTTCCAGGACCGCGACCGCGTCCGCCGCGTCCTCGTCGGGCACGAAGGCGATCACCGCTGCGGTGCGTGCGTGGGCGCTCCCGGCGTACGGATCCCGGCAGGGGCTCAGCCGGGGATCGCCGTACGCCCGCTTCTCCGCGACGTACCAGGCGGTGGCGGGGTTCGCGCAGGGGCCGTACAGGACGCGGTCGGTGGTGCCGTCCCAGGTGGTCAGCACCGGTTCGGCGGCCAGCGACGCGAGCGCGTCCAGTGCGGCGGCCGTCACCTCGGGGCCGAGCGTGCGGTGCGCCAGGTGGCGGCCGGAGGCGAGGTCGGTGAGGAACGCGCCGTTGAGCTCGACGACGGGCAGCGTCAGCCGCACCCCGGCCAGCAGGCTCCGCATGGCGACGGCACTGCGCGCGCTGGCCACGGTCAGCGCGGTGCCCTTGTCCAGCAGCGCGTTGAGGCCGTCACGGGCGTACGCGCTGAGCGTGGCGTCGGAGCGCAGCAGCGTGCCGTCGAGGTCGAACACGTGCAGCCCCGGGCGGCGGTCGTCGGTCATGGGCGGGTCTCCTGGAGCAGCCTCGTGGGAGGGGCGCGGAAGTCGCGGACGCCAGTGGACCACGAGGCCGCCCGCGTCCCTCGGTGACAGAACTGTCACACGGCCCAGCGCAACCGGCCGCATCCGCGCCGGGTCCAACTGCGCGTGACGACGGCACACTGCCCGCCGTCACCGGGCGCGGCGACCCCGCGCGACCCACGCATCCGGGGGGATACGTTGAACACGTTCGCACACAAGGTCCGCTCGTCGGCGGCGGTTTCGGGGACGGCCCTGCTGCTCGCCGCCGCCGGCTTCGGCCTCGCGCCGGCCGCTTCCGCGGACGAGTCGCAGCCGCCGGCGCTGGCCGTCGACACCGCCGCACCCGCGGAGGTCGGACTGGCCGGCCTGCCGGTCGACTTCACCACCAAGGTCTCCAACACCGGTACCACCGACACCTCGTCGGCGCGGCTGACCTACCGGATCGACGGGGGAGCCGGCCTGCCGCCGAACGCCGTCAGCCTGCAGTACCGGCTGGGCGGCACGGAGTGGAAGACGGTGCCGCTGACGTACGCCGGGGGGACGTTCTCCGGCGAGATGCCCGAGACCTTCCCGCTCGCCGCGGGCGAGTCCCGCACCGTGCAGCTGCGCATCGGGGTACCCATGGGCACCCCGCACAACGGCGACAGCAACGGCGGCACCCAGCAGCTGAAGCTGACCACGCTCGTCTCCTACGGCGCCTCCGGAGCGGCCACCGACACCGACGACGACACCGTCGGCGTGGACGGCCTCGGCACCGGGTTGTCCGGCGTCCCCGCCACCGTGACCGCCGGCGGCCCCGCCGCCGGCTTCGAGGCCACGGTGAGCAACCCCACCGCGTCCGGGTACGAGAACGTCACGGACACCCTGATCACCAGCAGGTACGCCGCCGTGCAGGTGCTGCGCGACGGGACCTGGGAGACCCTCGCGCCGGTCACCTCGGACGCCGAGGCGGACGTGTACGGGTTCGACGTGATCGGCAAGGACGCCTCCCTCGCCGCGCACAGCAGCACGGTCGCCAAGGTCCGGGTGACCTACCGCGAGGACACGCCCGCCGGGAAGACCACCGTGCGGTCCTGTGTGTACGTCAACCAGGGGGCGGTGCCGTTCCGCGGCACCACCTTCTGCGGGAACGAGGCCACCCTGACGGTCCTCGCGGCGGGCTCCACGGGGGGCACGCCCACCCCGGCCCCGACCGCCTCCGCGACCCGGACCCCCTCCGCGACCCCCACCCCCTCCGCGTCGTCGTCCGCCTCGGCCGAGGCTCCGTCCGGGACCTCGGGCACGGCCTCCGGCACGTCCGGGGCGAGCACCCAGCTGGCCGCGACCGGAAGCAGCGGGACGCCCGTGATCGCGATGGCGGCCGGCGCCTTCGTCCTGGCCGGTGCCGGGTCCCTGGGCGCCGTGGCCCTGCGCCGCCGCCGCACGCGGGCCTGACCCCGGAAGCGGCGCGGGCACCTTCCGGCCGGGCGGGACGGAAGGTGCTCGACCGCGAACGGGCGCCCGCAGAAGCGGCGGACACCGCCCGCACCACGCTCCCGGCACCTCGCGCCCGGCAGTGCGCACGGCCTTCACGGTCCGAGTCGCCGATCACGCCAACTCGCCTGCACAAGGGGGTACTTCAGCGACACCTCCGCCGGGGAGGACGCACCGCGGGGCTCCTCCGCGATCTCCGTCCCCGGCGCGGCGGACGGGCCCGGGCCTGCTGCTACTCTCGTGCCGCTGTGCACGGGGAGCAGTCGGGGGGCTGGGTGTTTCCGCAGCACCGTCGACGCGCGCCTGACCGGCCGTCGGTCGTCCCGTTCCGCACATCTCCGCTGAGAAGCCCAGGAGGCCACGTTGGCCCGTCGTACCACCACCCGTGGCGTCGTCGCCGCGCTGGCGATCCTCACCGCGACCGCCGGTCCCGGCCCGCTGGCCCACGCGGACAACGATGTCGCGCGCACCGCCCTCGGGACGGAGAAGGTCTTCCAGGCGGACCGCTACACACCGCGCAGGGACCGGATCTACAGCGCCGGCCCCCATGGCTACCTGCACGCGCAGGAGGGGCGTTCCGGCTACCTGTGGACGTCGTACGACACCGGCGCGACGACCGAACTGGGCAGCCTGGCGCGCCTCGAATTGCCCGGCTATCTGGGGTCGTCGTCCGATGTCGTGGCCGATGTCGTCTCGCCCACCGGGAAGGTCGTCCTCAGGGACCCGTCCGCCGGCACCACCACGGACGTCACCCTCACCCACGGCATGTACATGGCGACGTTCGGCACCCATGTGCTGACCCAGGCCCGCGACGCCGACGGCAACCGCGTGCTGTGGCTGTACGGCGACGGCGCGCCCGCCGAGGGCACCCCCGTCGACGGCTGGCCGACCGGGATCACGGTGAACGCGAGGGTCCTGGGCGGTGACAGCGGCACCGCCGTCATCGGGTACGCGCGGGCGGACGGCGAACAGCACCTGGCGCTGGTGGACCTGGCCGCCGCGAGGGTCACCGGCGATGTGGCCGTAGCCGTCGCCCCGACGGGCGTCGCGCTGAGCGCCGACCGGCTGGTCTGGTGGTCCGATCTCAAGGTGGCGCACGTCCTGGGGCGCGCCGACCTCTCCGCGGCCGAGACGACGCTGACGCTGCCCGGCACGGAGGGCACCCCGTACGTGGGCATCGCCGGGCGCTGGCTGGTGGTGGCCCGTTCCGTGCCGTGGGACCTGCAGGACCAGGCCGACAAGTCCGGCGAGCGGCTCATGGCCGTCCCCCTCACGGGCGGTGACCCGCTCACCCTGCTCCGGCACGCGAACACGTCCCTCGTCCCGGCACCGGACGGCAGCCTGCTGGCCGTCGGCGGCAGCGACGCCGGGCACTGGGCGGTGCGCAGGGTCACCGACACCGGGGCGGACATCCCGGCGCTGACGGAGCTGACCGCCGTACCGCCCACGGCGGCGAAGATCGACCGGCTGTCGCTGCAGAACGGCACCCTGGCCACCGACGAGGCCGACAGCAGCTTCATCGGCGGCTACTACACCCGGCGGATCGCCGCCGACGGAACGCCGAGCGCGCCGACCTGGCGGAACTGGAACCTTCGCGGGGTGGGCCCGTACGCCACCGGGGACGGCCGTGCGGTGACGTTCACCGCCCAGTCCGAGCCCGTCGGCTCGTACGTCCAGTCCCTCGACAAGAACGACGAGGCCGGCTTCTTCCACGTGCCCTCGGCCTCCGGAAGCGTCCTCGACGTCACCGGCCGCTACGCCATCGTCAACGGTTCCTCCCCCGCCAAGCAGTACGTCGGCGACCTCGGCGTCTACAGAGACCTGGAGCCCGTCGTCACCCGCCCCGTCACGGCCGCCTCCGTCTGGGGGACCAGCCTGTGGACGCCGGGTTCCGGCACCGGAGTCGTCACCGCGAAGGACCTGAAGAACGGCAAGACCACCGACACCGTAGCCACCGGCGCCCCGTGCGTCCCCAAGGAGCTCCAGGTGGTGGGCCGCTGGATCTACTGGTCCTGCGGCCCGGCCGCGACGGCCGGCGTCTGGGACCGCACGGCGAAGAGGAACATCCCCGTCCCGTCAGGCCAGGCGCTGCTCGGTGACGGCTACCTCGTCCGGCACGACACCGCGGCCGGGGCGCTCCTCCTCACCGCCTTCTCCGACGGCACCGCCACCACCCGCAAGATCGGCGACCTCGCGGCGGGCACCTCCAGCCTGCGCGGGGTGACCTGGACCGTGGACAAGTTCGGCGGCCCCGCGGCCTATGTGGACGCGGACCAGCGCATCCACCTCGTCCCCAGTGGGGTCGCCGCCCAGCGGCTCGCCGTCGTCGAGTCCGAGGTGACCGACAACGCGTGGGAGAGCAGCGCGGCGAGCGCCCCGTGGTGGCGGTGGCGTGGACTGCTGTCCAAGCCCGCCGCCTCCTGGACGGCCACCCTCACCAGCAAGGCCACCGGCGCCGTGGTCCGCAAGGTCTCCGGCGGTGAGGTGGACGGCACCCTGGCCGTGCGGTGGGACACACGTGACGGCAAGGGCGCGTTCGTCCCCAACGGTACGTACACCTTCACCCTGACGGCCCCGCCCGCCGACGGCTCGGGACCGGCGCTGACGGTGTCGCGGACGGTGAAGGTGTCCTCCGGGGCCGCCGTACGCCGTGACTTCACCAACGGCGGCACCTGGGCGCCCGACGGGACCGGCGACGCGCTGACCCTCACCTCGTCCGGCGTCGTCAGCTACCGGCCGGGCAACGGCACGGGCGCCTTCGGCAAGGGCATGCCCGCCTCCGGCTGGCCCTCCTCCGTGACACTCGTCCCGTTCGGTGACCTCAACGGCGACCGCCGCAACGACATCCTCGTCCGGTTCGGCAGCGGCGAACTGCGGGCGTACCGGACCATGCGCGGGCAGGCCTTCCTCACGAGCACCCCGCACACCTCGCTGGGCACCGGCTGGAACCAGTACGACGTGCTGACCTCCCCCGGGGACATCACGGGCGACGGACGCCCCGACCTGATCGCGCGCAAGGCGTCGACGGGAGAGGTGTTCCTGTACAAGGGCACGAGCACGGGGAAGCTGTCGGCACGGGTCCGGATCGCGGCGAACTGGTCGGGCTACAAGAAGGTCGTGGGTGTCGGGGACTTCAACCGGGACGGCCGCGGCGACCTCCTGGCCCAGGACCGCTCCAACACGCTCTGGCGCTACGACGGCAACGGCTCCGGCGGCTTCAGGTCCCGTGTGAAGGTGGCCTCCGGCTGGGGCTCGTCGTACAACGTCGTCGTGGGTGCCGGCGACATCACCGGCGACGGCAGGGCGGACATCGTCTCCCGCGACACCGCCGGCAACCTGTGGCGCAACAGCGGCAACGGCGCGGGCTCGTTCGGACCCCGCACGAAGATCGGCACGGGGTGGCAGGCGTACAAGGGCGTGTTCTGACGTCCCGGTCCCGCGGCGGCGGCGCGGCGTCCGCGGGACCGGCCGGCCCGGAGGCGCTCAGCAGTACCCGGCGCGGAGGAACCCGCGCCGGGAAGGTGTCCCCAGATCCAGCGGGATGTCGACGTGCTCCGGCAGAGCCCGCAGGCGTGTGTTCGGGACGATGAACTCCCTGCCGGTGTACCTCTCCCGCACGGACTGCCGGGAGGCGGGCTCGCACACGAACGGGTTGGCGTACGTGTTGTAGCCCAGTCCGACGCCCGTGTTGAGGAAGCCCGCGTCCTGGCACTGGTACAGCGCGCCCCTCAGCGCGGCGGCGTCCCTGGGGCCCCGGTACCGCGACTGGAAGTTCGCGAAGCACGCCTCCGAGTCGCCGCCGTCGTACGGGGACGGGCCGGTGGCCGCGAGCGCACCGAGGAAGGAGCGGTTGCAGCCGATGGTCGCTGAAGGCGCCGCGCCCGCGAGCAACTCGGTGCGGCGGCAGCCGGTCACCTTCTGGAACGCGCCCACGACGTCCTCGTCCCTGCGGAGCCGCGAATAGGCGACGACGAGGTCCCGCTGGGCGGCGAGCGGGTACGCGGACGTGTGGCCGAACCGTTCGTCGAGCACGCGGAACCACGTCTCGAAGCTCGGCACCAGCGCCCGGACGCCCGGCGGGAGGGTGTAGACGGCGAGGTCCGTCGGGACGGACCAGGTGTCCAGTCCCGGATACCCGACGTACGACAGGACCCCGATGCCCACCTTCGGCGGCCGGCCCCCGTACCGCTTGCGCAGCTCCAGGTACCGTTCGAGGTTGGTGTCGGACCCGGCCCACGCGTACCAGAAGCCGCGCGGGTACAGCGAGGTGTCCCCACGCGTGTGTGTGGTGGCGAACAAGGCGGGTGACACGCACCGGACCTGCCGCGCGTCCCATGCGGCCTTGTACTCGGCGGGCGTGGCGACACAGCGCGTCCTGGAGGCCGCCGCGTGCCCGCGGACGTGCGCGAACGCGCCCGGGGCACCCGCCAGGACGAGAAGACAGGCGGCGAGGAATGCCAACGGCCGCGCGCGGTGCCCGCCGCGCCGGGACCGGCGGCTCATCGCGCCACCCCGTAGCCGCCGGGCCGGTCGGTTCCCGGTCCGGTCGACGTGCCGGGCGGGCACAGGAACGACTTGTCGGCCGCGCCGGTGTCGAGCCGGCAGGTGGGGCCGAGCACGCGGCCGTCGGTGGTGCGGAAGGTGAGGGCCCACGTGGTGCCGGCGGAGCTGTGGCCGAGGTCCGCGTACCCGGCGATGCCCGTGCCTCCCGTGGGGCCCGTCGTCTGGGTGATCGACTGGTGGACGGGCTGCGGCGGGGTGCCGACCGGCTGGCCGAGGACCAGGAGGTCGTCCGGGCCGTTGTCCAGTGGTCCGCCCGAGGAGCCCACGGTCAGCTGCGGTGGGCGGACCGTGTCGAAATCGACCATCTGGTAGAGGTGCACGTGCCCCGAGAGCACCAGCCGTACGTTGCGCGCCAGCCGGTGCAGTGCCGTGTCGGCGACCGCGTCGCTGAGGACCCTGGTCACCCAGGTCACGTCACCGGTCGTGTGCCCCGCCGCCTTCACCATCCACAGCGGCTTGTGCGTGAACAGGAAGAAGTCCTCGCCGGGGCGTCGCTGGGCGTACTGGTTCACCTGGTCGAGCTGCCTGGTGAAGACGGCCTTGTCCGCCGTGCTGCCGTTGTCCGCGGGGTCGGCGAACGAGGAGTCCAGGGAGACGAGGTTCAGCAGGCCCGCGCGGATCGCCACGGGATCGGTGAACCGGTCGCACGACCCGTCGTCGCGGAGGTCGTCGGCGAGGTAGCGGAACCACGCGCCGCCCGCACCACCGTGGAAACTCGCGTTGCAGTCCTCGTGGTTGCCCCGGGTCAACGCGACCGGCGCGGCGGCCAGCAGCGTCTCCGCGGGCCGGAAGAAGTCGGCGACGACACAGGCCCAGCTCGCCGCGTCGGCGGTCGTCGTGCAGCCCGGGTTCCGCTGCTTGTCGTTCTCCCTGTCCGGGTCCTCCCGGTAGAGGTAGTCACCGACGTGGATGACGAGGTCGGGCCGGGTCACGGTGGCGGCGCTGTTCGCGATCGTCGGGAACGGCCAGCCGGTCTGGTGGTTCGCGCAGTCCTGGACCGTACCGGTCTTCGGGACCGAGCAGCCGGTGTCACCGATGACCGCGATCCTCTGCGGACGTGTCGCCGCCGTCCAGGTGGGCAGGGGGAGCCGGCGGTCGCCGGGGTGCAGCACGGCCGCGGGCACCTGCTCCAGCCGGGCCCCGGACGCCGTGAGCGGCACACCCAGTTCGCACACGGTGGTGGGGAACTGCGCCCCCATGGGCGTGCTCACCCGGTGCATCTGGTGCGCGTCCCTGGCCGTCCCCAGGGTGTAACGGACCGAGGGGCACTGCCGGCTGGTGTCGGTGGACACGTAACGGATCTCGGTCCCGCGGCCGGTGAGCTGCGTCCACGCCCAGGCCTCACCGTCGGCCGCGCCCGGCGGAGGCGTGGGAGGCGTCGGTCTCGCGACGGGCTGCGCGGGGGCCGGGCCGGAGGACGCCGCCGTGGCCGAGGTGGCCGTGACGGAAGGGGTCGTGAGGGAGGCGGTCTTGGCCGAGGAGGCCGTGACCGAGGCGGCGGTGGCCGAGGAGGCCGTGACCGACGCGGCGGTGGCCAGCGCGCTCACCAAGGCGAGCGCGACCATGCGGTGTTTCATGCTCCGGCTCCGGTTCCATCGTTCCTGTGATGGTGGCGCCCGCGGATCACCGCCGAGTGCCACCATGCCGGAGCGTTCCGGATGCTCTCGCTCCGTACACCACCTCGGAGCCGAATGGCCTAGGCGCCCGGAGCCGCGCGCCGCTTCGCGGCCATGGTGAAATCCCCTGTGCCGACGAGTGGTGACGGCATGTCAGCCGAGGCAGAGGCCCAGGAGGCAGAGCTGGGCGGGAGACGTCGCCGCCGGGGCGGGTGCGGTCCCGGAGGTGCTCGGGTCCGTGCCGCCGGTCGTCGGGGCAGGGGCCGGCGGGGTCGCCGTGTCGGCGTGGTCCGGGGCCGGTCCGTTCGTGCCCGTCGTACCGCCGGAGGACGCGGACCCGGTGGTCTGCTGCTGCGGGGGCGACACGACGGTCGGGTGGTGAGGGGGAACGGATTCCGCCCGGGCCACCGGGGCCGCGGTGCTGGGCGTGGCAGGGAGAGCCTCATGCCGAGGGGTGACGCCGATCGATGCGTGCCGCGCGGGCGCGGTGCGGGGCGCGCGCTGCTCCGGCGCCTGTGGCGCGTGCGGCACCCGTGGTGCCTGCGGGGCTTGCGGGGCCTGCTGAGGGGGCTCCGCCTCCAGCCGCTCCCTCGCGGCGCCCATGCTCCGGTCCTCCGGTGCGGTGGCCGCCTGCGCCTGGCCGGTGGTGTGCCGGTCGAGTGTGGCGAGCGACAGGCCGCCGCCGACGAGGGCGAAGGCGGTGGCGACCATGGCCCGCCGCTGGTGCTTCTTCAGCCGGGCGAGCTGGCGGCGGCGTGCCGCCCTGCCCGGCCGCGCGGACGACATCCCCGCGGCGTCGGCGGACGGTTCGGCGGCGGACCCCGTGTCGTGCTCTGGCCGGGGCTCACTGTCCCAGGGGGCGGACACGTCCGTGGCCGTCGGCTCGGCAGACCGGTCGGTGCCGACGCGGTCGGTGAGCAGCGGCGGCGCGATGTCCGGGGCGTACGCACCGCACCCGGGGCAGACCAGGGCGCCATTGAGATGCCGACGACACGTGGAGCAGTAGTCCATCTGCGGTCTTCCTCGGTTGACTGCGCCGTCGGCCCGCCCGGGCCACGGCCTGGTCACGCTCGTACAGGGAGGCGAGCGATCAGCAACGGTAACGACCCCTTCGAAAGGCTGTGTGCAGCCTGTGTGGGGCTCCTGCGCAGATTCCAGAAAGCGGCAGTTCCCGGTGTACTGCCCGCCTCGTGCGGGCCGTGGGCGTGCGGGAACGCACGGGGACACCCTTGCGCCCGCGACGGCCAGGTTCACGTCACTGTGCGCAGGCGCGGCATCACGACCGCGACGGCACTCGCGGTCGGCCTGGGTTCCGTGGCCCTGACAGGGGTACGGCGGGTCGGGCATCGGCCGACTCCGTGAAGGGCCTTCGGATCGAACGAGAGAACTTCCCGGTAGCCCCGGCTGCCGGTGCGGACCCGAACGCCACGGGTCCGCACCGGCGGTGGTCTCCTAGCCGGTCGGCTGGGCGGTGGCGTTGCCGAAGGCTTCCGTGTCGCCGCCTTCGGCCTGCCGCGACGAGGGGGACTCGACGAAACTGTAGGGCGGCAGCGGGCCGCTGACGCGCAGCTCCAGATGGGGGTGCTCCTGGCCGAACGCGTCGACCGCGCTCAGGAAGCGCTCCGCCGAGGGGCTGTCCACCAGGAAGGAGAGGTTGGCCAGCCAGCCGCTGCTCGGCGGGCCGGCGCTGACGTCCTCGGCCATCGGTGCGAGCGCCTGGTGCAGCAACTCGGCGTCGGTCGCCTCGCGTTCCTGGACGGCGGCGGCGACCAACTCCCCGAGCCGCATCCTGTCCTCCTGAGTGCCGCCGCCGGCCTCGCGGTTCGCCCGCGCCAGCGACCGGATGTCGTCACGGTCGGCCATGATCAGGCGGAGCACGGCCTCCTCGTCGTGGTTGGCCTTGATGTTGTACTCCGCCCTGCCGTCCAGTGCCCGCAGCCGCTCGAGGAACCGGTCCGCGCGCTCGGCGAGCACCGTGGTCACCGTCTCGTCGTCCGGGGAGGCGCTGCCGAACCGCATGGGCAGCACCACGCCCTCCGCCCCGGCTTCGTCCAGCACCCGCTGGTGGGCGAGCAGGTCACGGCGTTTGGGGCGCAGCTCCTCGGGGGCGTCGCTGACGATCGCGGCCAGCTCGCCCTGGCGCAGTACGCGTACCGGCCGCGGGGGCGCCCCGACGCCTTCCAGGTCCTCGGGGAGCGGGGGACGCGAGGCGCGGATGATCCCGTAGACGTAGGTGCTCATCTGCTATTCCCCCCTCCTGCGCGCGGCCCGGTCGCCCTGACGCTCCTGGCCCTCGTCGCGTGCCTGCTTGAAAGCCTCCGAAATGGTTTCCGCGGCACCGGACAGGGCTCCCTTGGTCTTGCCGTGGGCGCCGGACTCCATCATCTTTCCCGTGAGTTCCGTGAGCCCGGCCGGCTTGCGGGGGCCTGCTTCGAGGTCGAGGCGGTTGCAGGCCTCGGCGAAGCGGAGGTAGGTGTCGACGCTCGCGACCACGACGCGTACGTCGATCTTGAGTATCTCGATACCGACCAGGGAGACGCGCACGAACGCGTCGATCACCAGCCCGCGGTCCAGGACGAGTTCCAGCACGTCGTACAGGCCGCTGGAACCGCCTCCGCCACCCCCCTGTGTCACCATGGTCATCTCGACCAACTCCTCGCTGTCCGAGCAGACTCGCTGTCGCGAGTAGCCGCCACATCCACGACCAAACGCCGCGGCGAGTGATCACCCGGTACAGCAACAGGCCCGGGTCTGTGACCTGGGCCTTCTTCGTGGAGCGGGTGACGAGGACAGCAATCCCCGGCGAGTGCCCAGCCCTTCCGGCGGGGGGTGCCTTTCCGGAGCCAGGGCGGTGTCGGTCCGGCAGCGGCGGACCCGGCACGCGCCCGCGTGCTCAGACGGAACCGGAACCGCCCGCCGACTGGCCGGCCGCGCGACGGTACTCGGCGTTGATGCGCTGCGCCTCCTCGAGCTGGTCTTCGAGGATGACGATGCGGCACGCGGCCTCGATCGGGGTCCCCTTGTCGACGAGCTCGCGGGCGCGCGCGGCGATCCGCAGTTGGTAGCGGGAGTACCGGCGATGTCCTCCCTCCGAGCGGAGCGGAGTGATCAGACGAGCCTCACCGATGGCCCGGAGGAAGGCCGGGGTGGTGCCGAGCATCTCCGCTGCCCGGCCCATCGTGTAAGCGGGGTAGTCGTCGTCGTCCAGTCGGTCATTCAGAGGGTTGTCCGATGTCATGTCACCTCGCTGTGTAACGCGTCGAGGGGCCCTGGCGCCGTACGGCACCAGGGCCCCGAAGGAAATTGAACACCATCTGCCGGCTCTACTGCTGTGCCGGCCTTCTGTGTCCGCTACCCGGCCCGAGCGGGCGGAGCGGGGGATCGCAGCTGCGTGACCGGGGACCACCATCCAATCCGGGGTCTTGCGGTACCCGGCCGAGTGCCCCTCGGGCCGGGCGATCCTGATGGCGTCGGCTCCTCCGTTCCTCTCGGTCCAACCACTGAATGAGGCTGTACTGCTGCGGGCAGCTCCTCGACCTGCGAGCCGCCCGGTCCTGCTTCTTGTTCGGCCACCCGCCAGTTCGTGTCTGGCGGGTCTCGTTCGACCTCGTCTACGAGAAGAAGCGTACCCATGACGGGAGCGAAAATCTACTGCGGTCAGAGTAGATTCCCTCTTCCGGAGGAGGGGGAGGCAGGCATGGGTGGACGGCATAAGCTGTGGTGCCATGTCGAACCCTGATGAGCTGCTCGTCGCCATCTCCGCCGCGGTGGAGTCCGAGCGAAGCAATCAGATGTCGCTGACCGTGATCGTCGGCGGTGCCGTCATCACCGGCAGACTGGCTCCGGAGGCCGTGTGGAGGGAACGGGTGGCGGAGGTCCTGAAGGACTCGGACCGCCTCGGCCCGTTCTCGGACGTCTTCGCCCGCGCTCCGCGGGAGGACCGGCCCGGCCGCGGCGAGGCGCCCACGCATCTGCACTTCCATCTCGCCCGGATCGTGCAGGGCAGCCTCGGCATCCCGGAGACGGGCGGCATGTACCGGGTCGCGATCAAGGACGTCAGCGCATGGACCATAGGTGACCTCATCCACTTCGACCGGTGAGACGCCGTCCCCACCGGGATCCTGAGGCGGTCCCCGCCCGTCCCCCGCACGGCCACGGGCGCGCCGGGGCACGGCGGATCAGCGCGAGACGGCGACTACGCCCGCAACCCGGCCGTACGCGCCGACGCCGGGCGAGGGCAGTGGCCCGTGGAGAACGTCCCGCAGCCGGATCCGGTCCGTGTACGCGGAACTGTCCCGGACGACGGCGAGCCGGATGCGGGTGACCCGCCCTGTGACCTCGTCGTCCCCGTCGCACACGGTCAGGTGCTCGACCCGGGCACCCGCCATGACGGCCAGAGCCACCTCGACGGTCATGTCGTCACTCACCCGAGGACCGTGCCCCTCGGTGTCCTCGGCCGCGGTCAGCGAAGCGGGGTCCGGCGTACGGCTCTGTGTCCGCGGCGGCGTCACGCTGTCTCCTTCGTGGGGGATGGCCGGCCGGCGGCCCTTGCGGCCGCTAGGTCCACGGTGGCTTCCGGGAGGCCGAGGGGCGCCGGAGGCCGCGCCGGTCTCAGGCGGTCGAGTCCTTCCCGGGCAGCCGCTGTGCCCGTCGGCGCGTCCCCGCCCCGACGGACCGGCCCTGCCCGGTGCGGCCCCGGCGGCTGCGGGACGGCGAGGACCCGCGTCGGGGGCGTTCCGCGACAGGCGCGGTGATGACCACCGGCACACCGGAGGGCGCCTGGGCACCCGTGATGCGGCTCAGCTCCGGCTCGCCCGAGCGGACGGAGGTGATGTGCGGAGTGATGCCGGCCGAGGCCATCAGCCGGGTCATGCCGCGGCGCTGCCCGGGCGTCACGAGCGTGACGACGCTGCCGGACTCCCCGGCGCGGGCCGTGCGGCCGCCACGGTGCAGATAGTCCTTGTGGTCGCTGGGCGGATCCACGTTGACGACCAGGTCGAGACTGTCGACGTGGATGCCCCGGGCCGCGACGTTGGTGGCCACCAGGACGGTGACGTGACCGTCCTTGAACTGCGCCAGGGTCCGGGTGCGCTGCGGCTGGGACCGGCCACCGTGCAGGGCCGCGGCGCGGACACCGCTGTTCAGCAGGTGCTCGGTCAGCCGGTCCACGGCGAGCTTGGTGTCCAGGAACATGATGACCCGGCCGTCCCGGGCCGCGATCTCGGTGGTCGTGCGGTGCTTGTCCGCGGCGTGGACGTGGAGTACGTGGTGCTCCATCGTGCTGACGGCACCGGCCGACGGGTCGACGGAGTGCACCACCGGGTCGGCCAGGTAGCGGCGGACCAGCAGGTCGACGTTGCGGTCCAGGGTGGCCGAGAACAGCAGCCGCTGTCCCCCGGGACGTACCTGGTCGAGCAGGGCGGTGACCTGGGGCATGAAGCCCATGTCGGTCATCTGGTCGGCCTCGTCGAGCACGGTGGTGCCGACGTCGTCGAGCCGGCAGTCGCCCCGGTCGATGAGGTCCTTGAGCCGGCCGGGCGTCGCCACGACCACCTCCGCGCCGGCGCGCAGCGCTCGAGCCTGCCTGCCGAGGGACGTTCCGCCGACGACGGTGGCGAGCCGCAGGCCCACGGAGCGGGCGTAGGGAGCGAGCGCGTCGGTGACCTGCTGGGCCAGCTCACGGGTGGGGACGAGGACCAGGGCCAGTGGCCGGCGCGGCTCGGCGCGCCGGCCCGCCGTACGGGCGAGGACCGCCAGGCCGAAGGCGAGGGTCTTTCCCGACCCGGTGCGGCCGCGGCCGAGTACGTCACGGCCGGCCAGGGCGTTCGGCAGGGTCGCCGCCTGGATCGGGAACGGCACGGTCACGCCTTCGTGGCCGAGCGTGGCCAGCAGCGGCGTCGGCATGGCGAGCTCGGCGAACGACCCGACAGCGGGCAACGCGGGCGTGACCGTCTTCGGCAGAGCGAACTCACCCGGCTGCGGCTGCCGGTTTCCGTGACCGCCGGAGCGGGGCGCGGCGGCGCTTCCTCCGAAACGGTTATCCGTGCGATTGGTGCGTGCGGGAGCGGTACGTGTGCGGTTCATGCGGAACCTTCCTCGATGCGGGCACGATCAAGGAAATTCCGCAGCAGAATAAGCGGCGCAGAGAATCGCGAGAACGGGCCGGAATATGGCAGGGCCGAAATTCCTGGGAAAGACACGAGCTGGGGCCCGCACCCCAAGGTGCGGGCCCCAGCTGCGAAGTGTGCGTCAGCGCCGGCGGCTCAGGCGGGAACGATGTTCTCGGCCGTCGGGCCCTTCTGGCCCTGCGCGATGTCGAACGACACCTTCTGGCCTTCCAGCAGTTCGCGGTAGCCCTGGGCGGCGATGTTCGAGTAGTGGGCGAAGACGTCGGGGCCGCCGCCGTCCTGCTCGATGAAGCCGAAGCCCTTTTCCGCGTTGAACCACTTCACAGTTCCAGTAGCCATGTTGTTCTCTCCTTCGGAGGCGGTACCGGGAACACGCCCTGTGCGCATTCCGTGTCGCCGTGATGAGCAGCCGTCGGAAAAAACCTTCTGGCAACCACACCTGCAACTGATGACGACAGTAGCACGGTGCGATCGGCCCTGCACGGTCGCGAATTCCATTCCGTCGGACGGTCGAGGAATACTTGCCGTAGCCCGCAGCTGTTTCTCATTTCACGGGCACAGATATTGCTCTCCGTGGGCGTGGCCTTCCTGCCGCGCACGTCCGTCCACAGCCCTGTGACCTCGCTCGACGGGACATCTGCCGCTGCCACCGTCGTCAGCGGACGGCACCACGACGAACGCGACCGGGACGTCCGTGCCGCAACGAAGGTCACAAACGACCGTCTGGGCGTTCGTACTGTCGCTGAATGAGACGGAAAGCGAGACGGACGGGCGTCACGCGGTCAGGTCACAGATGCCGGACCGACCAGGACGTGTCCGAGCAGTGGGGGGCTCATCGGAAGTCACGCCCCTTGGAGGCATTGCTCGCCTCTGTACCGCCCGTGTCGCTCCCGGACCAGCCGCACCAGAACCGCGCACCGGCCCTCGGACCAGATGAGGAGGGCTGTAGGCAGGAAGACCAAGTCGCTGACGATCATGGCGAGCGACAGGAAGGGGATGCCCAAGACGACCGCGATCCCGATGTGTTCGAGGATCATGACGGCCAGCAGCACGTTCTTGACCTTGCGGTACATCAGGGTGAAGGGGAAGGAGATCTGCATGATGACGGTGGCGTAGCACAGCAGGAAGACCAGCAGCATGTTCCCCGAGACGAGATCGGTCAGCCACGGCCAGGGGCGGAAGAGATCCAGGTGCATCGCGTAGTAGACGGCGCTGCCGTCCTGCCACTTCGTGCCTTGGCTCTTGTACAGACCCGCTGAGGCGTAGATGAGACAGACCTGAGCGGCGATGACGAGCATCGCGCAGTTGTGCAGCATGGCCGCGCCGGAGTCCAGCAGCGAGCGCATCGCATGGCGAGGAGCCCACAGGTTCAGGGCGAACCACAGGCCTTGGAGACCCCACATCACCCAGAAGATTCCGAGCCAGCCGTCCCAGTGGACGCATGAAGCCCACATCAGCGGCGGGCCGAGCGTGAGCCACAATGCCGCCCCGGTCCGGTCGTTCCGGGTATCGCCGGCCTGCGGCCCACGGCGCCGCGCGTCCAGCGACCAGACCTGGCCACAGCGGGTGAAGGCCAAGTACACCGCCATGATGCGGATGATGTCGTCCCCCGCGTCGCCCGCGAAAGGGCTGCGGTTCTCGATCGCGAGCACTCCCACGAGGAAGAGCACCGCTGTAGCGCGTGTGCGCCAACCCAGCATGAGCAGTACGGCGGCTGCGATCGCCCCGTGGTAGACGAGTTCGAACCACCAACGGCCACCCGACCATGTGAGCACAGTGAAGGCGTGTGTGTCGGCGGTGAGGGTCCTGGCCATGGTCAGTGACCAGGGGTTGTGGTCACCGAACAGCACTCGACGGTTCGGCCATTCGCGGAGCAGGTAGCAGGCGAAGAAGAAGCCGTATCCGATCCGGATGACGGCGGCCTGGTACGGGGACTGGGTGCGGCTGGTGAAAGCGATGAACCGCGACACCAGCGCGCCTGCACGTTGGCGAACGGTCACCCGAGTGCCGGGACGTCCGGATGTCGACGGCTGTGACGCCGGGTCAGAGGAAGGCCGGGGTGCGGTGACGCCGCCCGCTGGAGACTGGGGCGCCGGGACGGAGACCGTCGCTGTGTTGCGGTTCTCGTACACGTCACAGCTCCTTGTAGAACTTCTCCTCGACCGTCCACCACGGCAGGACTCTGTAGGCCGTCGTGTCCGGCGCCTTCTGCCCTGTCCACTTCGGAGGGGCAACGGCAGTGGTGCGGCTGGCGAGTTGGATGCGGACGATCCGCTCGCCCTTCCACTGGCGGCCGAAACGCTGAAGCGCGAGCCGCGTCAGGTATTCGGTGGACAGCGCGCTGCGCATCCCGTTCGTCGGCTTGTCCTTCACATCGTGCGTTTCCGTATAGAAATCCCAGGACCGGCGCAGCACGTTCTGATCCAGATGGCTGGGGATCGGATTGCGCCTCATGGCGGTCAGGTGCCGGAATGATAGATTCTCCCAGTCCCATGTGTGCCGGGTGTTATCACGCCCCAGCGTCTGGACCCGAGCGCCGATCGACACGTTCTGAGCCAGTGGGTTAGGCGCGAACATCTGCCAGTTCTGGCCAAATTCTGGATAGATGTAATCGTTGATCGACTTTTGATATCTGTTCGTCACGGAATTAGCTGGTGTCAGGGTCAGGAAAACCATGCCGAGGTGCCATGCCGCGGCGCCGAGCAGAATGGCGGCCGTAGCCATCAATACCGCCGAAGAAGTCGTGAACGGAACACGTCTCACCGCATTTCGCCCGATGGCTTGGGTGGGCAGTGCGTCGCCCGCAACGTCCGTGTCCGCAGAGGCGGACGATTCGACGCACTCCGCCGGACCGGCCTCGGACGCCCTGGGCGGGCCTACCAGCGTGTCCGAGCTTCTGAACGGGACGGAGTCGCCGGTTGTCTTCGTGAACTGCTCCATGATGATCCTCGTCATCTGCCGATTCATCGGCATGTGCGTCGGCGGGCAGCCGCGGGCCGCTTCGGTGCCTTATGTAACGCGGGTTCCCGGCGCCGCCGATCTGGGCGATGCCGGGAGTTCCCGCCCCTTTGGCGCCCCTACGCAGACAGGCCGAGGACTCGGCTGCAGTGCCTGGAAGGGGAGGGGGTGCCACAGGAGTCCACGCGCATTAGGCGACCCTGTCAGCCATTGCCGTTCGCGTTGTTGCCGTTGTTCCCATTGTTGCCGTTGTTCCCGTTATTGCCGTTGTTGGCATTGTTCGGGTTGTTGCCGTTGTTCCCGTTGTTCCCGTTGTTGCCATTGTTGCCGTTGTTGGCATTGTTGGCGTTGGTCGGGTTGTTCGTTCCGTTGGAGCCACCGATGATGCCGATGGGAATCAGGCTCAGCGTCACCGTCGGGTTGAACGTCGCGTTCTGGGTGCAGTACCCGAAAGTGCCGCCCTTGCAGTTGTGATCCAGGTTCAGGTAGGCGGAGCCGTCCCCGTGGTCCGCACCCTTGCTGCTGTGGCCGAGAGGGTGAGTGATGGAAGTGATCACTCGGTGAGCGGGGATAACGGACGGATTGGCGAGCGCCACGCCTCCCAAAGAGAGGGCGCCGGTCGCAAGCCCCACAACGAGACTCCGGAAAGCCTTCATCGGATGAACTACCTTTCTCTGCGAGTGGATCAGAGGTCACCCCAGATCCTGCAACCTTTCGGTATGGCGTGGGTAGCGAAACACGCAGGTAGAGATGGGCCAGATGTCGTAATGGCGCACGGATATTCACTCGACTGGTTCAACCGACCCTGCCGAAATCGTCGGCTCCGGGCCGTGCGAGAGGGGACGAGATGGGGGCCGAACGCTGCATGGACTCGACTGTTCGACGGAATACGGCTGCCCGTTCCAGAGCATTCGCCATTGCCCCGTGAGGGCTGGGGTGACACCGCCGTCCACTGGGACTGAGGTGTCATCCCCTGTGCAAGGTAGGAATTGCAAGGGCAGTTCAACCGCGTACGCTGCCCAAAGGGTCGACGGTGTGCGGCCACGGTCAGAACGATGCCTCCGGCGGGGGATCGGCCGGCACCGGGATGGTGGGGGCGCCGTTCCCGGCTGCGGGGTCCGTAGTGGCGTGCGTGCGGTGCTCCCGTCCCGCCTCCTGGTGGCACTCGCCTTGTGGTCTTCGGCTCGCTGCCATGTGCGCGGCCCGGGCGCCGGCCGGGCTGGAGCGGGGCGGAGACAGGAGCGCAGGCCCGGCCGGGGGCCCGCTGGACGCGCCGAGCGTGCGAAGCACCGCACGGACAAGAGCGCGGACCGCAAGGAGAAACAGACCGGCAGCTCACCGCGCGCTTATGGTGCGGTTGTGGTGCGCCACCTGCCCACTGGCCAGACAACAAAAACCCCCGGGCCGCTGGCCTGGGGGTTTCTGACAGAGCGGGTGACGAGAATCGAACTCGCGCTCTTAGCTTGGGAAGCTTGGGGTCTTTGGCAGCGGCTGCTGCGCCGACCTGCGGTGGATCTTGAACGGTGTGCGGGCAGTCGCCGACTTGTTCCCCGCTGTTCCCCGTGGTTGTCCGCAGGATCTGGCACACATCTGGCACGCCCGACCACCCCGGGCTGAGACTCTGAGCCCGTGACTGATGATGAGGTTGTCGAGGCGTTGCGGATCGTAGCCCGGACGGGGATTTTGGCACCGCCCGCAACACCGGAGGCCATCGCCGGGGCGGAGGAGGCCATCGGGTTCCCGTTGCCTCCTCTCCTGAGGCGCTTGTACGCCGAGGTCGCCAACGGCGGATTCGGCCCGAACGAAGGAATCCTGGGCGTGAACGGTGGGACCGCGCAGGGCAACTTTGCGGACATCGCCGAGCTGTACCAGGACGGCCCGGATCCGTCCGGCCGCATCCCAGCCGGCCTGGTGCTGATCTACGACTGGGGCTGCACTATCTGGTCGCTGGTCGACTTCCGCGATCCTGCGGGCGTCATGTGGGTCAACCACGAAGGCGAGTGCTGGTCCCAGGGCGTCAACCTCGCGGAATGGCTGACGGGCACGCTGACAGGAACCCTGACGGTGGAAACACTGCTGGAGAGCCAGCCCACTTCGTAGACCAGCTGCCCCCACTGCCCTGAGCCGGTACTTTTCCTTCGCGGTTGCGGGACTTGAACCCACGACCTCTTCGTCCCGAACAAGGTCAGGGCAAGATCCCTAGCTGACATGCGATGAGCGTGCGCAGGTTAGAGGCTTGCTCTGAGTTGATCTGACTCTGCCGCCCGAGGGCTCTGGGAGAAGATTTTCTCCCAGGTTTCTCCCACCTTGCTGGGTCGATGAAGGCCACCGCCAGCGCTGTGGAGACAGATCAGACCAGGTCACGAGCACAGCTGTCCCCGGTTTCGCGCTTGGGTCGTGCGTGCGACTGCGTCCACCACTGTTCATCGTCGATAGGTGATGCCGAGATGGCTGAGCCACATGGCGCTGGACTCCCAGTTGCCGCGCGTCCCGGGCCAGATCACCGCTGCTTGCTGGGTATGAGCAAGCTTCAGAAGGTCTCCCTCCGGGCGTTCAGGGACGAGAACCGCTCGGTATGGGTTGCTCAGGAACCGTGTGTAGTCGATGAGTTGGGCTAGAGCCTGGCGAACGTGGTCTCTGTCGGCCTTTGCTTTCGTCTCCAAGAGAAGATTGACGCCGCCGACCCAGACATCTGTATAGAGGGGGTGGCAGCCCGCCGTGTGTCGAATTTCGAAACGCCAAACGGGGTAGCCCTGCCGCAGCATGAACAGACAGAAGCTCTTCTCTAGGCGAGCTTCTGGGCGCATGCTGCGATGGTCGATTGAGCCCTCACGCAAGGTGCTGAGCAGAGCGTGCCGCTCGACCGGAATCAATTGAACCTGCTCGCTGCTGTGGGTGCAGTACGACGGGTGCGGTGCATGTGTCGCCTCCTCCACGGGACGAAGCAGGAAGATGGGAATGTAGGCTCCGTCACCTACGTCCTTCTCGAACCAGTCATGCAGGATGAATGAGTCAACGTAGCGGAACGGCTGTGGGCCGCGACCTTTTCTCTCCAAGAGTTGCAATGGCCGGCCCTGGCGCCAAGAGGTGAGCAAGGCGTTGTTGTCAGGACGGCTAAAGTTCGCATGTCCAGCGGCTGGCCGTCCTGTGCGTTCATCAAGACGGCTTGCGCCCATGTACTCGTAGAGCCCGTCTTCCCGCCAGCCAGCGGAGTCCCCATGGTCTGAGGCTTGGGCATAGAGAACAATGTGTGAACTGTTTCGCGAGGGCGCGATGCCCTGGATGATGGACGTCCCGTAGTCCCGATTAATGAGCCTTCGGTCAGCAAAATCCCCCCGCCGGTAGCGCCAAATCTCTGGGTTCTTGAGCGGTGAACTGATCCCCATGGCCTACCCAACTCCAGCTCGGCGTCATCCAGTTCATCAATGCTAGCGGCAGCCACCGACAACGCTCAGGCTGACGCGGGGTCGACGGAACCAACGACCTCTTCGTCCCGACGCAACTTCGGTAGGGCTACTGCCTTGGGAGGGCGTGTGCCCGTCACCTATTCCGATGGTCCCCAGACGTCCGTGCTCGTCCGCGGTTGTTCGTCGGCGTTGTCACGCAGTTAAACACACACCCGGTGCGACTCACGATGCGCGGGATCAGTGCACGTCAGCTCAGTTCTCCGGGTGCAGGCATAACACGTCCAGTGTCGCAGATCATCTGTGGGGGCCCAGGCCAGAGCGGGGTGGGGGTAGTCACCTGTGGGTGCCGCCTGTCAGCGTTGGTCGGCTTCGGACGGCCCAGGGACGGCCCAGGCCCGGCGCTTAGAAGGCGCGGGAAGACCCCCTGCAAGCCGGCCCGATGGCACTCTGTACCGCTCCGGGCTGGCGAGCGCCGCAGTTGTCCGCGGCCGTTGCGCTGCCGTCGGTGCTGTGACCATCATGCTCGCGGACGACCAACAAAGCACCAAATAACAATCTGCATTACGGTGGTGGCCATAAGCGCAACAGACCAGCCGACTATGGCCCACGCAGGAACATGACCTTGCGCGCCAGCTACGACCAAGGCGATGACCGCTGCAATGCTGGCTACAGGAAAGGCAGCATAGGTGGCGAGAACACCTACCCACTGTCCACGAGTCTTTGGCTTTGTACTTTCCCAGTCCAACAGTCCCGGCACGCGGGGCCCCAGGTCGTCCCTGATATAATTTCCGATCGACCGGATAGCGAGGCGATGGTCATACCATTGAGCACCGAAGACTAGCGAAAATAGGGGCAAGGTCAGAAGTGCCGTCACGTTATGACGATTGGCAAGTGCCACCGAAGTAAGAGCGGTACTACCGGCCACCTGCAAACTCAATAGAGCCTGCTGCTGGTTCGATCGCCGGTCAATTTCTGCTCGCAATGCTTTGAAGACTTCGAGTGGCCCTTCATGCACCGGTGTGCTCATGCCAGCCTACTTGGGTGCCAGTGCAGCGAGCTTTTGCGCCTCTTTATGATACGTCATATAGAGACTCTTCCAAGGCTCTTCTTCGACTCCCACTTGGGCTGGGTCATCTCCGTCAGATACAGCGTCCGCATGCTCTCTGAGCGGGACTGTCGCTTGCTGAACCGCTTTGTACTGCTCCATGCCCTCGGGGCAATAGATCTGCATTTCTCCGGACTGCGCCAGCGCGGAGTAGTCAGTGTCCACCACCCTCTTGGCCAGCCAATCCCCTTCCAGTTTGATCTGCTTCGGTTCCGTTTTGTGAATAACCCATTGCGACAACGCGTGCACATACTGATGGAACACGTTTACCGTCGCCGCATAGACCAGTCTCTTACGCCTCCTTCGTTCCCTCTGGCGCTCGATCCATGCGCCTCCAAAGACACCAATCACCGCACCCAGAAGTGCGCTGGCTGCCGCGATGGCGGATGTCCAGATAGCAGCCGTCCCACTATCTGCCTTTGCTGCTGCGAGAGTGACCATGAAACCACGCCACCACATAGCCGACGTGCCGGCCAGTCGGTGAGGCCAAGTGGGTGACTGTTTGGCGGCAAGCTGTAAGGGCGGCCGAGTGTCAATGGGTGCGGTGAGCGTCGGCGATTGCGATCAGTAGCCGGTCTACAAATGGGCGCAAGCGTCTGATGCGGTTGGGATTGGATCCTGACGCGCGGGAGCGCGACTCTCTCGCTGCACTAAGGCATCATTCAACATCTTCCGCCCCCAAGATTCCAACCTCCTCACACACGGATAGGTGCAAGTCGGTGGAAGCCTCCGATATCTCGTCTACAATATCGCGCCTGCCCAGACTTCGAGGTATCGGAAACTCGGCGCCGTCCATATCGTCACCCCAGTACACCACGTGATAGAAGATTGCGCGCGCGATGTCGTCCGCTTCGGTCCCTTTCCAGTGGGACTGGAAATCCAATGTGCAAATTAGCGCGTCCGCGAACCTTTCGTTCGCCACCTTCTTGGCGCCCGCAACATCCTCTGCTGTGGATTGGGGTGTAGACTTCACTTCACCGAAAGCCTGTACGCTACGCACCCAGGCGCCTAACTTGATCCGAAGATCCTGGTATGCGGCAATGCGCATGATCTGATCCCCCTTCTCGCCGATTTCGAGCGAAAAAAGCGGATTTAGATTCGCTTTATATTGCCGCATGGCCTTGCGATCCAGCGGATTGTGCGGATCGTCGAATCGCGTATGGCAGGTAGGGCATAAGGCGATCAGATTCTTGAACTCATGTTTCTTTACCTTTGCCCATGGTGTTATGTGAGCAATTTCCACGGGGGTGGCTCGGCACGTCGGAATGGCACAGCGATGCCCAGCCTCAATAAGAACGCGCCGCCGGAGTTCACGCGGGATCGCAGGTCGCTTGGTGCTCATGGCGGCATGCTAGTGACTGGCACTGACAGTCGGGCTCGGTCTGCGGGAGATTACTCCGTGAGGTCGGCGGAGCGGCTTTGGGCTGGAGCTGCTTTGGGGCGAGTGATCATGGCCCCGTAAGCTTCCGGCGAGTCGGGCAGTCTGTGGACCTGCCCGTTAAAGCACGACGTTGGGGCCATGATCTTAGAGGCTCGCCCCAAAGTGGCTGCCTAAAGCCGTGGAGCCGACCGCCCCAGCCACAGCGGGTTTTCCTACCTCTGCCCGCATGCACGCAGCGCGCCGCCGGGCGGGGCCGCCGCTGGCGAAGACAGAGCGGCGGCCCCGCCGACAAGGCGGCGCGCGCCCGCGCCGTGCGCGGGCCTTGAACCCGTAGAGAAGGTTGTAACTCAGTCCGTGGTTGGGATGCGCCACAAGGGAGCTGCGTACTGCTCCGGTCGGCTACTGATCAGGAGGTGGCTTAGCTCTTCGCGCTGCGAACCGCTGAGGTTCAGGGCCTCGGTGATGCGGCGGAACGTCGTGTGGGTGACTCCGCGGGCCTGAGCTTCAGTCTGGAACTGGTCGAGCCGGGACAGCACGTCGGCGGGATCGAGCTTCGTGGGCGTCTGCTCGGTGAGCCAGGCTGCCTTGTTGCGCTCGTAGTCGATTTCCGAGAAGCCGCAGATTTCCGGCTGTACGCCTCGGCCTCGTCCAGGGTGGCCGTCGTCATAACGGCACGGGCCAGGCTGTTGCGGCTGACCTCGTCGTCCAGGTCGACTTCGTGGACTGTGGCTCCCTCGTCGGTGAGGGGTACGGCAAGGCCGGCATCGCGTACCTCGCAGATGCCGCGGACTCCTCGGAAGGCTCGGGCTGAGGCAGCCAGGAAGGCGGCGAAGAAGTCTTCTGGCACGAATCTGGCACGCGACAACTGATCACCGGACACAACAACAAGGCCCAGGTCTCTGACCTGGGCCTTAAACATGGAGCGGGTGACGAGAATCGAACTCGCGCTCTCAGCTTGGGAAGCTGATGTTCTACCATTAAACTACACCCGCGTAATACGGACGGAACGGCCCCCGGAGGGTCCGGTGT
The DNA here is from genome assembly GCF_040704595.1 of Streptomyces sp. NPDC046870. Lineage (NCBI taxonomy): Bacteria > Bacillati > Actinomycetota > Actinomycetes > Kitasatosporales > Streptomycetaceae > Streptomyces > Streptomyces sp. NPDC046870. The sequence goes on from NZ_JBEYXM010000003.1 coordinate 301,136, forward strand.
CCGGACGCTCGCTCACTCTACATCATCATCGGGTGCCGGTGTCCGGAGACCGGAGGGTTGAGTCGGTTCCGGCGGGGTAACCGGCTGCGGGCGGCTGGAGTCGGGGCGTACCGTGGGCGGGTCCGGTGGGGCCGGAGTGCCGCCTGGAGAGTCGTCTCTTTGATCCCGTAATGTGCCTCTGTCGTCCGGGCAGCAACGCCGGACGAGGCTCCTGGGGAAGGGACTTGAGGGACTTGATGGAACGCACCGTCGTCCGATGCGCGGACGGGCACGTCTTCAGCACCGCTTCGTTCCCGATGCAGAAGGCCGAGCGGCTCGGCCCCGGCCGGCTCGTGCGGTGTCCGCGGTGTGCCCGGCTCCGCAGCGCGGTCCCCGTCGTCCTGCAGAAGCGGTAGGGGCGCGGCGCGAGAGGACCGGCTGTAGTCGGCATGTGACAGCGGGCGTGCGGAGTCGTCGCGATTGCGACGGCTCCGCACGCCTTGCGTATCCTCGCTACGTGCTTCTCTCAGACAAGGACATCCGGGCCGAGATCGACGCCGGGCGGGTACGGATCGATCCCTACGACGAAACCATGGTGCAGCCGTCGAGCATCGACGTCCGGCTGGACCGGTACTTCCGGGTGTTCGAGAACCACCGGTACCCCCACATCGACCCCTCCGTCGAGCAGGCCGACCTGACCCGGCTGGTGGAGCCGGAGGGCGACGAGCCGTTCATCCTGCACCCCGGGGAGTTCGTGCTCGCCTCCACGTACGAGGTGATCACGCTTCCCGACGATCTCGCCTCCCGGCTGGAGGGGAAGAGCTCCCTCGGGCGGCTGGGGCTGGTCACGCACTCGACCGCCGGGTTCATCGACCCGGGATTCAGCGGACACGTCACCCTGGAGCTGTCCAACCTCGCCACGCTCCCCATCAAGCTGTGGCCGGGGATGAAGATCGGGCAGCTGTGCATGTTCCGGCTGACCTCGCCCGCCGAGTCGCCGTACGGCAGTGAGCGCTACGGCTCCCGGTACCAGGGGCAGCGTGGGCCGACCGCCTCGCGGTCCTACCTCAATTTCCATCGGACCCAGGTGTGAGGGCGACGACAGCATGAGCAGCGCAGACGTGCGGGAGAACCTGACCTACGAGCGGTTCGGGACCGCCATCCGCAAGCTGGCGCAGACCATCGCCGACGACGGGTACGAGCCCGACATCGTGCTCAGCATCGCGCGCGGGGGTGTCTTCGTCGCGGGCGGGCTCGCCTACGCCCTCGACTGCAAGAACATCCACCTGGTGAACGTGGAGTTCTACACCGGCGTGGGCACGACCCTCGAAATGCCGGTCATGCTCGCGCCCGTCCCCAACGTGATCGACTTCTCCGACAAGAAGGTCCTGATCACCGACGACGTCGCCGACACCGGCAAGACCCTGAAGCTGGTCCGCGACTTCTGCCTCGACACCGTCGCCGAGGTCCGCTCGGCCGTGATCTACGAGAAGTCCCACTCCCTCGTGAAGTGCGAGTACGTGTGGAAGCGGACCGACGACTGGATCAACTTCCCGTGGAGCGTGCAGCCCCCCGTGGTGAAGCGGACGGGGCAGGTTCTGGACGCCTGATCGAGAGTACGGACAGCGCGAAGGGCCCCCGGCTTTCCCGCCGGGGGCCCTTCTCGCGCGTCCGCACTCAGAACGTGCCGAGCTTCACGATCGACAGCAGCGCGATCAGCTGGATCGCCGACGCGCCCAGCGCCCTCGGCCACGGCAGGTCGTGGGAGCGGGACACCATCAGGGTCAGCAGGGCGCCCGCGCCGATCCAGGTGGCCCAGCCGAGGAGCTGGACGAAGCCGGCGTCGCCGCCGAAGAACATGGCGACGACCAGGCGGGGCGCGTCCGTGAGGGCCGTGATCAGCATGGACAGGCCCACCGTGGGCTGCCAGGCGCCGTCGCCGCCCAGCTGGCGGGCCAGGGTGTGGGTGACCACGCCCAGGACGAACAGGCCGAGGACCATCACGACCGCCGTGATCAGCACGATCGGCACCGCGTTGGAGAGGGTCGCGCTGATCGCGTCCTGGCGGGCGCCGTCGAAGCCGAAGACCGCGAGCAGGCCGTAGAGGAAGGTCACGACGAGGGCGGGCGTCCACATCGTGTAGTCCCGCATGCGCAGGAAGGTGTCGTTCGGGGACAGGACGATCCCCTTCAGCAGTTCCTTCCAGTGCAGGGGCGGGCCGAGCGGCGTGGCGGGCGCGGCGGCGGAGCCCGCCTGGTAGGTCGCGCCCTGGGTGTAGCCGGCGGCCTCGTCGACCGAGAAGGCCTGGGTGTGGCCCGGGTTGTTGGCCGCGTAGGGGTCGTGCGCGCCGGGGCCGGGGCCCGGGTGGTGGCCGCCGTCGCCGAAGTACTCCGGTCCGTCGTCGGCCGGCCCCGGGTACCCGTAGGGCTGCCCCTGCCGCTGGTACGGCGGCTGCGGTGCCGACGGGTAGCCGTACGAGGGGCCCGTGGGAGCGGAGGGGCCCGGCCGTCCGTACGACGGCCCGCCGGGCCGGGCGGGCCCGTGTCCCTGCCCGTGTCCGTACGACGGCCCCTGCGGCGCCTGCTGTCCTTGGGGGGTGCGGTTGTCTCGGCCCCCGCGTCCGATCCTGAATCCAGCCACGTCAACGAACGTACCTGGTCCTGAGAGCCGACGTGCCGGGCCCGGCGGTCCGGGCCCGGCTTTGCGGCCGACCTGTGACATCCCCTAAGGGAGCGTCAGGGGACGGTTCAGGGTCGTGCCGGGGTTCCCCCCGGGTGTCCCCCGGTGGTGGCGCGGGGTGTCAGTTGTTGAGGACCGAGCCGTACCGCGGGGTGCCCGCCGTGGAGACCCCGGTGGCCGACGGGCCGAAGGAGAGCGCCCCGGTCGTCGCCGGCCCGGTGGAGGCGCCGCGCAGCGACCAGACCGCGCCGTCGGCCGCGTTCTCGCCCGGGCCCGCCACGGTCAGCTCGGCGCGGTGGTCACCGGAGTGGTCGGCGAGCAGGACCCGGGCGCCGAAGCGGTCGCCCTTCTCGGCGGCGCCGGGGACGCCCGCGGTGTTCTGGGTGTACGACACCGCGCCCTTGGTCGTCAGCCCGTGGGCGGTGCCCCGCAGGAGGGTGACCGATCCGGCACCGGAGTCCTCGCCGGGCGCACCGATCGCCAGGTCCTGGAAGCCGTCGCCGTCCACGTCGCCCAGGAAGACGCTGCTGCCGAACGCGTCGCCGGTCTCTGCCGCACCCGGCGCGCCCGGTGTGTCCTGGGTGAGGACCAGCGGGGCGCGGGAGGTGTCCTCGCCGCCCGGTCCGCCGTAGACGACGGTGACCTTGCCGCCCTTGGCCCCCGCCGGGTCGGCGGAGGTCTCCGCCGGGTTGCCGACGGCGATGTCGGCGTACCCGTCCTTGTCGATGTCGCCGAGCGCCGAGACCGTGCCGGCGGGCAGCTTCTGCCACCAGTCGGTGTAGTTGCCGATGGACGGGTCGGTGACCAGGTGGGTGACGGCGGCACCGGTGCGGGGCTGCCGGCCGTGCACCACCAGGCTGGTGGACCAGGCGGGGGAGACCCGCCCGGCGGACACGGAGGTGACGCCGTACGACGGGGAGTAGGGGGCGGGGAAGCCCGCGCCCGAGGTGCCGTGGAAGGAGCCGGTCCGGGTGACGGGGCCGTCGACGAAGCTCAGGGCGCAGGAGCCGGTGGAACCGACCACGACGTCGAGGTCGCCGTCACCGTCGACGTCGCCCACGGCCAGCGCCTGCCCGTAACGGTCCGTCTCGTCCTTCAGGTAGTTGGTGACCGTCCGGGCTCCCGACAGACCGGACTTGGCGCCCCAGACGACGACCACCGTGCCGCCGTTGGTGTCGCCGTCGACGTCCTCGCCGGGCGCGCCGATCAGCAGGTCGGCGTAGCCGTCCTTGTTCAGGTCGGCGGAGGCGACGGCGCTGCCGAAGGCGTCGCCCGCCTCGGCGGTGCCGGGCACGCCGGCCGTGTTCTGGGTGATCAGGGTGCGGGTGGCCGTCTTCAGCCCGGTGGAGCTGCCGTAGACGACCGAGACGGCACCCGCCTTGGACTGGCCGCCGACGGTCGCGTCGGGGGCGCCGACCGCGAGGTCGGCGCGGCCGTCGCCGTTGAAGTCGTACGGGGCGGCGGCCGGGGCCGCGTGGGCGGCCGGCACGGCCAGGGCGAGCGGGGCCAGCACGCCGGCGAGCGTGACGGCGAGGACGCGTGTGCGCATGGGGTTCCCTCGGGAAGGCCTGGGGCGGGGGGACGTCACTGGCCGACGGCCCAGGCGAAGTTCCCGTTGCCCTGCACGGAGACGTCGCGGGCACTGATGAACTTGGCGTAGTCGGTGGTCAGGCCGGAGGCGGTGCCGCGCAGGATGGTGACGGCGCCGTAGCCGTTCTCACCGCCCGCGCCGGTGACCAGGTCGGCCTTGCCGTTCTTGTTGATGTCGATCAGCCGGACCGACTGGCCGAACTGGTCCCAGGCCTCGGAGCCGCCGGGCACGCCCTCGGTGTCCTGCGTCCAGGTCTTCGCGCCCTTGGTGGTCAGGCCCGAGGCGGAGCCGAACAGGACCGTCACCGCGCCGGCCCCGCCGATGTTGCCGACGTCCTCGCCGGGCGCGCCGACCGCGACGTCGGCGTAGCCGTCGCCGTTGATGTCACCGGTGCCGACCGACGAGCCGAACATGTCGTCCGTCTCACCGGCCCCGGGCACCCCCGTGGTGTCCTGGTGGACCACGGTCGGCTTCTGGGCGGGGTCGGGACCGTTCGGGCCGCCGTACCAGACGGAGATCTGGCCTCCCTTGTGGCCGGACTTCTTGTACGTGCTGGGGTCCGTGGGGTCGCCGAGGACCACGTCGCCGTAGCCGTCGCCGTTGACGTCACCGATCGAGCCGGGCAGACCGTCGGCGTTCGGCAGGTCCTTCATGACGTGCTTGGAGCCGTTCCAGGTGAAGTACCGGATGTCGCCGCCCTCGTCGCCGTCGACGAGGAACGGGTAGATGCGCTCGGCGGCGCGGTCGCCGTTCAGGTCGCCCGCGAACACCTCGGTGGTGGTGCCCAGTTCGCCGACACGGAGGTTGCTCACCGGGGTGCCCGTGCGGGTGAAGGGGCCCTTGTAGACGCGGGTCTCGGTCCGTCCGGTCAGGGTGACGTCGTTCTTCCCGTCCCCGTCGAAGTCGGCGACCGCGATGCCGGTGGCGAAGTTGTTCCACTCGTCCAGGGTGGACGGCTGGGGCACCAGGGCGCCGCCGGACAGGCCGGACGCGCCGCCCCACAGGATGGTGGCGCTGCCCACGGCGTCCCGGTCGCCGATGGTCTCGTTCGGGGCTCCCACGACGAGGTCGGAGTAGCCGTCGCCGTCGAGGTCGCCGGCGGCCAGGCTCTGGCCGAAGAGGTCCCCCGCCTCGGCGGTGCCCGGGACGCCTGCGGAGTTCTGCGTGATCACGGTGCGCTTGGCGGCCGAGACACCCGAGGACGAGCCGTAGAGGACGACGACCGCACCGGCCTGCTGCGCCGAGCCGACCTGGTGGCCGGAGGCGCTCAGGGCGATGTCCAGGTAGCCGTCGCCGTTGAAGTCGCCGCTGAGCCGGGAGGGGGCGGCGGAGGCGGGGGCGACGGGCAGGGCGGTGAGCAGGCCGGTGGTCAGGGTGGCGGCCAGCAGGAGGACGCGCTTGCGCAAGGCGGGGCTCCGGGTGGAAGGAGGCCGGGCCCGCGACGTGCGGGCCCGGCCGGGGATGAACGGGACGGGGCTGGTCAGTCGGCGAAGACGGAGCCGAACTGCGGGGTGCCCGAGGTGGAGACGCCGGCGCTGCCGGCGCCGATGAAGCGGCTGCCCGAGGTGGTGATCTTCGAGCCGTTGGACGGCAGGTAGGTGAGGGCACCGTCGCCGCTGTCCTCGTTGGCGCCGATCACCAGGTCGGCCTTGCCGTCGCCGGTGACGTCGTCGAGCTTGACGTCGACGCCGAAGAGGTCGTTCTTCTCGTTGCCGCCGGGGACACCGGTGGTGTTCTGGTTGAAGGACTGGGCACCGGAGGCGGTGTTCACACCGGAGGCCGAGCCGTACAGGACGGTGACCGCGCCGGTGTCGGTGACGCCCTCGATGTCCTCCAGCGGGGCGCTGACCACGAGGTCCTGGTAGCCGTCGCCGTTGATGTCGCCGAGGTCGAGGTCCCAGCCGAAGGAGTCGCCCTTCTCGGAGGTGCCGGGGACGCTGCCGGTGTTCTGGTTGATGCCGGTGGTGCCGGCCGGGCCCGAGGCGGAGCCGTAGGTGACGTTCACCCGGCCGCCGTTGGAGGCGTCCGGGACGGGGGTGCCGTCCTCGGTGGTGGCGTCCCAGCCGGCGCCGCTGACGATGTCGCCGAAGCCGTCGCCGTTGATGTCACCGATCGCCGTGATGATGCCGGGCTTGAGGGCCTTGGCGGAGGAGCCGGTCAGACCGCTCGCGGTGCCGGGCAGCCAGTAGTTGGTGTTCCAGCCGTACTGGGTGGAGGTCTCGTAGCCGTCGACCACGAGGTCGGTGCGGCCGTCGCCGTTGACGTCGCCGGCGGTCAGGCTCATCGGGCCGAACGGGTAGTCGTTGCTGCCGGACAGGATGGGCGGCTTGACGGTGGTGACGCTGCCCGCGGTGCCGGAGGTGCTGATGCCGCCCTTGTAGAGGTAGAGCGTGGCGGCGGAGCTGCCGACGACCAGGTCGGTCTTGCCGTCGCCGTCGAAGTCGCCGGCGGCGAGGTCCTTGCCCCAGTAGTCGTGGGCGGAGGGGGCCGGGTCGACCAGGTGGGCGGACTTGCCGGTCAGACCGGTCTTGGAGCCGTACAGGATGACGAGGTCGCCGCCGTTGGTGTCGGTGCCGACCTTCTCGAACGGGGAGCCGACGGCGAGGTCGTCGTAGCCGTCGGCGTTGAAGTCGCCGAAGGCCGTCTCCCGGCCGAAGCCGTCGCCGACCTCGGCGGTGCCGGGCACGCCGGTGGTGTCCTGGCTGATGACGGTGCGCTTGGCGGACTGGACGCCGGTGGCCGTGCCGTACAGCACGACGACCTGGCCGGCGTCCTTGCGGCCGTTGACGTAGGCGCCGGCGGCCGAGCTGGCGACGTCGCCGATGCCGTCGCCGTTGAAGTCGGCCTTCGCGACCTTGACGGAGTCCGCGGCGGTCGCGGGCGACGCGGCGAAGGTGAGCAGACCGCCCGTCAGCGCGGCCGCGGTGGCCGTCGCGAGGGCGAGTCGGCGGTGCTTGTGCATGCGGTTTCTCCTACGGCATGCGGGGGATGCCTGGCGGGCATCCGCAGTCGATGGGGTGCGGTCTCCCCGTGTTCGACGCGAGTTGCACCGCGGTTCACAGGAGGCCGGCGATCATGAGACCCGCGCCGGGGCGTAAAGGTTGTACGTGAGTCCGGTGAGTTTTTCCGAGCCGGACGGGGGCGCGCCGACGGGCACCCCGGCTGGGGAGAGCGTGGGCGCACGGGCGCCCTGAGGGCTGAACGGGCCCGAGCGCGGGCCGGGCGGCGAGTGGTCCACCGCTGTAGGACACACCGGGAACGGTGTCGCCGTCGTCATGTGTCACCGGCCGACACCCCCAAAGGGCCACGATGCCCGGAGGCACCTCCACGGCCCGCCACCGGAGGATTCCAGCAACAGGCCGTGAACGGCGCTCAGGCGCCTAGCTGCTTGGAGCCTTCGCCCAGTGCACAGTCACCCGGTCCTCCGTGTTCGCGTTCCGGCCACGGCCGATGGACTTGGCGATGGTGATGCGGTCGACGAAGAGCGCCAAGAAACTACGCCGGTCCTCCAGGTCCCACCTGCCCCACGTCGACTCCGGCCCCAGCGGGTCACCCTCCGGTCCCGTCCACTCCGAGGGGATCGCCGGCGTGCCGGCCTCGGCGGTCCCCAGTTCTTCCACGCGTCCGGCCGTTCGCGCCTCGTGCGCTGTCAACCGCTCCACGGACTCACGGAACATCTGGTCACCCACGGCACCCGCGTACAAGCCTGCCTGCCGGTCGACGTACAGCGTGCGGAGCGCTTCCCGTACGTGCTCCAACTCGGCGTAGGCGGCTACCAGTTCGGCCTGTCGCTCGCCCGTGTCCGCTTGCGCCGCGAACCGGCGTGCGGCCTCGGCGAGCCATTCGAGTTCTTCGGGATCTTCGGGGTCCAGCGTCGTCAAGCGGGACCACACGGTACGGGCCACCACGTCGTCAGCGGCGTCCATGTTGATCGCCAGCCCACCGTGTCCCGGTACTGCGCCGGACTGGGCCCGGTTGCACCGGTAGAGCTGCTTGCCCTCCCTCCGGTCGGTCACCATGGACGACCCGCAGACGCCACAGAAGAGCATCCCGGCTCCACCCAACAGCGACGGCACGAAGCGCCCACCCTGACGGACCACCTGGGGCGCACGACCGTCGAGTACGTCCTGAAGGCGCCACCAGTCATCCGGCGGAATGATCGGCTCATGCGCGGCCAGCGGTGCCCCTGAGTCGTCTCGCAGGATGACGCGCCTGCTCCCCTGGCGTTCGGCGGCGTATCCGGCAAGGCGCGGGTCACGGAGGATGCGGAGCACAGTGGACGACACCCACGCCGTACGCTCCAGCGGCTGGCTCACGCCTCGGGCCCGGCGGGCGGTCACACGCGCTGACATGTCCGCTGCCTTGGTCGGAACGCCCTCGGTGTTCAGCTTGCGAGCCATGGCTGACGCGGTCATACCGCCCAATGCCCAGGACACCATGTCGCGCACGTACGGGGCCTCAGCGGGATCAGGGACCAGCTTGACCACCACCAGTTCCCCGCGCTGCTCACGCGTCGACTGGAAGCCGTATGGGGCCATGCCGGACACGTGGCTACCTGCTGCCCTCAGCGTCTCTTTGTCTCTTTCGTCGCCGTGACGTACGCCGACTTCTTGTCGGACTCTTGCTGGGCCAGCGCAGCGATAAGGCCGAAGATCGCGACGCCCATGCGGGTGGACGTGTCCAGGTAGGGCTTCTTCCACACTGACGAGCAGCACGCCGTGTGTGGCTACCTTCGAGAGCACCCTGTCGAACTCCGGCCGGACGACCTTGGGGTCCCGGCCGGATTTACCGACGTCGGCGAAGTGGCCCGCGTTGTCCCAGCCCTTGGCCGTGATCAGCGCCTCGCACTTGGTCCGCTGAGCTTCGGGGGACGACGCGGAGTCGTCCTCACGCTTCCTTGACTGTCGGATGTAGGACACTGCGCGCACATGGTCCAGATCAGGGGTCCAGTCGGGGCCCCGTCTGACGAGAGGTGGCATGTGCCAAGCGTAGTGAAGATCAACGTGCTGACCGTTCCCGCCGAGCAGCGGGAGGTCCTGGAGAAGCGGTTCGCCTCGCGGGCCCACGCGGTGGAGAACTCCGACGGCTTCGAGTGGTTCGAGCTGCTGCGGCCCGTCGAGGGCACCGACCAGTACCTCGTCTACACGCGCTGGCGTGACGAGGAGTCCTTCCAGGCGTGGATGGAGGGGCCGATGAAGTCGGCGCACCAGGGCGGCGGCGAGGGCGGCGAGCGTCCGAAGCCCGCGGCCTCCGGCTCGACCCTGTGGTCGTTCGAGGTGGTGCAGCAGGCCGCGCCCGGCAACGCCTGAGCGGATACGACGGCGCCCCCTGCCCGTGCGGGTCAGGGGGCGCCGTCGGGTTCCGGGGGCCGTTACTTCACCGGCTCCGGCTCCGGCTCGCTCTGCGCCTCGGCCTCGCCCGCCGGGTCGGCCGGCGTCCTGACGGAGTCGAGCAGCAGCTGGGCGACGTCCACGACCTGGATGGACTCCTTGGCCTTGCCGTCGTTCTTCTTGCCGTTCACCGAGTCCGTGAGCATGACCAGGCAGAACGGGCAGGCGGTGGAGACGATGTCGGGGTTCAGCGACAGGGCCTCGTCGACGCGCTCGTTGTTGATGCGCTTGCCGATGCGCTCCTCCATCCACATGCGCGCGCCGCCGGCGCCGCAGCAGAAGCCGCGCTCCTTGTGCCGGTGCATCTCCTCGTTGCGCAGGCCGGGGACCTTGCCGATGATCTCGCGCGGGGGCGTGTAGATCTTGTTGTGGCGGCCCAGGTAGCACGGGTCGTGGTAGGTGATGATGCCCTCGACCGGGGTGACCGGGACCAGCTTGCCCTCGTCCACCAGGTGCTGGAGCAGCTGGGTGTGGTGGATGACCTCGTAGTCGCCGCCGAGCTGCGGGTACTCGTTGCCGATGGTGTTGAGGCAGTGCGGGCAGGTCGCGACGATCTTCTTCGCCGACCTGGGCTTCGCGGACTCGGGGACGACCTTGCCCTCGTCGTCCAGCTCCTCGCCGAACGCCGTGTTCAGGGCCATCACGTTCTCCATGCCGAGCTCCTGGAAGAGGGGCTCGTTGCCCAGGCGGCGGGCGGAGTCACCGGTGCACTTCTCGTCGCCGCCCATGATCGCGAACTTCACGCCCGCGATGTGCAGCAGCTCGGCGAAGGCCTTGGTGGTCTTCTTGGCGCGGTCCTCCAGGGCGCCGGCGCAGCCGACCCAGTACAGGTACTCGACCTCGGTGAGGTCCTCGATGTCCTTGCCGACGACCGGGACCTCGAAGTCGACCTCCTTGGTCCATTCCAGGCGCTGCTTCTTGGCCAGGCCCCAGGGGTTGCCCTTCTTCTCCAGGTTCTTGAGCATCGTGCCCGCCTCGGACGGGAAGGCGCTCTCGATCATCACCTGGTAGCGGCGCATGTCGACGATGTGGTCGACGTGCTCGATGTCGACCGGGCACTGCTCGACGCAGGCGCCGCAGGTGGTGCAGGACCACAGCACGTCCGGGTCGATGACGCCGTTCTCCTCCACCGTGCCGATCAGCGGGCGCTCGGCCTCGGCGAGGGCGGCGGCGGGGACGTCCTTCAGCTGCTCCTCGGAGGCCTTCTCCTCGCCCTCCATGGTCTTGCCGCCGCCGGCCAGCAGGTACGGCGCCTTGGCGTGGGCGTGGTCCCGCAGCGACATGATGAGCAGCTTCGGGGAGAGCGGCTTGCCGGTGTTCCAGGCGGGGCACTGCGACTGGCAGCGGCCGCACTCGGTGCAGGTGGAGAAGTCCAGCAGGCCCTTCCAGGAGAACTGCTCGACCTGGGAGACGCCGAAGACGTCGTCGTCGCCCGGGTCCTCGAAGTTGATCGGCTTGCCGCCGGACGTCATCGGCAGCAGGGCGCCGAGCGAGGTCTCGCCGGTGGCGTTGCGCTTGAACCAGATGTTCGGGAACGCCAGGAAGCGGTGCCAGGCCACGCCCATGTCGGTCTTCAGGGCGACCGTGATCATCCAGATGAAGGAGGTCGCGATCTTCAGGCCGGCGAAGAAGTAGGTGAGGTTCTGGAGCGTGGAGACGTCCGCGTGCTCCAGCCAGGAGACGACCGGGTAGGAGATGAAGAACGAGGCCTCGTAGCCGTCCACGTGGTGCTGGGCGCCTTCGAGGGCGTGCAGCATGAAGATGCAGACGCCGACGATGAGGATGACGGCCTCGACGAAGTACGCCTGGCCGAAGTTGGAGCCGGCGAAGCGGGACTTGCGGCCCGGCTTGCGCGGGTGGCTGAGCTGGCGGATGACGATCAGGGCGAGGATGCCGATCACCGTCATGGTGCCGATGAACTCGACGTAGACGTTGTACGGCGCCCAGTCGCCGAGGACCGGCAGCAGCCAGTCCGCCTTGAACAGCTGTCCGAACGCGTTGACGATCGTCAGCAGGAGCGTGAAGAAGCCCACCGCCACGAACCAGTGCGCCACGCCGACGACGCCCCAGCGGTTCATCCTCGTGTGGCCGAGGAACTCCTTGACCACGGTGAGGGTGCGCTGTGTGGGATCGTTGGTCCGCGTGCCGGCCGGCACCGGCTGGCCCAGCCGCATGAAGTTGTAGATCTGCAGGAGGGCGCGGCCGAACAGTGCCACGCCGACCACGATCAGGACCAGCGACACGATGATCGCGGCGAGTTGCATTGGGGCTCCTGAGGCGGCCTCGGTTCGAACGAGCTGTCTGAGCTGATCGACATTACTAAGCGGTAACTTATGCAGTCCGTCTGAGACTACCCCCATCTTCCGTCGGGATGCAGCAGAGCGCGGGGTGATCTGGGTCGCCGCCCGTCAATCGGATCGTGTTATTCGTACCGAATTGATACTTTCGCCCCTACCTTAGAGCCGTGCTCTACGGGATCGCCGCCGCCACCGCAGCCCTTCTCCTCACCGCCGTGCTCGCGGCGGCGTTCCGGCTGCCCGCCCGCAGGGCCGGGATCCTGGACCGGCGCCGGCAGCGGCCCCTGCCCCTCCTCGGCGGCCTCGCGGTCGTGATCGTCACCTGCCTGGTCGCCGGAACGGGTGAGTGGACCCGGGTCGCCCCGCTCGGGGAGGGGGTCGGACGGCTGCTCATGGCGGCCGCCGCCGTCGCGGGGCTGGGTCTGGTGGCCGACGTGTGGCGGCTACGCGCGCGCGTGCTCGTCACCGGTACGGCCGTGGCGGCGGTCTGCGTGGTGCCGTACGACGAGACGGGGGTGCCGGGCGGGCTGCTGGCCATCGGCTGGATCGTCCTCGCCACCCTCGCCTTCAAGGGGCTCGACCACGCCGACGGGCTGGCCGGGACGGTCGGCGTGGTCACCGCCTTCGGCGCCGGCGCCTGTGCCGCCGCCGAGGTGATGGACGGGCTCGCCGTGCTGCTGAGCGTGGTCGCCGCCGCGCTCACCGGCTTCCTGATGCACAACTGGCATCCGGCGCGGGTGGGGCTCGGCGCCTGCGGCTCGCTGTTCACCGGGTTCGTGCTGTCGTCGGCGGTGGTCTTCACGCGCGCGGGGTACGACATCGGGCCGAGCGCGGCGGTGGTGTTCTGCCTCGGTGCCGTGGCCGTCGCCGACGCCCTCCTCGTCGTCCTCGCCCGGGGGGTGGCCCGGCGCCCGCTGCTGCGGCGCGGTCCCGACCACCTCGCCCACCGGCTGCGGCGGATCGGGCTCGCCCCGCAGGGGTCGGTCGTGCTGCTGGGGGCCGGCGCCTTCTCCTCGGTGCTCGTGGGGGTGCTCGTGCACACCGGCTGGACCGGGGACTCGGCCGTGCTCTGGGTGGCGGGCGGGGTCGTCTTCGCCGTTCTCGTCCTCCTTCTGGTTCCCGCTCCGCAGGGCCGCCGCCCGCCGTCGACGCAGGTCAGCGGGCACTTGCGTGTAAGGAACGGATAAGAGTTGAGTCTTGGTGGCTCAGGTCTGTTGACCCAGCGCGTCTCCTCGTGCACACTTGAGCCTGTTCCACTCAAGTCAGCTGGAGGAATCAACCATGGCACGTGCGGTCGGCATCGACCTGGGCACGACTAACTCCGTCGTCAGCGTTCTGGAGGGCGGCGAGCCCACCGTCATCACCAACGCCGAGGGTGCCCGGACCACGCCGTCCGTCGTCGCCTTCGCCAAGAACGGCGAGGTGCTCGTCGGCGAGGTCGCCAAGCGCCAGGCGGTCACGAACGTGGACCGGACCATCCGCTCGGTGAAGCGCCACATGGGCACCGACTGGAAGATCCAGCTCGACGGCAAGGACTTCAACCCGCAGCAGATCTCGGCGTTCATCCTGCAGAAGCTGAAGCGGGACGCCGAGGCCTACCTGGGCGAGAAGGTCACGGACGCGGTCATCACCGTCCCGGCCTACTTCAACGACTCCGAGCGCCAGGCCACCAAGGAGGCCGGTGAGATCGCGGGTCTGAACGTCCTGCGCATCGTCAACGAGCCCACCGCGGCCGCGCTCGCCTACGGCCTCGACAAGGACGACCAGACGATCCTCGTCTTCGACCTCGGTGGCGGCACCTTCGACGTGTCCCTCCTGGAGATCGGCGACGGCGTCGTCGAGGTGAAGGCCACCAACGGTGACAACCACCTCGGTGGTGACGACTGGGACCAGCGCGTCGTCGACTACCTGGTCAAGCAGTTCCAGTCCGGTCACGGCGTGGACCTGTCCAAGGACAAGATGGCCCTCCAGCGTCTGCGCGAGGCCGCCGAGAAGGCCAAGATCGAGCTGTCCTCCTCCACGGAGACCTCGATCAACCTGCCGTACATCACGGCGTCCGCCGAGGGCCCGCTGCACCTGGACGAGAAGCTCACCCGCGCCCAGTTCCAGCAGCTGACGGCCGACCTGCTGGAGCGCTGCAAGACGCCGTTCCACAACGTCATCAAGGACGCCGGCATCTCCATCAACGACATCGACCACGTCGTGCTCGTCGGTGGCTCCACCCGTATGCCCGCCGTCGCCGAGCTCGTCAAGGAGCTGACCGGCGGCAAGGAGGCCAACAAGGGTGTGAACCCGGACGAGGTCGTCGCCATCGGCGCCTCGCTCCAGGCCGGTGTCCTCAAGGGCGAGGTCAAGGACGTCCTGCTCCTCGACGTCACCCCGCTGTCCCTCGGCATCGAGACCAAGGGCGGCATCATGACCAAGCTCATCGAGCGCAACACCACGATCCCGACCAAGCGCTCCGAGATCTTCACCACGGCCGAGGACAACCAGCCGTCGGTGCAGATCCAGGTCTACCAGGGCGAGCGCGAGATCGCGGCCTACAACAAGAAGCTCGGCATGTTCGAGCTGACCGGTCTGCCGCCGGCGCCGCGTGGCGTCCCGCAGATCGAGGTCTCCTTCGACATCGACGCCAACGGCATCATGCACGTCACGGCGAAGGACCTCGGCACCGGCAAGGAGCAGAAGATGACCGTCACCGGCGGCTCCTCGCTCCCGAAGGAAGAGGTCGACCGCATGCGCGAGGAGGCCGAGCGCTACGCGGAGGAGGACCACAAGCGCCGCGAGGCCGCCGAGGCCCGCAACCAGGGCGAGCAGCTGGTCTACCAGACCGAGAAGTTCCTCAAGGACAACGAGGACAAGGTCCCCGGCGAGATCAAGACCGAGGTCGAGGCCGCGGTCGGCGAGCTGAAGGAAGCCCTCAAGGGCGAGGACACCGCCGAGATCCGCAGCGCCACCGAGAAGGTCGCCGCCGTCTCGCAGAAGCTGGGCCAGGCGCTGTACGCCGACGCCCAGGGCGCGCAGGCCGCGGGCGGTGCCTCCGCCGGTGCCGGTGAGGCCAAGGCCGACGACGACGTCGTGGACGCCGAGATCGTGGACGACGAGCGCAAGGACGGGGCCGCGTAATGACGGAGGAGACCCCGGGTTTCGACGAGAAGCCCGACGTCCCCTCCGGCGCCACCTCCGACGACGCCGAGCCGAAGGCCGCCCCCGAGGAGGGGGCGGCCCCGGCCGGGGACGGACACGCAGAGAACAACGCCGGTCTGGTCGCCCAGCTGGACCAGGTGCGCACGGCGCTGAACGAGCGCACTGCGGACCTCCAGCGGCTCCAGGCCGAGTACCAGAACTACCGCCGCCGGGTCGAGCGCGACCGGATCGCGGTCAAGGAGATCGCCATCGCGAACCTCCTGACCGAGCTCCTGCCCGTGCTCGACGACATCGGCCGCGCGCGGGAACACGGCGAACTGGTCGGCGGCTTCAAGTCGGTGGCCGAGTCGCTGGAGACCGTCGCGGCCAAGATGGGCCTCCAGCAGTTCGGCAAGGAGGGCGAGCCCTTCGACCCGACGATCCACGAGGCCCTGATGCACAGTTACGCGCCGGACGTCACCGAGACGACCTGCGTGGCGATCCTGCAGCCCGGGTACCGCATCGGCGAGCGCACCATCCGCCCCGCGCGGGTGGCCGTCGCCGAACCGCAGCCCGGCGCGCAGACCGTCAAGGCCGAGGGAGCCGAGGAGACGCCGGCGGCCGACGACAAGGAGAACGGTGGCCCGGACGAGGGCTGACGGGAACACTGACGGGAAGGAGGGGCGTCGAGGATGAGCACCAAGGACTTCATCGAGAAGGACTACTACAAGGTCCTCGGCGTCCCCAAGGACGCCACCGAGGCCGAGATCAAGAAGGCGTACCGGAAGCTCGCCCGCGAGTTCCACCCGGACGCCAACAAGGGCAACGCCAAGGCGGAGGAGCGCTTCAAGGAGATCTCCGAGGCGAACGACGTCCTCGGCGACCCCAAGAAGCGCAAGGAGTACGACGAGGCGCGCGCGCTGTTCGGCAACGGCGGCTTCCGCCCCGGGCCGGGCGCGGCCGGCGGCTCCTTCAACTTCGACCTGGGCGACCTCTTCGGAGGCGCCGCCCAGGGCGGAGGCTTCGGCGGCGGACTCGGTGACGTCTTCGGGGGCCTGTTCAACCGCGGCGGCGGCGCCGCGGGCACGCGGACCCAGCCCCGGCGCGGCCAGGACATCGAGTCCGAGGTCACGCTGAGCTTCACGGAGGCCATCGAGGGGGCCACGGTGCCCCTGCGGATGTCCTCCCAGGCGCCCTGCAAGGCCTGCTCGGGCACCGGCGACAAGAACGGCACACCGCGCGTGTGCCCGACCTGCGTCGGCACCGGCCAGGTCGCCCGGGGGTCCGGTGGCGGCTTCTCGCTCACCGACCCCTGCCCCGACTGCAAGGGCCGCGGCCTGATCGCCGAGCACCCCTGCATGGAGTGCAAGGGCAGCGGGCGCGCCAAGTCGTCCCGCACGATGCAGGTCCGCATCCCGGCGGGCGTCACCGACGGGCAGCGGATCCGGCTGCGCGGCAAGGGCGCGCCGGGCGAACGGGGCGGACCGGCCGGCGACCTGTACGTGGTCGTCCACGTCGGCGAGCACCCGGTGTTCGGACGCAAGGGCGACAACCTCACCGTCACCGTGCCGGTGACGTACCCCGAGGCGGCCCTCGGCGGTGAGGTGCGGGTGCCGACCCTCGGCGGCCCGCCCGTCACCCTGAAACTGCCGCCCGGCACGCCCAACGGCCGTACCATGCGCGCCCGGGGCAAGGGCGCGGTCCGCAAGGACGGCACCCGCGGCGACCTCCTGGTCACCGTCGAGGTGCGTGTTCCGACGGACCTGTCGGGGAAGGCTCGTGACGCACTGGAGGCGTATCGCGAGGCGACCGCGGGCGAGGACCCGCGGGCGGAGCTGTTCGAGGCCGCGAAGGGAGCTTGAGAGTGATGGACGGCCGTCGACGCGGTGACAATTTTCGTGGGCCGTACGAACTGACCGAGGAGACCCCGGTCTACGTCATCTCGGTGGCGGCCCAGCTCTCCGGACTCCACCCGCAGACGCTGCGCCAGTACGACCGCCTGGGCCTGGTCTCGCCCGACCGCACCGCCGGCCGGGGCCGCCGCTACTCGGCCCGTGACATCGAACTGCTCCGCCAGGTGCAGCAGTTGTCGCAGGACGAGGGCATCAACCTGGCCGGTATCAAGCGCATCATCGAACTGGAGAACCAGGTCACCGCGCTCCAGCACCGCGTCGCGGAGCTGGAGGCGGCCCTGGACGGCGCGGCGGCGGCGATGCAGCAGCGCGAGGCCGCCGTGCACGCCTCCTACCGGCGCGACCTGGTGCCGTACCAGGAGGTGCAGCAGACCAGCGCGTTGGTGGTGTGGCGGCCGAAACGGCAGCAGCAGGACTGACGCACGGACGCACACGAAGAGGGGCCCGGATTCCGGGCCCCTCTTCGTGTCCGGTAACGGCCCGTGCGGGACCGCCCCGCCTGGCCGGATCTTTGCCGTTCCCATGAACTCCCCTGACGTGGACGGTCCGTAAAGGGTCCTTGAAGGGGGTTTCGCGTGACCTTCACAGGTACAGCGGAGCGTGCTGTTGCGCACTCGTTAAGTGATTCTTCTTGACGCCGGGTGTGGCCTGCGCGTTGTCTTTTCAGACACCTGGGCCGTATAGCAACGCCCACGTCCGGAACGCACCTGAAGTGAGCCCTCGCATGCGTCGTATCGCCATATCCGTGGCCGCGTCCACGATGACCCTCTCGCTCGCCGGCTGTGGCGTGCTGAACGTGACGGGGGACGGCGCGAGCGCGAGCCCGACCAAGGGCAACGACATCACGGTGGGCCTGCTGCTGCCGGAGAAGGCGAACACCCGCTACGACAAGTTCGACTACCCCATCATCAGGGACAAGGTGGCCGAACTCACCAAGAAGCAGGGCAAGGTGGAGTACGCCAACGCCGACGCGAGTGCCGCCCGGCAGTCCGAGCAGATGCAGAACATGATCGACGGCAAGGTCGACGTCATCCTGGTCGACGCGGTCGACGCGCACGCCATCGCCGGCGAGGTGAAGAAGGCCAAGGACGCGGGCATCCCGGTCATCGCCTACGACCGTCTCGCCGAGGGTCCGATCGACGCCTACATCTCCTTCGACAACGAGCTCGTCGGCGAGGTGCAGGGCCGCACCCTGCTGGCGGCCCTGGGCCCGGACGTCGACACCTCCGACAAGATCGTGATGATGAACGGCTCGCCCACCGACCCGAACGCCAAGCAGTTCAAGGAGGGCGCGCTCTCCGAGCTGAACGGCAAGGTGGACATCGCGGACAGCTTCGACACCGTCAAGTGGAAGCCGGAGAACGCCGAGGCCAACATGGCCAAGGCCATCGCGAAGATCGGCGAGGACAACATCGCCGGCGTCTACTCCGCCAACGACGGCATGGCGGGCGGCATCATCAAGGCCCTGAAGGCGGCCGGCGTCACCAAGCTGCCCCCGATCACCGGCCAGGACGCCGAACTGGACGCCGTGCAGCGGGTGGTGTCGGGAGAGCAGTACATGAGCGTCTACAAGTCCTACCCGGACGAGGCCGAGGCCGCCGCGCAGATGGCCGTCACCAAGCTCCAGGGCAAGGACATCCAGTTCGACGCCCTCACCCAGGACCGGGTGGACAGCCCCACCACCAAGGACGTCCCGGCCAAGCTGGTCCAGGTGACCGCGCTGACCCAGCGCACCGTCAAGGACACGGTCGTCGCGGACGGCATCTACACCGTCGGGGACATCTGCACCCCCAAGTACAAGGCGGCCTGCGCGCAGATCGGCCTGAAGTAGGACGCCCGCTTTTCCGCCCCCGGCTCGTCGCGGTGAGCGGCGCGGCCCGGTGCCGAAACCCGGACACAGCGCCATTTTCCGGTGACCGCCGTGGAAGGAGCCGTGTTGCGGACCCGGTTCGGCGCCGCGCATAGTTGCGCCACGGAAGAGGCAGCACACCGGGGGTGGAATGGGCGATGGCCGGGCGCGGGGCGGAGGAGCATCCTCACGGTGCCGACCGGCTGTGTGCAGCCGGGGATCGGGTGTACTCCCGTGCCGTGCGCCGGGGACGGGTGCCGCGCACGGACGCCGAACCGGTGCCCTGCCTGCTGGAACTGGCCCTGCTGCACCCGGACCCGGACGACATGGAATGGCTGGTGCCGACCTCCCCGCAGGAGGTCATGACCCGGCTGCTGCGCGGGGTCTACGACGAGGTCAGCGCGAGCCAGCGGCGCGTGGGCTCGGCGGTGGCCGCGTTCGAGTGGTACGCGGGCCTGGGGAGGCGGCTGGACGCGCTGGCGGCGCCGGCCGAGGGCAGCGCCATCCGGGTCCTGGACGGGCTCTCCCGCATCCAGGCCGCGATGGACGAGGCGACCGAGGCGTGCACCACCGAGGTGCTCACGGTGCAGCCCGGCGGCATCCGGCGGGAGGCGGAGCTCTCCGAGGGCCTGCACCGGGCGCTGGCGCTGCGCGGCCGGGGCGTGCGGATGCGGGACCTCTACACGCATGTGGCCCGGCACGGCCAGGGCCTGCTGAACTACCTCGAGCTGATGGGCGACGCCGTGGAGGCGCGCACCCTGGACGAGGTCATCGACCGGCTCATCCTCTTCGACCGCACGGTGGCCTTCATCCCCGCCAACACCGACCGCACGATGGCCCTGGAACTGCGCCACCCCGCCCTGGTGGCCTACCTGGTGACGGTCTTCGAGCGGCTCTGGCGTCTGGCGATCCCGCTCACGGCCCCGCTCCCCGACACCGGCATCGAGGGCATCTCGCACCGCGAGCAGTCCATCGCCGCGCTGCTCGCCGAGGGGCACCAGGACGCGGTCATCGCCGAACGCCTGGGCATCAGCGTGCGCACCTGCCGGGCCCATATCGCCCGCCTGTCGGAGACCCTGGGCGCGGCCAGCCGTACCCAGCTCGGCGTCCGTATCGCCCAGGTGGGCCTGGACGGGCACCGGCCGCCCCTGCCGACCACCGCCCTCGCCGGTCCGGAGCAGGAGCCCCCGGCCGCGCGCTGAGCCCGGTGGCGCCGCGCCTCAGTGCTCCCGGTCGAGGATGCCGGACTGGGCGATGAGGTAGCCGAGCTGCGCGCGGCTGCCGCTGCCGAGGGCCTGGGCCAGCTTGGCGATGTGGGCCCGGCAGGTGCGCACGTTCATGCCGAGACGGCGGGCGATGGCCTCGTCGACGTGCCCCTCGACCAGGAGCTTGGCGATGGAGTGCTGGATGTCCGTGATGCCGTCGGGGGCCGTCTCGTAGGGGGCGCCGGTGCTCATCGGCACGGCACGGGCCCACATGAACTCGAACACCTTGATCAGGTAGCGCACCAGGCCGGGGTGGCGCAGTTCCAGCGCGACCTGGCGGTCGTCGCGCACGGGGATGAAGGCGACCGTCTCGTCGCAGATGATGAGCCGCTCCACCAGTTCGTCGATGGTGCGGTACTCCACCTTCCCGACGGAGAACTGGGCCACGTAGCCGAGGGTCTCGGGGCTGTAGCGGGCGGTGTGCTGGTACAGGGTCCGGATGCGCACGCCGCGTTCGAGGAGGGGGCGGTCGCGTTCCAGGCCCTGCAGAAGGGTGTGCTCCATCCGGCGGCTGGTCGGCTGCACGGTCAGCACCTCGGAGCGGCACTCCGCCGTCGCCGCGTCCAGGGCCGCGTTGATGCGGTCCAGGCCCTCCAGCACCGAGATGGCGTGGGTGGAGGCGGTGTCCTGGGCGCTGAGCGCCATGAACGGCTCGAAGGCCTCGGTCAGTTCGATCGACAGCCGCCGGCGCTCGGAGATCTCCCGCTCGATCGGATTGAGCCGCTGGGCGAGCGCGACGGACGGCGGGGTGGGGCGCAGCCAGTTCGCGTCGTCCGGATCAGGCTGCAGGAGGGCGAACTCCATGAGGCAGGGGGCGGCTTCCGTCTCCGCGCGGGCTATCCGCCCCACACGCAGTGCCTTGGCGTAAAGGCCGCTACCCTCCTCGCAGAGTTCGGTCATGGCATGGGGATGTGACGCTTTGGTCCGATTTGATGGCAAATCTCCACCCCCCAGGGTCCTGAACATGCAGGAACATGATGCACCGATCGTGTGGCCATGACGTGCCCAAATGAGACATCGTCTTGTTCGACGGGGGAAGAGGGGACCTTCAAGTGAGGACGAAGCCGAATATGCGCAACAAATTGCTTCGGTCGATGCTTGCCGTCGCCTTCTCCACCGTTGTGGCCATTGGCGCGCTGAGTGGCCTCTCCGGTGCGAAGCGTGACGTGGCGGGCGATACGACCTGGGGAGTGGCTCCCCGGACAGTCGCTGTGAGTGACGGCATCACCGGAACGGCTCATTCCGATGGTGTGGACGACACCACCTGGGGCTGACTGATGACTACTCCACCCGACGACCGGTCCTTCCGTCGCGAAATGGCCACCGCCTACCGCTCCGGATGGCACTTCATCGACCTGGTCACGGCCATCCCGCACAGTGGTGACTCGCTGATGGTCACCGTGTTCGGTGAGCCGGTCGTCGTCACGCGGGACGAGGACGGGGACGTGCGGGCCTACCGGTGCCTGCGCAAGCCGCGTGGCGCGCCGCAGCCGGTGCGCTGTGCCATCCGGTACGGAATGATCTTTGTGAACCTGGACCAGCGGGACCACCGGCTCTCCGAGCCGGCGCCGTCCGACGTGCGAACCATCTCGGCCACCCCCCGCAGTGCCTGACGCGATTCCCCCGTCGTAACAGATCGCTCAGGTGCTTCCCCCCGCAGCGGCGTCACCGTGACCTGAACACGGTGACGCCGCTGCAGTTTGCGGGGACATTTCCGGGTATGGGCGCACGCCACGGTGGCCGGAAACCGTCAGGTGCCGACCGCGCTCAGCCGCGTCCCAGCGCCCGCTCCACCTCGATCTCGATCACGATCCTGGACGGGTTCGGCGAGGGTGTCCGCCCGTACCGCTCGGCGTAGCGCCGCTCCGCCTCCGCGACCCGCTCCCGCTCGGAGCGCACCCGCGCCCGCCCCTCCAGCGTCGCCCAGCGCCGGCCGTCCACCTGGCACACCGCCACCCGGGCCCCCTCGTCCCCGGCGGCGAGCACATGGGCCACCTTCGCACTGGTCTTGTTGGTGATCACCCGGGCCACCCCCGCCGGGGCGTCGTAGGTCACCCCCACCGGCACCACGTGCGGGCTGCCGTCGGGGCGCAGCGTCGTCAGGGTGCACAGGTGCCGTTCGCGCCAGAAGGCGAGGTACGGCTCCTCCGGGGCAGCGGGATCCTGGGAGTACGAGGCCATGCCGTGCAACCTAACCGACACCGCCGGGACCCGTGCGCGGCCCGCATTGAGTGGAATAGACTCAACTTTGTGTACGTTGACCAAGGCAGGACCGTCGGGTAGGAGGAGAACGCACACGTGGACGCCGAGCTGACCAACAGGAGCCGGGACGCGATCAACGCGGCGAGCAATCGTGCCCTCACCGAGGGACACCCGGATCTCACCCCCGCTCACCTGCTGCTGGCTCTGCTCCAGGGGCAGGACAACGAGAACATCACCGACCTGCTCGCGGCCGTCGAGGCCGACCAGGCCGCCGTACGCTCAGGCGCGGAGCGCATCCTCGCCGGTCTGCCCAGCGTGACCGGGTCCACCGTCGCGCCCCCGCAGCCGAACCGCGAGACGCTGGCCGTGATCGCGGACGCCACCGAGCGCGCCAAGGCGCTCGGCGACGAGTACCTGTCCACCGAGCACATGCTCATCGGCATCGCCGCGAAGGGCGGTGCCGCCGGGGACGTGCTCAAGGGGCAGGGTGCCGACGCCAGGAAACTGCAGGAGGCCTTCCGGAAGGCCAGGGGAGGACGCCGCGTGACCACCGCCGACCCGGAGGGCCAGTACAAGGCCCTGGAGAAGTTCGGCACCGACTTCACAGCCGCCGCCCGCGAGGGCCGGCTCGACCCGGTCATCGGGCGGGACCAGGAGATCCGGCGGGTCGTGCAGGTGCTGAGCCGCCGTACCAAGAACAACCCCGTCCTCATCGGTGAGCCGGGCGTCGGCAAGACCGCCGTCGTCGAGGGGCTCGCCCAGCGGATCATCAAGGGCGACGTGCCCGAGTCGCTGAAGGACAAGCGGCTGGTCGCGCTGGACCTCGGCGCGATGGTGGCCGGCGCCAAGTACCGCGGCGAGTTCGAGGAGCGCCTCAAGGCCGTCCTGTCGGAGATCAAGGAGTCCGACGGGCAGATCGTCACCTTCATCGACGAGCTGCACACCGTCGTGGGCGCCGGTGCCGGCGGCGACTCCGCCATGGACGCGGGCAACATGCTCAAGCCGATGCTCGCACGCGGTGAGCTGCGCATGATCGGCGCGACCACGCTGGACGAGTACCGCGAGCGGATCGAGAAGGACCCCGCGCTGGAGCGCCGCTTCCAGCAGGTCTTCGTCGGCGAGCCGAGCGTCGAGGACACCATCGCGATCCTGCGCGGGCTCAAGGGCCGCTACGAGGCCCACCACAAGGTGCAGATCAACGACTCCGCGCTGGTGGCCGCCGCGACCCTGTCCGACCGGTACATCACCTCCCGCTTCCTGCCGGACAAGGCCATCGACCTCGTCGACGAGTCGGCCTCCCGGCTGCGCATGGAGATCGACTCCTCGCCCGTGGAGATCGACGAGCTCCAGCGCTCCGTCGACCGGCTGCGGATGGAGGAGCTGGCGCTCAGCAAGGAGACCGACCCGGCCTCCGTCGCCCGGCTGGAGAAGCTGCGCCGTGACCTCGCCGACCGGGAGGAGGAGCTGCGCGGCCTGACCGCCCGCTGGGAGAAGGAGAAGCAGTCCCTCAACCGGGTCGGTGAGCTCAAGGAGCGCCTGGACGACCTGCGCGGGCAGGCCGAACGCGCCCAGCGCGACGGCGACTTCGACACCGCGGCCAAGCTGCTGTACGGCGAGATCCCGCAGCTGGAGAAGGAGCTGGAGGCCGCCTCCGCCGCCGAGGAGGAGGTCGCCAAGGACACCATGGTCAAGGAGGAGGTCGGCTCCGACGACATCGCCGACGTCGTCGCCGCCTGGACCGGCATCCCCGCCGGGCGCCTGCTGGAGGGCGAGACGCAGAAGCTGCTGCGCATGGAGGAGGAGATCGGCAAGCGGCTCATCGGCCAGAGCGAGGCCGTACGGGCCGTGTCGGACGCCGTGCGCCGCTCGCGGGCCGGGATCGCCGACCCCGACCGGCCCACCGGCTCCTTCCTCTTCCTCGGCCCGACCGGTGTCGGCAAGACCGAACTGGCCAAGGCGCTCGCGGACTTCCTGTTCGACGACGAGCGGGCCATGGTCCGCATCGACATGTCCGAGTACAGCGAGAAGCACAGCGTCTCGCGGCTGGTCGGCGCGCCCCCCGGGTACGTCGGCTACGAGGAGGGCGGGCAGCTCACCGAGGCCGTGCGCCGGCGCCCGTACAGCGTGATCCTGCTGGACGAGGTGGAGAAGGCCCATCCGGAGGTCTTCGACATCCTGCTCCAGGTGCTGGACGACGGCCGGCTGACGGACGGTCAGGGGCGAACGGTCGACTTCCGCAACACCATCCTGGTCCTCACCTCCAACCTGGGCAGCCACTTCCTGATGGACCCGCTGACCACCGAGGAGCAGAAGAGGGAGCAGGTGCTGGAGGTCGTCCGGGCCTCGTTCAAGCCGGAGTTCCTCAACCGGCTGGACGACCTGGTGGTCTTCTCGGCGCTCACCAAGCCCGAGCTGGAGCGGATCGCGGGGCTCCAGATCGACCGGCTGGCCCGGCGGCTGGCCGAGCGGCAGCTCACCCTGGACGTCACCCCCGAGGCACTGGCCTGGCTGGCGGAGGAGGGCCTGGACCCGGCCTACGGCGCCCGGCCGCTGCGCCGGCTGGTGCAGAGCGCCATCGGCGACCGGCTCGCCAAGGAGATCCTGTCCGGCGAGGTCAAGGACGGCGACACCGTCCGCGTCGACCGCTTCGGCGAGGGGCTGCTGGTCGGTCCCGCGACGGGGAAGACCCTGTAAGGCCGCACGCGGCCGCCACGAGGGCCCCCGCCCGGCCGCCGGCCGGGCGGGGGCCCTCGTGCCGTGCGGGCCGCTCGGACGCCGCTCGGGGCGCCGGGTGCGTCGTCGTCACCCACCACGGCCGCGCCGGCCCTCGTTCCGCCCTCGGCTGACAGGCGGCACGGGGTTGCCATCCCCCGCCCCTCCTGGGGGAGGATGGCGGCATCCGCATGAAGGGAAAATCACGGTGAGCATCGACCCGTCCTCGATTCCGAACTTCGGGGGCCAGCCCGAACCGCAGCCCCAAGGACCGGTTGGCCCCGTC
Organism: Streptomyces sp. NPDC046870; assembly: GCF_040704595.1. Taxonomy (NCBI): domain Bacteria; kingdom Bacillati; phylum Actinomycetota; class Actinomycetes; order Kitasatosporales; family Streptomycetaceae; genus Streptomyces; species Streptomyces sp. NPDC046870. Next base: position 326,425 of record NZ_JBEYXM010000003.1, read on the forward strand.
CTCCCGGATCAGGACCTGGTGAAGCAGCTTCTCGACCAGATGGAGCTGAAGTACGTCGTCGACGAGGAGGGTGACCTCGCCGCGCCGTGGGAGCAGTTCCGCACCTACTTCATGTTCAGGGGAGAGGCCGAACAGGCGATCTTCTCGGTGCGGACCTTCTACGACCGCCCCCACAAGATCGACGAGAAGCCGCAGCTGCTGGAGTCCATCGACGACTGGAACCGCCGCACCCTGTGGCCCAAGGTGTACACCCACACCCACGACGACGGCACCGTCCGCCTGATCGGCGAGGCCCAGATGCTGATCGGCACGGGCGTCGACATCAACCACTTCGTCTCCTCCACGGTCAGCTGGGTGCGGGCCGCGATCGAGTTCGACAAGTGGCTGGTCGAGCAGCTCGGCCTGGAGCAGGAGGTCAACGACTCCGAGAACCCCGAGGACGACGGGGAGTAACCGGACCCGGCCGGTCCGGGGGCCTTCCGCCCCCGGACCGGATGCCGCGTGCGTTCACGGCCGTGCCGCCGGGGCGGTGACAGGGCGCTGTCCGCCGTATCCTGCTCACAGACGGGAAGGAGCCGTCCATGAGCGCCGACGCGATCGTGCACACGGAGTTCCCCAAGGGGTACACGGTCCTGTTCGGGGCCGACGGAAAAGTGATCATGACCCCGCAGAGCGTCGAGCGCTCCAGCACGATCAAGTCGATGCAGTTCGACACCATCGTGTCCCTCGGACGCCATGCGAAGACCGTCTCCGACGTCTGCATCGACTTCCCCGCCGACGAGCACTCCGCCCCCGATCTGGCGATCCTGCGCGAGGACGTCCGCCGGGAGGGCAAGCGTTACAGCTTCGAGGACGTCCTGCTGATCTCCGAGGTCGTCTCGACCTCCTCCGCGCGCAAGGACTACGACGACTGCACCGCGAAGTACGGCCGCTACGGCATTCCGATCTACCTGGTCGTGGACCCCTACGCCCAGGAAGTCGTGCTTCACACCCAGCCGACCGCCACCGGCTACATCGCCGCACACACCCACAAGTACGGCACGGGCAAGCTCCCTATCCCCCTGGCCGACGGCCGTACCTTCACCCTCGACCTCGACGAACTCCCGCGTCCCGAAGCGGAAGCGGACGCCCGCTGACGAGGGGCTCCCTGTTCCCGGCTGTCAGCCGGCCAGCGTCTTGAGTCGGGCGGCCGCCTCCTCCAGCACCTCCGTCCGCTTGCAGAAGGCGAACCGCACGAACGGCGCCCCCGCCTCCCGGTCGTCGTAGAAGACCGCGTTCGGGATGGCCACCACGCCCGCCCGCTCCGGCAGCGCGCGGCAGAAGGCGAAGCCGTCCTTCTCGCCCAGGGGCCGGATGTCGGTGGTGATGAAGTACGTTCCCGCCGGCCGGAAGACCTTGAAGCCCGCCCGCTCCAGGCCGCCCGCGAGCAGGTCCCGCTTGGCCCGCATGTCGGCGCGGAAGTCCTCGAAGTAGGAGTCCGGCAGGGCGAGGGCCTCGGCCACCGCGTACTGGAAGGGGCCCGAGGAGACGTACGTCAGGAACTGCTTCACCGCGCGGACCGCGCTCACCAGTTCCGGCGCGGCCGTCACCCAGCCGACCTTCCAGCCGGTGAACGAGAAGGTCTTGCCGGCCGAACCGATGCCGACCGTCCGCTCGCGCATCCCGGGGAACGCGGCCAGCGGCACGTGCTCGGCGCCGTCGAAGACCAGGTGCTCGTAGACCTCGTCGGTCACCACCAGCAGATCCCGCTCCACCGCCAGCTCGGCGACGGCGGCCAGCTCCGCGCGCGTGAGGACGGTGCCGGTCGGGTTGTGCGGGGTGTTGACCAGCAGCAGCCGGGTGCGGTCGGTGACCGCCGCGCGCAGCTCGTCCAGGTCCAGCCGGAAGCTGCCCTCCTGCGGGCGCAGGGTGACCGGCACCCGGGTGCCGCCCGCCATCGCGATGCTCGCCGCGTACGAGTCGTAGTACGGCTCCAGCGCCACCACCTCGTCCCCCGGCTCGACCAGCGCCAGCAGCGCGGCGGCGATGGCCTCGGTCGCGCCCGCCGTGACCAGCACCTCGGTGTTGGGGTCGTAGGACAGCCCGTAGCGGCGCAGCTGGTGCGCGGCGATCGCGGTACGCAGCTCCGGGACGCCGGGCCCGGGCGGGTACTGGTTGCCGCGGCCGTCGCGCAGCGCCCGCACGGCGGCCTCCCGGATCTCCTCGGGCCCGTCGGTGTCGGGGAAGCCCTGACCGAGGTTGATCGACCCGGTCGCCACGGCGAGCGCCGACATCTCGGCGAAGATCGTCGTCCCGAACGCGGCGAGCCGGCGGTTGAGGTGGGGGCGTGCGCTGGAGGTCATGCCGGTCATCCTCCGCCCAAGCTCTGGAGTTCCTCAACTCCGCTTTGGGGTCCGGTGCGGCCGGGCATCCCCCGGTCACCGCGGTAGGACGCGGCAACGGCGAGGCGCCCACGGGGGGCCGCTTCGGGGGAACGGAAGGAGGGTGACGCCGTGATCGTCGGCATCATCCTGGCGGTGGCCGTGGTTCTGGTCATCGCGCTGGCGGCGGGCCGTAACCGCCGCAACCGGCGCGGCGCGGTGCCGCTCGGCAAGGGCGGCCGCCGGAACCGGTCGTACCGCGCGTCGGCGTCGTCGGCCGCGGGCTCCGCGGGCGGCGGGAGCACCAGCAGCTGGTGGGCCGGCGGCGACTCCGGCTCGTCGGGCGGCCACGGGGGACACCACGGCGGGCACGGGGGTCACTCCTGTGGCGGCCATTCGTCCTGCGGCGGGAGCTCGTCCTGCGGTGGCGGCTCGTCCTGCGGCGGGGGTTCGTCGTGCGGCGGGGGCGGATGCGGCGGAGGCGGCTGACACGGGGCAGCCGAGCTTCCGGAACGGGGGTATCCGCATCCGGGCCGCACACGGCCGGGCGCCCGCCGGGGGAGACCTCCCGGCGGGCGCCCGGCCGCGTCCGTTCCCCGCGCCCGGCGCACGCCGTGGTTGAACAGTTGAGCTGTGGAGCCCTCTGAGGGATGGAAACCCTACGAAGTTGGGTAAAAACGCTGTGGCGTCGCCCCTGTTCATGATTCCCTCTACATCGCCAACGCAGCCCCTCGGACGTCCCCCAGGCACCCCACCCCGGCCGGGCCGGCTGGGCTGACATGGCCGATCTCCCCCTCCTTGCGTGTTAGCGGAGCCGATCCATGCTCACGACCCTGAACACCACCTACACCGATACGCGCGCTGCCGATCTCGCCTGGGCCCTGGGACGCGAGCCGCTGCCCGCCCTGGCCACCCTCGACCTCGAACTCACCGGCGCGAAACTGCAGTTGCGGCTGCTCGGCGCGTCCCACCAGGTGCTCCTGGAGGAAGAGCGGGGCCGCTGTTCGGAGACCGTCGCGTGCATCCCCGGCTCCAGCACCCCGCTGCCGCTGGGCGTCGCCAAACGCGTCGGCGACTGGGAGTACGAGTTCGCCGCCCGCGTGGAGGTCCTCACCCCCGGCTCGTTCGCGGGCCGCGCCCAGGAACTGCTGGCCCTCGTCTCCGATCACCCGCACGGCCTCGCCGGGGTCTTCCCGGGCAGCCCGCACGCCTTCACCGCGATGCTGGCCCAGCACCAGGAGGGCCAGGTGCACTGGCGCACCTGGCACGCCTACCCGCAGGACGGCCAGCTGGTGGCGACCCGGACCCGGGTCGGGGCGCGGCGGCGGACGGCGGCCCGGCACCCCGCGGCGACATAAACCCCCACCGCCTCAACCGCCCTCAGATCCACACGTGTGGGTGACGAAGCGTACCCGGCGAGTGACGTAACGTCGCAGCGTGATCGAACCGCACGCCCCAGCGCCCCCGGGCGCCCCGCCCTCCTGGACAGGCCCCGCCCGGCTGCCCGTCCGGCCCGGCACCGGGCGGTTCCTGGTCCTCGTGTGCGTCTTCGTCTGCGCGGCCTGCGGACTCGTGTACGAGCTCGAACTGGTCGCCTTCGCCTCGTACCTGATGGGCGACTCGGTCACCCAGGCCTCCGTGGTGCTCTCCGTGATGGTGTTCGCCATGGGCATCGGCTCGCTCGGCGCCAAGCGGCTGCGCTGCCACGCGGCGGCCGGGTTCGGCGCGGTCGAGTCGGCCCTCGCGCTGATCGGCGGGTGCAGCGCCATGGCCCTGTACGCCGTCTTCGCCTGGACGGCGGGCTGGGGCGGGATGTGGGCCGACGGTCCGCGCTGCCTGCTGGTCGCCTTCTCCCTCGCCATCGGCCTGCTCATCGGCGCCGAGGTCCCGCTGCTGATGGAACTGATCCAGCGCATCCGCCGCCAGGACGCGGGCGGCGCGGTGGCCGACCTGTTCGCCGCGGACTACGTGGGCGCGCTGGTCGGCGGCCTCGCCTTCCCCTTCCTCCTGCTGCCGTTCCTCGGCCAGCTGACGGGCGCCCTGCTCACGGGGACGGTCAACGTCGTCGCGGGCGGCGCCCTGGTCCTCGGCCTCTTCCGCCGTGACCTCACCCGCCGGGCCCGCTGGACCCTGCTCCTCGCCGGGCTCACCGTCCTCGGCGTCCTCGGTTCCGCCGCCGCCCTCGCCGGCGACTTCGAACGGGCCGCGCGGCGCGCCGTCTACGGCACGGACGTCCGGGTGGCCGTGCGCACCGGAGTCCAGGAGGTCGTCCTGGCCGGCGGCACCCACGGCGAACCCCTCGACCTCTTCCTCGACGGCCGCCTCCCGGTCGGCGGCCGGGACCAGCACCGCTACCACGAGGCCCTGGTCCAACCCGCCCTGACCGGTCCGCACGCGCGCGTGCTGGTCCTCGGCGGGGGCGACGGACTGGCCGCCAGCGAGGTGCTGCGCCACCCCGGGGTGCACCGTGTGGACATCGTCGAACTCGACCCCGGCCTGGTCCGGCTGGCCCGCAGCGACCCCGGCCTGTCCGCCCTCAACGGTCACGCGCTCGGCGACCCGCGCGTGCGCGTGACCACCGCCGACGCGCTCACCTGGCTACGGCGGGCGCGCGGACCTGCGTACGACGTCGTGATCAGCGACCTGCCCGATCCCGGCATCACCGCCTCCACCAAGCTGTACTCCGAGGAGTTCTACGGCCTGGCCCGCCGCGTCCTGACCCCGGACGGCCGCCTGGTCGTGCACGCCGGGCCCGTCACCGCCCGGCCCCGCGCCTTCTGGACCGTCGCCGCCACCCTGCGCGCCGCCGGCTTCGCCGTCTCGCCCTACCGGGTGCCGGGCCACGGCTCCGCCCTCGCGGCCGGGGCGCTGCGGGCACCGCACGACTGGGGGTTCCTGCTGGCGGCGCGCGGGGACGCCGCGCCCGCCCTGCGCGTGGGCGGCGGGCGCGCGGGGACCTTGACGCAGGCCGGGCTGAGGGCGGACGCGCGGGCGGCGGAACGGACGCGGGTGGCCGGGGCGCCGGTGTCGACACTGGTGCATCCGAGGTACTGAGCGGCTTCACGGCCGGGTGAGTTCCGGCGACAACTGGGTAGGCTCCCCGGACATGGAGCACCAGGTCTTCGTCCCGGCCCCCGCCGAGCGGATCGGCGCGGCACTGGCCGACCAGGCACGCGTGGCCCGGTCCGTCCCCGGCCTTCAGCAGGACGCCGGTGCCGAACCGATCACCGGCCGGCTGAAGCTGCGGGTCGGCGGACACTCCGTCACCTACCGCGGCACGGCCCGGGTGACCGCCCGCGAGGACGGCGCGTACGCCGTCGTGGGCGATGCCACCGAGGCCCGCGGCACCGGCGCGGTCAAGCTCGCGCTGACCCTGCGCCTCGCGGACACCGAGGGCGGCTGCACGGTCACGGCCGAGGGCACGGCGGACGCGACCGGCCGGATCTCGGAACTGCCGGCCGAGACGGTGGCCGCGGCGGCGACCCGGCTGCTGAGCCGCTTCCTGGAGTCGCTGGCCGCCGGCACCGACGCCGGCACCGATGCCGACGCGGGTGACCGGCCGGAGCCCCCCGCCGCTGCCGGCCGCACCTCCGTCTTCGACACCGAGGTCCCCCCGTCCGCCCTGGCGCCGGACGCGGACGAGAGCCTCGACACCGGCCTGGACGCCGACACCGGCACGGAAGCGGACGCCGGCACGGACGCCGGCACCGACCGCCCCTCCGGCGACTTCGCCGACACCGGTGAGCCCCCCGCCGAGGCCGCGCACGCCCGCCGCACGATGATCGGCCGCAGCGCCGAGGAGGTCGACCACGCCCCGCCGCGCGGCCGCTACGCCCCCGTCCCGGCGCCGCAGACCGTCACGGCGACCTCGGCACTGCGCTGGGCGGCACCGGCGGCGGCACTGGTCGTGGCGTCGGCGATCGTCGTGAGCAAGGCGCTGCGAAAGCGCCGCTGAGCGTCCCGCGCCCCGCGGGGGCGAGGCCGGCACCGTCCTCCCCCCAGTACTGTCGTCCCGTGAGTAACGAAGACATCACGCTGACCGCAGGCGAAGCGGAAGCACGCGTCAGCCCGGCCAACGGCGGCCGTATCAGCAGCCTCAAGATCGGCTCCCTGGAACTGCTGCGGCAAGGGGAGCGCTACGGCTGCTTCCCGATGGTGCCCTGGTGCGGCCGGATCCGGGACGGCCGCTTCCTGGACGGCGGCACCGTCCGCCAGATGCCGCTCAACTCCCCGCCGCACGCCATCCACGGCACCGCCCGCGACGGCGCCTGGCGCACCGCGCGCGTCACGGAGAACGAGGCGGTGATCACCTGCGAGCTGACCGACCCCTGGCCGCACCCCGGCCGCGTCACCCAGATCGTCACGCTCGCCGAGGACGGCCTGACGCTGACGATGTCGGTGGAGACGTACGACGACTCCTTCCCGGCGCAGCTCGGCTGGCACCCGTGGTTCCACCGCAACCTCGGCGGCGACGACGTCCGGCTGGACTTCAAGCCCGCCTGGCAGGAGGAGCGCGGCGCCGACCACCTGCCCACCGGCAACCGCGTCGACCCCCGGCCGGGCCCCTGGGACGACTGCTTCGGCATGCCCGGCGGCGTCGACGTCACCCTCACCTGGCCCGGGCAGCTGGAGCTGAAGGTGACGAGCCGGGAGGAGTGGGTGGTGGTCTACGACGAGCAGGCCGAGGCCGTCTGCGTGGAGCCGCAGACCGGGCCGCCCAACGGGCTGAACACCACTCCGCGCCTGGTCACCCCGCTGGACCCGCTGGAAGCCGGGACCACCTGGAGCTGGCGGCGGCTCTAAGCTGGTCGGCATGACGGACGTTCGCGGCGCGCTGCTGCAGCAGATCAAGGACAAGGCCGTGGTGCACGGCAAGGTGACCCTCTCCTCCGGTCTGGAGGCCGACTACTACGTCGACCTGCGCCGCGTCACCCTCGACGGCGAGGCCGCGCCGCTGGTCGGCCAGGTGCTGCTGGACCTGACCGAGGACCTCGAGTTCGACGCGGTCGGCGGGCTCACCATGGGCGCCGACCCGGTCGCCGCCGCCATGCTGCACGCCGCCGCCGCGCGCGGGCGCAGGCTCGACGCGTTCGTCGTGCGCAAGGCCGCCAAGGCGCACGGGCTCCAGCGGCGCGTCGAGGGCCCGGAGATCGCGGGCCGCCGGGTCCTGGTGGTGGAGGACACCTCCACCACCGGAGGTTCCCCGCTGACCGCCGTCGAGGCCGTCCGCGAGGCCGGTGCCGAGGTCGCCGCCGTCGCGACCATCGTGGACCGGGCGACCGGCGCCGCGGAGAAGATCGAGGCCGGAGCGGGCGTTCCGTACCGGTTCGCCTTCTCGAAGGATGAACTGGGTCTGGACTGACCGGGTGGTTTGACCTGCACTTGACCGGGGCGCCGACCCAGCCCCCCAGGTCTGGAAAGATGGGGCCGACGATGACGTCGCACCCCAGGTCTAGGTCAGGGCCGTAACGCAGAACGCCAACCCGCAACACAAGGAGCGGACAGGATGCCCATCGCAACCCCCGAGGTCTACAACGAGATGCTCGACCGGGCGAAGGCAGGCAAGTTCGCCTACCCGGCCATCAACGTGACTTCCTCGCAGACCCTGAACGCGGCCCTGCGCGGCTTCGCGGAGGCGGAGAGCGACGGCATCGTCCAGATCTCGACCGGCGGGGCCGAGTTCCTCGGCGGGCAGTACAGCAAGGACATGGTGACCGGTGCCGTCGCCCTCGCCGAGTACGCGCACGTCCTCGCCGAGAAGTACCCGGTCAACATCGCCCTGCACACCGACCACTGCCCGAAGGACAAGCTCGACGGGTACGTGCGTCCGCTGATCGCGATCTCCGAGGAGCGCGTCAAGGCCGGCCGCAACCCGCTGTTCCAGTCGCACATGTGGGACGGCTCCGCCGAGACCCTCGCCGACAACCTCTCCATCGCCCAGGAGCTGCTGGAGCGCGCCCGCGCCGCCAAGATCATCCTGGAGGTGGAGATCACCCCGACCGGCGGCGAGGAGGACGGGGTCTCCCACGAGATCAACGACGAGCTGTACACCACCGTCGACGACGCCATCCGCACCGCCGAGGCGCTGGGCCTGGGCGAGAAGGGCCGCTACCTGCTGGCCGCCTCCTTCGGCAACGTGCACGGCGTGTACAAGCCGGGCAACGTCGTCCTGCGCCCGGAGCTGCTGAAGGAGCTGAGCGAGGGCGTCGCCGCCAAGTTCGGCAAGGCCGCTCCGTTCGACTTCGTCTTCCACGGCGGCTCCGGCTCCACCGAGCAGGAGATCCAGACCGCGCTGGAGAACGGCGTCGTCAAGATGAACATCGACACGGACACCCAGTACGCCTTCACCCGTCCGGTCGCCGGCCACATGTTCCAGAACTACGACGGCGTCCTGAAGGTCGACGGCGAGGTCGGCAACAAGAAGGCCTACGACCCGCGCACCTGGGGCAAGCTGGCCGAGGCGGGCATGGCCGCGCGCGTCGTCGAGGCCACGCAGCACCTGCGCTCGGCGGGCAACAAGCTCAAGTAAGCGGTACGGCTTCCCAGCGGGCCCGGCGGCTGTTCATGCCGCCGGGCCCGCTGTATACCTGGGGCATGCCCGACGTCCGGCTCGCCTCGCCCCAGGGCAAGTGGATCCTGCTCACCACCGTCCTGGGCTCCAGCATGGCGATGCTGGACTCCACCGTCGTCAACGTCGCCCTGCCGCGCATCGGCCAGGACCTCGACGCGAGCCTCGCCGCCCTGCAGTGGACGGTCAACGCGTACATGGTCACGCTGGCCGGCCTGATCCTGCTGGGCGGCTCCCTGGGCGACCGCTACGGCCGCCGGAAGGTCTTCGTCCTCGGGGTCGTCTGGTTCGCGGCGGCCTCCCTGCTGTGCGGCCTGGCCCCCACCTCCGGGATCCTCATCGCCGCCCGCGCCCTCCAGGGCATCGGCGGAGCCCTGCTCACACCCGGCTCGCTCGCCCTGATCCAGGCGTCCTTCCACCCCGACGACCGCAGCCGGGCGGTCGGCCTGTGGTCCGGCTTCGGCGGGATCGGCGCCGCCGTCGGCCCGTTCCTCGGCGGCTGGCTGGTGGCCGGCCCCGGCTGGCGCTGGGTGTTCCTCCTCAACGTGCCCGTGGCGCTGCTGTGCGCGCCGATCGCGCTGCGGCACGTACCGGAGTCCGCCGACCAGCGTGCCCACGGCCGCTTCGACGTGCTGGGCGCGGCCCTCGGGGCGCTGTCCCTCGCCCTGCTGACGTACGCGCTGATCGAGGCCCGGGGCGGCTCCCTGGCGGTCGCCCTGACCGGGGCGGCGGGCCTCGCGGCGGCGGTGGCCTTCGTGCACGTCGAGCGGCACCGGCCCGACCCGATGCTGCCACCGGACATCTTCGCCTCGCGCCAGTTCACGGCGGTCAACCTCGTCACCCTGTGCGTGTACGCGGCCTTCGGCGGCTTCTTCTTCCTCACCGCGCTCCAGCTCCAGGTGGTGGCCGGCTACTCGCCGCTCGCCGCCGGTACCGCGCTGCTGCCCACCACGGCCCTGATGCTGCTGTTCTCCTCACGCTCGGGTGCGCTGGCCGACCGTACGGGGCCGCGTCTGCCGCTGACGGTGGGCCCGCTGCTGTGCGCGGTGGCGATGCTGCTGATGCTGCGGGTGGGCAAGGGAGCGGACTACCTGACCGACGTGCTGCCGGCCCTGCTGGTGATGGGCGCCGGCATGGTCACCCTGGTCGCGCCCCTGACGGCCACGGTGCTCGCCTCCGTGGACACCGCCCGGGCGGGCCTGGCCAGCGGCATCAACAACGCGGCGGCGCGGGCGGCGGGACTGGTGGCGGTGGCGGCGCTGCCGCTGCTGGCGGGGATGGGGGCGGAGGCGTACCGGTCGCCCACGGCGTTCGACGCGGCGTTCGACCGGGCGATGCCGATCTGCGCGGGGGTGCTGGTGCTGGGCTCGGTGCTCGCGTTCGCCCTGGTCCGCCGGCCGGCACCGGGGTGCCGGCGACCGGAGTGCCGCACCCACGGCAGTGTGACGGCTCCGCCGTTGGAGGCCGGCAGGCCGGGGTGAGTGCGGCGGTCCCTTCGGCCGCGGGCCGGCGGTGACTGCTCGCGCCGTTCCCCGCGCCCCTTCCGGGGGGCTCCGCCGGCCGTGCGTCAGACTGAAGTCATGACGATTCACGAGAACCTGCTCGGCGGCCCGCCCCCCACCCACCTCCCCGACGACCCGGCGCCCCGCGAGGCCCTGGCGAACGGTGCCGCGCCGGCGGACGTCGCCGCCAAGTACCCCGCCTCCTCCCTCGCCTGGGCCCAGCTGGCCGACGAGGCGTTCGAGCGGGGCTCGGTCGTGGAGTCGTACGCCTACGCCCGTACGGGCTACCACCGGGGCCTGGACTCCCTGCGCCGCAGCGGCTGGAAGGGCCACGGCCCGGTGCCGTGGGAGCACGAGCCGAACCGCGGCTTCCTGCGCGCCCTGCACGCCCTCGCCCGCGCCGCGCAGGCGATCGGCGAGCAGGAGGAGTACGAGCGGTGCACGCAGTTCCTGAAGGACTCCTCGCCCACGGCGGCCCAGACCCTGGGCTGACCCGCGGGTGACGAACGAGTCCGCCCTGGCCCCGCGCCGCGACGGCTCCGCCGGGGCGCGCAGGCCGGGGCCGCTGGGGCTGTCCCGGGACTTCTGGCTGCTGTGGACCGCGGCGGCGGTCTCCGGGCTCGGTGACGGGCTGGAGCTGAGCGCGTTCCCCCTGCTGGCCACGGAGTGGACCCGGGACCCGGTGCTCGTCTCCGCGGCCGCCGCCGCCACCCAGGCACCCTGGCTGTTCCTCGGGCTGCTGGTGGGCGGGCTGGTCGACCGCTGGGACCGCAGGAGGGTGCTGCTGATCGCCGACAGCTGCCGCGCGCTGCTCGTGGCGGCCCTGGCGGCGGCGGTGGCCTCCGGCGTGGGGAACATCTGGCTGCTGCTGGCCGTGCTGTTCGCCCTGGGGTCGGCGCAGATCTTCTTCGACACCTCCGTGCAGGCGGTGATCCCCGCCGTGGCCGGCACCGGCTCGCTGGTCCGGGCCAACAGCCTGCTCCAGGGCAGCTCGACGGTGCTCGTCCAGTTCGCGGGGCCCGCCGCGGGTGCCGCCCTGTTCGCGGTCGCACGCTGGCTGCCGGCCGGCGTCGACGCGGTCAGCTACCTGCTGGGGGTGGCCCTGCTGGCGGGCGTACGCGGCCGCTTCCGCCCGGCGCGGACGCCCACGCCGGAGGGGACCGCGTCCTTGCGGCACAGCGTCGCCGAGGGGCTGCGCTGGCTGCGCGACGACCGGGTGGTCCGGGTGCTCGCCCTGGCGACGGTCCTGCTGGGCATGGGCAGCGCCGCCGCCTGGGGTGTCATGGTCCTGTTCGCCCAGCACCAGTGGCACCTCGGCGGCGCGGGCTACGGGCTGCTCCTGACGGCGAGCGCCGTGGGCAGCGTCCTCGGCTCCCTGGTCGCCGCCCCGCTGGCCCGGCGGCTGACCCACCGGCCGCTGCTGGCCGGTTCCGCCGCCGGTTCGGCGACGGTCTTCGGCCTGCTCACGGTGGCCCGGCCGGCCGCGCTCGGCGCGGCCCTGCTGGCCGTCAACGGGCTGATGGTGGTGGTGTGGAACGTGGTCACGGTCTCCGAACGGCAGGCCCGCATACCGGACGCGCTCACCGGCCGGGTGACCGCCGCGTACCGGGTCCTCGCCTGGGGCGGCATGCCGGTCGGCGGGCTCCTGGGCGGCGCGCTGGCCTCCGCCCTCGGTCTGCGCGCGGCCCTCGCGGCGGCGGCCCTGCAGCTCGTCCTGGCCGCCCTGCTGGTCGCCACCGCACGCGCCCCCCTCGGCGGCGGCGCCCGGCACCGGACATGATCGGCCTTGCCGTATCGGGAGTGATTGCGGAGGATTCCGTAGTGGGGACCGGGGCCCCCGTGCCGGCATCGGCAGGGGCGGACCGCTACCCGGAGTGACACAACAGGAGACAGCGATGTCCCAACAGGCTCACCCCCCTTACGAGGCCGCTGAGCCCGAGACCCCGAATCTCGATTTCGCGGGGACGACGCCGTACGAGGACTACGTCAAGGCGGACGTCCTCACCCACCTCCAGCACACCCTCTCCGACGACCCCGGAGAGATGGTCTTCCTGGTGACCACCCAGGTCATGGAGCTGTGGTTCACGGTCATCGTGCACGAGTGGGAGACGGCCGCGCAGGCCCTGCGCGCGGACGACGTGCCGACCGCGATCGCCGCGCTGAAGCGTTCCGTGCGCGAGCTGGAGGCACTCAACGCCTCCTGGAAGCCGCTGGGGCAGCTGACCCCGGCGCAGTTCAACTCCTACCGCGGCGCGCTCGGCGAGGGCTCCGGTTTCCAGTCGGCGATGTACCGGCGCCTGGAGTTCCTGCTCGGTGAGAAGTCCGCGTCCATGCTCGTCCCGCACCGCGGCGCCCCGCGCGTCCACGCGGAACTGGAGAAGGCGCTGCACGAGCCGAGCCTCTACGACGAGGTGGTACGGCTCCTCGCGCGCCGCGGCCACGCGATCCCCGGTTCCGTGCTGCACCGCGACGTCTCCGCGCGTTACGAGCCCTCCGACGCCGTCGAGGCGGCCTGGACGCGGATCTACTCCGGTGACCAGGACGCCGAACTCGCCCGGCTCGGCGAGGCGTTGAGCGACGTGGCCGAACTGGTCTGGCGCTGGCGCAACGACCACCTGGTCGCCACCCGGCGCGCGATGGGCGCCAAGGCCGGCACGGGCGGCTCCGCCGGTGTGGCCTGGCTGGAGAAGCGCGCCCGCAAGAACGTGTTCCCCGAGCTGTGGACGGCGAGGTCCCATGTCTGAGCTGCCCCTGCTCGCGAAGGAGCTGGACCAGGCCGACGAACTGGCGCACCTGCGGGACCGTTTCGTCCTCGACGCCGCGTCCGGTGACGCGGCCGGCCCCGCGGGCGTCTACCTGGACGGCAACTCCCTCGGCGCTCTGCCCGCGCACGTCCCCGACCGGGTCGCGGACGTCGTCCGCCGCCAGTGGGGCGAACTGCGCATCCGCTCCTGGGAGGAGAGCGGCTGGTGGACGGCGCCCGAGCGGATCGGCGACCGGATCGCCCCGCTGGTCGGGGCCGCACCCGGCCAGATCGTCGTCGGCGACTCGACCAGCGTCAACGTCTTCAAGGCACTGGTCGCCGCGGTCCGCATGGCGGGCGAGGGCCGCGACGAACTCCTGGTGGACGCGTCGACCTTCCCCACCGACGGCTACATCGCCGAGTCGGCGGCCCGGCTCACCGGGCGCACCCTGCGCGCGGTGAGCCCGGCGGAGGTGCCGGCGGCGCTGGGCGACCGCACGGCCGCCGTGCTGCTCAACCACGTCGACTACCGCACCGGCCGGCTGCACGACCTCCCGGCGCTCACCGCCGAGGTCCGCGCCCGCGGAGCCGTCGCGGTCTGGGACCTGTGCCACAGCGCGGGCGCGCTGCCGGTGGGCCTGGACGAGCACGGCGTGGACCTCGCGGTCGGCTGCACCTACAAGTACCTGAACGGAGGCCCGGGTTCACCGGCGTACCTGTACGTGCGGCGGGAACTGCAGGACCGCTTCGACTCGCCGCTGCCCGGCTGGAACTCCCACGCCGAGCCGTTCGGCATGAGTCCGTCGTACACCCCGGCGGCGGGCGCGGTGCGTGGCCGGGTCGGCACCCCGGACATCCTCTCCCTGCTGGCGCTGGAGGCGGCCCTCGACGTCTGGGACGGGGTGTCCGTCGAGGCCGTCCGCGCCAAGTCCCTGGCGCTGACGGACTTCTTCCTGCGGTGCGTGGACGAGTACACCGAGCCGGGCCGGGTGGAGTGCGTGACACCGAGGCCGCACGCGGAGCGCGGCAGCCAGATCGCCCTGCGCTGCCCGGACGCCGGTGAGGTGATGAAGCGTCTGATCGCCCGGGGCGTGGTGGGCGACTTCCGCCACCCCGACGTCCTCCGCTTCGGCTTCACCCCGCTGTACGTGGGCTTCCGGGACGTGGAGCGGGCGGCACGGGTGCTGGGGGAGGAACTGGCGTAGGCCGGCGGACACGGGGCGGGGCAGGCCGGGGCACCGGTCCGCCCGGATTCCCCCGCCCCCGGCACCGGCCTGGCTGGCGGGCGGGGCCCCGGTGGCTCGCTCGGCCGGCCTTTCCGGCCGCCGTGCCGGGTCCCGGCGGCCCGGGGAGCCCGATCGTTTCTCACCGTGCGTCACATCCGCGTGTCCCCGCACGTCACCTGCCTGATACCGTCCCCGCCAACGGCCGATCTCCCACCTGGTCCGCCACGCCTCCCCCCGTGCCGAAAGCCTGGGAGGTACCCCATCGTCGCTGAGAGGTTGGAGCATGCCGGACGACGCCGCCGCAGCCCGCGCCGCCGCCGAAGAGGAGTCGGCCTTCTCGCACTCCCCGGTCGCCCCGGACGTCACCGCCGCGTACGGCGACCACCCCGACCAGGTGATCGACTTCCACGCTCCGCGCCCCGGCCCGGACTCCGCCGCTCCCGGCGCCCTCGCCCCGCTGGTCGTCGTCCTGCACGGCGGCGCCTGGCGCGCGCGCTACGACCGCCGTCACCTCAGTCCCTTCGCGGACTACCTGGCCCGCAGGGGCTTCGCGGTGGCCAACGTGGAGTACAGACGGGGCGGCGACGGCTCAGCCGGTGCCCCGGCCGGCCGCTGGCCCGACACCTTCGACGACGTCGCGGCGGCATTGGACGCCCTGCCCGCCCTGGTCGGCGAGGCGCTGCCGCAGGCGGACCCGCGCCGCACGGTCCTGACCGGCCACTCGGCGGGCGGGCACCTGGCGCTGTGGGCGGCGGCCCGCCATGTCCTCCCCCCGGACGCGCCGTGGCGCACCGACGGCCCGGCCGATCTGCGGGGCGTCGTCGCACTCGCCCCCATCGCGGACTTCCAGGTGGCGGAGAAGCTGGACGTCTGCGCGCACGCGTCCCTGGAACTCCTCGGCGGCCCGGACGTGTTCGCCACCCGCCGTCCGTACGCCGACCCGGTGCTGCTCGTGCCGACGGGCATCGCCACCACCCTCGTCCAGGGCCGCGCCGACCTGGTCGTACCGGAGCCGGTGGCCGAGTCCTACGCGGAGGCCGCGGCGAAGGCGGGCGAGATGGTGGGCCTGACCCTGCTGGCGGACGTGGGCCACTTCCCGCTGATCGACCCGGCGGCGGACGCCTGCGCGGTGGTGGCGGAGGAGATCGCCCAGCTCGCCTGGTGACGGCCGGGCCGCCCGGGGACTGCGCAGCAGGCACCGCAGGAGCCCGTAGTACTTGAGACGGACCCCCGGGGACCCTCCTGCGAGGGGACGACCGGGAGTCCGGCCGGCGCCTACCGTGTGGCACGTGACCGAGACGACGCACACGCAGACGACACCGCCGGGCACGGCCGGCCGGCCGCGCAGCCCCGAGTTCCGGCTGGCCGTGGACGCCCTGCGCGGGCTGCGGCAGGACCTGTTCCACGACGCCTTCGCCTACCGGCCGCTGCCCCGCACGGCCGTGGACGGCCGCCTCACCCGCCACCTGTCCGACCGGACGCGGACCCGCGCGGCCTGGACCCCGCACGCGGTGGTGGTGGCCGGCGGGCTCGTGGCGCTGCTCGTCGGCACGGTGAACACCGACATCGGCGGGCCGTCCCTGCTGTGCGGGCTGCTGGCCCTGGCCCCGGTGCTGCTGACCCTGGTGCGTCCGGTCGGCGCCTTCTGGCTGTCGTTCGCGGCGACGACGGTCGCCGCGGTCCTCGGCGGCGACTGGGGCGGCCGGCCCTGGCCCCCGGGCAGCTTCGTCTCCCACCTGCTGGTGCTCACGATCGTGGCCGGCCGGACCCGCCCGCGCACGGCGGGCTGGATGTGGCTGCTCACCGCGCTGTACGGCTTCTGGGCCGAGACCGTCTTCGGCTACGGGAACGACAGCAGCGACACCGGCCCCATGCTGGTGCTGGCCGCGCTGGCCCTGCTGGTCGTCACGGTCCGGCACGTACGCCGGGAGGCCGAGCAGGAGGTGACCGCCCAGCAGTCGGTGACCGAGCACGAGCGCTCGCGTCGCACCCTGCTGGAGGAGCGCACGACGATCGCCCGGGAGCTGCACGACGTGGTCGCCCACCACATGTCGGTGGTCGCCATCCAGGCGGAGGCCGCGCCGTACCGGGTGGAGAACCCGCCGCCGGAACTGGAGAAGGCGTTCGCCACCATCCGGGAGAACGCGGTCGCGGCGCTGACCGAGCTGCGCCGGGTCCTCGGGGTGGTCCGTGCCGAGAACTACGAGGCCCCGGACGCCCCGCAGCCCACCCTGGCCGACCTGGACGGGCTCCTCGCGAACGTGCGGGAGGCCGGTCTGGAGGTGGAGAAGGTGGTGACCGGCGCGGTACGGGAGCTGCCCCAGGGGGTGGAGCTGTCGGCGTACCGCATCGTGCAGGAGGCGCTGAGCAACACCCTGCGGCACGCGCCCGGTGCGGGCGCCCGCGTCGAGATCGGCTACGTCCTGGGCGGTCTCGGGCTGCGGATAGTCAACGGCCCGGCGCCGGCACCGGACCTGGTGAAGCCCTCGCCCGGGGCCGGGCACGGCATCACGGGCATGCGGGAGCGGGTGTCGATGCTGAACGGCGAGATGACGGCGGCGGCCACGGACGAGGGGGGCTACGAGGTGGCGGTGTTCCTGCCGGTGCCGGCGGCGGCCCCCGCGATCGAGGGTGGGGCATGATCCGGGTGCTGATCGCGGACGACCAGATGATGGTCCGCGAGGGATTCTCGGTGCTGCTGAACGCGATGCCGGGCATCGAGGTCGTCGGCGAGGCGGTCAACGGCCGGGAGGCGGTGGAGCGGGTCCGTGAACTGTCCCCGGACGTCGTGCTGATGGACATCCGCATGCCGGAGCTGAACGGCATCGAGGCGACCCGGGAGATCGTCGCGGCCGACGAGTCGGCGAAGGTGCTGGTGCTGACCACGTTCGACCTGGACGAGTACGTGTACCAGGCGCTGCGCGCGGGGGCCTCCGGCTTCCTGCTCAAGGACGCCTCGGCGCGCCAGCTGGCCGACGGGGTGCGGGTGGTCGCGGCGGGCGAGGCGCTGCTGGCTCCCTCCGTCACCAGGCGGCTGATCACGGAGTTCTCCCGCCTGGCGGACACCCCCCGGCTGATGCCGGCGGCCCAGGCGGCGTACGGGGAACTGACGGAGCGCGAGACGGAGGTACTGGTCCTGATCGCGCAGGGCCTGTCGAACGCGGAGATCGCCGGCCGCCTGGTGGTGGCGGAGTCGACGATCAAGACCCATGTGAGCCGGATCCTGGTGAAACTGGGCCTGCGGGACCGCACCCAGGCGGCGGTGTTCGCGTACGAGGCCCGACTGGTGACGCCCGGCTGACCTGCCGTCATAGGAGGTGATGCGCCTCCCTGTTGCCGACTAGTGTTCGAAGGTGTATGCATGCGGATCGCATGTGCGAACGGCTTCGAGGTGACGGGAAGGCACACGGGGGATGGGCTACGTTCTGCCCGGATGGGCCGACGAGATCCTGGACTTCATCGGGATCAACTGGCCGAACGTCGACGAGGACGACTACCGCGAAATGGCGGACGCCATGCGGGACTTCGCGGACAAGTTCGAGGGGCATGGCGGTGACGCGCACCTGGCGGTGTCCCGGATCCTGTCCTCGTCGCAGGGCTGGGCCGTCGATGCGATGGAGAAACACTGGTCGCACGTCAAGGCGGGGCACCTGGAGAAGGTCCCCGAGATAGCCCGGTTGTTCGCGGACGCGTGCGATGTGGTCGCGGACATCATCTTCGGGATGAAGACCAAGGCCGAGATAGAACTCGGCGCGATGGCTGCCTCGTTGGGCATCTCGGTGGGTCTGGCCGTCTTCACCGGCGGTCTGTCGGCGGTCATCGGGGCGGCCGAGACGGCGGCCTTGCGCCAGGCGGTCAAACGGGTCATCGACGAGGCCGCCGACCGGATCGTGGCCGAGCTGGTGGCGCGGGTGACCGAGCCGGTCAACGCCAAGCTGGAGGCCATGGTCGAGGACATGGTCTTCGACCTGGTGGACGGCGCCTTCTCGCTGCCGCCCGCGCCGGGCGGCGGTCACCCGGACGGCACCGGCGGGCCCGGCGGCAAGCACGGCGGCGGCATGCAGCTGGCCTCCGCCGGCGGCGGAAGCGGCGGGACCGGGGCCGGCAAACGGACCGTCATCGACCACGTCGAGTTCGAGGACGGCGCCGGCAAGGTCTCCTTCCACGGGGGCGAGCTGCACCGGGCCGGCTCGGGCTCGCTGGTGAAGGCCAGGGGCGCCTTCGGCCGCACGCACGGCAGGGACCCCTTCACCAAGGCCTTCGACTCGGTCCTCGAAGGTGCCTTGAAGGGCACGGAGAAGGCGCTGTCGAAGATCGCCAAGCATGTCACCGAGACCATCCCGGAGCGGGTGAAGGCCACCTCCCGCCTGCACAAGGGCATCGACCTCGGCGTCCGCGACCGGGTCAACGCCGTCGACGGCGGCAAGAAGGGCGGCGACGGTGGCGGCCACGGGCGGGCCGGCGGACCGGGCCGCAAGCGCCCCCCGTCGCTGCGCACGGCGCTGGACAGCGTCCGCGAGAAGGCGATCGCCCTGGGACAGCGCCGCTGCAAGACCGACCCGGTCGACCTCGCGAGCGGCGAGATGGTGCTCTCCCAGACGGACCTCACGCTGCCCGGCGTGCTGCCACTGGTGGTGGGGCGCACCCACATATCCGGCTACGGGTACGGGCACTGCTTCGGTCCCGGCTGGGCCTCCACCCTGGACGAGCGGCTGGAACCGACCGGTACCGGCGCGGTCTGGGCCCGCCCCGACGGGTCCCTGCTCGTCTATCCGCGCCTGCCGCACGAGGCGGGCCAGGAGGAGCTGCCGGCGGAGGGCGAGCGGATCGCCCTCACCTTCGTGGAACGATCGGCGCTCGGCGAGGTCACGTACGCCACGACCGACGTCCGCTCCGGTGTGACCCGCCGCTTCACCGGCAGCCCGTACTCCTCGGGCGGCCTGTACTGGCTGACGGACATCGAGGACCGCAACGGCAACGGCGTGCGGTTCGTCCGCGACGACGACGGTGTGCCCACGGCCCTCGTCCACGAGGGCGGTTACCGTGTGCGCGTCACCCGGGACACGGATCACGCCCGGGTCACGGCCCTCGACGTGCACACCCCCGACGGCCCGGTCCGGGTCGCCTCGTTCGCGTACGACGAGCACCACGACCTGGTGGGCGTGTCGGGCTCCCGGGGCGTGCCCCTGCGGTTCACCTACGACGACGAGCACCGCGTCACCTCGTGGACCGACCGCAACGGCCACACCTACCGCTATGTGTACGACGCGGCCGGCCGGGTCGTGGAGACGACCGGCCCCGACGGCGCGCTCTCCTCGCGCTTCGCCTACGACACCGCCGCCCGCGAGACCCGCTTCACCGACTCCACCGGCGCGGTCACCGTCACCCGCTTCAACCAGCTCCGCCAGACGCTCAGTGAGACCGACCCGCTCGGCAACACCGTGCACTTCGAGTGGGACCGCCACGACAACCTCCTGTCCCGCACCGACGAGCTGGGACACACCTCCCGGTTCACGTACGACGACGCCGGCAACCTCCTGACCGTCCACTACCCGGACGGACGCCGGGCCTCGGCCACCTACAACGCGCTGCACCTGCCGGAGACGACGACCGGACCGGACGGCACCGTGTGGCGCAACGTCTTCGACGAGCGGGGCAACCGCACCGCGGTCGTCGCCCCGGACGGCACCTCGACCACGTTCACCCACCACGTGACGGGCGCCGTGGCCACGGTCACGTTCCCGACCGGCGAGACGGAGACCCGCACCCACGACGAGGCGGGCCTGACCCTCTCGGTCACCGACCCCCGCGGCGCCACCTGCACACTGCGCCGGGACGCCTTCGGACGGCCGTACGAGTCGGCCGACCCGGCGGGTTCCGTGACCCGGCTGGAGTGGACGGCGGACGGCTGGCTGACCCGGCGTACGGCACCGGACGGGGCCACGGAGTCGTGGACGTACGACGAGGAGGGCAACTGCCTCACGCACACCGACCCGCTCGGCGGCGTGACCCGCTTCACGTACACGTGGTTCGACCTGCTCGCCGCCCGCACGGGCAGGGACGGGGCGCGGTACGAGTTCACGTACGACACCGAGCTGCGGATCAGCACGGTCCGCAACCCGCAGGGAAAGGTGTGGAGTTACCGGTACGGCCCCTCCGGCCGCACCGACTCGGAGACCGACTTCGACGGACGTACCACGCGCTACGAGTACGACGCCGCGGGCCGCCTGGTCGCCCGGACCACACCGCTCGGTCAGCGCATCGCCTTCACCTTCGACGCGGTGGGCAACGTGCTGGCGAAGGACGCCGGCGGAGTGGTCACCCGCTACACCTACGACGAGGCCGACCGGCTGGTCGCCGCCGTCTCCCCGGCCTCCTCGCTCACTCTGGAGCGCGACGCCCTGGGCCGTCTGCTGGCGGAGACCGTCGACGGGCGCAGCATGCGGTTCGGCTACGACCGGCACGGCGAACTGGTCTCGCGCACCACACCGACCGGGGCCACGACGTCGTACTCCTACGACAGCGCGGGCAACCGGGTGCGCGTGGACCTCGCCGGCCACGTGCTGGGCTTCACCCACGACCTGTTCGGCCGCGAGACCCGGCGTACCGTCGGCCCCGGGCCGGCGCCCGTGACGCTCACCTCCGAGTGGGACGTGACCGGCCGCCTCGTGGCCCGGTCGCTGACCACGCCCCGCGGCACGCTCCGCGACCGCTCCTACGGCTACCGGGCCGACGGTTTTCTGACGGACATCACGGACCGGCAGGACGGACCGGACTGGCACATCGACCTCGACCCCGTGGGGCGTCCGCTCGGCGTCACCGCGGGCGACTGGTCGGAGCGCTACGCGTACGACGCCGCGGGGAACCAGACGGACGCACACTGGCCCGACCGGGCACCCCACCCCGGAAGCCGTGGCGTGCGGGTCTACGACGGGACCCGGCTGCTCGGCGGGGACGGTGTGCGCTACGAGTACGACGGCGCCGGACGCGTCGTGCTGCGCCAGAAGCGGCGTCTGTCCCGCAAGCCCGACACCTGGCGGTACAGCTGGGACGCGGAGGACCGCCTGGTCTCCTGCACCACTCCCGACGGCACCGAGTGGCGCTACACCTACGACGCGCTCGGCCGCCGCACCGCCAAACACCGCATGCGCCCCGACGGGCAGGGTGTCGCGGTCACGGTCCGTTTCGCCTGGGAGGGAACCCAGCTGGTCGAGGAGACCGACACGGCCACCGGCGTGACGCTGACCTGGGAGTACGAGGGCCCGCAGCCGATGGCACAGCTGGAGCGCCGACTGCCGGCCGAGGCCGGTCAGCGCGAGGTGGACAGCCGGTTCTTCGCCATCGTCACCGACCTCGTCGGCACCCCGACCGAACTCGTGGACGAGCGGGGCGACGTCGCCTGGTACAAGCGCTCCACGGTCTGGGGCGTCACGGCCCGCAACCGCGACGCCCGGGCCCATACGCCGCTGCGCTTCCCCGGCCAGTACGCCGACCCGGAGACGGGCCTGCACTACAACCTGCACCGGCACTACGACCCCGAGACGGCCCGCTACGTCTCGGCGGACCCGCTGGGCCTCGTCCCCGCCCCGAACCCCGCCGCGTACGTCGTCAACCCCTACACCTGGATGGACCCCGAGGGCCTGGTCGCCAAGGGGTGCACGCAGGACGGCGGATGGTACGGCGGACTGCTTCCGTCGAACCGGATGGCGAACGGCCAGAGCTACCCGCAGAAGATGGAGGTCAATCACATCCCGGCCAAGTCCGCGTACAAGGACGTCATCGAGCCCGGCTTCTACATAGCCAACAAGCCCCACAAGAAGCAGAAGGTCAACAACGGACCGGCCATCCGCATGGAGCAGGCCGACCACGAGAAGCTCTACAGCACGGGTTACCACCTGCAAGCCCAGGCCTGGCAGCAGTACCAGCGCGAGCTGATCAACCAGGGGCGCATCACCGAAGCCATGCGGATGGACATCGACGACATCAAGCGGCGGTTCCCCGGTAAGTACGATCGGCACATCGAGGAGATGGTGGCCGGCCTGAAGCACAACAAGCCGCTTCAGGACATGCTCACGAAGCGAGGCTGGACCATCGACGAGAGCGCCCTGCTGGCGTGAGGATCCGGGGCGCGTGACCGAGGGAGTGAACATGGAACTGGAACTGGTGCCGCATGTCGGCGTCGGGCGTTTCCGGCTCGGCATGTCGGTCGATGAGGCCCGCGCCGCGGTGCGGGAGTGGGGTCTTCTCCGGACCGCCGCCGACGACGAGGAGCCGGGGCAGATCGTGCTCACGCACGACGACTCCCAGATGGACATCGTGCTCGGTTTCAGCAGAGGCACGCTGAGCGGAGTGGAGCTGATCCGGTTCCGGAAGGAGGACGCCGACGTCCGGGTGCTGCTCGACGGGCTCGACGTCTTCCGCACCCCGAGTGAGGACCTCTTCGAACAACTCGCGGCACGGGGCCACACCATCGAGGAGAACGACCTCGGCTTCGACGCCCTGCCCGAGCTGAAGGTGATCCTCGCGAACCAGAGCAGCTACGAGTACCCGGTGGACGAGGAGGGCGATCCCCTGTACTACGACTACGTCCTCGTCGCGGACCGGATCTGAGCGCCCGTGCGGGAGGGTGACGCCCGGCTGACGGGGGAGAGGCGCCCACGGACGCCGCGATCCACGGCCTGGTCAGATGACGCCCGGCGCGCTAGCGTCCCCGCATGGCAGGCCCCACCGACCTCGCGTTCGACCCCTGGGACCCGGCGTTCGTCGCCGACCCCTACCCGGCCTACGCGGAGCTGCGCGCTCGCGGCCGGGTGATCCGGTACGAGCCGACCGACCAGTGGCTGGTCCCGCACCACGCGGACGTCTCGGCGCTGCTGCGCGACCGCCGGCTGGGCCGGACGTACCAGCACCGGTTCGGCCACGAGGAGTTCGGCCGCACCCCGCCCCCGCCGGAGCACGAGCCGTTCCACACCCTCAACGACCACGGCATGCTCGACCTGGAGCCGCCGGACCACACCCGCATCCGGCGCCTGGTGTCGAAGGCGTTCACACCGCGCACGGTGGAGCGGCTGCGGCCCTACGTCGAGGGGCTCGCGAACGACCTGGTGGCCGCCCTGGTCGGCAACGGCGGCGGTGATCTGCTCACGGACGTGGCGGAGCCGCTGCCGGTGGCGGTGATCGCCGAGATGCTGGGCATCCCCGAGGCGGACCGGGGGCAGCTGCGCCCCTGGTCGGCGGACATCTGTGGCATGTACGAGCTGAACCCGTCGCAGGAGACGGCGGCGCGGGCCGTACGGGCGTCGGTGGAGTTCTCGGAGTGTCTGCGGGAGCTGATCGCGGCCCGCCGCGAGGAGCCCGGCGAGGACCTGATCTCGGGGCTGATCGCGGCCCACGACGAGGGCGACCGCCTCACGGAGCAGGAGATGATCTCCACGGCGGTGCTGCTCCTCAACGCGGGCCACGAGGCGACCGTGAACGCCACGGTGAACGGCTGGTGGGCGCTGCTGCGCAACCCGGACCAGCTCGCGGTCCTCCGCGCGGACCACTCCCTGGTTCCCTCCGCGATCGAGGAGCTGATGCGCTACGACACCCCGCTCCAGCTCTTCGAACGCTGGGTGCTGGACGACATAGAGATCGACGGCACGACGATCCCGAGGGGCGCGGAGATCGCCATGCTCTTCGGCTCCGCCAACCACGACCCGGCGGTCTTCACCGACCCCGCCCGCCTGGACCTCAGCCGGAAGGACAACCCGCACATCTCCTTCAGCGCGGGCATCCACTACTGCATCGGCGCCCCCCTGGCCCGGATGGAGCTGGCGGCGTCCCTGACGGCCCTGCTCCGGCAGGCCCCCACCCTGACCCTGGCCCAGGAGCCGAAGCGGAAGCCGAACTTCGTGATCCGGGGCCTGGAGGGACTGCGCGTGGAGGTGGGCTGATCACCCGTCCGGCTCATCGGCGAGCCGTCGGCACCGTGCTCGGCACGCGGGAACTCAAGCAGTACCGGGAGGAGGAGTACGGGGCAGCGTGAGCGCCCAGGCGCCCGCCAGGACCCGCCACGTCCGGCGCCGTACCGGGCCCGAGACCGCCGCGTCCGCCCGGTAGCGGAAGTCCGCCCCCGTGACCGTCACCGTGTGCCCGGAGGCCAGCAGCGGGGTCGCCTCGGCGCCCACCGACAGGGGCCGCACTTCCACCGAGGCCGTCCCGGTCCGGCCCGGGGTCACGGACACCGCCTCCACCGGCTGGTCCAGGTCGACCACCGTCTCCCCGTCCACCTCCACCCGCAGCCGGGTCACGCGCGGGGACGGCACGGCGGACAGGCGGGTGGGACGGGGGGCGAGGGTGCGGGCCAGCGAGCGGTACCAGGGCCGGTCGGGACCGAGCGGGACCGGCTCGGCGGGCACCGGCCGCGCCGGAGGAATGCCCAGCGTGCCGAGCACCACCCCGTCGCTGTCGTCCACCAGCAGGTCCAGCCGCCGCTCGGCGCCGTCCAGGACCGCTCGCGCCGCCGCCACCGTGCTGCCGGGCACCCCGAGCGACTCGGCGAGCACCGAGTCCCCCACCGGCACCACCGACAGCGCGCATCCGGCCAGTTCCCGCCGCCGGTGCAGCAGGGCGACGGCCCGCACCAGCGCACGGTCGTCACCGATCACCACCGGCCGCCGGGACCCCCTACGGCCGAGTGCGCGGGCGAATTCCTCCGGCCCGTCCGGCAGGCACACCTTCGCCGCCGCACCCGCGCTGAGCACGTCTTTCGCGATCCGTACGGACTCTCCGTCCGCCTGCCGCGCCGATGGATCGATGATCACCAGCAGCTGATCGGACGTCGCGAAAGTCGCCACCTCGGTCCTGCCTCGCTTCCTCGGGTAGCATCTTTGTGCAAGAGCCCCTTGCGCTATTGCGCCAGGGGCTTCGTCTATTCCGGGGCACCCGGTCCGACGGTTGTGCGACCAACGGCGGTCGCAGTGGTACGCGGCGGTGAACCTTACGCCCAAGCCCCCGACGTTGGACATGCCCCGCCCGGAAGGGGTGTACGCGCGTGCCCGCACTTGTGCTGCTCGGTGCTCAGTGGGGTGACGAAGGCAAGGGAAAGGCGACGGACCTGCTCGGTGGCTCCGTCGATTATGTGGTGCGTTACCAGGGCGGCAACAACGCCGGCCACACGGTCGTCGTGGGCGACCAGAAGTACGCGCTCCACCTCCTCCCTTCCGGAATCCTGTCGCCCGGCTGTACGCCGGTCATCGGTAACGGTGTCGTCGTCGACCCGTCGGTCCTGCTCTCCGAGCTGAGCGGTCTGAACGAGCGTGGCGTCGACACGTCAAAGCTCCTGATCAGCGGTAACGCGCACATCATCACGCCGTACAACGTGACCGTCGACAAGGTGACGGAACGCTTCCTCGGCAAGCGCAAGATCGGCACGACCGGGCGCGGCATCGGCCCGACGTACGCCGACAAGATCAACCGCGTGGGCATCCGGGTCCAGGACCTCTACGACGAGTCGATCCTGACCCAGAAGGTCGAGGCGGCCCTCGACGTCAAGAACCAGATCCTCACCAAGCTCTACAACCGGCGCGCGATCGCCGTGGGCCAGGTGGTGGAGGAGCTGCTGGGCTACGCCGAGCAGATCAAGCCGTACGTCGCCGACACGGTCCTGGTGCTCAACCAGGCCCTGGAGGACGACAAGGTCGTGCTCTTCGAGGGCGGCCAGGGCACGCTCCTGGACATCGACCACGGCACGTACCCCTTCGTGACCTCGTCGAACCCGACGGCCGGCGGCGCCTGCACCGGTGCCGGCGTGGGCCCCACGAAGATCAGCCGGGTCATCGGCATCCTCAAGGCCTACACGACCCGCGTCGGCGCGGGCCCGTTCCCGACCGAGCTGTTCGACGAGGACGGCGAGGCACTGCGCCGCATCGGCGGCGAGCGCGGTGTCACCACCGGACGTGACCGCCGCTGCGGCTGGTTCGACGCGGTCATCGCCCGCTACGCCACCCGCGTCAACGGCCTGACCGACTTCTTCCTCACCAAGCTGGACGTCCTCACCGGCTGGGAGCAGATCCCGGTCTGCGTGGCCTACGAGATCGACGGCAGGCGTGTCGAGGAACTGCCGTACTCCCAGACCGACTTCCACCACGCGAAGCCGGTCTACGAGATGCTGCCGGGCTGGAGCGAGGACATCAGCAAGGCGAAGTCCTTCTCCGACCTGCCGAAGAACGCCCAGAACTACGTCAAGGCGCTGGAGGAGATGTCCGGCGCGCCGATCTCCGCGATCGGCGTGGGCCCGGGCCGCGACGAGACGATCGAGATCAACTCGTTCCTCTGACGGTGCCTTCCCGGTCCGTGGACCGGGATCTGACGGGACGGCCGGTGCGGTGACCCCGGCCGGCCTTCCCGCCCCGGCGTCGCGCGTCAGCTGAACACGATCATCGAGCCCTGGGCCAGCGAGCGGGTCGCCGCCGCGTGCAGGCCCAGCCAGACGTGCCGTTCGCGGGCGAAGGGGCTGGGGTCGTGGGGGGCCGCGCCGGCGGGTTCCTCCAGCTCCGTCGGGGCCGTGGGCGGGGCGGGGGGAGCCGGGGGGTTCGCCGGGTCGATGCCGATGGTCGGCGCGACGTGCTGGAGCTCGCGCAGCAGCGTCTGCGACGAGCCCAACGGGCCTCCGCCCGCGAGGAGCTCGTCGTTCGACAGCGGGTGCGGGAAGTCCACGGGGACGTACGCGCCCGCGTGGTCGTAGTGCCAGACCAGGTGGGACTGCTGGGCGGTCGGCTCGAACATCTCCAGCAACTGCTCGTAGTCACCGCCCAGTTCGTCCACCGGGGTCACCGGCAGGCCGCAGACCTGGAGCAGGTAGGCCCGGCGCAGGAAGTGCAGGGCGTCGTAGTCGAAACCGGCGACCGGGGCGACGTCACCGGACAGGCCCGGCATGTACTGGTACACCGGCACCGGCGGCAGACCCGCCTCGGCGAGAGCCTTGTCGTACTGCGCGAGTTCCTCGGCGAAGGGGTTGTCCGGGGTGTGGCACAACACGTCCACGAGCGGGACCAGCCACAGGTCACAGGCCAAAAGAGGGCTCCTACATCGGCAGGCGCGCGGTCACGCACGGCAGCAGGTGGTCAGGGCAGGGTAGTCGGTACGGCCCCCGGGCGGCTCCCCTCGTACGGACCGGATGGGCCGTACCGGTCACTTACCCGTTGGTCAGGTGTTCCAGCAGCGCCAGCGAGTCGGCGTTGGAGGCGGCGACGATCGCGCGGGCCGTCTCGGCCTCGCGCCGGGCGAGCGCGTCGACCAGCTCGGTGTGCCCGGCCCAGAGCCGGCCCCGCAGGTCGGGCAGGCGCAGCAGGTGCTGCACCACGCACACCCAGGACTGCACGCGCAGACGGTGCAGGAAGTCACCGAGGTAGGGGTTGCCGAACAGGGCGCTCAGTTCGCGCCAGAAGCGCAGGTCGTAGCCGATGAGGATCGTCAGGTCGCCGGCGCTCGCGGCCCGTTGGGCCTCCTCGCCGCGGCGGCGCACGGTGGCC
This sequence comes from Streptomyces sp. NPDC046870, assembly GCF_040704595.1. NCBI lineage: Bacteria > Bacillati > Actinomycetota > Actinomycetes > Kitasatosporales > Streptomycetaceae > Streptomyces > Streptomyces sp. NPDC046870. The sequence continues at coordinate 354,338 of NZ_JBEYXM010000003.1, forward strand.
AGGGCGGCGGCCGTGCGGGGGTCCTCGGGCGGCGTGCGGAAGGCGGGGTGGCCGGCGGCGAGGACCTCGAACATGCCGTCGGTGACCAGGCTGCGCGCCTCGATCATGTTCCGGTAGTCGGTGACCGAGTACTCGGGCACCCGGAAACCGCGGTGCTGGTCGGCCTCCAGGACGCCCTGCGCGGACAGGTCGACCAGCGCCTCGCGGACGGGGGTGGCGGAGACGCCGTACTGGTCGGCTATCTCCTTCACGGTGAACGCCCGGCCCGGGCGCAGCCGGCCCGCCAGCACCTCGTCACGGAGCGCGTCCGCGATCTGCTGGCGCAGGGTGCTGCGCGTCACGGTGCCGTTGCCGGGCATGTCCGTGCCTCTCCTCACACGTCCGGGTGACGTACTCGTACGGACTCGCGATCTACGCGAGTCGCTGGTGCTTACGAGCACGTCACCTTACGCGTTCGGACCCGCCGTGCGGCAGGCACGGTACGGTCACACCGTGTGTTCGTCGGCGACGCTCAACGCGGCGTCGAGCGCGGCCAGACCCTCCTTCAGCTCGGCCTCGCTCGCGTTGCACGGCGGGACGACGTGGGTGCGGTTCATGTTCACGAACGGCCACAGGCCGTGCCGCTTGGCGGCGGCCGTGAACGCGGCCATCGGGGCGCCCGCCTCGCCGGCCGCGTTGTAGGGCACCAGCGGCTCGCGGGTCTCCCGGTTCCTCACCAGCTCCAGCGCCCAGAACATGCCGGTACCGCGCACCTCGCCGACGCTCGGGTGCCGCGCGGCCAGCTCGGCCAGGCCCGGGCCGACGACACTCTCGCCGAGCCGCCTGGCGTTCTCCACGACGCCCTCCTCCGCCATCACGTTGATCGTGGCGACGGCGGCGGCGCAGGCCAGCGGGTGGCCGGAGTAGGTGAGGCCACCGGGGTAGGGGCGCTTGCCGAAGGTCTCCGCGATCTCCTGCGAGACGGCCACACCGCCGAGCGGGACGTAACCGGAGTTCACGCCCTTGGCGAAGGTCATCAGGTCCGGGGTGACGCCGAACAGGTCGGCCGCGAACCACTCGCCGGTCCGGCCGAAGCCGGCCATGACCTCGTCCAGGACGAAGACGATGCCGTACTTGTCGCACAGCTCGCGCACCCCGGCCAGGTAGCCGGGCGGCGGCACCATGATCCCGGCGGTGCCCGGGATGGTCTCCAGGATGATCGCCGCGATGGTCGCCGGGCCCTCGAAGGCGATCGTCGTCTCCAGGTGCTCCAGCGCCCGGGCGCACTCCTGCTCCTCGGTCTCGGCGTAGAAGCGGGAGCGGTAGAGGAACGGCGCCCAGAAGTGGACGACACCGGCGGCGGCGCCGTCGGAGGCCCAGCGGCGCGGGTCGCCGGTGATGTTGATGGCCTGCTGGGTGCCGCCGTGGTAGGAGCGGTAGGCCGAGAGCACCTTCGGGCGGCCCGTGTGCAGCCGGGCCATGCGGACCGCGTGCTCGACGGCGTCCGCGCCGCCGTTGGTGAAGAAGATCTTGTCGAGGTCGCCGGGGGTCCGCTCGGCGATCAGCCGGGCCGCCTCCGAGCGGGCCTCGACGGCGAACGCGGGCGCGAAGGTCGTCAGCTTCGCGGCCTGCTCCTGGATCGCCGCGACGACCTTCGGGTGCTGGTAGCCGATGTTGGTGAAGACGAGTCCGCTGGTGAAGTCCAGGTACCGCGTGCCGTCGTAGTCCCAGAAGTACGACCCCTCGGCGCCGGCGACGGCGAGCGGGTCGATGAGGTCCTGGGCCGACCAGGAGTGGAAGACGTGCGCACGGTCCGCGGCCTTCACCGCGGCGCCGGCTTCGGGGCTGGGCTGAGGGGTCATGCGGCCGAGCGTAGATGTCCGCGATGCGGAAGTCCTATCGGCGTCCTGTTCCGTGGGCGGGGGCAAAGCGCGACAGGTTGTCGACGGCGGACCGGCCGGGACCGGCCGGAGATCGCCGGAGGAGGGACGTCCCGTCCTGCCACCGCACTATTCTCGGTCGTCGCAGATCTATGGGGGGAAGGCGGACGCGGATGGAGAAGCTGGGGCCGGGGGATCCGCAGGAGATCGGCGCTTATCGGCTGCTGGCGCGGCTCGGCGCGGGCGGCATGGGGCAGGTGTATCTGGCGCGGTCGGACCGGGGGCGGACCGTGGCGGTGAAGCTCGTCCGGGAGGAGCTGGCCGCGCAGGAGGAGTTCCGGGCGCGGTTCCGGCAGGAGGTGCACGCCGCGCGCCGGGTCGGCGGGTACTGGACCGCGCCCGTGCTGGACGCGGACACCGAGGCGGCCGTGCCGTGGGTGGCGACCGGGTACGTGGCCGGGCCGAGCCTCCAGCAGGTCGTCGGACACGACCACGGGGCCCTGCCCGAGCGGTCGGTACGGATTCTGGCGGCGGGGCTCGCGCACGCGCTGACCGACATCCACGCGGCCGGGATCGTGCACCGGGACCTCAAGCCGTCCAACGTGCTCGTGACCATCGACGGGCCCCGCGTGATCGACTTCGGGATCGCCCGCGCCCTGGAGACGGCGACCGCCGGCGGGGAGGGCCTCACCCGGACCGGGGCGCTCGTCGGATCGCCGGGGTTCATGGCGCCCGAGCAGGTGCGCGGGGACCGGATCACACCGGCGTGCGACGTGTTCTGCCTCGGGTCCGTGCTGGCGTACGCGGCGACCGGGACCCTGCCCTTCGGCGGCGCCGACAGCGGCGCGCACGCGCTGATGTTCCGGATCGCCCAGGAGGAGCCGGACCTCACCGGGGTGCCGGAGGGGATCGCCGACCTCGTCCGGGACTGCCTGCGCAAGGAGCCGGGGGCGCGGCCCTCGCTGGAGGCGATCCTGGAGCGGACGGGGGTGGAGGACACCGTGGCCGAGGGGCGGTCGCGGGACCCCTGGCTGCCGGGTTCGCTGGTCGCGCAGCTCGGCCGGCACGCGGTGCGGTTGCTGGACGCGGAGGACCCGGAGCGGGGGGCGGGGCCGGCGCCGGGTCCGGGCCGGGGGCCCGAGCACGCCGCCGTCTCCGACGGCGGGAGCGTCGACCACCTGCCCACCGCGGTCCCCGCCGGGACTCCGCCGCCGCCCGGTGCGCCGCCCGCGTCCGCCGGATTCGGGCCGGCGTACGGGACGCCCCCGGCCCAGCCGCCGTACCCGCAGCAGTCGTATCCGCAGCCGCCGTACGCACAGCCGCATCCACCGCATCCCCGGTCCGCCGGCTACGGGTATCCGCCGCCCGGCTCCACCCCGCCGTACGGGCCGTCCACCGTCGGCGTCCCGGTGGACCCCGAGCGGCGCAGCGGGCGGTCCACCGCGCTGCTCGTCGTGATCGCGCTGGTCGTCGCGCTGGGCGCGGGCGGTTCGGTGTACGCGCTGATGAGGAACGGAGGCGGGACCGACGACAAGGGCGACGGCACGGTCGCCCCGGCGCCCACCGTCACCTCCGGGGCGCCGGACGACTCCGGCACACCCTCCCCGTCCGGGACGCGGGAGCCGTCCCCCTCCGCCTCCACGGCCGGCGCGGTGCCGGACGCCTATCTGGGCACCTGGCGGACGGCCATCGACAACGCGGACGGCTCGAACACCCGTGAACTGACCATCCGGCAGGGCGAGGTGGGCGACACCGTGCTGACGCTGGTCGCGGACGGGCCGACCGCGGGCGGCGGGTCGTACCACTGCGTCTTCGAGGCGGAGCTGGCCGAACAGCCCCGTGACGGCGGTCCCTTGGAGATCGGCCCGTCCACCGTGACCAGCGGCGAGCCCGCCTCCTCCTGCACCCCCGGCGAGGCGACCGAGGTCACCCTGCTGCCGGACGGACGGCTGAGGCGGGCGAAGGCGAGCGGCGGGGAGAGCCTGACGTACAGCAAGGAGTGACCCGGCCCGTACGGCGGCAGGGCGTTCACCGCGGCTCCGGCGGCCGCTGCCGCGGCATGTTCGGGCGGCTGCCGTTCGCCGGTGGCAGGGGGAAGCGGGTACCCGGGCCCCCGGCCTCCTGGCGCGGCACCGACGCCACCGCCGTCTGGATGCCCAGCGGCGCCGCCCCCGTGCGGAACTCCACCATCCAGTCGGTCGTCTCCGTGCGCACCAGCTCCGTGACGTCCTCCGAGAACCGCCGCAGCACCGACAGGCACCGCTCGGCCGCCTCGCTCGCCGTGCCCTCCGCCGGTCCCAGCACCTCGCGCACGCACTCCGACGCCCAGTCGAACTGCAACGCCTGGAGCCGCCGGTGCACCGCCTGGGCCGTGGCCACGTCCCGCATCCAGCCCGACGTGACCCCGAGGAACCGGTCGATGGCGACGCAGGACACCGCGAGCAGCAGCGCCAGACAGCCCCAGGGCGCCACCCCGCCGGCCGCCCCGGTCAGATCCAGCAGCGGCAGCGCCGCCCCGGCCACGGCCCCGGCCGCCGCCCCGACCCGCAGCACGCGCGCCCCGCGCCGCTTCCACACCCGGTCCCGCAGGTACCAGGCGGCCGTCTCCAGTGCCCGCCGCTCCACCCACCGGTACAGCTCGTCCAGCCGCTCGGCGGGTTCGCCCCAGTCCCCGAGCGGGAAGGCCCGCCCGGTCAGATCGCCCGGCCGCAGCCCGGCCGCACCCTCGCCCCGCCCGTCCTGAGGCGGACCCTCGGGCTGCATCTCCGGCTGACCCACCCGGCACTCCCTACTGATCACGACCGGTCACGTAGCGTGACACTCCCTGCCGACGTGCGGCCACCTTCCTACCGCCCAACGGGTGGCGGAGAGGGGGCTTTCCCGACTTTTCCGCCCGTAAGAGGGCCTTGATCAGGTATAGGACTCACCGTGTTCTCACTCGAAAGAGTGGCGGAGCAGTGGCCGCGTGGACCACGTAGGCTCATTCACGACGGAGAAGAACGTCGGACGAGGAACGTCGGACACAACGTCGGACGGACGTCGGAGAAGACGGTGAGGAGCTGATCGTGATCCCCGGTGGTGGCCAGCCCAACATGCAGCAGTTGCTCCAGCAGGCCCAGAAGATGCAGCAGGACCTGCAGCGGGCGCAGGAGGAACTGGCGAACACAGAGGTCGACGGGCAGGCGGGCGGCGGTCTGGTGAAGGCCACCGTCACCGGCGCCGGTGAGCTGCGGGCGCTGAAGATCGACCCGAAGGCGGTGGACCCGGAGGACACCGAGACCCTCGCCGACCTGGTCGTGGCGGCCGTACAGGCGGCCAACGAGAACGCGCAGGCGCTCCAGCAGCAGAAGCTCGGCCCGCTGGCCCAGGGGCTGGGCGGCGGCAGCGGCATCCCGGGCCTGCCGTTCTGACGCCTGCGCCTTCCGGGCGGGGGCGCGAGGCAACTACCGTACGTACCGAAAGGTCTCCAGGAAGGGCAGTCCGTTGTACGAAGGCGTGGTCCAGGACCTCATCGACGAGCTGGGGCGGCTGCCCGGCGTCGGTCCCAAGAGTGCGCAGCGGATCGCCTTCCACATCCTGCAGGCCGAGCCGACGGACGTGAAGCGGCTCGCGCAGGCGCTCCTGGAAGTGAAGGCGAGGGTCCGCTTCTGCGCGACCTGCGGGAACGTGGCGCAGGAGGAGTTGTGCGGCATCTGCCGCGACCCGCGCCGCGACCCTGCCGTCATCTGTGTGGTGGAGGAACCGAAGGACGTCGTCGCGATCGAGCGCACCCGCGAGTTCCGGGGCCGGTACCACGTGCTCGGCGGCGCGATCAGCCCGATCGAGGGCGTGGGACCCGACGACCTGCGTATACGAGAACTTCTCGCACGGTTGGCCGACGGGACGGTCACGGAACTGATCCTGGCCACGGACCCGAATCTGGAAGGCGAGGCGACGGCGACGTACCTCGCCCGCATGATCAAGCCCATGGGCCTGAAGGTCACCCGCCTGGCCAGCGGCCTCCCGGTGGGCGGTGACCTGGAATACGCGGACGAGGTGACCCTCGGCCGCGCCTTCGAGGGGAGACGACTCCTAGATGTCTGACGCCACGCTGCACGCCTCGACGCAGAACCCGGACGACTTCGTGGTCCAGATCGCGGACCAGGTCGAGAGCTTCCTGGTGGCCGTCACGGAGGTGGCGAAGGGCGACGAGCCCGAATCGGCGGTCCCCTTCCTGCTCCTTGAGGTCTCCCAGCTCCTGCTCGCCGGCGGCCGGCTGGGCGCCCACGAGGACATCGTCCCCGAGGAGCGCTACGAGCCCGACCCGGGCCCCGAGCCGGACGTGGACGAGCTGCGCGAGAACTACGCCCGGCTCCTGGACCCGATCGACGTCTACTCCGAGGTCTTCGACCCGTACGAGCCCCGCAAGGCGCCGGTGCCGGCCCGGCTCTCCGACGACCTCGCCGACATCATCACCGACCTGCGCCACGGCATGGCCCACTACCGCGCGGGCCGCACCACCGAGGCCCTGTGGTGGTGGCAGTTCTCCTACTTCTCCAACTGGGGCCCGACGGCCTCCGCGGTGCTGCGCGCCCTGCAGTCCGTCCTCATCCACGTCCGCCTCAACCAGCCCCTGGACGAACTGGACGGCCTCGACACCGACCAGGCCGCCATCGGCGACGAGACCCTGGAGTTCGAGGCGGGCCGCGTGATGGCCGAGGAGATCGGCGAGCCCCTGGGGATCCGTCCCGGGCAGTAGCCGGACCGGTCCGGGTCCGGGCCCGGAACCTTGTGAGCCGAGGCACTTTCCGAGTGGTGGGCCGATCGCTGGGCAGGGGTCGAGACCGGGCGGGCGGATGTCTCACCATGCGGGAGCAGGGTGGTGGAATTCGGACGCTCGATAGACTGAGCCGACACAAACGAACCGAGCGAGGAGCGCACGTGGGCCTTGTCGTGCAGAAGTACGGAGGCTCCTCCGTAGCCGATGCCGAGGGCATCAAGCGCGTCGCCAAGCGGATCGTGGAAGCGAAGAAGAACGGCAACCAGGTTGTCGTCGTCGTTTCCGCGATGGGCGACACGACGGACGAGCTGATCGATCTCGCCGAGCAGGTTTCTCCGATGCCTGCCGGGCGGGAATTCGACATGCTGCTGACCGCCGGAGAGCGGATCTCCATGGCCCTGCTGGCGATGGCGATCAAAAACCTGGGCCACGAGGCGCAGTCCTTCACCGGCAGCCAGGCGGGCGTCATCACCGACTCGGTCCACAACAAAGCCCGGATCATCGACGTCACGCCGGGGCGGATCAGGACGGCTCTCGACGAGGGCAACATTGCCATCGTCGCCGGGTTCCAGGGCGTGAGCGCCGACAAGAAGGACATCACCACGCTGGGCCGCGGCGGGTCCGACACCACCGCCGTGGCGCTCGCCGCCGCGCTCGACGCCGAGGTCTGCGAGATCTACACCGACGTCGACGGCGTGTTCACCGCCGACCCGCGCGTGGTGAAGAAGGCGAAGAAGATCGACTGGATCTCCTTCGAGGACATGCTGGAGCTCGCGGCCTCCGGTTCCAAGGTGCTCCTCCACCGCTGTGTGGAGTACGCCCGCCGCTACAACATCCCGATCCACGTCCGGTCGTCCTTCAGCGGGCTGCAGGGCACGTGGGTCAGCAGTGAGCCGATTGGGGACAAGAAGGTGGAGCAGGCCATCATCTCCGGTGTCGCGCACGACACCTCCGAGGCCAAGATCACGGTCGTCGGCGTGCCGGACAAGCCGGGTGAGGCCGCCGCGATCTTCCGGACCATCGCCGACGCCGAGATCAACATCGACATGGTCGTGCAGAACGTGTCCGCCGCCTCCACGGGCCTGACGGACATCTCCTTCACGCTGCCGAAGACCGAGGGCCGCAAGGCCATCGACGCGCTGGAGAAGAACCGCTCCGGCATCGGCTTCGACTCGCTGCGCTACGACGACCAGATCGGCAAGATCTCCCTGGTCGGCGCCGGTATGAAGACCAACCCGGGCGTCACCGCCGGGTTCTTCGAGGCGCTCAGCGACGCCGGTGTGAACATCGAGCTGATCTCGACGTCCGAGATCCGCATCTCGGTGGTCACCCGAGCCGACGACGTGCCGGAGGCCGTCCGCGCCGTCCACACCGCCTTCGGTCTGGACTCCGACAGCGACGAGGCCGTCGTCTACGGCGGCACCGGCCGATGAACCGGGACACGGTCCGATGACCGGCAGGCCGACGCTCGCGGTCGTGGGAGCGACCGGAGCCGTCGGCACGGTCATGCTCCAGATCCTGTCCCAGCGCGCGGACGTCTGGGGCGAGATCCGCCTGATCGCCTCCCCGCGCTCGGCCGGCCGCAAGCTGGCCGTGCGCGGCGAGGAGGTCGAGGTGGTGGCCCTGACGGAGGACGCCTTCGCCGGGGTCGACATCGCGCTGTTCGACGTCCCGGACGAGGTCGCCGCCGAGTGGGCGCCGGTCGCCGCCGCGCACGGCGCGGTCGTCGTCGACAACTCCGGCGCCTTCCGCATGGACCCGGACGTGCCGCTCGTCGTGCCCGAGATCAACCCGCACGCCGTACGGTCCCGGCCGCGCGGGATCGTCGCCAACCCCAACTGCACGACCCTGACGATGATCGTCGCCCTGGGCGCGCTGCACGCCGAGTTCGGGCTGCGCGAGCTGGTGGTGTCGTCGTACCAGGCGGTGAGCGGGGCCGGGCGGGCCGGCGTGGAGACGCTGAGGGCCCAGCTGTCCCTGGTGGCCGGGACGGAGCTGGGCACCAAGCCGGGGGACGTACGGCGGGCCGTGGGGGACGACACCGGGCCGTTCCCGGAGCCGGTCGCGCTGAACGTCGTGCCGTGGGCCGGGTCGCTGCGGGAGGACGGCTGGTCGTCGGAGGAGATGAAGGTCCGCGACGAGTCCCGGAAGATCCTCGGCCTGCCGGCGCTGCCGGTCGCCGTGACCTGTGTCCGGGTGCCGGTGGTCACCACGCACTCGCTGACCGTCCACGCCCGCTTCCAGCGGGAGGTCGGCGTCGACGGGGCCCGCGAGATCCTCGCGACCGCGCCGGGCGTGGTGCTGTGCGACGACCCGGCGGCCGGCGAGTTCCCCACCCCCGCCGACGTGGTGGGCACCGACCCGACCTGGGTGGGCCGGGTGCGCCGGGCCCTGGACGACCCGACCGCGCTGGAGCTCTTCGTCTGCGGTGACAACCTGCGCAAGGGCGCCGCGCTGAACTGCGCGCAGATCGCGGAACTCATCGCGGCGGAGCTGTCCGCCCCCACATAGCCGTTGAACTTTGTAGGATCTCCGTAAGCACTGCGGCCGGGAGCATGGTCCAAATCCCTTGAACCACTCCCTGCCCGCGACAGAGGATTTCCCTCCCCGTCTTCCGCAACCGTACGGAGGCGGGGAGCGTCTTTGCGGTCACCCTTGCGGGACCTGGGGACGTGATGATCCTGGCGTGGGGACGCCGTGGTCGGGGCGTGGGGGCGCCCGTTCATATGGGACATAAGGGAAGAGCGGGACGCATGACGGCAGTTCAGGCATCGCCGGTTGTCGCACATGTGACGCCCGGCACGTACAACCCCCGAGGGGGGCAGCGTGTCCAACAGGCGTGGCAGAGGTACTCGAACTCAGTGTGGCCCGCGGCGGTACGGCCCTGCGGCCTCGCGCGGCGCTCCGGCCCCGCCCGCCCGGCGGCATGCCGGTGATCGCGCCCATGCCCGCAGCGCGGCCCGCCCGCATACCCAGTCAGCGTGACGGCGCCGAGGAGTCCGCGGGCGCCGTGACGGCCGAGGCCGCCGGCACGACCGTCGACCACCTCACCGAGACCTACCGGGCGCACTACCGCTCGCTGCTCGGCCTCGCCGCACTCCTCCTCGACGACACCGCGTCCTGCGAGGACGTCGTCCAGGAGGCGTTCATCCGCGTCCACTCGGCCCGCAAGCGCGTCCGAGACCCCGAGAAGACCCTCGCCTACCTGCGGCAGACGGTCGTCAACCTCTCCCGCTCCACGCTGCGCCGGCGCATCATCGGCCTGAAGCTGCTCTCCAAGCCGATGCCCGACATGGCGAGCGCGGAAGAGGGCGCCTACGACCGGCTGGAGCGCCGCGACCTCATCAAGGCGATGAAGGGGCTCCAGCGCCGCCAGCGCGAGGTCCTCGTGCTGCGCTACTTCGCGGACATGACCGAGGCCCAGGTCGCCGAGACGCTCGGCATATCCCTCGGCTCGGTCAAGGCGTACGGTTCGCGGGGCATCGCCGCACTGCGGGTCGCCATGGGGACACCGGCATGAGCGACCACGCCGAAGAGGGCGCGTCCCATGAGGGTCACTCCCATGAGCGCCACTCCCATGAACGTCACGAGCCCTACGCCTGGCACGAGCCGACGCGGGGCGACGGGCAACAGCACACGTCATCGCACGCTGGGAACGGAACTGTGAACCACGGCCCCGACGAGAAGGGCCCGGAGAGGCTCGAAGGAGTCCACGGCCTGGACGGGCCCGACTCCGACGAACTGGCCCTGCGCCGGCTGCTGCACTCGGCGGTCGACGACATCGAACCGCGCACCGGCACCCTGGACCACCTGCGCCGGGCCGTCCCCGCGCGCCGCGCGCGCAAGCGCCAGGCGGTGGTCGGCATGGCCGCGGCGGCCCTGTTCATCGGCACCGCGATCCCCGCCCTCGTGCACGTCTCCCAGGCCGGCGGCTCCGACCCCAACACCGCGATGGCCGGCCAGTCCTCCCAGGCCCAGGGCGGCACCGGGGAGGGCAAGGACAAGGGCACCGGAACGGCGGACCCGAAGGACACCGGCGCTACGACGGCCCAGCCCGGCAAGGAGTCCGGCCGGCCCGACGGCACGGGCACGACGCCCGGCAGCGGCGGCGGGTCCACCGGCGCCGCCGACCCCTCCGCCACGCCGTCCTCGGGCGTCCCGCTCTGTACGGCGACCCAGCTGGGCTCCGCCACCGGCAGCGCGAACGCGCCCGACACCGCGGGGGTCGTCTACGGCACCTTCCGCGTCACCAACATCTCCGGCACCGCCTGCACGGTCGCCGGTGCCGGCAGCGTCACGCCCACGGCCCAGGGCGCCGCCGACCCGGCCAAGATCCTCACCGTCCGGCACACCGCCGGTGACGCGGCGACCGCCCTGCCCGACCCCTCCCAGGAGGTCACCGGGCTGGTGCTCCAGCCGGGCGCGGCGTACGAGGAGAAGTTCGCCTTCGTCCCCTCGGAGACCTGCCCCACCACCGGCGGCGACAGCGGTCCGGGCGACCCGGGCCCCACCGGTCCGACGCCCGATCCGTCACCCACCCAGAGCGCCTCCGGAGCCACGACCGACAGCACCGGCACGCAGGGCACGGCCCCGCAGCTCGCCACCGAGGACGGCACGGCCGACGGCAGCGTCACGGTGACCCACACCGCACAGGGGGGTTCGCCGACGGCGACGGCGGTGGTGCCCGGCGCGTGCGCGGGGACGGTCTACTACACCGGGGTGCTCACGGGCGCCTGACGCTCCGCCGGGAGCCGGGTGCGCCGACGCCGTTCGTCCGGGGGAGCGTGCGCGACCGCGGGCCCGTCGTGGCCGGCCGCACGGTTCCCCGCGCCCCTTCGGGGGCGCGGGTCAGCCGCTCGGTACCGGCTCCCGGTCCGACTCCTCCGTCACCAGGCCCAGCGCGGCGTCCCGCTGGAACTCCAGCTCGCGACGGAGCAGACGGAACCACATGAAGACCACGAAGCCCGCGAACACGAACCACTCGCCGGTGTAACCGAGGTTCTGGAACGCCTTGAGGTCCAGCCCCGTACCGCCCGGTGCGCTCGCGGGCACGGCCTTCATCCCGGCGTCCCCCTTGGCCAGGGTGACCCAGGCGTCGTACAGCCGGTACGGCACCAGGTTCACCAGCGACGCCGGGCTGATTGCGGAGGTCTGCCCGGCGGGCAGCCCGCCCTGCGCGCTGACCCCGTTGTCCCCGGGCGTCTCGGGCGCCTGCAGCGCACCGGTGACGGTGACCTCGCCCCGGGGCGGCGCGGGCGCCTTCGCCGCGTCCGCCGTACCCGGCAGCCAGCCCCGCACCACCGGCAGCGCCTTGCCGGAACCGGTGCGCAGCAGCGTCAGCACGTAGAAGCCGCGCTTGCCGTCCAGCTCCCGTCCGGGCACCAGCAACTGCTCCCCGTACCGCCCGCTCGCCGTGACCCGCCGTCCCGACGTGCTCTTGTCGACGGGCAGCAGCGAGTCCAGCGGGCGCGCGGCCTCGTCCCGGTCGGAGGCGGTCTGTTCGGTCGCGGCGCGATGGTCCTGCACCCGCCCCTCGAACCGGCTCAGCTGCCACGACCCCATGAAGACGCAGAACGGGATGGCGAGCAGCACGAAGACGTTGATGCCCCACCAGCGGGGTGTCAGCAGAAACCGGTACACGCCCTCCACGGTACGGCGCCCGGCCCGGTGCCTCGGCCTCGGGTCAGTCCTTGCTCGCCCTCAGGGAGTAGATCAGGGGGATGCGCGGATGGTCCGCCGGGAACCTGTGGTAGCCGTCGCGCACCTCGAAGTTCCCGAAGCGCGGGAAGAGCGACACGTCGTGCTCGTGCAGGAACTCGATGCGCAGCCCGGCCGCGGCGAGCGCGGAGACCACGTCCCCGAGCGGGTGCTGCCACTCCACGCTGCGGTTGTGGACGGTGACGGCGCCCAGGTCGGCGTAGGTGCCCGGTTCGTTCCACACCTGCGCGTCCCGGGTGAAGTAGTCGCGCACGATCCGGGTGCCGGTCTCGTCGTCCCGGGTCTCGGTGATCGGGTGGAACTCGGCGAGGTAGAGGAAGCCGCCGGGCGCGACGAGGGAGGCGGCCGTCTCCGCCCAGCGCCCGAGGTCCGGCAGCCAGCAGAGGGCGCCCAGCCCGGTGTAGACGATGTCGTACGACGGCTCGGGCACCGCCCCGGCCGCGTCGTACACGTCACTGGTGACGAAGGCGGCCCGGTCGGGGCCGTACCCGAGGTCGGCGGCGAGCGTGCGGGCCGCCTCCACCGCGGGTCCGGAGAAGTCCAGGCCGACGACGCGGGCGGCGCCGCGGTGGAGCCAGGAGAGGGTGTCGGTGCCGATGTGGCACTGCAGGTGCAGCAGCGACTTCCCGGTGACGTCCCCGACCTCCGCCCGCTCGAAGTCCCGCAGGTCGTCCCGGCGGGTGCGGAAGCCTTCGAGGTCGTAGAAGGACCCGGCGACGTGGAGGGGCACCCTCTCGTCCCACATGGCCTTGTTGTCCTCGCGCCAGCCTTCGGGGACGGACGGGGACGAGTGCTCCGGCGCCGACGGGGACGACGGCCCCTCGGGTATGGACGGGGAAGTGGCGGAAACGCTCATGCCGCGGAAGTTATCCACAGGCTGTGCGGTCCCGCCACCCAATTGTCGGCGCGGCCAGGCACTATGGGCGCATGACTGGGGCCATGAACGACGGCGGTACGCCGACCACGCAGCACACAGCGGACATGCCGGACTGGGAGAAGCGCTTCCGGGCGCCGCGGGTGTCGCTGCCGGACTGGGCGGAGGACGCGCCGGACCGCTCCCTGTTCGTGTCGAACGCGACGGGGACGTACGAGCTGTACGCGTGGGACCGGGCGACGGGCGAGCAGCGCCAGGCGACGGCCCGGCCGAACGGCACGACGGACGGCGTGCTCTCCCCGGACGGCGCCTGGATCTGGTGGTTCGACGACAAGGACGGCGACGAGTTCGGCATCTGGCGCCGCCAGCCGTTCACGGGCGGCCCGGACGAGCCCGCCGTGCCCGGTCTCGACCCGTCCTACCCGGCCGGCCTGGCCCTGTCCCGCGACGGCCGCACGGCGGTCGTCGGCCGCTCCACGGACGAGGAGGGCACGACGATCCACCTGGCCCGCGAGGGCGCGGACCCGGTGGAGATCTACCGCCACCGCGAGTCGGCGGGCGTCGGCGACCTCTCGCACGACGGCTCCCTGATCGCCGTGGAGCACACCGAGCACGGCGACGCCATGCACGCGGCCCTGCGGGTGCTCCGCCCGGACGGCACGACGGTCGCCGAGCTGGACGACACCAGGGGCGGCACCGAGGAGCTGGGTCTGGAGGTGCTGGGCTTCGCCCCGGTCGACGGCGACACGCGGCTGCTCATCGGCCACCAGCGCCGGGGCCGCTGGGAGCCGCTGGTGTGGGACGTGGCCACGGGCGAGGAGACCGACCTGGCCCTCGACCTGCCCGGCGACGTCAGCGCCGAGTGGTACCCGGACGGCTCCGCCCTGCTCGTCGTCCACGGCTTCGAGGCCCGCAGCGAGCTGTTCCGGTACGACGTCGCGACCCGCGAGCTGACCCGCATCCCCACCCCGCCCGGCACGGTCTCCGGGGCGACGGCCCGCCCCGACGGCAGCGTGGAGTACCTGTGGTCGTCGGCCGCCGAGCCCCCGGCGGTCCGCTCCACGACCGGCGGTGTGGTCCTGGACCCCCCGGGGATGGCGTGTCCGGCGTCGGTGCCGGTGGAGGACGTGTGGGTGGAGGGCCCCGGCGGCCGCATCCACGCCCTGGTCCAGAAGCCGGCGGGCGCCACGGGCCCCCTCCCCACCGTCTTCGACCTGCACGGCGGCCCGACCTGGCACGACAGCGACTCCTTCGCCGCCGGCCCGGCCGCCTGGGTCGACCACGGCTACGCGGTCGTCCGCATCAACTACCGCGGCTCCACCGGCTACGGCCGCGCCTGGACGGACGCCCTCAAGCACCGGGTCGGCCTGATCGAGCTGGAGGACGTGGCGGCGGTGCGCGACTGGGCGGTCTCCTCCGGTCTCGCCGACCCCGCCCGCCTGATCCTGACCGGCGCCTCCTGGGGCGGCTACCTGACCCTGCTCGGCATCGGCACCCAGCCGGAGGCGTGGGCGCTGGGCATCGCGGTGGTGCCCGTCGCGGACTACGTCACCGCGTACCACGACGAGATGGAGTCCCTGAAGGCCATGGACCGCACCCTGCTGGGCGGCACCCCGGAGGAGGTCCCGGAGCGCTTCGAGGCGTCGTCCCCGCTGACGTACGTCGACCAGGTCAAGGCCCCCGTCTACCTCTCGGCGGGCGTCAACGACCCGCGCTGCCCGATCCGCCAGATCGACAACTACGTCAAGAGACTGGAGACCCGGGGCGCGGTCCACGAGGTGTACCGGTACGACGCGGGGCACGGCTCGCTGGTCGTGGACGAGCGGATCAAGCAGGTGAGACTGGAGCTGGAGTTCGCGGCACGGCACCTGCCGGCCTAGGGTCAGCGCAGCTCCGCGAGGCCTCTCCGGGTGGCGGCGACGACCACCCGGTCGCCCTTCCCCAGCACATGGGAGGACGCGGTGTCGGCGCGGCCCAGCAACGCCAGGACCCGCCAGGACCCGGCCCGGAAGGCCTCCCGCACGGTGCGCCCCTCCAGCTGGGGATGCCCGTCCACGTCCACCGCGGCGAACAGCAGCACCCTGCGCTCCACGGCCACGGCCCCGAGCACCTGCCGCCCCAGCATGGCCCCGGCGAACGCGGGGGCGGCCAGGTGGGTGACGCTCCGGCTCCGGGTCAGCGCCTGCGGGTAGGCGGTGCGCAGGGTGCGGTACACGGCGGTGGCGAAGTCGTCGTCGTACAGCCGCAGCACCACCCGCAGATCGGGCCGTACGGTCCGCGCGTAGAGCACGGCCTCCAGGTTGGTGGTGTCGGAGCTGGTCACCGCGAGCAGGGCCTGGGCCCGCTGGATCTGGGCGGCCTCCAGGACGCCCTCCTGGGTGACGTCCCCGAGCACCACCGGCACCCGCAGCCGGCGGGCGGTCGCGAGGCCCCGCGCCTCCGGGTCGGACTCGACGCACACCACGGGGATGTTCAGTTCCCGCAGCCGGGTCAGCACCCGGGTGCCGATCTTGCCGAGCCCGAGCAGGACGACGTGCCCGCTCAGGCCACGCGGCGGCTTGCGCAGGGCGGAGGCGGTGCGGAAGGTGCCGAACGCCTCCAGCGCCGCGGCCAGCAGCACCGGCAGCAGGAGCAACCCGACGAGCGCGGACAGGAGTTGGAGGAGCTGGCGGCCCAGGGGCTGTCTGAGGGCCGGGTCGTCGATCGCGAACAGGTCGAGGAGGGTGATGTAGAAGGCGCGCAGCGGATGGATGCCGGTGACCACCCACAGGGCGACGGCGAGGCCCACCACACAGCCGGCGAGCACGGCGAGGGTCCAGCGCAGCCGCCGGGAGAACAGGGAGCCGAGCGGGGGCACGCCGGTCATCGCGCGACGGGCGGGCGCGGCGGACTCGCCACCGGCCGGGGCGGAGACGTGTTCCAGCACCACCGCCTGCCGTCCGGCGGCCTGCCGGACCTCCTCGTCGTCGGGGAGCAGCCGGGGCTGCTGTTCCCCGGCGCCGTACGGGCCGTCGGCCCCGGCCGGGTCGCCGCCCGAGAGCAGCGCGAGGGTGTGCAGCCCGGTGTCGGGACCGTCCACGGACAGCGGCCGTTCCACGGCCCGCAGCAGCAGGCCCTCGGTCTGCACGACCCTGCTCGTGCCGGCGACGGCGGTGGCGGCCAGCGCGGGTGCGGCGGTGTCGGCGTCGGACAGCACGGTGGTGGAGGCCTCGGTGACGGTGCCCGGGCCGCCGTCGTCCCCGGCGGCCAGCGCGGCGGCCTGGTCGAGGAGTTCCTCGATGTGCTGGCCCAGCCGCCGGTTGTAGAGGCGCAGGACGAGCCGCAGCCGGGGGTTGAGCCGACGGGCGGTCAGGGCGGCCCGGATGTTGGTCTCGTCGTCGTCGTACACCAGGGCCAGCGCGGCGGCCCGGGCCACCCCGGCCTCGGCGAGCACCGCCTCGGTCAGCTCGGCGGCCTCCAGCACCCCTTCCCCGTCGGGGGGTTGGCCGGCCGGCGTGCCGGCGCCCTGCCCGCCCGGGCCGGAGCGGCCGACGGTGCCCACGGCGGCGCTGACGACGCGGTCGAACAGCGCGGCCGACGCGGACCGGGCGCGGCCGACCACCGGGGGCCGCACGGTGCGCTCGTCCGGCGGCACGACGAGGGTGACCTGCTCGCCGTACACTCCGCGCAACTCGGCGGCCAGCCGGTGCGCGAGACCGTCGTCCCCGCACACCACCATGTGCGCCGGCCGGGATCCCGGCCCCCCTTGATACGGAACGCTCGCCACGAGGGAAAAGAGTGCACCAAGGAGCGGGGTGGTTCCAGCGGCGGTCTGAACGCCCGTGCCGGGGCCCGCGTAGGGGAGGGGAGGGAGAGCAGCAGCCGGAGGGAACCGCCGTGACCATCACCGACAACGCCCCGCCGGATACGGACGTCGGCCGTGCCGGGCCCCCGCGGAGCCGGCGGCTCAGCTCCCCGCTGGCGCTCACCCTGACCCTCCTGACCGCCGTGCTCGCGCAGTCGCCGATCCGCGGGGCCCTCGGCACCCCGCTGATGCAGAGCTGGACCACCGTGTTCGTGGCGGTGACCGTCCAGGCACTGCCCTTCCTGGTGCTGGGTGTGCTGCTGTCGGCGGCGATCGCGGTGTTCGTCCCGGCGTCCTTCTTCGCACGCGCCCTGCCGCGCCGGCCCGCCCTCGCCGTGCCGGTGGCGGGGGTCGCGGGCGCGGTGCTGCCGGGCTGCGAGTGCGCGTCGGTGCCGGTGGCGGGCGCCCTGGTCCGCCGGGGCGTGACCCCGGCCGCCGCCCTGGCCTTCCTGCTCTCCGCGCCCGCGATCAACCCGGTGGTGCTGACCGCCACCGCCGTGGCCTTCCCCGGGCACCCGGAGATGGTCCTGGCCCGGTTCCTGGCGAGCCTGCTGGTGGCCTGCGCGATGGGCTGGCTGTGGCAGCGGCTGGGCCGGACGGACTGGCTGCGCACCCCGGCCCACGGCGCGCACGAGGGAGCGACGAAGGGGGAGGCGTTCTGGGGCGCGGTCCGGCACGACGTCATGCACGCGGGCGGCTTCCTGGTGCTGGGCGCGACGGCCGCGGCCACGCTGAAGGCGGTGGTCCCGGCGGACTGGCTGCGCACGGCCGCCGGCACCCCGCTGGTCTCGGTCCTCGCCCTCGCCGTGCTCGCCGTCCTGCTGTCGATCTGCTCGGAGGCGGACGCGTTCGTCGCCGCCTCCCTCACCCAGTTCTCCCCGACGGCCAAGCTGGTGTTCCTGGTGGTGGGCCCGATGATCGACCTCAAGCTGTTCGCGATGCAGGCCGGGACCTTCGGCCGCGGCTTCGCGCTCCGGTTCGCGCCCGCCACCTTCGCGCTGGCCGTCGCGGGCGCCGTGCTGACCGGGGCGGTGCTGCTGTGAACCGCCAGGCCCAGGCGGCCGTCCTGTTCCTGCTCGGCGGCGCGCTGCTGCACGCGGGCACCACCGACCTGTACCTGAGGTACGTCAAGGCGGGCCTGCGCCCGCTGCTGCTGGCCGCGGGCGCGGTGCTGATCGCGGCGGCCCTGGCGACGGCCTGGTACGAGCGCCGGCGCGACCGGGAGCGGCACCGGCACCCCGAGCCGCGTGTCGCCTGGCTGCTCCTGCTGCCGCTCCTCGCCCTGATCCTGATCGCACCGCCGGCCCTCGGCTCCTACAGCGCCCTGCGCTCCGGCACGGCCCTGCAGAAGCCGTACGGCTACGGCCCGCTGCCGGCGGGCGACCCGGTGCCGCTGTCCGTCGTCGACTACGCCTCCCGCGCGGCCTACGGCCACGGCCGCTCCCTGCACGGCCGTGCCGTCCGGGTCACCGGCTTCCTGGCCCTGGACCACGCGGGCCGGCCTTACCTGGTCCGCATGGCCCTCAACTGCTGTGCCGCGGACGCCCAGCCGGTGAAGATCGCGCTGACCGGCGCGCTGCCGCCGGTCCTGCGCCCGGACGCCTGGCTGGAGGTGACGGGCACGTACGCCCCCGGGCTCACCCACGACCCGGTCAACGACGGCCCCATCCCCTACCTGAAGGTCACCGCGACGCGTCCGGTGCAGGCCCCGCGCGACCCCTACGACGAGACCTGGAACACCTGACCGGCGGTCGGCCCGGCCCCGGCTACCGGCCGGCCGCCGCGCCGTCGAAGTCGAAGCGGGCGAGGTCCCTGAGCCACACCTCCGCGTTGCCGTCCGAGGGGGCCCGCCAGTCGCCGCGCGGGGAGAGGGAGCCGCCCGCCGACACCTTCGGGCCGTTCGGCATGGCCGAGCGCTTGAACTGCGAGAACGCGAAGAAGCGGCGGCAGAACACCTCCAGCCAGTGCCGGATCTCGCGCAGGTCGTACGCCACCCGCTTGGCCTCGGGGAAGTTCGGCGGCCAGGCGCCCGACTTCGCGTCGTGCCAGGCGTGCCAGGCCAGGAAGGCGATCTTCGAGGGCCGGAAGCCGTAGCGCAGCACGTGGAAGAGGGTGAAGTCGTGCAGCGCGTACGGGCCGATCTTCGACTCGGTGGACTGCATCTCCTCGCCCGGCACCAGCTCCGGGCTGATCTCGGTGTCCAGGATCGCGGCGAGGATTCCGCCGGTCTCCTCGTCGAACTGACCGCTGTTGATGACCCAGCGGATCAGGTGCTGGATGAAGGTCTTCGGCACCCCGGAGTTGACGTTGTAGTGGCTCATCTGGTCGCCGACGCCGTACGTGGACCAGCCGAGCGCCAGCTCGGAGAGGTCGCCGGTGCCGAGGACGATGCCGCCGCGCTGGTTGGCCAGCCGGAACAGGTAGTCGGTGCGCAGACCGGCCTGCACGTTCTCGAAGGTGACGTCGTACACCGGCTCGCCGGAGGCGAAGGGGTGCCCGATCTCCTTCAGCATCAGCCGCGCGGTCGGCGTGATGTCCAGCTCGGCCGCGGTGACGCCGAGCGCCCGCATCAGCTTGTGCGCGTTGTCCTTGGTGTGGTCGCTGGTGGCGAAGCCCGGCAGGGTGAAGGCCAGGATGTCGCTGCGCGGCCGGCCCGCGCGGTCCATCGCCCGGGCGGCGACGATCAGCGCGTGCGTGGAGTCCAGACCGCCGGACACGCCGATGACGACCTTGGGGCCGCCGATCGCCGCGAGCCGCTGCTGGAGCCCGGCGACCTGGATGTTGTACGCCTCGTAGCAGTCCAGGGCGAGCCGCTCGGGGTCGGCGGGCACGAACGGGAAGCGCTCCACGCGCCGGCGCAGCCCGAGGTCGGTGAGCGGCGGGTCCAGCTCGAAGGAGACGGTGCGGAAGTCACCGGTGCGGGCGGCGTGGGTCCGGCGGTTGTCGTCGAAGGTGCCCATCCGGTGCCGCTCCTGCCGCAGCAGGTCGAGGTCCACGTCCGCGACCGCGTACTGGTCGCCGAGCGGGAAGCGCTCGGTCTCGGCGAGCAGCACCCCGTTCTCGTAGATCATGGTCTGCCCGTCCCAGGACAGGTCCGTGGTCGACTCGCCGAGGCCGGCCGCAGCGTAGACGTACGCGGCGAGGCAGCGCGAGGACGCCGAGCGGCACAGCAGCTTGCGGTCCTCGGCCCGGCCGACCGTGATCGGGCTGCCGGAGAGGTTGACCAGCACCGTCGCCCCGGCCAGGGCCGCCTCGGCGCTCGGCGGCACCGGCACCCACATGTCCTCGCAGATCTCCGTGTGCAGCACCAGCCCGGGCACGTCCTCGGCGGCGAACAGCAGGTCCATCCCGAACGGCACCTCGGCCCCCGCGACCCGGATCGTCCCGCCCCGCTCGTCGTGCCCGTCGGCGATCTGCCGGCGCTCGTAGAACTCGCGGTAGGTCGGCGGGTACGACTTCGGTACGACACCGAGGATCCGGCCGCGGTGCACGATCACCGCGCAGTTGTAGATCCGGTGGCGGTGGCGCAGCGGGGCGCCGACCACCAGCACCGGCAGCAGCTCCGCCGACCCGGCCACGACGGTCCGCAGGGCGGCCTCGACCTGGTCGAGCAGCGCGTCCTGGAGCAGCAGGTCCTCGATGGAGTAGCCGGTCAGGCCCAGCTCGGGGAAGACGGCGACGGCGACGCCCTCGTCCGCGCACCGGCGTGCCAGGCGCAGGACCGCTTCGGCGTTGGCCCGCGGGTCGGCGATGACGGTGTGGCCGGTGCACGCGGCGACCCGCGCGAAGCCGTGGCTGTAGAGCGACCAGAAGTTCAACGGGGCTTCCTTCATGTCAGGAAGCCTAGATCCCGGCCGCGCCGGGCTCCTCGGGCACTCCGGTCCGCCGAGGTACCCGGGGCGGGGTCCGCCGGGGTACTCGGGCGCATCTGAGTACGCGCACTCTGGGCGGTGCCGGTGCGGACCGGAAGGCTGGAGGCATGCGCCAAGAACTCCTGAAGCCTGTTCTCCGGATGCTCCCGGCCCTCGCGTCCGCCCTGGTCGCTCTGGCGGCGTGGGCCGCCTGGCTGGGCTGGGACCAGCGGCGGGACGTCCACGCGGACGGCTCGACGACCGGCCCGTACGAGACCTGGCAGGTGATCGGGCTGGTGCTCACGCTGCTGGTGCCGGTGTACTGGGCCGTGTCCCGGGGGCTCACCGCGAGCGCGGTCCTCGGCACCACGGCCGGGCTGACGGCCGCGGCCTGGTACGACTGGTCGGACGACGCCAGCGGCCTCTTCGTGATCGGCGTGGGCCTGGTCGCGATCGGCAGCCTCGCCGGGACCGCCTCCGTCTCAGCCGTGATCGTCCTGACCGGGCGGGGGGTGCGCCGTGCCGCGCCCTGACCGGCGCGACCTCACGGCACGGGGTGACCCCCCGCGGGCCGGAGGCGTAAGAGCCGCGTCAAGGCCGCACGGGCGGCCGTAAGAGGGCCGTCAACGGGTGATGCGTTCGGGCCGGCCGGGAGTTCTCCTCGTAGCGTCCGTTTCGCCGAACCTCATTCAGGAGTCCGCGATGGCCGATACGGCCTTCGTCCTCACCGTGCTCGCGGCTTTCGCGCTCGTGGCCCTCGTCGCCAAGGGGGTGACGAAGCTGTGACCGCCGAGACCGTCGTCGGCCTGGTCGTGGCCGTCGCCCTGCTGGGCTATCTCGTCCTCGCCCTGGTCTTCCCGGAGAGGTTCTGAGCGCCCCATGGGTCCCGTACCGGCCGGCGTGCTCCAGCTGCTCGCCCTCCTAGGCGCTCTCACGCTCGCCTACGTCCCCCTCGGCACCTACATGGCCCGGGTCTACTCCTCACCGCGGCACCTGCGCGTGGAGAAGTGGATCTACAAGGGCATCGGTGCCGACCCCGACACCGAGATGACCTGGCCCGCGTACCTGCGCGCGGTCCTCGCCTTCTCGGCCGCCGGCGTCCTCTTCCTCTACCTGCTCCAGCGGCTCCAGGGCGTGCTGCCCGGCTCGCTCGGCTTCTCCTCCGTCGACCCGGCGCAGTCCTTCAACACGGCCGTGTCGTTCGTGACCAACACCAACTGGCAGTCGTACTACGGCGAGCAGACGATGGGTCACGTCGTGCAGACCGCCGGCCTGGCCGTGCAGAGCTTCGTCTCGGCCGCCGTCGGCATCGCCGTCGCCGTGGCGCTGGTGCGCGGCTTCGCGCGGTCCCGCACCGGTGAACTGGGCAACTTCTGGTCCGACCTGGTGCGCGGCACCGTGCGCGTCCTGGTGCCGCTCGCGGCGGTCGCCGCCGTCGTGCTGGTCGCCTGCGGGGTGCTGCAGAACTTCTCCGGCATCCACGCGGTGGGGCAGTTCATGGGCGGCTCCCAGCAGTGGAACGGCGGCGCGGTCGCCTCGCAGGAGGCCATCAAGGAACTGGGCACCAACGGCGGCGGCTACTTCAACGCCAACAGCGCCCACCCCTTCGAGAACCCCACCCCGTTCACCAACCTCTTCGAGATCTTCCTCATCCTCGTCATCCCGTTCTCCCTGACCCGGACCTTCGGCGTCATGGTCGGTTCGGTGCGGCAGGGCTACGCGATCCTCGCCACCATGGGCGTCATCTGGCTGGGCTTCGTCGCCCTGATGATGTGGACCGAGTTCACCCACCACGGCCCGGCGCTCCAGGCCGCGGGCGGTGCGCTGGAGGGCAAGGAGGTCCGCTTCGGGGTCGGCGGCTCCTCGATCTTCGCGGTGTCGACGACGCTCACCTCCACCGGCGCGGTGGACTCCTTCCACTCCTCCTTCACCGGCCTCGGCGGCGGCATCACGATGCTGGGCATGATGCTGGGCGAGATCGCGCCCGGCGGTGTCGGCTCCGGCCTCTACGGCATCCTGGTCATGGCGGTCATCGCGGTGTTCCTCGCCGGCCTGATGGTGGGCCGTACGCCCGAGTACCTGGGCAAGAAGGTCGGCGCCCGGGAGATGAAGCTCGCCGCCTGCTACCTCCTCGTCACCCCGGCGCTGGTGCTGGTCCTCGCCGCGGCCTCCATGGCGCTGCCGACCCCGCCGCACTCGCTCCTCAACTCCGGCGCGCACGGGTTCTCCGAGGTGCTGTACGCCTTCACCTCCGCCGCCAACAACAACGGCTCGGCCTTCGCCGGGCTCAACGCGAACACCGACTGGTTCAACACCACGACCGGGCTCGCCATGCTGTTCGGCCGGTTCCTGCCCATGGTCTTCGTCCTGGCGCTGGCCGGCTCGCTCGCCGGGCAGCGGCCGGTGCCGGTCACCGCGGGCACCCTGCACACCGGGAAACCGCTGTTCAGCGGCCTGCTGGTGGGCGCGATCCTGATCATCACCGGTCTCACGTACTTCCCGGCCCTGGCGCTGGGACCGCTCGCGGAAGGGCTCGCGTGATGACCACCCGTACGAAGAAGCCAGAGGACTCCATGTCCACAGTCACACCCACCCGGGCACCGGGCAGCGACGTGCCGACCGCGCACCGGCCCGCGCAAGGCCGTGTCGGAGCCGGTCTGTTCGATCCCCAGCAGCTGGTCAGGGCACTGCCGGAGGCGTTCCGCAAGCTGGACCCGCGGGTGATGGTCAAGTCGCCCGTGATGTTCGTGGTCTGGATCGGGTCGGTGCTGACCACCGCCTTCTCCTTCCAGGACCCGGGCGACTGGTTCGGCTGGACCATCAGCGCCTGGCTGTGGCTGACCGTGCTCTTCGCCAACCTGGCGGAGGCGGTCGCCGAGGGCCGGGGCAAGGCGCAGGCCGACACCCTGCGCAAGGCCAGGACGGACACGGTGGCGCGGCGGATCGCCGGGGACCGTGAGGAGCGGGTGCCCGGCACCGGGCTGCGGATCGGCGACCTGGTGGTCTGCGAGGCCGGCGACGTGATCCCCGGCGACGGCGATGTCGTCGAGGGCGTGGCGTCGGTGGACGAGTCGGCGATCACCGGCGAGTCCGCGCCGGTCATCCGTGAGTCCGGCGGCGACCGCAGCGCGGTCACGGGCGGTACGAAGGTGCTGTCCGACCGGATCGTCATCAGGATCACGACGAAGCCGGGCGAGACCTTCATCGACCGGATGATCGGCCTGGTCGAGGGCGCGGCCCGGCAGAAGACGCCGAACGAGATCGCGCTGAACATCCTGCTGGCCTCGCTGACCATCGTCTTCCTGCTGGCGTGCGCCACACTGCCGCCGTTCGCCGCCTACGCGGGCACGCACCTGACCCTGGTCGTCCTGGTCGCCCTGCTGGTCTGCCTGATCCCGACCACCATCGGCGCCCTGCTCTCCGCGATCGGCATCGCGGGCATGGACCGGCTGGTGCAGCGCAACGTCCTCGCCATGTCGGGCCGTGCGGTCGAGGCCGCCGGTGACGTCTCCACCCTGCTGCTGGACAAGACCGGCACCATCACCCTCGGCAACCGCCGGGCGGCGGAGTTCGTGCCGGTGCGCGGCACCACCGAGGCCCAGGTGGCCGACGCGGCCCAGCTCTCCTCGCTGGCGGACGAGACGCCCGAGGGCCGCTCGATCGTCGTGCTGGCGAAGGAGAGGTACGGGCTGCGCGAGCGCCACCAGGGCGAACTGGCCGGAGCCGAGTGGATCGCCTTCACCGCCCAGACCCGCATGTCCGGTGTGGACGTCGGCGGGCGCCGCGTCCGCAAGGGCGCCGCCGGTTCCGTCATCGCCTGGGTGGAGGATCGGGGCGGCGAGGTCGCCGGGGACGCCCGGGCACTGACCGACCGGATCTCCGAGGCCGGCGGCACGCCGCTGCTCGTCGCCGTCGACGACGCCGGCGGGGCACGGGTCCTCGGCGTCATCCACCTCAAGGACGTCGTCAAGGAGGGCATGCGCGAGCGGTTCGGGGAACTGCGCCGCATGGGCATCAGGACGGTCATGATCACCGGCGACAACCCGCTCACCGCGAAGGCCATCGCCGGGGAGGCGGGCGTGGACGACTTCCTCGCCGAGGCCACCCCCGAGGACAAGATGGCCCTCATCAAGCGGGAGCAGGCCGGCGGCAAGCTGGTCGCGATGACCGGCGACGGCACGAACGACGCGCCGGCCCTCGCCCAGGCGGACGTCGGCGTGGCGATGAACACCGGCACGTCGGCCGCCAAGGAGGCCGGCAACATGGTCGACCTCGACTCCGACCCGACCAAGCTCATCGAGATCGTGGAGATCGGCAAGCAGCTGCTGATCACGCGGGGCGCGCTGACCACGTTCTCCATCGCCAACGACGTCGCGAAGTACTTCGCGATCATCCCGGCCCTCTTCGCGGCGGTCTACCCGGGCCTGGACAAGCTGAACATCATGCGGCTGTCCTCGCCCGACTCCGCGATCCTGTCGGCCGTCGTCTTCAACGCGCTGATCATCATCGCGCTGGTGCCGCTGTCGCTGAGGGGCGTGCGGTACCGGCCGATGAGCGCGGACCGGATGCTCCGGCGCAACCTCGCCTTCTACGGCGTCGGCGGACTGATCGCGCCGTTCGCCGGCATCAAGATCATCGACCTGATCGTCTCACTCGTCCCCGGGATCCGGTGAAGGACATGAACCACACCTTCGCGCACACCGCGCGGCTGCTCGGCGCGGGGCTGCGGGCCCTGCTGGCGCTGACCGTGCTCACCGGCGTCCTGTATCCGCTGGCGGTCACCGGTGTCGCCCAGGCGCTGTTCGCACACCAGGCGAACGGCTCCGAGACCAGGGCGGACGGCAAGGTCGTCGGCTCGTCCCTGATCGGCCAACAGGACTACGGCCTCAGGTACTTCCAGCCCCGCCCCGCCGACGGCCTCGGACAGAACTCGGTCAACAAGCAGTACAAGCTGATCCTGTCCGGCGCGACCAACCTCGCCGCCGACAGCAAGGTGCTCCTCAAACAGGTCGAGGACGCCAAGGCCGCCGTGGTGCGGGACAACTCGGTCCCCGGCCACCCGGTCAAGCCCTCCCAGGTCCCCGCCGACGCCGTCACCTCCTCCGGCTCCGGCCTGGACCCGGACATCTCCCCGGCCTACGCCCGACTCCAGGTCCGCCGGGTGGCCGCACGCAACCACCTGCCCGTCCCCCGGGTCGAGCACCTGGTCAGGGCCCACACCACCGGACGCACCCTCGGCTTCATCGGGGAACCCCGGGTGAACGTCCTGGAACTCAACACCGCGCTCAAGGAGCTGGTGGCGAAGGGGTGACGGGACCGGCGGCTCCGCGCCGGCTCATGACCCGCACCACGCGTGGGACCGCGGGTTTCACCGCCCCGGTCCCGCCCCCGGGCGGCTGAAACCGCGCTGAAGCCACGCTGAACCGCCCGGGCCGCACGCTCTGCGGCATGACGACGACGAACGCGGACGAACTCGCGATCGCGGCCACCGGGCTGCGCAAGTCCTACGGGGACAAGACCGTCCTCGACGGCATCGACCTCCACGTGCCCGCCGGCACCGTCTTCTCCCTCCTCGGGCCCAACGGTGCCGGCAAGACCACGGCGGTCAGCATCCTGTCCACGCTGATCTCCGCCGACGGCGGACAGGCACGGATCGCCGGGCACGATCTCACCACCGAGGCACAGGCGGTGCGGGCCGCCATCGGGGTCACCGGTCAGTTCTCCGCCGTGGACGGGCTGATCACCGGCGAGGAGAACATGCTCCTGATGGCGGACCTGCACCACCTCTCCCGCCAGGAGGGACGGCGCGTCACCGCCGGGCTGCTGGAACGGTTCGACCTCACCGAGGCCGCGAAGAAACCCGCCTCCACCTACTCCGGCGGCATGAAGCGCCGCCTCGACATCGCCATGACCCTGGTCGGCAGCCCGCGGATCATCTTCCTGGACGAACCGACCACCGGCCTCGACCCGCGCTCCCGCCACACCATGTGGCAGATCATCCGCGAACTGGTCTCCGGCGGCACGACCGTCTTCCTCACCACCCAGTACCTGGAGGAGGCCGACCAGCTGGCCGACCGGATCGCCGTGCTCGACGGAGGAAGGATCGTCGCCGACGGCAGCGCCGAGCAGCTCAAGCGGCTCGTCCCCGGCGGACACGTGCGGCTGCGCTTCTCCGACCCGCAGGCGTACGAGCAGGCGGCCACCGCGCTGCGCGAGGCCACCCGGAACGACGAGGCGCTCACCCTCCAGATCCCCAGCGACGGAAGCCCGCGCGAACTGCGCGCCATCCTCGACTGGCTCGACGCCGCCGGCATCGAGGCCGGCGAACTGTCCGTCCACACCCCGGACCTGGACGACGTGTTCTTCGCCCTCACCGCGACCCCCGTGCCCGCCCAGTCCACCGACAAGGAGACCGCCCGATGAGCGCCGCCGCCCAGCCCTTCCGCGACAACCTCACCATGCTGCGGCGCAACCTGCTGCACGCCCGCCGCTACCCCTCCCTGACCCTCAACCTCCTGCTCACCCCGGTCATCCTGCTGCTGCTCTTCGTCTACGTCTTCGGCGACGTGATGAGCGCCGGCATCAACGGCGGACACGCGGACCGCGCCGACTACGTCGCCTACCTGGTCCCCGGCATCCTGCTGCTGACCGTGAGCATGACCTCGCTCGGCACCGCCGTGTCGGTGGCCACCGACATGACCGAGGGCATCATGGCCCGGTTCCGCACCATGGCGATCTCCCGCGCCTCCGTGCTGATCGGCCACGTGCTCGGCAGTGTCATCCAGACGCTGATGGCCCTGGTGCTGCTGCTGGGCATCGGCCTGGCCATCGGCTTCCGGCCCGACGCGACGCCGCTGGAGTGGCTCGCCGCCGCCGGGCTGATGACGCTGGTCAGCCTGGCGCTGACCTGGCTCGCGGTCGGCATCGGCCTGGTGAGCCCCAACGCCGAGGGGGCCAGCAACACCGGGACGCCCCTGGTGATGCTGCCGTTCCTGTCCAGCGCGTTCGTGCCGGTGGACGCCATGCCGGGCTGGTTCCGCTGGTTCGCCGAGTACCAGCCGTTCTCGCCCGCCATCGAGACCCTGCGCGGACTGCTGCTCGGCAGCGGCATCGGCACGAGGAACGCCGTGCTCGCCGTCGCCTGGTGCCTGGGGCTGACCGTGCTGGGCTACCTGTGGTCCAAGGCGCGGTTCAACCGGGAGCCGCGGCGGTGAGGCCGGCGGCGCTCGGCCGGCGCTCGGCCCCTCGGGGCTCACCCGCCGCTCAGCTCCCGCAGCGCCGCCGCCCGCAGCTCCTCCCGCCCCAGGGCGGCGTACCTCGACCTCGCGTCGGCGTACGCCGCCCTGTCGGCGTTCTCCGCGGCCTGCCGGGACCGGGCCGAGGACAGGGTCGGGAAGTCCCGCACCACCGGCATCCGCTCCGCCAGCGCCACCAGCCGCACGGCCGACGTCTCGCCCCTGGCGAGCCCGGCGAGCCCGAGCGCGAGCAACACCGTGCCGTAGACCGGCAGTTCGACGGGGGAGCCGGCGGCGGAGGGGCCGGGGGAGGCGGACGGGGGCGTGGGGCTCGGGGAGCCGGAGGGGCCGGGGGAGGCGGACGGGGTCGCGGGGCTCGGGGAGCCGGAGGGGCCGGGGGAGCCGGGCGAGCCGGAGGAGCTGGAGGTGCCGGGGGAGCCGGAGGTGGACGCGCCCTCCGCGCCGCCCACGTGGGACGCGCCGGACGCGCCGGACGCGCCGGACAGCATCCCCACAAGCCGTTCCCGCAGCTGCCCGGCCAGCCCGGCCACCGGCTCCAGCCGGCCGTGCTGCGCGTGCGCCGCCAGCGCGACCGACTGCACCTGGAGCGACCACGGATGCACGAACGGATCACCGGCATGCAGCACGCTGTCCTCCCGCACCCGTTCCGCCGCCCGGCGCCACAGACCGAGCCCGACCTCCGTCAGCCCCCGGGCCAGCGCGATCTCCGCCCGGGCCAGCAGGTCGGGGGTGTAGATCTGCGGCGACTCGGGCGGCTGTTCCAGGGCCGCCAGCCCCAGCCAGTACTCCGCCTCGTCCACCTCCCCGCGCTGCAGACAGGCCAGCACCAGCCCCCAGCGCACACCCACCGAGTCCGACCAGTCGCCGAACCGGTCGAGCGCACCGAGCGCGGCGCGCAGATGGTCGTACGCCTCGGCGCCCCGCTCGGACTGGAGGCACAGCTCGCTGATCCGCCCGTGACAGAGCAGCTGCATGGTGGGGTTGGCGAGCGGCTCCAGCGCGTCGAGCATCCGGCGGGCGTACTCCAGAGCGCGCTCCGTCTCGTGCGCCGCGTCCCACACGTAGCTGGCGAAGCACGCCGCCACACCCGCCAGCAGGGGTTCCTCCGCGTCGCACAGCTCCCGCAGCAGCGCGTACTCCGGCGGGTGGATGTCCGGTACGGCGCACAGCACGACGGCCAGCGCCCGCAGCAGCGTGTCCGGCGGGGCGGGCGGCAGCCGGCGCAGCGTCACCAACTGCCGTACCGCGTGCGGGCCGTGGGCCATGAAGAGGCTGGCCGTGCAGACGGCCGCCGCGGTGCGGGCGGGTTCGACGTCCTCGGGGCCGGGACGGAAGCGGGACAGCGGCCCGCCGGTGTCGGCGATGAGGGCGGCGAGCCGGGTGAAGTGGGAGTCGGTGGCCCACAGGGAGGCCAGTACGGCGGTGAGGGCGGTGGTGGTGGGCCCGTCGGAGCGGGCCAGCGCGTACCGCAGGGCGAGGACGAGGTTGTCCTGCTCGGCCCGTATGCGGGTCCAGGAGGGTGCCGGGTCGCTGCTGAACAGCACGTCGTTGTGCTCGCGGCCGAAGTCCCGGGCCCAGCGCAGGAACCGGTCGGTCACCGCCTCCTCCTCGCCGGCCTCGGCCCGCCGGGCGGCGCCGAACTCGCGCAGGGTCTCCAGCATGCGGAACCGCGTGCCGGACGGGCCGTCGTCCACCCTGATCAGGGACTGGCCGGCCAGCTGCTCCAGCAGGGACAGCGTGTCCCCCGTCCCGCCGAGCAGGTACTCCGCCGCGTCCTCGGCGAAGCCGCCCGGGAACACCGACAGCGCGCGCAGCGCGGCCCGGCCGTCGGGCTCCAGCAGGTTCCAGCTCCACTCGACCACGGCGTGCAGCGTGCGGTGCCGCTCGGGCGCGTCCCGGGCGCCGCCGCGCAGCAGCGCGAAACGGTCCCGCAGACGGCGCGCGATGTCGGCCACCGAGAGCACCCGCACCCGGGCCGCGGCCAGTTCCACGGCGAGCGGCAGCCCGTCCAGGTGGCGGCAGATCTCGGCGACCCGGTCGGCGGGCAGGTCCACACCGGGCCGGGCCGCCCGCGCCCGCTGCTCGAACAGCTCGACCGAGGTGGCGAGGGACAGCTCCGGCAGGGCGTACACGGACTCCGAGGTCAGCCCCAGCGGGGCCCGGCTGGTCGCGAGGACGCGCAGCTCCTTCGACCGCGACACCAGCGCTTGGACGAGGTCGGCCACACCGCCGATCACCTGCTCGCAGTTGTCCAGCACCAGCAGCGTGGGCCCCGCCCCCAGCGCGCCGACGATGCCGCTCACCGCGTCGCCGCCCCCGGTGAACTGCCGGCCCTCGCCCGCGCCCACCGCCGCGGCCACCTCGGCGGCCACGTCGTCGTCGGCGGTGACACCGGCCAGCGGGACGAAGTGCACCACGGGCTGCTCGGCAGCGCGGCTCACCGCATGGGACAGCCGGGTCTTGCCCAGCCCGCCGGGGCCGACGACGGTGACCACCCGGGCCACGCGCAGCATCCCCGCCACGGCCGAGATGTCGGCGCTCCGCCCCAGCAGCGGATTCGGCTCGTGCGGCACGCCCTGCCGGACCCGGGGCGCGTCCGCGCTCAGCAGCTCCTGGTACAGGGCCCTGAGCCCGGGACCCGGATCGGTACCCAGCTCCTCGCGCAACCCCCGCCGATAGGCGTCGTACCGGGTCAGCGCGGCGGCCCGGCCCGCGGTGTCCGCCTCGCACCGCAACAGCTCCGCCAGCACCTCCTCGTCCCGCGGCAGCTCCCGGGCCAGTTCGGCCAGCGGCGCCGTGGCCTCCTCCCGCCGCCCCAGCCGGGCGAGCGCGAGCGCACGGGAGCGCACGAGCGAGCGGTGTGCCCGGAGCCGGTCGGTGCGGAGCGCCACCACCGGATCGTGCAGGTCCTCGCCCGCCCCGGCTCCCACGCTCCCGTCCCACAGGGCCAGGCCCGCCTCGGCCTGCGCCAGGGCACCCGCGTGATCCCCGGCCCGCGCCCGCGCGGCGCTCGCCGCCTCGTGCAGCAGCAGGGCGGAACTGTCGACCTGCGCCTCGTCCAGCGCGAGCCGGTACCCCGTCGGTGTACTGACGACCAGTTCCCCGCCCACCTGCGCCCTGAGCCGCGACACCAGCACCTGCACGGCCTTGCCGGGCCGCTCCGGCAGCCCGTCCGGCCACAGCCCCTCCACCAGCCGCCCGGTACTGCACCCGGCCCGCAGGTCCCCGGCGAGCAACGCCACCAGCCCCCGCAGCCGGGGAGCGGTGATCCCCCGCCCACGACAGGCGACTTCGGACAACAGAGCCAACTCGGTGGTCACGCGTGAAGACTAGCCACCCAGCGCTCTCGCGGGAGGAGTGGCGTTTCATCCGCCGACGCTCGTGGGGAGCGACCGGAGTGCCATTTGCCCTCCCGCCGGCATCGGGGGCCACGAAGGACCGTGCCGCCAGTCCGGCGGAGAAACCCGTCCCGCAAGGCGCGCAGGGCCGGCATGACGTTTCCTTTACCCGCCTGCCCTATGGTCGTCAACCGCAGCCGCGAACCGGGGGAGGCGACGGCGATGGGCGACGGCAAAGTGCCCGGCAAGGTCCTGGACATCAAGACCGCCGACATCAAGGCGGCGGCACCGGCCTTCCACCAGGGCGCCATCGATCTGAGCAAGGCGCTGACCACGCTCATCCAGACACTGGACGGCCTGGGCGAACCCTGGGGCCACGACGAGCAGGGCGACGCGTTCGGCAACGCCTACAAGCCTGCTCGGCCTGACGAGCGGGTCGGCGACACCGCTCCGACGGAACTGCCCGATCCCAGGCTCGTCACCGTGACGGTGCGGTGAGGCGGAGAGGACCGCGGCTTGAGATTCGTCGACACCCACTGGGACGGCTCGGGATTCTTCCTGGACCCGTCCGCCTACGTGGCCGAGCTTCCTCGTCTGCGCGGGCTGCTGCCGCCGGGCGCCTGGGCGTTCGCCTCCGACCCGGGGCACTACGACATTTCCCGCGCCGACCGGTGCGTCAAGGACCTGGAACTGGCCGCCATCCGTCCGGCGACCGACAAGAGCGGACGGCTGGACCTGGACTTCACGCCCAACGCGTTCAAGCACGACTGCGGCCTGCGCATCAGCTACTCGGGCGTGAAGCACTTCTCCATTGATTACGCGCATGCCATCGACTGGATGCTGGTCGACACCGTGCTCCTCGACGAGATCCTCCCCGACGAGGACGGCGGCTGCGTGCACGAGATCGCGCTCACCGACGCGTCGATCACCGTGCGCTGCGAGGACCTGCACGCCGTGTGGGGCGACGCGAGCTGAGGGGGTGACCGGGATCGTCACTCGCTCGGAGGTCCTTGGCCGGCCGTCCGTACGGGAGGAGACCGAGGATTCCGAGGCGGTGTTACGTGAGTTCAACCGGCGGTGTGGCCGTGCCGAGGTCCGACTCACGCGGAGGGACCAGCCACTACGCCGGTGCCGTCTCCATCAGTTCGGACCAGAATAAGAGCCACACGTGGCCGCTGTCGGAGAGCTCCTACTGTACGAGCACAATCGGCCTGCTTACCTACTCCGGTGGCACGTACAAGACGCCTTCCTCGCACTGCTGAACCACAGCCCCGAACGCCCCGTCTACCAAGGCGGGGCTTTCCCTCTCTCGG
Source organism: Streptomyces sp. NPDC046870 (assembly GCF_040704595.1). Lineage (NCBI taxonomy): Bacteria > Bacillati > Actinomycetota > Actinomycetes > Kitasatosporales > Streptomycetaceae > Streptomyces > Streptomyces sp. NPDC046870. The sequence goes on from NZ_JBEYXM010000003.1 coordinate 387,150, forward strand.
CCCTGCTCTCCTCGACATAACCACGCAAGGAACCGCGCCGTGTTTTCCGCCGTCTTTCAACACCATGTCGGCTATCTGGCCGTCTGCACACTGATCGGCCTCATCCTCGGCGGCGCATCATGGACGCTCGTCCGCAAGCGGGGAAACCCTCACGGGGCGTGGTGGTCCGGGCTCGCCTTCACTCTCACCGGCGTGCTCGGCGTCACTTTCATGGACGGTGGCTCGGCCAGCGGCGTGTGCGTCCTCAACCATCGATTCGCCGAACCCTTCCACACCACTCAAGGGTTATGGAACCTCGCCATGATGGTGCCCGTCGGCGCCTGCGCACTACTGGCCATCCGCCACCCGCTGCCTGTCCTCGTCGGCGTCATCGCGCTGCCCCTGGCCATCGAGTTCACTCAGGCCACCGTCAACGGCCTGGGTCGCGTGTGTGACAGCTCGGACGCCCAGATGAACATCATCGGCGGGTTGATCGGGCTCACCGTTGTCGCGGTTGTGCTCACTGTCCGCCACTCGCTCGCCTGGCAGACGGGAACCAAGGACGCCTTGATCACTTTCGCGGCGCTGCTCCTCCTGAGCTTGGGAGTGGCACGTGCAATGCTCGACTTCACGAACGTGGATGGCAGCAGCCTCGCCGGCGCAAGTGCCGACCAGAAGCAGGCGGTTGAGGCTGCTGTCAAGGAGGCGTTCGGTGACCACTACAAGATAGGCCAGCAGTACGCGCAGCCGTGCGTGGGCGCCTCTTGCACCAACATCATCTTCAACCTGCACAGTCGCGAAGAGGGGCACTCCGAGGACTTCGGTACCGGCAGCCTTTCCTGGCCGGACAAGAAGCACCTGAACGTACTGCTGGAGAACAGCGACCGCCCCACCGTCATGGGATACCCAGTGGGGGGCACGAAAGCACCCTCTACCGGAGCAGCAGCTTCTCGAATTGCGAAGTCGTACGCCCAGAGAAAGTATCCTTGGGCGATGGGTGCGACCATGAGTGAAACGTCCGCTGTGGGTGCAAAGGCCGAACTCGGCTGGATCACGAGCTGGAGATGGAAACAAAACGACGTTCTGATGCCCAGGATGCTGGACGTCCAGGTGGACAGGGCCGGGCATGTATCCCAGATTGACGTCACCCTTGGTCCGACCCGGGTAAAACTTCCCCAAACCAAGCTTGACGCCGTGCAGGCCGAAAAGGAAGTGGACAAGGCGGTGGCGGTACAACTCCAGGCCAATGGAAACACTGGCGCAGAATTCCATGCCAAAGCAGTTACTGTAAAAGCGGTCGAACAAGACGGTAATTGGCGACCCAGCTGGCTTGTGAACGTGACGTGGCCCAGTAACGGACAAAGCGATGATCCGCAGGAGCAGGCACCGGTTTATACGTACCGCGTGAACGCGCTGACTGGGCAGGTGTACGACGCAGCCGGACAGCCCCTCAGAACCAACTGACACCCAGCACCGGCGTGTTGCGATCCTGGGCCACCGCTCCGCAGGGCGGTTTCAAGATCCAGCGTTGTGCGGCTGGTCGGGGAGTGACCGGTTGGGGTGCGCAGAAGGGCAGGCGCGGGCTAGGGCAAGCGGGGCGCCCCTCCAAGGCGCTCACCCGACGCGGCCGACGTCCGCCGGGCGTTCGAGGGCATCGACGGGATCAACGCCGACGAGTGGACGCCTCTTCGTCTCGCTGCTCTCCGGCCAGGGCGTCCCTCTGGAGGAGATCTCTCGGCTCGTCGGGCATTCCGGGACGGCCGTGACCGAGGAGGTCCACCGCAAGCAGGTCCGGCCCGTCATTCCAGACTGGAGCTGTGGTCATGGGCGGCATCTCCTGCACGCAAAACGGCGGCCGTAAGTACGCGGAAAGCGGTAGTCACGCACACAGAAACAGATCAGCCACCTCCCAACGTTGGGAGGTGGCTGATCTGCTACTTCGGCTGTCGGGGTGGCGGGATTTGAACCCACGACCTCTTCGTCCCGAATGAGGTTCGGTTGGCGATCCTGCCAGCCGCGATGGCATCGTCGCAGGTCAGGTGGCTGGTCTCTGTTGGTGTCACGGGGCCTGGAAGGAGCTCGGAGAGCTGGCCGGCTCCCAGATGGCTCCCATGGCGTGCGTCCGAAGGGCTTTGCGCGCCTATGCGCCGCCTGTTCGCCCCGGGCTTCTGCGAACACTCGACGGGCACCACGACACACGCAAGGTCGACATGACACTTCCTTTACCCGTCTGTCCTATGGTCGGAGCCGCATCTGCGAACGGGGGAGGCGACAGTGATGGGCGACGGCAAGGTGCCTGGCAAGGTCCTGGACATCAAGACCGCTGACATCAAGGCGGCGGCACCGGCCTTCCACCAAGGGGCCATCGACCTGAGCAAGGCGCTGACCACACTGATCCAGACGTTGGACGGCCTCGGCGAGCCCTGGGGCCACGACGAGCAGGGCGACAAGTTCGGCAATGTCTACAAGCCGCAGCAGAAAAAGATCGAGAGCGCGGCGGGCATCCTGGTGCTCGGTCTGACGAGCATTCACGAGGCCATGGTGGATCTGTCGGACGGGCACGTGGACAACGACCAGCTCATCGCTGGCATGTTCACGGAAGTGAAGACCCCCCAGCAGAGCGACGGTGCCGGTGAGCGTTGAGGACAAAGCCCGCCACATCCTTCTCAAGTTGGGCCTGTGGTGGCCGGAAGCTGACTCCGGCAAGCTGCGGGACGCGGCGAAGGCGTGGCGTGCCTTCGCCGACTCGGTGGACGACGTCCGCGCTCCCGTGCACCGCAGCGCGTCGTCGATCATCCACAACAACACCGGTGAGTCGATCGAGGCGTTCGAGAAGTTCTGGGGCCGCTACGCCAAGGACCAGGACGGCGGCTGGCTGAGCGACCTCGCGAAGTCCTCGCGGGAGATGGCCAAGGCGCTGGAGAAGTTCGCCGACGCCATCGACGACGCGATCAACAAGCTGTGGACGCAGATCGGCATCGACGCGGCCGTGATCGCGGGCGGGATCACGCTGGCCTTCTTCACCGCGGGCCTGGCCTCCGGCGCCGCCGTCGCGGCCGCGGACGCGGTCATCGAGTTCGGCGCCACGATGGGCGTCGCCGTCACCACGACGGTGGCCGAGATCGCCGCGGGTACCCTCGTCGCCGCCGCGTTCGGCGGGGTCGAATCGGTCGCGGTCGACCTCGCAGTGGCCCAGCCGCTGAAGATGGCGACGGGTCTGCAGCACGGCTTCAGCCTGGACGAGGTCAACCAGTCCGCCAAGGACGGCATGATCTTCGGCGGCGCGCTGGGAGCGGGCGGCGGCCTGCTCAAGGCGAGCATGGAAGGCGGGCTCGCCGACACCACCCCGCTGCTGCTGCGCCCACCATCCCTCCGCCCCGACCTGGTAGAGCTGGGCCCAGCCGCCCGCAACACCGAGCGCACCCCCTGCGTGGGTGAGCCGATCGACGTGGCGACCGGTGCCATGCTGATGACACAGACGGACCTGACCCTGCCCGGCAGCCTCCCGCTGGAGTTCACCCGCACCCACCTCTCCTCCTACCGGGGAGGCATCTGCTTCGGCCCGACCTGGATCTCCACCCTGGACGAGTGCCTCCAGATCGACGGCGAGGGCGTCGTCTTCGCCGCGGCCGACGGCATGCGCCTGGTCTACCCGGTACCGGAACCCGGCGTCCCCACGATGCCGGCCAAGGGCCCGCGCTGGCCGCTGGAGTGGGACGGCAAACCGGACGGCGCGATGACGGTCACCGACCCCTCGACGGGCGTGACCCGCACCTTCGCCGCCCCCGTCCCCTCGCCGTCCTTCGGCGTCTTCCACCTTGCGCTGGACTCCTGGAGCGACCGCAACGGCAACCGCATCGACGTCGAACGCGACGACGACGGCATCCCCTTCGGCATCCGCCACTCCGGCGGCTACTACGTCGCCGTCGACACCCAGGGCCCGCGCGTCACCGCCCTGCGCCTCCTGGACGAGCCACCCTCCCGCTACCGCCCGTCCGCCAAGCCCGACGAGGGCACGGTCGTGATGCGTTACGGCTACGACACCGCCGGCAACCTCACCGAGATCGTCAACTCCAGCGGCGAACCCCTCCGCTTCGCCTACGACACCGAGGGCCGCGTCACCCGCTGGACCGACCGCAACGGCACCTGGTTCTCGTACGTCTACGACGACCGCGGCCGCGTGGTCCGTACCGAAGGCGTCGACGGCATCCTCTCCGGGACGCTGACGTACGACGACGCGGAACGCACCACGACGTACACCGACTCCCAGGGCCACACCTCGGTCCACCGGTACAACGCCGAGGGCTTGGTGGTGGAGGAGACAGACCCGCTCGGCCACGTCACCCGCACGGACTGGGACGAGTACGGCGCCCATCCGGTCGCGGTAACCGATCCGCTGGGCCACACCACCCGGTACACCTATGACGACGCCGGCCACCTCACCGGCGTGGCCCTCCCGGACGGCACACAAGCCCGGGCGCGATACAACGCGCTCGGCTTGCCGACCGAGGTGACCGAGCCGGGCGGCACGGTCTGGCGGCACACGTACGACGAGCGGGGCAACCGGCTGACGACGGTCGACCCGCTAGGCGCCGAGACACGGTACGCGTACGACGACGCGGGCCGCCCGACGGCGATCACCGACGCCCTCGGGCACACCCGCACGGTGCGCTGTGACGACGCCGGCCTGCCCTTCGCCCTGACGGACGCGCTAGGCCATACGACGACGGTCCGCCGCGACCTGTTCGGCCGGGTGATCGAGGTGACCGACCCGCTGGGCCACGTCACCCGCCTGGGCTGGTCCACGGATGACAAGCTGTCCTGGCGTGAACTGGCCGACGGGACGCGCGAGTCCTGGACCTGGGATGCCCAGGGCAACCTGCTCAGTCACACGGATCTCGCCGGGAACACGACCCACCACACGGTGGGCCACTTCGGCGTGCCGGCCACCCGCACGGATCCGGACGGGGCGCGGTACGCGTTCGTCTACGACACCGAGCTCCGTCTGACCGGAGTCACGAACCCGCAGGGCTTGACCTGGTCGTACACCTACGACGGCGCGGGCCGACCGACCGCGGAGACGGACTACAACGGCTGCACCCTCACCTATACGCGTGATGCTGCCGGTCGCACGGCCGCACGCACCAACGGCGCGGGGCAGACACTGCACTTCGTGCGGGACCCGTTCGGCCGGGTCGTGGAACAGCGCGCTGACCTCGGCGACGTCACGACCTTCGCATACGGTCCTGACGGCAACCTGTGCCGGGCTGCCAACGCGGATGCAGACGTCGTACTGGAGCGAGACTCGCTCGGCCGAGTGCTGTCGGAGACCGTGAACGGCCGGACGACCACCCATGTCCACGATGCCGTCGGTCGCCGTACCCGGCGGGTGACACCTTCAGGTCTGGTCTCCGAGTGGACGTACGACCCGGCGGGACGCCCGCTCACCCTGCGATCGTCCGCGGGCGCGCTGGACTTCGCACACGACGCTGCCGGCCGCGAGACACAGCGGGACCTCGGCAGGGAAGCGACACTGACCCAGACGTGGACCGCGACCGGGCTGCTGACCGCGCAGACCCTGACCGCCCTCGGTCCGGACCGTCTCCTCCAGCACCGAACGTACGCGCACCGAGCAGACGGCTACGTCACCGAGATCCGGGAGCTGACGTCAGGCACCCGCCGCTTCGACCTGGACGGGGTGGGCCGAGTCACCCGAACGCGTGCCCACGGCTGGAGCGATAAATACGAGTACGACATGGCGGGAAACGTGGTGCACGCCGCGTCGCCCGCCCATGAGGCAGTCGGTGAGCGCCGGTTCGACGGCACGCTCGTCCGCTCGGCCGGGCGCACCTCCTACGCACACGATGCCGCAGGTCGCCTCGTGTGCAGGACCCGGAAACTCCTGAACGGCCAGACCCGCACCTGGACCTACACATGGAACGCGGAGGACCGCCTCACGGAGGTGACGGACCCGGACGGAACCCGATGGCGTTACGTGTACGATCCGCTCGGTCGACGTGTCTCCAAGCACCGGGTGGCCGCCGACGGCTCCGTGGCCGATCGTACGGACTTCGTCTGGGACGACATGTGCCTGGCCGAGCAGACCGCGCCAGACGGTTGGGTCACCACCTGGGACCACGTGCCGAACAGCCACCGCCCGGTCGCCCAGACGAGCCGCAAGCCGACCGCGACCGCCGCCAACACGTCGGTCTTGGCGCAGCTGGCGGAAGAGTCGGATCCCGAGCACTGCGCTCATTTCCACACCGTCGTCACCGACTCCGTCGGTACGCCCACGGAACTGGTCTCCGCGACCGGAGAGCTTGTCTGGCAGCGCCGTACTGGTCTGTGGGGCACTCGATGCCCGGGTCCGGAGGAGGACGCGTCTCCGGTCGACTGCCCGTTGCGGTTCCCCGGGCAGTACGCCGATCCCGAGACCGGCCTGTATTACAACCTGCAGCGGTACTACGACCCCGAGACGGCGCGGTACATCAGCGCGGATCCGCTGGGCCTCCTCCCCGCCCCCAACCACCACGCTTACGTTCCGAACCCGCTCGGCTGGAGCGATCCCCTCGGCCTCGCTGGGAAGAAGGGGCCGAAGGGACCGTATGGGAACCCCCTCGACTTCGGTCAGGGGTACTCCGGGCGAGTGGACATCTGGGGAGAGGGCTCGAAGGGAACGGACTTCGAGATCCACGTGTACGACAAGGCCAACCGTGAGGTTGGGACGTTCCGCAGTGACGGCTGGTTCAACAAGCACAGCCTCAAGGCCGAGGAAGTCGACGTTCCGCCGGGTGTGGAGAATGCCATCAAGGGGCGAGCCATCGACACGATGCGCAGAATCGGGCGTATCGGACCCAAGGGGACCGAGGACATTTCCGGCGACAAATGGCGTCGCCCTCCTCTCTCACAGGAAGGTTGTCCATGAAATTCGTCAAGGCGGAATGGGATCCCGAGGTGCCCGGGTTCCGTCTGGATGCGCACGCCTACCTGGCAGAGCTGCCGCGTTTGCGTGCGGACCTGCCCCCCGGCGCCCGATCATTCGCCACCGACGCCGGGCACTATGACATCGCGGGCGCCATCCGCTGTGTGAAGGATCTGGAACTCGCCGGGATCCACCTGGCCACCGACAAGAGCGGCGGGCTGGTCCTCGACTTCGCACCCAACAAGTTCAAGCACGATTCCGGCCTGCGCATCAGCTACTCGGGCGTGACGCATTTCTCCATCGACTATGAGCACTCCATCGACTGGATGAGCGTCGACACCGTGCTCCTCGACGAGATCCTCCCCGGCGAGGACGGTGGTTGCCTGCACGAGATCGCGCTCACCGACGCGTCGATCACCGTCCGGTCCGCGGATCTCCAAGCAGTGTGGGAGGACGCCGGCTGAGGAGTGGCCGTTCGTCGGTGACGTTGATCCCGCGAGAGAGCCGACCCGACGACCCATGATCACTGTGCAGTTCACCGTACGGCCCGGCCAGGGCGAAGCCGGCGGTGTCGATCTGGGCGACATGGCCGTCACCGGGACTTCGGCACGGCCGACTCGGCCGGCCATGTCCCGATCAGGGGCATGATGATCTACCTGTCGGTCGTCCAGTTGCTGGACGGCCTGGGTGTCTTTCTGCGGGGCAACGCCCGCCTGCTGAGCTTCGCCGGTGCCGACACCTCCTTGGGTCTTGTCGTGCGACGGACCAAAGACGACCTGTCGGTCGCCGGTAAGAACGGCTTCGACGCACGGACGACGCCACCGGAGCTCGCCGCCGCCGTGCTGTGCGCGGCAGAGGGCCAGGGTCCCGCCCTCCCCCCCGGAAGACCCGGTCGCACCCGACTGGGAAGCTGCCCTTGCCGCATTCCGTCCCCTCGCCCCGAGTGGGAAGGGGCGACCTGTGGACCGAGGTGGGCACACGAGCGGAGATCGGCGGAGGCACACCTCTAACCACGCGAGGGCCGATGTCTGTCTGAGCGCCGGTGACCACTGCGGCTGCGGTATGGGTGGAAGACATCCCACCAGTCCTTTGCCCGACGCCCCCGGGCGGACACGGCCCTCGTCTTCTCCCCGGCTGTGGACAAGCCTCTCGATGCAGCCAACGTCCGCTGATCCTTCCGCCAGACACTTAAGGACATTGACGGGACCAATGCCGACGAGTGGACGCCTCGGGAACTGTGGCAGAGCTTCGTCTCGCTGTTCTCGGACGGAAGCGTCCCCCTGGAGGAGATGTCTCGGCTCGTCGGGCACTCCGGGACGGCTGTGGCCGAATGAGGTCTTCCGGAACCAGATCCGGCCCGTGATCCAGACGGGGGCGACCGCAATGAACGGGATAATCGAGGCGGGTAGGTGAATCGATTGTGGTCGGGGCCATGTTCTGCCCCGGCCATGATTTGTTGTTTATCTCCGGCCAGGGGCTACCGAGATGATGCCCTGTATCTCAGCAGAAAACCAGTCACCCCTGTCGCTACTGATAGAGTCGCGGGGAGAATGGCCCATAGGTTTTGGGAAACGGTAAGGATTACCCCCATAGCAGCGGTTGCTAGCACGCTGACTACTAATGCACCGCGGGTCCCGGGCGTTTCCTGCTGAATTCTCTGTACCTGGTTGGTCAGATATTCGTCGGTCACTCTTTCGGCTTCGGCGCTGGCGATGTAGTACGTACTCGCAGGAGTTAGGCTCTGCTGTACAGATTCTTCGTCGTATGAGTCTTCATTTCGACGCCCAGGAATCCGGAAGTCGGGGTCATCCGGATCATCGTCGGGCCGGACAGGGTCACGCCTACGAGCAGCGGCCATCGCCCCTACCTCCTTAGATCTCAGACCAAGCCAGCGGCCAGCGTGTCTGCATACAGCAGTACTTGTCGAACTTCACGCTGAGAAAAGTCCTTATCCCCAGAGTTCCACGTGTCATGACTTGCGTCAACGGCAAGCACCCCTAGCGCAGTTGAGTCAGCCACCACGCGTACCAGAACAAGTGCCTGGTCTGGGTCGGTGGGAGTGGGGCGACGCAAGGGACTTCTCGTGGCTGCTCGATGGAAGACACTTCCGCTGTTAACGACAGCCCGGAAGGCACTGTGCCCGTGATCTCCGGGAGATATTTTTTCCGCGGCTCCCAGAGGTCTTTCCGCTGTAAGGATGAAGTCTCCGGTGGAAGCATCCCAACGGTAGAAGGCCGCGTGCGCGCCCGAATGTATTTCCGATGCGGCGAAGACGATGGATTGATCTAATCGTCCTCGTGCAGCCGCAATCTCTGTAGGGCTTGCTCCCCCTGATAGGCCGCTGATTCTGGCAACATGTCGAACGCTTAGAGTGATGCCCGAGAGGAGTTGCTCTTGGCTGCGCCCAACCTCGCGAGTCAGTTCGAGTGTTCGTCTCTGCACCAACTCGGTCTTTCTGCTCTCATACCTAGCGTTCATGACGGGGATGGCAGTCGACAGGACGCCGATTGCAATGAGCCGCCATTTCCATGAGCCGTGGGCGTCTCCAGCAAGTGTGCCAGTGATGAATGCCCCGACGGCTCCAGCCGCTGATAGGCCGAAGAGCGTCCACTCTATGAATTTCTCCCGACCTGGAGTCACCCCACCCCCCGTGCGTTAACAGTGTGAATTGGCTACCAGGCGACAGCGATGGCCAGTTGAGCTTCGGCCTCTTGTGCCGAGCATCTACTTCAGCATGTCTTGCGGTGCCGCGTGGGCAGATCCGTCAACTCTGCTCTACCGGTCGGAGGCGTAGGGACCACACGGTACTGGTGCGTCGGGATGGATCGGGCGCGTGATGCGCTGAGGCTCGTGCAGTCGGGCGCTCGACGTTCCTCGGCGTCGAGGAGTGACGCTCGTGCTCATCGGATCCGGCGCAGGTCACAGGCCCAGTGACTGACCGCGCGGGCTTAGTCACGCAGATAGTGAGGCAAACAGGTCAGGGGCCCGACCCGCTAAGCGGATCAGGCCCCTGACCTGGTAGTACGGCGTCGGGGTGGCGGGATTTGAACCCACGACCTCTTCGTCCCGAACGAAGCGCGCTGCCAAGCTGCGCTACACCCCGGTGTCGCTGCTTCCCGCGGCGACGACGTTTACTTTAGCCCACCGGTGGCTGTAGACGAAATCCGGTTTCAGGCGGGGTGGCGGACCGGGGTGGGGCGGGCGTGGTCCAGGGCGACCAGGAGGACCGCCAGGGCGTAGATCGCGAGGCCGATGAGGAGGGCGTTGGCCAGGGTGCCGCGGTAGCCGTGGGCCGCGACGTCCAGGAAGGGGTAGAGGTACCGGGACGGGCCGGCCGGTGGCAGGAACGCGGGCCTCGTGAGGGAGAAGACCAGGTAGGCCAGGGGGTAGAGGAGCCAGGCCGCGGTCTGGCGCAGGTGCAGGCGGGCCGCGGGGGTCAGGAGGAGCCAGTCCAGCAGGGCCGCCACCGGGACCACGAGGTGGAGGACCTGGAGCGCTGCCCACTGGGCGTGCCAGCGCTCCGGGGGTGCCGTCGCCCCGGTCATGGAGAACGGGGGCGTCGTGTGGGCCAGCAGCAGGTGGTAGACCAGGGCCGAGGTCAGGACGTAGAGGAGCGTGGCGCCTGTCACGGCCGACGGGAGCGGGCGGCGGGCCCTCCAGGCCCTCGACGCGGACAGCAGCATCACCACGGTCAGCAGGATGCCGGTCTGGACGCTGAAGTAGCTCAGGATGTCGGCCGGGGAGCCCAGCAGCAGTTCCAGTGCGACGCCGCCGGCCGCCGCCACGGCGGTCACCAGGCGGAACACCGCGGCCCGGGGGCGGCGGACCGGGGCCACCACCGCCGTGGCCGGGACCGGGGCGGGCAGCAGCAGGGGCGGGGCCGGGACCGCGGGCAGGTCCGGGATCTCCCTGGGTATCGGGGCGGTCATGCCCTCACGCTAGGAGCGGGCCAGGGGGGCGGCCATGTGGACTCGGCCGTATGGGGGACGGAGGGGAAAGTACGGGTGAGAGCTGGGGAGAGTTGGTGCGGGCGCAGGCCCGCTCCCGCCGCCTGTCGCCCGGTCCCCCGGCCTTGTCCCTCCCTGTTACTCCTTGCTCCTCGCGCCCCTGGCCCGCTGACCCTTTACTCCTTGCCCACCAACGTCAGCAGCGTTGCCTCCGGTGGGCAGGCGAAGCGGACCGGGGTGTAGCGGCTGGTGCCGCAGCCCGCCGAGACGTGGAGGTAGGAGGTGAGGCCCTCCGCCGTGTGCGTGGAGAGGCCCTTCACACGGTCGGTGTCCAGGTCGCAGTTGGTGACCAGGGCGCCGTAGAAGGGGATGCACAGCTGGCCGCCGTGGGTGTGGCCGGCCAGGATCAGGGGGTAGGCGTCGGCCGTGAGCGCGTCCAGGACCCGCAGGTACGGCGCGTGGACCACGCCGAGCGAGAAGTCGTACGAGCCGGACGGGCCGCCGGCCACCTGGGCGTAGCGGTCGCGCTTGATGTGCGGGTCGTCCAGGCCCGTCAGCTCGATGGAGACGCCCTCGATCTTCAGGACGCCCCGCGTGTTCGTCAGGTTCAGCCAGCCGGCCTCGTCGAAGCTGTCCCGCAGGTCCTGCCACGGGTTGTGGATCGCGCCGACCACCGGCGGGTTCCCGTTCAGGCCGTGCCGGCCGCTCGTCTTCTCCAGCAGGTAGCGGGCGGGGTTGCGGGGCCTGGGGCCGTAGTAGTCGTTGGAGCCGAAGACGTACGCGCCCGGGAACTCCATCAGCGGACCCAGGGCGTCCAGGACCTCGGGGACGCCCTCGGGGTCCGACAGGTTGTCGCCCGTGTTGATCACGAAGTCGGGGCGCAGCCCGGCCAGCGACTGCAGCCAGCGCTGCTTCTTGCGCTGCCCGCTCACCATGTGGATGTCGGAGACCTGCAGCACGCGCAGCGGGCGCATGCCCGGGGGCAGGACGGGGACGGTGACCCGTCGGAGGCGGAAGGAACGGGCCTCGAAGCCCGCCGCATAGACCAGGCCGGCGGCGCCGGCCGCCACGATTCCCAGGGGGATTCCGTATCGCGCGCGCATGTGCCCATCGTGTCAGACGCGTTGGCCGTGGTGAGACCGGCCGCCCGGTAAATCGGCGGGCGTGCCGGGCGGTGCACCTGCGACAATCGGGCCATGACCACCACGCTCAAGTCGAAGCTGCACGACGACCTCAACGCCGCGATCAAGGCGCGCGACGAGCTCCGCTCCTCGACCCTCCGGCTGACGCTCGCCGCGATCACCAAGGAGGAGGTCGCGGGGAAGGAGAAGCGTGAGCTCTCCGACGACGAGGTGCTGAAGGTGATCACCCGCGAGGCCAAGAAGCGCCGTGAGGCCGCCGAGGCCTTCGCGCAGGGCGGCCGTGCGGAGCAGGCCGAGCGGGAGAAGGCGGAGGGCGAGGTGCTCGCCGGGTACCTGCCCAAGCAGCTGTCCGACGAGGAGCTGGACGCGATCGTCGCGCAGGCCGTGGAGGAGGCGAAGGCGGCCGGTGCCGAGGGGCCGCGTGCCATGGGCGCGGTCATGAAGATCGTGAACCCGAAGGTGGCCGGCCAGGCCGAGGGCGGCCGGGTCGCCGCGGCGGTGAAGAAGCTCCTTCAGGGCTGAGCGGCCGACTCGTACTCCAGGGCGGTACGGCGTACGACAGCGGGGCCGCACCCGGGTGACGGGTGCGGCCCCGCTGACGTGAGGTGACGGCGCTACCTTCGCCCGCCGCCGCCCCCGTGCCCGTGCCCGTTGTTCCCGCCGTTCACCTGGCCCTCGATGAAGTTGCCGGGGAGGGAGATGGTCGGGGTCGGGAACGTGCCGCCGAGGGTGCCGCCGGTCGCGTCACCCGTGGTGCCGTCCGTCGCTCCCCCGTCCGTCGGGCCGCCGATCAGGCCGCCGATCAGCCGTCCCGTCGTGTCCCTGTTGTTGTCGTCCTCCGTCCCCCCGTCGCCTTTTCCCGGATCATCACCCTCGTGGGTGTCGTCGGGGATGTCGACCAGGTGGAAGTCCTCGACGGGCTTGTCCTCCAGCGCGCCGCTCATCATGTCGCGCCAGATCGGGCCCGGGACCTCACCGCCGTAGACCTTGTCGTGCGGGACGCCGCCGATGGTGATGTTGGTCATCTTCCGCTTGTGCTGGGGGTCGCCGACCCAGACCGCGCCCGCCATGTTCGGGGTGTAGCCGACGAACCAGGCCGCGAAGCGCTCGTCCGTCGTACCGGTCTTGCCGGCGCTCGGCCGGCTGCCGAGACCGGCCTCCTGACCCGTGCCGTCCTCGACCACGCCCTTCAGGAGGGTGCTGACCGTGTCGGCGGTCTGCTCCGACATCGCCCGAGAGCAGGTCGACTTCGGCACCGGCAGGGACTTCCGCTCGCTGCCGACCTTCTTGGTGACCGACTCGATGGCGATCGGGGTGCAGTACATCCCGCGCGACGCGAAGGTGGCGTACGCGTTCGCCATCGTCAGCGGGGACATCTCCTGGGTGCCGAGGGCGATGGAGGGGGCCTGCTGGATCTTGCGGCCGTCCGCGCGCTGCACGCCCATCTTGCCGGCCATGTCGATGACCGGGCAGATGCCGATGTCGCTGATCAGCTGCACGTAGTAGGTGTTGACCGACTTGGCGGTCGCCTCCTTCATGGCGTACGGGCCGTGCTCGGACTCGTTCTCGTTGGTCAGCTTGGTGGGCTTGTTCGGGTCGTCGTGCCAGGTCTTGCCGTCGCACGCGGAGACCGGGCTCGGGTACGTCATCTCGTACGGCGACGAGTACTCCTGAGTCGGGGGCTTGCCGCCCTCGATGGCCGCCGCGGCGACGATCGGCTTGAACGTGGAGCCGGGCTGGTAGCCGGCGCCGCCGCCCATGCCCCCGTTGACGGACAGGTTGATCGTCGTCTCGTCGCTCTTGACGTTGACGCCGTACGGGCGGGACTGGCCCATGGCGAGGATCTTGCCGGTGCCGGGCTCGACGATGGTCGCGGCGGTCGCCACGGGGTCGCTCTTGTAGACGTGGTCCTTGATGGACGCCTGCGCGGACCGCTGGGCCTGCGGGTCGAGCGTCGTACGGATCGTCAGGCCGCCCCGGTTCCAGAGCTTGGCCCGGGTCTCCTTGGTCTTGCCGAAGACCGGGTCGGTGAGGACGACCTGGCGGACGTAGTCGCAGAAGAAGCCGGCGCCCTTCACGGCGGTGATGCAGCCGTTCTTGGGGCGGCTGGTGTGCAGGCCGAGCGGCTTCTCCTTGGCCTGGTCGGCCTCCTTCTGGGAGATGTCGCCCAGCTCCGCCATGCGCTGCAGGACGGTGTTGCGCCGCTTGGTGGCCTCCGCCTCGTCGTTCACCGGGTCGTAGCGGCTCGGGGACTGCACGATGCCGGCCAGCAGGGCCGACTCCTGGAGGTTGAGGTCCTTGGCGTGCTTGGAGAAGTAGCGCTGGGAGGCGGCCTCGACGCCGTAGGCCTGCTCGCCGAAGAAGGTGATGTTCAGGTAGTTCTCGAGGATCTTCTTCTTGCCGAGCTTGTCCTCGATCTGGATCGCGTACTTCAGCTCGCGGATCTTGCGGCCGAGGGTCTGCTGGGTGGCCTCGGCGACCTTCGTCGGGTCGTCGCCGGCCTCCTCGATGAAGTAGTTCTTCACCAGCTGCTGGGTGAGCGTGGAGGCGCCCTGGGCGACCCCGCCCTCCTGGGCGTTCTTGTTCAGGGCGCGCAGGACGCCCTTGAGGTCGACGGCTCCGTGCTGGTAGAAGCGCGAGTCCTCGATCGCGACGATCGCCTTCTGCATGTACGGCGAGATGTCCTTGAGGTCGACCACCGTACGGTCGCGGGAGTAGACGGTCGCGATCTGTTTGCCCTGGTTGTCCAGGATCGTCGTGCGCTGGCTCAGCTGGGGGCTCTTCAGATTGGCCGGGATCTCGTCGAAGCCCTGGACCGAGCCCTTGGCCGCGAGGCCGAGCGCGCCGGCAGCGGGCAGCGCGATGCCCGCCATCACGGCTCCGGCGAGCACACTGACACCGAGGAACTTGGCGGCCTGCTGCATGGGCGACAGACCGCCGCCCGGGCGCTTCTTTGGCATGGGGGCAGCCTAATCCGTACTGTTGAGCGTTCCTAAGGAGCGACCGCATCACGGCACGGCAAAGCGGGGGGCCGGCGTTCCCATTCGCCGGACACACGCCCAGGCCTTGGCCTAAGCTGCTCTCAACTGTCACAGCTGAGCGGTCACGTAGCTATACGTCCGGCGAACCCGAATCGTTCCGGACGTGGCCCGGACTTCCCGGGGACGGCTCGTTCCCTGAGGGGGACGAGACCGATTCCGCCTCGTGTGTCACCTGGCGCCCGATGTGACGTGCCACCACTGTCCCGCTTTGCCGGGATGGTCACGCATGTCGCCAGCTCACTCCCGCGGGTGATCTGCCGCTTACCCATAGTCCGTTCGGGCCATTCAAGATTGGGCCCGCAGGGGGTGTTGCGCTGTCCCCACCTTCCGTAACGTCCTCAACTGGCGGCGGTGAATATGCCGCTGCCGCCGTGGGGGAGCCTCGATTCGGGAGAGGACGGCGCCGGTATGGGCTGGGTAACCGACTGGAGTGCGCAGGCTGCCTGCCGCACTACCGATCCGGATGAACTGTTCGTTCAGGGAGCAGCGCAGAACAGGGCCAAGGCGGTGTGCACCGGATGCCCGGTACGCACGGAATGCCTGGCGGACGCGCTGGACAACCGCGTCGAGTTCGGCGTGTGGGGAGGCATGACGGAGCGTGAGCGCCGCGCACTGCTGCGCCGCCGGCCCACCGTGACCTCCTGGCGGAGACTGCTGGAGACCGCCCGCTCGGAGTACGAGCGCGGCGTGGGCATCGTGCCCCTCGACAACGACGAGGTGTACGAGAACTACGCGGCGGTGAGCTGAGAGCACCCCTGGGGCACGCTCCTGGAGCGCATCGTGGGCACGGTCCGGCGACGGGCGCGTGGTCCTGCGACGGGTACACGCCCCCTGGGCAGCAGCCGTCCGCCTGCGTCTTCCGCGCGCGTGCGCGGAGCCTCGCGGATGTGACGGCGCGCGACCGCCGTTCCTGTGGTCTGCCGCGCCCTGTGACGGGCGGCATCCCGTGGTGAGCGGCGTCCTGGTCTGCCGCGTCCTGTGGTCCGGCCACGTGCCCCCTGGTTCGCGTGCGTTCGGCTTACGTGTGTTCCGGCCGCCCCGCCGCCAGCCGGTCACCGATGTCGCGCAGGCCCGCGAGGTCGTGGACGTCGCCGGGCAGCGCCGGCACCTCCACCACCGCCACCTCGGGGTGACGGGCGGTGAAGCGGTCACGCGTGCGCTGCTCGCGCGCAAGCAGCTGCATGCGGTCGGCGTGCAACCTCAGCAGTCCCGCGGTGAGCCGGTCGACAGAGCGCTCCGTGTCGGCGGGGGAGCCTTCCTCGGAAGCGGCGGCTGCGGGAGTTCGTGAACTGCCGTATGTGTCGGGAGAGTTACGAAGTCCAGCTTTCCCGTCCCCCTGATCGACAATGCGGGGGTCCTCAAGATTTTCCGCGGCGGCGAGCGCCCGCTCGGCCGACAGTCCGCCGGCGCCGCTGCCATGGACCCGGTTGAGCACCAGGCCCATCAGCGGCATGTCCTCCGCGGCCAGCCGCTGCACGAAGTACGCGGCCTCGCGCAGGGCGTCCCGCTCCGGCGCCGCCACCACCAGGAACGCCGTGCCGGGCGCCTGGAGCAGCTTGTAGGTGGCGTCCGCGCGCGTGCGGAAGCCACCGAAGGTGGTGTCCATCGCGGCCACGAACGTCTGCACGTCCTTCAGCAGCTGACCGCCCAGCAGCTTGCCCAGTGTGCCGGTCATCATCGACATGCCGACGTTGAGGAAGGCCATCCCCGCCCGCCCGCCGAGCTTGGCGGGGGCGGTCAGCAGCCGGATGAGCCGGCCGTCCAGGAAGGAGCCGAGCCGCTTGGGGGCGTCCAGGAAGTCCAGCGCCGAGCGGGAGGGCGGGGTGTCGACCACGATCAGGTCCCACTCGTCCTTCGCCCGCAGCTGGCCCAGCTTCTCCATCGCCATGTACTCCTGCGTGCCCGCGAAGCCCGCCGAGAGCGACTGGTAGAAGGGGTTCGCCAGGATCGCGGCGGCCCGCTCGCGGTCCGCGTGCGCCTCCACGACCTCGTCGAAGGTGCGCTTCATGTCGAGCATCATGGCGTGCAGCTCGCCGTCGCCCTCCGTGCCCTTCACCCTGCGCGGCACGTTGTCGAGGGAGTCGATGCCCATCGACTGGGCCAGCCGCTTGGCCGGGTCGATGGTCAGCACGACCACCTTGCGGCCCCGCTCGGCCGCGCGAAGCCCGAGGGCGGCCGCGGTCGTCGTCTTGCCGACCCCGCCCGCGCCGCAGCACACCACGATCCGCGTCCGCGCGTCGTCGAGCAGCGGATCGACGTCCAGCACGCGCGCGGGGGAGAGCCGCGAGCGTGCCGCGTCCTGGTGGGGGGCGGCGTCCTGCGCCTCGGCCGGGTCCGCACTCATGACAACCCCTGCTTCCGCAGCTCGGTGGCGAGTTCGTACAGGCCCGCGAGGTCCATGCCCTCGGCGAGCAGCGGCAGTTCGTGCAGCGGCAGGCCCAGCTCGCCGAGGACCGCGCGCTGCTCCTGCTCCAGCGCGTACCGCTCGGCGTACTCGGCGGCCTGCTCCAGCAGCGGGTCCACCAGCTTCTCGGCGTTCCCGCCGCGCCGGGCCCCGCCCAGGCCGGCCGCCGAGAGCGCCTGCGCGACCGATGAACGCTCCACGGTCCGTACGAGTTCCAGATCGGCCGCGTCCAACACCTCCGGCCGCACCATGTTCACGATGACCCGGCCCACCGGCAGCCGGGCCGCGCGGAGCTCGGCGATGCCGTCGGCCGTCTCCTGGACCGGCATCTCCTCCAGCAGGGCCACCAGGTGCACGGCCGTCTCCGGCGACTTCAGCACCCGCATGACGGCCTGCGCCTGATTGTGTATCGGGCCGATCTTCGCGAGGCCCGCCACCTCGTCGTTGACGTTCAGGAAGCGGGTGATGCGGCCGGTCGGCGGGGCGTCCATGACGACGTAGTCGTAGGCGAACCTCCCCGACCTGTCCTTGCGGCGCACCGCCTCGCACGCCTTGCCGGTCAGCAGGACGTCCCTGAGACCGGGCGCGACGGTGGTGGCGAAATCGATCGCGCCCAGCTTCTTCAGCGCCCGGCCCGCGCCGCCGAGCTTGTAGAACATCTGGAGATAGTCCAAAAGGGCCAGTTCCGGATCGATGGCGAGGGCGTACACCTCGCCTCCGCCCGGAGCGACCGCGATCTTCCGCTCCTCGTACGGAAGTGCCTCCGTCTCGAAGAGCTGCGCGATGCCCTGCCGGCCCTCGACCTCCACGAGAAGCGTCCGCTTCCCCTCGGTCGCGAGGGCCAGCGCGAGTGCGGCGGCGACCGTCGTCTTTCCGGTCCCGCCCTTGCCGCTGACGACCTGGAGCCTGCTCACATCTTCGAGACTAACCAGTCCGGGCGACACTCACGCGGCAGGCTGTGGACAACGGGGGCCGTGGTGGGCCGCCGGACCCCCCGGTCACAGCGGCTACAGTCGCCCCCATGACCAAGAAGTGGGAATACCAGACCGTGCCGCTGCTGATCCACGCGACGAAGCAGATCCTGGACAGCTGGGGCGACCAGGGCTACGAACTCGTCCAGGTCGTGCCCGGGCCCAACCCGGAGTCGCTCGTGGCGTACCTGAAGCGGGAGAAGCCGGAGGCGGACGCGTGAGCGCGGTCGAGGCCAGGCTGGCCGAACTGGGTCTGACCCTGCCGGACGTCGTACCGCCGCTGGCCGCGTACCAGCCGGCCGTGCGGTCGGGGGTGTACGTCTACACCGCCGGCCAGCTGCCGATGGTGGAGGGCAAGCTGCCGGTCACCGGCAAGGTGGGCGCCGAGGTCACGGCGGAGGAGGCCAAGGAGCTGGCCCGCACCTGCGCGCTGAACGCGCTCGCTGCCGTGAAGTCCGTCGTCGGCGACCTGGACCGCATCGCGCGCGTGGTGAAGGTCGTCGGCTTCGTCGCCTCGGCGGCCGACTTCACCGGTCAGCCCGGTGTCGTCAACGGCGCCAGCGAACTGCTCGGTGAGGTGCTCGGGGAGAAGGGCGTGCACGCCCGCAGCGCGGTCGGCGTCGCGGTGCTGCCGCTGGACGCGCCCGTCGAGGTGGAGATCCAGGTCGAGCTGGACCGGTAGACCCCCGGCAGGCCCGCTGACCTCGGGTACCTCTCGAACATTCGCCCTACACGGGATAGCCTCCGGCCATGGCGAACGGTCAGTGGTACCCCCCGGAGTGGCCCGACCGCATCCGCGCGCTCGCGGACGGCACCCTCACCCCGGTGACCCCGAGGCGCGCGGCCACGGTGCTGCTCCTGAAGGACACCCCGGACGGGCCGGTCGTCCACATGCTGCGCAGACGCGCCTCCATGGCCTTCGCCGGAGGCGCGTACGCGTATCCCGGGGGCGGTGTCGACCCGCGGGACGACGACCGGCAGATCCGCTGGGCGGGCCCCACGCGCGCGTGGTGGGCCGAACGGCTCGGCGTGGACGCGGCGGGCGCCCAGGCGATCGTCTGCGCGGCCGTGCGGGAGACCTACGAGGAGGCCGGCGTGCTGCTCGCCGGCCCCGGCCCGCGGTCGGTCGTCGGCGACACCACCGGCGACGACTGGGAGGCCGACCGCGCCGCCCTGGTCGCGCGCGAGCTGTCCTTCGCCGAGTTCCTCGAACGGCGCGGCCTGGTGCTGCGCTCGGACCTGCTGGGCGCCTGGACCCGGTGGATCACCCCGGAGTTCGAGGCCCGCCGCTACGACACCTGGTTCTTCGTGGCCGCCCTCCCCGAGGGGCAGCGCACCCGGAACGCCTCCACGGAGGCCGACCGCACGGTGTGGATCCGCCCCGAGGAGGCCGCCGCCGGGTACGACAAGGGCGAGCTGCTGATGATGCCGCCCACCATCGCCACGCTGCGCCAGCTGCTCCCGTACCGCACCGCCGCCGAGGCGCTGGCAGCCGCCCCCGCGCGCGACATGACCCCGGTGCTCGCCCGGGCCCGCCTCCAGGACGGCGGGATCGTCCTCTCCTGGCCCGGGCACGACGAGTTCACCAAGCACGTCCCGGCCGCCCCGGCGCCCGCCGGGACACCCGTACCGGCCCCGGCCGGGACGGCCGTACCGACGCCCGCTGACACGACCGGTGGAGGCCCCGCATGACCGACGCAGCAGCCCTGCCGGGCCAGCCCCGGGGCGGAGTGCTCTCGGGGCCGGCCACCGAACGGGCCGTCAACGTGCTGGCGCCCAACCCCTCGGCGATGACCCTGGACGGCACCAACACCTGGATCGTCGCCGAGCCCGGCTCCGACCTGGCCGTGGTGATCGACCCCGGGCCGCTGGACGACGGCCACCTGCGCAACGTCGTGGACACGGCCGAGAAGGCCGGCAAGCGCATAGCCCTCACCCTGCTCACCCACGGCCATCCCGACCACGCCGAGGGCGCCGCCCGCTTCGCCGAACTGACCGCCACGCGCGTGCGTGCCCTCGATCCGGGCCTGCGGCTGGGCGACGAGGGTCTGGCCGCCGGAGACGTCGTCACCGTCGGCGGCCTCGAGCTGAGAGTCGTGCCGACCCCCGGGCACACCGCGGACTCGCTGTCCTTCCACCTCCCGGCCGACCGGGCGGTGCTGACCGGCGACACCGTCCTCGGGCGCGGCACGACGGTCGTGGCCCACCCCGACGGCCGGCTCGGCGACTATCTGGACTCCCTGCGCCGCCTGCGGTCCCTGACGGTGGACGACGGCGTGCGCACCGTCCTGCCGGGCCACGGGCCGGTCCTCGACGACGCCCAGGGCGCCGTCGAGTTCTACCTCGCCCACCGCGCCCACCGGCTCGCCCAGGTGGAGACGGCGGTCGAGAACGGCTACCGCACCCCGGCCCAGGTCGTCGCCCATGTGTACGCCGACGTCGACCGCTCGCTGTGGCCGGCGGCGGAACTGTCGGTCCGGGCCCAGCTGGACTACCTCAGCGAGCACGGGCTGATCCAGGCCGGGAACGACATGTCCTAGTCCGGTCGCGGCGCCTTCACGCCGTGCACGCGCGCGTACTCCGCCGCGAGCCAGGGGCCCAGGTCGTCGACGTACGACCGCAGGACGTCCGGGTCGCCGACCGGTTCGTAGCCGTACCCGGCCGCCGTACGCACCTGTGCGGCCCGCCCCGGGTAGTACGCGCCGAACACGTCGGCCATCTCGCGCAGATCGCTGGTCCAGCCCTGCCAGCGCGGCATGACGAGCGTGAAGGCGGTGCGGACGAGATGCCGGGACATGAAGCGCACGAGCGGCCTGCGGGCCTCCTCGGTGTCCCGCGCCCCCGCGATCCGCTCGCGCCAGCGCGGCAGAAGCCGGGCGAGGTCGCCGTTGGTCTCGCGGGCCAGCAGGGAGTCGGGGCGGTAGCGGGGCAGGTGCGCGGCGAGGTCGTCGCCGAGCAGCGGGGTGCACAGGCAGGCGACGAACCACCCCATGTCGTGGCGTTCCAGGTCGCTCAGCAGCCGCTCCCGGCCGTAGAGCAGTGTGCCGACGCCGTCGATCTGCGGGAACTCCCGGTCGACCGCCTCACCGAGGACGCGCAGGGCGTCCCGGTCGGCGTCGGTCGGCTCCTCGCGCAGGGCCACCAGGAGGTCCAGGTCGCTGCGCCCCACGCGCGCGGTGCCGCGCGGGACCGACCCGAAGAGGTAGGCGCTGTGCAGGCGGGTGCCGAGGGCGGCCGGCAGCCGGTCGCGGACGGCGGCCACGACCGGGCGGAAGGCGGGCCGCACGCGCGCGAGGGAACCCTCCCGGACGAAGCGGCCCTGGGCGTCGACGCCACCGGGGGCGGGGAGCACGGTCATGGGCCTACTGTGCCGTCCGCCGACGCCGGGGGCAGCAGGTTTTTCCGGCGGCCGGGTCCCGCGTCAGCGCGACCGCTTCGCCAGCCTCTCCACGTCCAGCAGGATCACGGCCCGCGCCTCCAGGCGGAGCCAGCCGCGCTGGGCGAAGTCCGCCAGCGCCTTGTTCACGGTCTCGCGGGAGGCGCCGACCAGCTGGGCCAGCTCCTCCTGGGTGAGGTCGTGGACGACGTGGATGCCCTCCTCGGACTGCACGCCGAAGCGGCGGGAGAGGTCCAGCAGGGCGCGCGCCACGCGGCCGGGGACGTCCGAGAAGACCAGGTCGGACATGGCGTCGTTGGTCTTGCGCAGGCGGCGGGCGACGGCGCGCAGCAGGGCGCCGGCGACCTCGGGCCGGGCGTTCAGCCAGGGCTGGAGGTCACCGTGGCCGAGACCGAGCAGCTTGACCTCGGTCAGCGCGGTGGCGGTGGCCGTGCGGGGGCCCGGGTCGAACAGCGACAGCTCGCCGATCAGCTCGCCGGGGCCCACGACGGCGAGCATGTTCTCGCGGCCGTCGGGGGAGGTCCGGTGCAGCTTGACCTTGCCCTCGGTGACGACGTACAGCCGGTCCCCCGGGTCACCCTCGTGGAACAGGGAGTCGCCGCGTGCGAGGGTCACCTCACTCATGGAGGCGCGAAGCTCCGCGGCCTGCTCGTCGTCGAGAGCCGCGAAGAGCGGGTTGCGCCGCAGAACGTCGTCCACGAGTTCTCTCCTTGTCGACCTGCTCAGGGGATCTTGCTCCCCCGTGTGCCAGGGGACCGTGTTCCCCATTTTGCCGGACGGTCCGAACAGTGTGATCTGTCACAAGGATGCCGCACAGGTGTCCCGGGGTAAGCGTCAGGGGTCCGATCGGGGGCCGCTCAGCGGGCTCCGGCGCGGATGTCGGTGCCGGGCTTTAGGCTGGCCGGGTGTCCAAATCGCCGGTGAGAGCACAGGGCAAGGGGGCTGGGCGGGTGGTTGCGCGTCATGATTCCGCTGTGGGCGAACAGGATCCCGGTGGAAGTAATAAAACAGGCAAATCGGCTAAAAAGGTCGCCGCTGTCGTGAAGAAGAGCGCTGCCGAGAAGGCCCCAGTGGCGAAGAAGGCTGTGGCGAAGAAGACCTCCGCGGCGAAGAAGACCGCTGCCGCCAAGAAGACCGCGGCCGGCAGGAAGACCCCGGCCCTGAAGAAGGCCGCTGCCGTGAAGGAGGCCGCGTCCGTCGGGAAGCCCGCCGGGGAGGATGCCCCCGTCAGGAAGACCGCCGTGGCGCCCCCGTCCGGCGAGTCCCCCACCGCCCTGGTCCGCCGCGCCCGCCGGATCAACCGCGAGCTGGCCGAGGTGTACCCCTACGCCCACCCGGAACTGGACTTCGAGAACCCCTTCCAGCTGCTGGTCGCCACCGTGCTGTCGGCCCAGACCACCGACCTGCGCGTCAACCAGACCACCCCGGCGCTCTTCGCCAGGTACCCCACCCCCGAGGACCTCGCCGCCGCCAACCCGGAGGAGGTCGAGGAGATCCTGCGCCCCTGCGGCTTCTTCCGCGCCAAGACCAAGTCGGTCATAGGGCTCTCCAAGGCGCTCGTCGAGACCTTCGGCGGCGAGGTGCCCGGCAGGCTGGAGGAGCTGGTCACACTGCCCGGCGTGGGCCGCAAGACCGCCTTCGTCGTCCTCGGCAACGCCTTCGGCCGGCCCGGGATCACCGTGGACACCCACTTCCAGCGGCTGGTCCGGCGCTGGCGGTGGACCGACGAGACCGACCCCGACAAGATCGAGGCCGCCGTCGGCGCGCTCTTCCCGAAGAGCGACTGGACCGACCTGTCCCACCACGTGATCTGGCACGGCCGCCGTATCTGCCACGCCCGCAAGCCCGCCTGCGGCGCCTGCCCGATCGCTCCGCTCTGCCCGGCCTACGGGGAGGGCGAGACCGACCCGGAGAAGGCGAAGAAGCTGCTGAAGTACGAGAAGGGCGGCTTCCCGGGGCAGCGGCTCAAGCCCCCGCAGGCCTACCTCGACGCCGGCGGCAGACCGGCGCCGCCGCTGGGGGCCGCGTGACGGAACGAACCGGGGGCCCTCGGCGTTGGAGAGGGCGGAGCGACGGGGGTGGCGATGACGAGGGCCAGTGACACACAGGGCGGTCCGGTGACGCTCAGCACGGAAGGGCTGCCGGACTGGCTGGAGCCCGTGGTGCGCGCCGCCGAGACGATCCAGCCGCTCCAGCTGAGCCGCTTCCTGCCGCCGGAGAACGGCTCGGGGCGGCAGTCGGCCGTGCTGATCCTGTTCGGCGAGGGGGAGCGCGGCCCGGAGCTGCTGCTCATGGAGCGCGCGGGCTCGCTGCGCTCCCACGCCGGGCAGCCGTCGTTCCCGGGCGGCGCGCTCGATCCGGAGGACGGTGATCCGCAAGGCGACGGGCCCTTGCGGGCCGCGCTGCGCGAGGCCGAGGAGGAGACCGGGCTCGATCCGTCCGGCGTGCAGCTCTTCGGCGTGCTGCCGAGGCTGTACATCCCGGTCAGCGGCTTCGTCGTCACCCCCGTGCTGGGCTGGTGGCGCGAGCCCAGCCCGGTCGGCGTCGTCGACCCGAACGAGACCGCGCGGGTCTTCACCGTCCCCGTGGCGGATCTCACGGACCCCGCCCACCGCGCCACCGCCGTCCACCCCCGTGGCCACAGCGGCCCGGCATTCCTGGTCGAATCGGCCCTGGTGTGGGGCTTCACGGCGGGCGTGATCGACCGCCTGCTGCACTTCGCGGGCTGGGAGCGCCCCTGGGACCGCGGCAAGCAGGTCCCGCTCGACTGGCACGCATGACAGGGTGATCCCCGTGAACGTGCTGGACATCCTGCTGCTGGTCGCGGCCGTGTGGTTCGCGGTGGTGGGCTACCGCCAGGGCTTCGTCGTCGGCATCCTGTCGGTGATCGGGTTCCTGGGCGGCGGCCTGGTCGCCGTGTACACGCTGCCCGTCATCTGGGACGCCGTGACCGGCAAGGCGGAGGTCGGCACCACCGCCGCCGTCGTCGCCGTGGTCGTCGTGATCGTCTGTGCCTCCGTGGGCCAGGCCCTGACCACCCACCTGGGCAACAAGCTGCGCCGGCACATCACCTGGTCCCCGGCGCGCGCCCTGGACGCCACCGGCGGCGCCCTCGTCAACGTCGTCGCGATGCTCCTGGTCGCCTGGCTGATCGGCTCGGCCCTGGCCGGTACGACGCTGCCGACGCTCGGCAGGGAGGTGCGCGGCTCCAGAGTGCTCCTGGGGGTCTCCCGGGCGCTGCCCGCGCAGGCCGACACCTGGTTCGCGGACTTCTCCTCCGTGCTCGCGCAGAACGGCTTCCCGCAGGTCTTCAGCCCGTTTTCCAACGAGCCGATCAAGGACGTACAGCCGCCCGACCCGGCCCTGGAGAGCAGCCCGGTCGCCTTCCACGCCCAGCGTTCCATCGTCAAGGTCACCGGCACCGCCCAGAGCTGCGGCAAGGTCCTGGAGGGCAGCGGGTTCGTCTTCGCCGACCGCCGCGTGATGACCAACGCGCACGTCGTCGGCGGGGTCGACGCGCCGCGCGTGCAGATAGGCGGGCAGGGCCGCAGGTACGACGCGAAGGTCGTCCTGTACGACTGGAAGCGCGACATCGCCGTCCTCGACGTACCGGACCTGAAGGCGACCGCCCTGCGGTTCACCTCGCGGGACGCGACCTGGGGCGACGGCGCGATCGTCGCGGGCTTCCCGGAGAACGGCTCGTACGACGTGCGTGCCGCGCGCGTGCGCGGGCGCATCACGGCCAACGGCCCCGACATCTACCATCGCGGTACGGTCCGCCGCGACGTCTACTCCCTCTACGCCACCGTCCGTCAGGGCAACTCCGGCGGCCCCCTGCTCACCCCGGACGGCAAGGTGTACGGCGTGGTGTTCGCCAAGTCCCTCGACGACGCGGACACCGGCTACGCCCTGACGGCGGACGAGATCCGGGCCGACATCGAGCGGGGGCGTACGGCGAACGAACAGGTGGGTACGGACAGCTGCGCCCTGTAGGGCGACGCGGCGCGTTCAGCCCCGCGGGTGACGCAGGCGCACCGAGACCCAGCGGGCCCGGCGGCGCAGGATGCGTGGGATCCCCACCCGCAGGTCCGCTTCCGCGAGTTGCGGGGTGCCTCGCTGAGGCGTGCTCAGGCCCGTGGCCGAGCGGCGGTTGCGGGGTGCGTCACTGTAGTCGTGCGTCCAGCCCATACCCCGACGTGTGCCCCCGCCCCAAGGTCGATAACCGCCTGCACGCCCCCCAATTGGCCTATGCGGCGGGCATGTGGCCGTTCGGGGGACAACTGTTCAGGAAATCGGATACTCCACGCATCGAACCTTCACCGCACGGTCACCGGACGGGCGTCTGACGCCTCATCGGTCCGGCTCGGGATCCTTGAGCCAGTTGATCAGTTCGGTGGAGAACGCCGCCGGGTCCTCCTCGTGCGGGAAGTGCCCGAGCCCGTCGAACAGCCGCCAACGGTAGGGCGCTTCGACGTACTCGCCCGAACCGGCCGCGCTGCGCGTCCGGGTGACCGGGTCCAGCGAGCCGTGCAGGTGCAGCGTCGGCACCCGTACGGGCCGTTTCATCCGGCGGTAGAACTGCACGCCGTCCGGCCGGGCCAGCGAACGCACCAGCCAGCGGTACGGCTCGATCGCGCAGTGCGCGGTGGACGGGATGCACATCGCCCGCCGGTACGTCTCCACGGCCGCGTCCTCCGGCGGCCTCGGCCCGGACCAGTCCCGGATCAGCCGGCCCGCCAGCGCGCCCTCGTCGGCGGTCAGTTGGCGCTCGGGGATCCAGGGCCGCTGGAAGCCCCAGATGTAGGAGTTGGCGGCCGTCTGCCGGGCGTCACGCAGCATCGCCGCGCGCCAGCGCCGCGGATGCGGCATGGACGCCACCGCCAGGCGCCGTACGAGCTTGGGCCGCATGGCCGCCGCCGTCCACGCCAGATAGCCGCCGAGGTCGTGGCCGACCAGCGCGGCGTCCGGCTCGCCGAGGGACCGGATCACCCCCGTGACGTCCAGCGCGAGGTTGGCGGGGTCGTAACCGCGGGGCGTGCGGTCGCTGCCGCCGACGCCCCGCAGGTCCATCGCCACCGCCCGGTAGCCCGCCTCCGCGAGCGCGGTCAGCTGATGCCGCCACGTCCACCAGAACTGCGGGAAGCCGTGCAGGAGCAGGACCAGCGGGCCGTCGCCGAGTTCGGCGATGTGGAAGCGTGCGCCGTTCGCGGCGACGTCCCTGTGGCTCCAGGGACCTTCGATCCGTACGGCCGAGGGAGCGGCGGGGTCCGTCATGACGACGAGCGTGCCACAGCCTCGATGGCCGCGGGAGCCCGGTCCTCGGGCAGCTCCGGACGCGGGTGCGGCTTGGCGTTCTGCAGGACGCCCGCCGACTGCTTCATCGAGGCCGCCACCTTCTGCGGGCCCTGACCCCTCTTGGCCTTCTTCGCGAACACCGTGCCGATGAGCGCGAGGAGGCCGGCGACCAGCACGTTGGCCGCGAAGGAGAGCACGAAGCAGATCGCCAGGTTCCAGTGGCTCCAGGTCCGGATGCCGTAGGCCAGGGCGAAGTTGAGCATCGGCAGGGAGAACACCAGGACCGCGCCCGCCATCGAGAAGGCGCCGCCGCTGACCGCACCGCGCTTCACGTCCTGCTTGAGCTGGGCCTTGGCCAGCGCGATCTCGTCGTGCACCAGCGCCGACAATTCGGTCGTCGCCGAGGCGAACAGCTGGCCGATGCTGCGTTCGGCGCCGACCGGGCTGCCGTCGGGTGCGCTCATCGCGTTCTCCCTCAGAGGTCTCTCGTGGGTCTTGCGTACCGTCTTGATTTGTACCGTCTCGTCAGATCATGCCGGACGGCCGTCCTCCTCGCCTGCCCCGCCCGGCACTTCCTGAAGCTTGTGGCGGGCCTCGGCGGCCAGCCGGCGGTGTTCGGCGGCCTTGCGCTCGTGGATCTCGGCCATCCGGAGGTGGTACGCCGGGTCGTCCTGCTCGTAGACGTCCGGGATGCCGTCGAGGTCCTCGTCGCGCTCCTCCTCCTCGCACATCCGGCGGTACTTGGTGTTGCGCAGCTTCAGCAGCACGGTGGCGCACGACGCCGCGATCAGCGACCCGGTCAGCACGGCCGCCTTCACCTCGTCGGTCAGTACGGCGTCGCCCTCGAAGGCCAGCTCGCCGATGAGCAGCGAGACCGTGAACCCGATCCCGGCGAGCGTCGCCACCGCGAAGACGTCGGCCCACGCCAGGCCCTCGCCGAGCTGCGCGCGGGTGAAGCGGACGGTCAGCCAGGCGCCGCCGAAGACGCCGATCGTCTTGCCCACGACCAGGCCGAGCACCACGCCGAGCGTCTCGGGCCGCGTGAACACGTCCCCGAGCGCCCCGCCGGATATCGACACACCGGCACTGAACAGCGCGAACAGCGGTACGGCGAGCCCGGCGGACAGGGGCCGCACCAGATGCTCGATGCGCTCGGCCGGAGAGCACTCCTCACCCTCGCGGGTGGTGCAGCGCAGCATCAGGCCCATCGCCACGCCGGCGATCGTGGCGTGCACGCCGCTGTGGTACATCAGCGCCCAGACGACGACCCCGAGCGGCACGTACACGTACCAGCCGCGCACGCCCTTGCGCAGCAGCAGCCAGAAGAGCGCGAGGCCGGCGACGGCCCCGCCGAGGGCGGCGAAGTCCAGCCGGTCGGTGAAGAAGACCGCGATGACCAGGATGGCGAAGAGGTCGTCGACCACCGCGAGGGTGAGCAGGAAGGCACGCAGGGCGCTGGGCAGTGAGGTGCCGATGACCGCGAGGACGGCGAGCGCGAAGGCGATGTCGGTGGCGGTGGGCACCGCCCAGCCCTGCGTGGAGCCGTGCCCGGCGACGTTGGTGAGGGTGTACACGAGTGCCGGTACGGCCATCCCGCACAGCGCCGCCACCACGGGCAGCACGGCGGCCCGGGGATCGCGCAGGTCACCGGCGACCAGCTCGCGCTTGAGCTCGATGCCGGCGACGAAGAAGAACACGGCGAGCAGGCCGTCGGCGGCCCAGTGGGCGACGGAGAGGTGCAGGCCGAGGGCTGCGGGGCCGGCGTGGAAGTCGCCGGCCGTCTCGTAGCCGTGGCGGATGCCGGGGACGTTCGCCCAGACCAGCGCGGCCACGGCGGCGAGGAGCAGCAGCACACCGCCGACGGTCTCGGTGCGCAGCGCGTCCGCGACGAAGGCGCGCTCGGGAAGCGACAGGCGGCCGAGGACCTTGCGGGAGGTGGTGCGGGGGCGGGTGGGTGGCGCGGTCACGGGGGGACCTCCGGGGCAGGCGGGACTCACATGCCGACCAGACTTCCCGGCGCACCTGGAGTGCCGTTCCGTACGGCACTTTGTTTACTTTACCTAAAGTGCCGTACGCCCGGGCCCGGTGTCCGCTGATCTTCACTGTGGACGCCCGAGGGGCACCCGGCACGTTCGCCGCCCGGGTGCCCCTCGGGGTGCCGCTCAGTCCTCTGGTCCCGCTCAGACCCGCGGTCCGCTCAGTCCTCGCTGGGCGATGCGGGCAGCTTGGCCTGGATGAGGTCCATGACGGTGGAGTCCGTCAGCGTGGTCACGTCCCCGAGCTGGCGGTTCTCGGCGACGTCCCGCAGCAGACGGCGCATGATCTTGCCGGAGCGGGTCTTGGGCAGGTCCGCCACCGGCAGGATCCGCTTGGGCTTGGCGATCGGGCCGAGCGTCGCGCCGACGTGGTCGCGCAGCTCCCCGAGGAGCGCCTCGTTCTCCGAGGCCGTGCCGCGCAGGATGACGAAGGCGACGATGGCCTGGCCGGTGGTCTCGTCCGCGGCGCCCACGACGGCGGCCTCGGCCACCGACGGGTGCGAGACGAGCGCCGACTCCACCTCGGTGGTGGAGATGTTGTGCCCGGAGACGAGCATCACGTCGTCCACCCGGCCCAGCAGCCAGATGTCCCCGTCGTCGTCCTTCTTCGCGCCGTCACCGGCGAAGTACCTGCCCTCGAAGCGGGACCAGTAGGTGTCGATGAACCGCTGGTCGTCGCCCCAGATGGTGCGCAGCATCGACGGCCACGGCTCGGTCAGCACCAGGTAGCCGCCGCCGCCGTCGGGCACCTCGTTCGCCTCGTCGTCGACGACGGTCGCGCTGATGCCGGGCAGGGGACGCTGCGCCGAACCGGGCTTGGCCTCGGTGACTCCGGGCAGCGGCGAGATCATCATGGCGCCGGTCTCGGTCTGCCACCAGGTGTCCACGACCGGCGTCCGGTCGGCGCCGATGTGCTTGCGGTACCAGACCCAGGCCTCGGGGTTGATGGGCTCGCCCACCGAGCCGAGGATCCGCAGGGAGGACAGGTCGAACTTGGCGGGGATGTCGTCGCCCCACTTCATGAACGTCCGGATCGCGGTCGGCGCCGTGTAGAGGATCGTGACCTTGTACTTCTGCACGATCTCCCAGAACCGGCCCTGGTGCGGGGTGTCCGGCGTGCCCTCGTACATCACCTGCGTCGCACCGTTGGCCAGCGGGCCGTACACGATGTACGAGTGCCCGGTCACCCAGCCGACGTCGGCCGTGCACCAGTACACGTCCGTCTCCGGCTTCAGGTCGAAGACCGCCCAGTGGGTGTAGGCCGCCTGGGTGAGGTAGCCGCCGGAGGTGTGCAGGATGCCCTTCGGCTTCCCCGTCGTGCCGGAGGTGTAGAGGATGAACAGCGGGTGCTCCGCGTCGAACGCCTCCGGGGTGTGCTCGGCCGGCTGGCGGGCGACGACGTCGTCCCACCACAGGTCCCGGCCCTCGGTCCAGGCCACCTCCTGGCCGGTGCGGCGGACCACGAGGACGTGCTCGACGTTGTCCACCTTGCCGATCGCCTCGTCCACGGCCGGCTTGAGCGCGGACGGCTTGCCGCGCCGGTAGCCGCCGTCGGCGGTGATGACCACCTTGGCGTCCGCGTCCCTGATCCGGGTCGCGAGCGCGTCCGCCGAGAAGCCGCCGAAGACGACCGAGTGGGCGGCGCCGATCCGGGCCGAGGCCAGCATCGCGATCGCGGTCTCCGGGATCATCGGCATGTAGATGGCGACGCGGTCGCCCTTGCGCACGCCCAGCTCCAGCAGGGCGTTCGCGGCCCTGGAGACCTCGTCCTTCAGCTCCGCGTAGGTGATCGCCCGGCTGTCGCCGGGCTCACCCTCGAAGTGGATGGCGACGCGGTCCCCGTGCCCGGCCTCCACATGCCGGTCCACACAGTTGTAGGCGACGTTCAGCTCGCCGTCCTTGAACCACTTCGCGAACGGCGGGTTCGACCAGTCCAGCGTCTCGGTCGGTTCCTTGGCCCAGGTCAGCCGGCGGGCCTGCTCGGCCCAGAAGCCGAGCCTGTCAGCCTTGGCCTGTTCATACGCCTCCGCGGTGACGTTGGCGTGCGCTGCCAGGTCGGCGGGCGGCGCGAACCTGCGTTCTTCCTTGAGCAGGTTGGCCAGGCTCTCGTTGCTCACGACATCTCCCTTTCGAAGGGTGTCCGTTGTGTCCCAGGCCACAGCTCATCAGACCCGGGGTCCGATGACAAGGGTCGACCGGAAAATTGGTTTAGACCTGTTCGCCGCTCGTGACCCGCACCGCTTCGCGTGCCTCCTCACCTCCCCCGATGCCTCCCGTGACGTCCTCGAACACCGCTCTTTCACCCGTCCCCGCGAGCAGGTACGCCTGCGCCTCGCCCACGTGGAAATACATGCCGTGCAGCTCCAGTGCCCCCTCGGCCAGCGCCCGGGCCACCGGCCCGTGCGCCCTCAGATGCGCCAACTGCTGCATCACGTTGGCCAGGCACAGCAGCTCCACCGCGTCCGCGGGCTCCCGCCCGGCCAGCCGGGGCCGCCCGGGGTGATCACCGGCCGTCCGAGCCAGGCTCGGCAGCCCGTGCCGCAGCCACCGCTGGAGCGGGGTGCTGCCCTCCTCCCGGCCGGCCCCCGAGGCCAGCAGTGCCTGCATCGCCCCGCACCCGGAGTGCCCGCACACCGTGATCGAACGCACCCCGAGCACGTCCACCGCGTACTCGATGGCGGCGGCCACCGAGTCGTCGCCGTGCTCCTCGCCCGGCGGCGGCACCAGGTTGCCGACGTTGCGGACGACGAACAGGTCGCCGGGACCACTGGCGGTGATCATCGACGTGACGAGCCGGGAATCGGCGCAGGTCAGGAAGAGCTGGGAGGGCTGCTGGCCCTCCCGGGCGAGCCGCGCCAGCTCCTCCCGCACCAGCGGCGCGGTGTTCCGCTGGAACGAGCTGATGCCACGGGCCAGTTCCCGGCCGGCCCCCTGGCCCGCCGGGGCGGCGGTCGCGGCGAAGCAGGCCTGGTGGTTGCGCCAGGGGGTCCAGGGGCGGCACCGGCACTCGGTGGCCGGGGCCTGCTCGGCGGTCCGGATTCCGTCGCGCCGGCCCGACAGCTCGGCCGTGCCTCCCCGCGCGGTGTGGGAGGTGCGCCAGTCCTGCAGCGACTCGTACGCCGCGTGGTCCATGAACGAACCGTCCAACTCCACGACGGCGTGGGCGCCCTGGGGCACGAGGTGCAGGGTTCTGCTGAGCCGGGGCACCGCGAGGAAGGTCAGCTGGCCCCGGACGCGTACGTGGTGGACTCCTTCCTTCTCGTGGTGGGTGATGCGGGTGCGGGCGAGGCGGTGCAGGGCGACGGCGACCGCCACGGCGACCCCGAGGAACACGCCCTGGAGGACACCGAGGACCACCACGCCGAGTGTGGTCGCGGCGTAGACCGGCACTTCGCGGTGGCGCGTCACCGTGCGGATGTGGTGCAGGGACACCATCTGGATGCCGACGGCCATCACCAGGGCGGCGAGGGAGGCGAGGGGGATCTCCTCCAGGACCGGGACCATCAGCAGCGCGGCGACTACTACGAGAACGCCGTGCACCATCGTGGAGTTCCGGCTGACGGCACCTGATTTCACGTTCGCCGTACTGCGTACCGCCACCCCCGCGATGGGCAGTCCGCCGAGGGCTCCGGAGACGATGTTGGCGGCGCCCTGGCCGAGCAGCTCCCGGTCCAGGTCGGAGCGGCCGATGCGGGACTGCGGCCCGGTGCGGGCGGCGACCAGCTTGTCCACGGCGACCGCGCCCAGCAGCGACTGCACGCTGCACACCAGGGTGGTGGTGAGCACCGCGGCCACCAGGCCGAGCGCGGGGCCCTCGGGCAGTCCCGCCAGGGCGTGGCTGTGCCAGGACGGCAGTCCGACCCGGGGAAGGCTCAGTCCCGTGAGGGCGGCGGTCGCGGCGGCTCCGGTGACGGCGACGAGGGGGGCCGGCACCCTGCGCAGCAGCCGGCCGGCGCGGCCGGGCAGGCGGGGCCACGCCAGCAGCAGGGCCAGGGTCAGCGCGCTCATCGACACGGCGGCCGGGTGCAGACCGGCCAACTGGGCGGGCAGCTGGCGCAGGTTGGCGAGGACGGAGCTGTCCGGGTTGCCGCCGAGGACGATGTGCAGCTGGGCGACGGCGATGGTGATGCCGATGCCGGCCAGCATGCCGTGCACCACGGCCGGGCTGACCGCGAGCGCGCCGCGCGCCACCCGCAGGCAGCCGAGGCCGAGTTGGGCGAGACCCGCGAGAACGGTGATGCCGCAGGTGGCCCGCCAGCCGTAATGGTGGATCAGGTCGGCGGTGACCACGGTGAGTCCGGCGGCGGGCCCGCTGACCTGGAGGGGGCAGCCGCCCAGCCGCCCGACGACGATCCCGCCGACCGCGGCGGCGACGAGTCCGGCCTGGAGCGGGGCGCCGGTGGCCAGGGCGATGCCGAGGGAGAGCGGCAGGGCGATCAGGAAGACCGCGACGGCCGCCGACAGATCGGCGCCCTCGACGCGGAAGCGTCGGCGGGTCGGTGCGGGGTCGTGCGGGGGGTGGGGCTGCTGGGTGTGAGGGGGTGCGCAGGCGGACATGTTCCCGTCTCCTCCGGGGCGGCGCGGTCGCGGACTGGGTGGGAGCCGCGGCGATGGGCGGGCTCGGTCGCGGCCGTGGGTCACGGCGTGCAGCGGCGGGATGGATCAACGCTCGGTAAAAGAACCGTAATGCCAAGTAAAGCCAAAGCATAGCTTTATGAGGCAAATGGGGTGGAAGATCGACCACTTGAGTGAATTAATCATTTGATCGGCTTGTCGTACTAATTCCTTCTTAGTCCCGTGCGACCTTGGCGGCGCTGCCGGTGCGAACCCGGCGCATCACTCGAAAACGGCCCTCGTCAGCGTGTGCCTGAGAGAAGGAAGAAGGTGGGCGGAACATGGCCGCCACCCAGAGGATCGCCGTCGGCGCCATGGTCGCCGCGGCCTGTACGGCGTCGTTCGTCGGTTGCGCGACCGGCTCCAGCGGCACCAAGGAAGGGGCGCCCGGCCCGGGGCAGGGGGCGCCGGCGCCCGGCAGCGTGCTCCGGCTGATCGGCGACGGTTCCACCGCCTACACCGGATCCCAGCCGCACCTGCCCCGGCCCGAACGGCTGAGCCCCGGTCAGAGGCCCCCGCAGTTCGTGGTGTTCTCCTGGGACGGCGCGGGCGAGGACAGCCAGAAGCTGTTCTCTCACTTCCGCGAGGTCGCGAAGGAGAACAACGCGACCATGACGTACTTCCTCAGCGGCGTGTACCTCCTGCCGGAGGAGAAGCGCGAGCTGTACAAGCCCCCGCAGCACTCGCCGGGCCGCTCCGACATCGGCTTCAACGACGAGCAGGGCATCACCGACACCCTCAAGCAGGTGCGGCTGGCCTGGCTGGAGGGCAACGAGATCGGCACCCACTTCAACGGCCACTTCTGCGGGCCCGACGGCGGGGTCGGCACCTGGTCGGTGGAGGAGTGGAAGAGCGAGATCGCCCAGGCCAAGAACTTCGTGAAGTCATGGCGGACCAACACCGGCATGAAGCGGACGGCCCCGCTGCCCTTCGACTACGACAAGGAGCTGATCGGCGCCCGCACCCCCTGCCTGGAAGGCCGGAAGAACTTCGTCAAGGCCGCCCGCCAGCTGGGCTTCCGCTACGACTCCAGCGGAGTCGACAACCAGCTCTGGCCCAAGAAGAAGGAGGGCCTGTGGGACCTGTCGATGCAGCTGGTGCCCTTCCCCGGCCACAACTATGAGCAGCTGACCATGGACTACAACTTCATGGTCAACCAGTCCGGCACCAAGACACAGGGCGACCCCGACAAGTTCGACTACTGGGGCGCCCAGATGCGCGACGGACTCATCCAGGGCTTCTACCGCGCCTACGACGGCAACCGCGCGCCCCTGATCATCGGGAACCACTTCGAGTCCTGGAACGGCGGCACCTACATGCGCGCCGTGGAGGACGTGGTGAAGGCGGTGTGCACCAAGCCCGAGGTGCGCTGTGTCTCCTTCCACCAGCTGGCCGACTGGCTGGACGCCCAGGACCCGGGGACCCTGGCGAAGCTGCGCACCCTGAAGGTGGGCGAGGCCCCCCGGCAGGGCTGGGCGTCCTTCCTGTCCGGCCACCCGGCCCCCGCGCCCAAGGGCGTGCCCGGGGCGCCGGCGGAGGAGCGGTAGACGTCAGGCCGGCGCCGCAACGCTCTCGCCGAGCACGAAGTGGGGGTCGACCTGCGCCGCCAGGTCGGCCCCGGTGCGCTCGTTGCCCCAGGACTCGGCGTTCTTCAGGTGGAAGTGCACCATCTGGCGGGTGTAGCGCTCCCAGTCGCGCTGCTCGTAGGTGGCGTCGACGGTGGCCTTGAGCACGTCGAGGGCGCGGGCGTTGGCCTCCTCAAGGACGGCGAACCGGGGCGGGCGGCCCTTCTCCATGGCGCGCACCCAGTCCGAGCGGCCGACCGTCACGAGCAGGTCGTCCCCGACCTCTTCGCGCAGGAAGTCGAGGTCGTCCGGGTCCTGGATCTTGTTGCCGACGACCTTGAGGGCCACGCCGAAGTCGCGGGCGTACTCCTTGTACTGGCGGTAGACGGAGACCCCCTTCCGGGTCGGCTCGGCGACGAGGAACGTCATGTCGAAGCGGGTGAACATGCCGGAGGCGAAGGAGTCCGAACCGGCCGTCATGTCGACCACGACGTACTCGCCGGGGCCGTCGACGAGGTGGTTCAGGAACAGCTCCACCGCTCCCGTCTTGGAGTGGTAGCAGGCGACCCCCAGGTCGGCGTCCGTGAAGGGGCCTGTGACCATCAAACGGGCGGCGCCGCCGTCGAGTTCCACCGGACGCGCGCAGGCGTCGTAGACCGGGTTGGGCTCGCGCACCCCGACCAGCCGCGAGCCCTCGCCGGGCGGGGTCGTCTTGATCATCGTCGCGGCCGAGGTGATGCGCGGGTTGGTGCCGCGCAGGTAGTCCTTGATCAGCGTGAGCTGTTCGCCCATGGCGGGCAGCGCCGCCGCCTCCTCCTCGCCGAGGCCGAGCGCGGGGCCGAGGTGCTGGTTGATGTCCGCGTCGATGGCGACCACCGGGGCGCCGGAGGCGACGAGATGGCGGATGAAGAGGGAGGAGAGCGTGGTCTTGCCGCTGCCGCCCTT
This sequence comes from Streptomyces sp. NPDC046870, assembly GCF_040704595.1. Taxonomy (NCBI): domain Bacteria; kingdom Bacillati; phylum Actinomycetota; class Actinomycetes; order Kitasatosporales; family Streptomycetaceae; genus Streptomyces; species Streptomyces sp. NPDC046870. Next base: position 423,408 of record NZ_JBEYXM010000003.1, read on the forward strand.
CCCGACGAAAGCAATTTTCATGTTCACCAAGGGTAGTCGGCAGATAGCTGTATGTGTCAGGTGCAGTGAAGAAGACCACTCCTTCGTGGGGTGGGCCGACGGGGTGCGTAGTGTCGTACTCATGAGTACGACAGGCGCGACCGCCGATCCGCTCGCGGCCCTGGGCTCGCTGCCCGGTGTGGCCGACTCCGTTGAGTCCGTGCGCAAGGCCGTGGACCGGGTCTACGGCCATCGGATCATGCGACGTCGCAGCAACGAGATCACCTCCGAGGCGGCTCTGCGCGGCGCCCGGGGCTCGGCGGCGCTGTCCGGCGCGGACTGGGCCCTGGAGGAGGTGCGCCGGCGCACCGACTTCGGCGTCGACGCCGAGGCCCGCGTCATGGGCGCGGCCCTGCGGCTCACGGCGGAGGCGGGGCAGCTGCTGTCCATCTGGCGTCAGTCGCCCCTGCGGGTGCTGGCCCGGCTGCACCTGGTGGCCGCGGCGAGCGGTGAGGACCAGGTCGGCAGGCCGCGCCTGGCCGGTGAGCCGGTCGACGAGCCACTGGTCGAGCTGCCGCTGCCGGACGCCGGGGAGGTCTCGGGCCGGCTGGAGGGGCTGGCGGACCTGATCATCGCGGGGACCTCCGCGCCCGCGTTGGTCACGGCGGCCGTGGTGCACGGCGAGCTGCTCGCACTGCGCCCCTTCACCTCCCACAACGGCCTGGTCGCGCGGGCGGCCGAGCGGATCGTGCTGATCGGCAGCGGACTGGACCCGAAGGCGGTCTGCCCGGCGGAGGTGGGCCACGCCGAACTGGGGCGCGCCTCCTACCTGGCCGCTCTGGACGGATACGTCTCCGGCACCCCCGAGGGCATGGCGGCCTGGATCGCCCACTGCGGCCGGGCGGTCGAACTGGGCGTACGCGAGTCGACGGCGGTGTGCGAGGCGCTGCAGCGCGGCGCCGCCTGAGGGGGCCGGACGAAGCCTCGCGCGGGACGGGCGGGGCTGGGGCTACGGGAATCCCGGACGGCGGGGCGTCCCGGAAAGGGTTGCGGCGGTACGAGTGCTCGTACCGCCGCTGGCATGATCACCGGGTTACCAAGCGTCCTCGATATGTCGCCCATCAGGTCGGGATCTTTGCCCGTCACCTGGTGCGGCTGGCCCGTAATCGACGGGTCGACGTCGCGTGGGTGCCCGGTGTTCATGCTGGGTCCGTGGGGCCAATGCGTAGTGGTAGGGGATCCTCGCGGATGTCCTTTGGTCTCGCGGGCCTACGTTCTTTGTACCGCGAGCCGGGAGGAAGCGGAACCCCAACCTGCACTTCTTTACTTTCAGGTTCAAACAGGGGTGAAACGGGCGCTTGCTCAGGCGGTGCCGCGGCGCCGGTTCGTGTACCAGACGAGGCCTGCGGTCGCCGCCGCCGCGCCTATGGCCGCCACGGCGACCAGCGCCGGGCGGGCCGGTACGGAGAACGCGGGCAGCCGTTTCTTCAGGCGGACCGGGTGCCGGAACTCCAGGATCGGCCAGCCGCGCGCGAACGCCTCGCGGCGCAGTGCGCGGTCCGGGTTCACCGCGTGCGGGTGCCCGACGGCCTGGAGCATCGGCAGGTCGGTCGCCGAGTCGCTGTAGGCGTAGCAGCGGTCGAGCTCGTAGCCCTCGGACGCGGCCAGCTCCCTGATGGCCTCGGCCTTCGTCGGGCCGTAGGCGTAGTACTCCACCTCTCCGGTGAAGCAGCCGTCCTCACCGACGACCATGCGGGTGGCCACCACCCGGTCCGCGCCGAGCAGTTCCCCGACCGGCTCGACCACCTCGGCGCCCGAGGTGGACACGATCACCACGTCCCGGCCGGCCGCGTGGTGCTGCTCGATGAGGGAGGCGGCCTCGTCGTAGATGATCGGGTCGATCAGCTCGTGCAGGGTCTCGGCGACGATCTCCCGCACCTGCTGGACGTTCCAGCCGCGGCACAGCGCGGAGAGATACTCGCGCATGCGCTCCATCTGGTCGTGGTCCAGACCGCCGGCCAGGAAGACGAACTGCGCATATGCGGTACGCAGCGCGGCCCTGCGGTTGATCAGCCCGCCTTGGTAGAAGGACTTGCTGAAGGTGAGCGTGCTGGACTTCGCAATGACCGTCTTGTCCAGGTCAAAGAAGGCCGCTGCGCGAGGCAAGGAGTGGTTTTCCACGTCCCTGAGCATAGGCGCCCACCATTCGGCGTAAGGTAGGGCGCGTGGGTTTGCCTGAGAGGGCTCTCGGGTACACCATGGAAGTCACGGATCGTTCGCGACCGTGCTAACCCGGCCCGACTCCTCCCCCCCCGAGTCGGCCGTGGGGACGACCCCCGCTCTCCCCCCCGGCGGGGGTCGTCGCATGTCCGGATGGGTTTTCTCCCTCCGCTCCCTGCCTTCACACCGTCGTGAGGCCGACAGTGCCCCGCTGGCGGCCGTCATTCGGCATGCCCATGATCGGTGACTGAGGGTAATCGTCAGACTGCACTGTGGATATCGCACACGCGCTGGCACGGGGGTCACCGGTATGGGTGACGGAGTTATTCACAGGGTCCGGGTTGTCCACAGTTATCGACCAAGATCCACATTATTTCGCGGATCACTGCACCGTGATTCCAGCGCACTCCGGCCGAGGCGAGTTCATGACCGGGTCCCATTGCCGGAGCGCGTATGGCCGGTTCCTATCGGCCGTTCATATGGAGGCCGCTTGCCGGTTCTTCACATCTTCGGGAATCGCGTGGCCGCAGGGGCTGCGCGGCCCGCCCAGCGAAGGGGGAACACCCGTGACCGGAACCGTCACCCACGACCCGCCGCCCGGCCCCGCAGAGCGGCCCGGACGGCCGCTCATCCTCACCGAGGACGCCGTCCTCCTGGACGATCTGCTGCGTCTGTGCGCGGCGGCGGGCGCCACGCCCGAGGTCCACCACGGCGTACCGGAATCCGGCGACGGCTGGACGGCCGCCCCGCTGGTACTCGTCGGCGACGACGCCGCCCACCGGATGCGCGGCGTGGCGCGCCGGCCGGGGGTGGTGCTGGTGGGCCGCGACCAGGACGACCCGGGGGTGTGGAAACGAGCCGTCCAGATCGGCGCCGACCACGTCCTGATGCTGCCCGACGGTGAACCGTGGCTGGTCGACCGCATCGCCGACGTGGCCGAGGGCATCGGCCGCCCGGCCCTCACCGTCGGGGTGATCGGTGGTCGCGGCGGGGCCGGCGCGTCCACGCTGGCCTGCGCGCTCGCCGTCACCTCCGCGCGTGAGGGACTGCGCACCCTCCTCGTGGACGCCGATCCGCTGGGCGGCGGACTCGACGTACTCCTCGGCGGCGAGAGCGCCGAAGGGCTGCGCTGGCCCGCCTTCGCCGCCTCCCGGGGCCGGGTCGGCGGCGGCGCCCTGGAGGAGTCGCTGCCCGAGCTGCACTCCCTGCGCGTGCTCAGCTGGGACCGCGGTGACTGCGTCGCCGTTCCGCCCCCCGCGGTCCGCGCGGTGCTGGCAGCCGCCCGGCGGCGCGGCGGCACGGTCGTCGTCGACCTGCCCCGACGCCTCGACGACGGGGTCGCCGAGGCCCTCGCCCAGCTCGACATGGCCCTGCTCGTCGTCCCGGCCGAGCTGCGGGCCGTCGCCGCCGCCGGCCGCGTCGCCTCCGCCGTCGGCATGGTCGTGCGGGACCTGCGGGTCGCGGTCCGCGGGCCGTACGCTCCCGGCCTCGACGACCACGAGGTGGCCCGGCTGCTCGGTCTGCCGCTGGCCGGCGAGGTGCCCGTCGAACCGGCGTTGCAGCGCCCGCGGGGCGGCACGAAACCGCCGGGCGCCACCGGGCGCGGACCACTCGCCCGATTCTGCGCGCACTTCTGGGAGCGCGCGCTGGTCGAGACGGGAGGTGTCCGATGACGCTGCCGGGACTCGACCGGGCCGACGGCGCGGCCCTGCTCGACGGCGTCCGTCGCCGGCTCGCCGAGAGCGGCGCCGAACCCACGCCCGCGCGTGTGGCCCAGGCCCTGCGCGAACAGGGCCGGGTGCTCGGTGACGCCGAAGTCCTCGGCGCGGCCGCGCACCTGCGGTCCGAACTCGTCGGCACCGGCCCCCTGGAGCCCCTGCTCGCCGACCCGGACGTCACCGACGTCCTGGTCTCCGCCCCGGACCGGGTCTGGGTGGACCGCGGCGGCGGCCTGGAGCTGACCCCGGTGACCTTCCCCGACGCGGCGGCCGTACGACGTCTCGCGCAGCGGCTGGCCGCCGTGGCCGGACGCCGGCTGGACGACGCCCGGCCCTGGGCGGACGCCCGGCTGCCCGACGGTACCCGGCTGCACGCGGTGCTGCCCCCGGTCGCCGTCGGCTGTACCTGCCTCGCCCTGCGGGTGGTACGGCCGCGGGCCTTCACCCTCGGCGAGCTCGTCGCGGCCGGCACCGTGCCGCCGGGCGGAGACCGGATCCTGAGGGCGCTGCTCGACGCCCGGCTGTCCTTCCTCGTCAGCGGCGGCACCGGATGCGGCAAGACGACCCTGCTCAGCGCGCTGCTCGGGCTCGTCGGACCCGGCGAGCGGATCGTGCTCGCCGAGGACTCGGCCGAGCTGAGGCCGGACCACCCGCACGTCGTCCGGCTGGAGACCCGGCCCGCCAACCAGGAGGGCGCCGGCCTGGTCACCCTGGAGGACCTGGTACGGCAGGCGCTGCGGATGCGGCCGGACCGGCTGGTCGTCGGCGAGGTGCGCGGCCCCGAGGTCGTGCATCTGCTCGCGGCCCTCAACACCGGCCATGAGGGCGGCTGTTGCACGGTTCACGCCAACGCGGCGGCGGATGTGCCGGCCCGGCTGGAGGCGCTGGCCACGGCGGCCGGGCTGGACCGGGCCGCGCTCCACAGCCAGTTGGCGGCGGCCCTCTCCGTGGTCGTGCACCTCGTACGGGACCGGTCCGGGCGGCGCCGGATCGCGGAGGTGCACGTGCTGGAACGGGACACCACCGGCCTGGTCCGGACGGTACCGGCCCTGCGCTGGGGCGAGCGGGCGTTCGTGCGGGAGCGGGGGTGGGGGCGGTTGCGGCAACTGCTGGGGGACGCGGGGGAGCTGGGGGACGAGTGAGGGGCGGGGCGGGGTTTCCGGCCGGTCAGCTCGTTCGGCGGACCAGTGGTGGTCAGGTCGGTGAGGCTCGGCGGTTCGGTGCGTGTGGTGGTCGGTGGCGGATCAGTGAGGTCCGGCGGATCGGTGCCTTCGGTGGTCAGTGGCGGTCGGCGGGGTTCGGCGGGTGGGCCGAGGCCGGCGGTGAGGGAAGGGGTGACGGAAGTGATGGGTGAGGCGTCCATGGGGGCCGCTCTGGTCTGTCTCGGCGCGTTGGTGTGGCTGCTGGGCGGGCGGCGGTACGGGATGCGGCGGGCACGGCTGCTGCTGGCCGGCGGCGGGGTGGTGACGACGGGGCCGCCGGTCTGGGAGCAGTTCCGCGCGGAGCTGCGGCGGCGGAGCGGCCGGTGGGGAGCCGAGTGGTGGGCGCTCGTCGCCGGTCTGGGGATCGCCCTGCTGGGTGCCTCGGTGATCCCGGTGGTCGCGGGGGCCGCCGGTGTCCCCGTGGTGCGCCGGACGAGGCTGGCCCGGCAGGCCCGGCGCGCCCGGGAGCGGCGGGCCGACGCGGTGATCGACCTGTGCGGTGGGCTCGCCGGGGAGGTGCGGGCGGGACGGCAGCCGGGGGAGGCGCTGTTGCGGGCCGCTCGGGACTCCGGCGGGCTCGGCGAGGCGCAGGCCGCCGTGGTGGCCGCGGCACGGTTCGGCGGAGATGTGCCCGGCGCGCTCGCCGTGGCCGCTCGGCAGCCGGGGGCGGAGGGACTGCTCGGGCTCGCCGCGTGCTGGCGGGTGGCCGTGGACCGGGGCGCCGGACTCGCCACCGGCCTGGACCGGCTGGACGCGGCCCTGCGTGCGGAGCGGGATCAGCGATCCGACGTGAGCGCCCAGTTGGCGGGAGCCCGGGCCACCGCGGTGTTGCTCGCCGCGCTGCCCGCCCTCGGGCTGCTCCTCGGCACGGGCATGGGCGCCGATCCGCTGCGTGTGCTGCTGCACAGCGGCGCAGGTCTCGGCTGCCTGACGGCCGGCGTGGTGTTCGAGACGGCCGGGCTGTGGTGGGCGATGCGGATCGTGCGAGGGGCGGAGGCCGTGTGACGTGCGCAGGGCGTATGCGGCGAACCGGGCGGGTGACCGGGTGACCCGGTGGCCGAATGAGTGATTGCCGATTGACCGAATGGCGGGGAAGGGGCGTGCGGTGTGAGTGGGGAAGTCATCCACAGGCTGGGGACGGCGGTGGTCGTGGTGCTGGTCCTCGGCTGGGGTGTCCGGTGGCTGGAGCTGGCGCGGCGACGGCGCCGGGCGCGGCGCCGGGTGGCCGAGCTGCTCGGTTACGACGTGCCCGAGCGGACAGGCCGGTTGACGATTTCGGACTTCGCTCGGCGGCGGTGGGTCTCGACGGCCGGTGCGGCGTGCGGTGTGTGGGTGCTGGTCGGCGGGGTCACCGGTGCGGCGCTGGGGCTGGGCGTGGGTGCGGTGCTGTGGCGGTGGCGGGGTCGTCAGGCGGCGGCGGGGCGGCAAGAGGCGGTCGACACGGCCGGGGCCGCGCGCCAGCTTCCGCTCGCCGCCGATCTGCTGGCCGCCTGTATCGCGGCCGGTGCCGGCCCCGTGGTCGCCGCCCAGGCGGTAGGGGAGGCCCTTGGCGGGCCCGTCGGGCAGGCGCTGGCGCGGGGCGCGGCGGAGGTCCGGCTCGGCGGTGAACCGGCGGACGCCTGGCGGAACTTGGCGGCGTTGCCCGGTGCCGGTGCGCTGGCGCGGTTGCTGGAGCGGGCCGACGAGTCCGGGTTGCCTGCGGCCGGCCCGGTCGCCCGGCTCGCCTCGGACGCGCGTGCGCAGTGGGCCCGCACGGCGACGGCCCGGGCACGCCGGGCGGGCGTACTGATCTCCGCCCCGGTCGGCCTGTGCTTCCTGCCCGCGTTCGTCGCGGTCGGTGTGCTGCCGGTCGTGATCGGACTGGCGGGCGGAGTGATGGGAGGGAGGTGAGGGCGATGAGAGCGGACCGGCACGCGGACGTCGGGTAGGCCCGGCGGACGACGACAGACGACAGCGACGCACGACGACAGACAACGAACGACCACAGACAACGAACGACGACGACAGAACACAACGAGCGACAAGACCAGGAATCTCACGGGGGTTGAAATGTTCGAGAAGATCAGGAAAGTGGCGGTCCGGGTGCGCGGAGCCTGCCGGCAGGACGGCGGAATGGTGACGTCCGAGTACGCCATGGGGATTATCGCGGCCGTCGGGTTCGCCTTGCTGCTCTACAAGGTCGTCACCAGCGGCCAGGTCCAGGCGGAGCTGCAGGCCATCGTTAAGAAGGCCCTCAGTGCGCGGATGTGAGCGAGGCGGTGACCGTGGGTTCGTGACCGCGGAGGCGGCCGTGGTGCTGTCCGTGCTGGTGGCGTTCACGATGGCGCTGGTCTGGGGGCTGCTCGTGGTGGCGGCGCAGATCGAGTGCGTGGACGCGGCCCGTGCGGGTGCCCGGGCCGCCGCCCGGCAGGATCCGTCCGATGCGGTGGTGACGGTGACCCGGGAAGCGGCGCCGAGGGGAGCGCGGGTGACCGTCGCGCGGGAGGGCGACCGGGTCCGGGTGACGGTGGCGGCCAAGCCGCCGGTGCTGAGCGGTTTGCCGTTCGAGGTCCGGGAGGAGGCCGTGGCCCTCGCCGAGGACACGGTGGGACCGAGGGAGGCGGGGCCATGAGACGCCGGCGTGGGCAGAGCGACGGACGAGTGCGTACCGACCGTACCGACGGACGACGGGAGGCGCGGTGCGGTGAGCATGCGCGGCAAGGCCGGCTGTCCGGCTCCGACCGCGGTTCCGCCACGGTCTGGAGCCTGGGGGCGATCGCCGTGCTGTGTGCGGTGTTCGGCGCCGTGCTCGCTCTCGGGCAGGCCGTCGTCGTACGGCACCGGGCGGCCGGCGGTGCCGACCTGGCCGCGCTCGCGGCGGCGGACCACTGGGCCGAGGGCGGCCCGACGGCCTGCGCGCGGGCCGGGCGGCTGGCGGCGGCCCAGGGAGTACGGCTGGTGCGGTGCGCGATCGTGGGCGACACCTCCGAGGTGACGGCGGCCGCAGGAAGGGGGCCGTTCACGGCGGAGGTCAGGGCGAGAGCGGGACCGGCGGGCCCGGTACCGCCGCCCGGGGTGCCGGACGGGCCCTCGGTTTCCGGCGTCCAGCCGCCCCCTTCGCCTACTCCTCCTCCGATTCGACCGCACCCGCACCCGCATCCGCCCCCTCCGGTGCCCCCCGCAGCAGCACCGTGAGCAGCCGTACCGCGCCCCTCTTGTGCAGGGGGTCGTTGCCGTTGCCGCACTTGGGGGACTGGATGCAGGACGGGCAGCCGGCCTCGCACTCGCAGGAGGCGATGGCCTCGCGGGTGGCGGTGAGCCAGGCGCGGGCGGTGTGGAAGGCGCGCTCGGCGAATCCGGCGCCGCCGGGGTGGCCGTCGTAGACGAAGACCGTGGGCAGCAGGGTGTCGGGGTGCAGGGGCACGGAGACGCCGCCGATGTCCCAGCGGTCGCAGGTCGCGAAGAGGGGCAGCATGCCGATGGAGGCGTGTTCGGCGGCGTGCAGGGAGCCGCCGAGGATCTCCGGGGTGATCCGGGCCTCGTCCAACTGGTCCTCGGTGACCGTCCACCACACCGCACGTGTGCGCAGCGTACGAGGAGGGAGGTCGAGTTTCGTCTCGCCCAGCACTTCGCCGGTGATGAGGCGTCGGCGCAGGTAGGAGACCACCTGGTTGGTGACCTCCACCGAGCCGTAGCACAGGCGGCCGGCGCCCCACGGGATCTCGGTGTCCGTCTCCAGGACGGAGATGGACGTGGTGTCGCGGGCGACCGTCGAGTACGGCGGGTCCGCGTGCTCGACCAGGGCGACGGAGTCCTCCAGGTCCAGGGAGCGCACCAGGTAGGTGCGGCCCTGGTGCAGGTGGACGGCGCCTTCGTGAACCGTGGAGTGCGCGGCGCCCGCGTCGACCGTGCCGAGCAGACGGCCCGTGGCGGCCTCGACGACCTGCACCGGACGGCCGCCGGCGCCGCGGATGTCGGTGAGGTCGGCGGCCCGCTCCCGGCGGGTCCAGTGCCAGGCCTTGGTGCGCCGGCGGAGCAGCTTGGCGGCCTCCAGCTGCGGCAGCACGTCCGCGCAGGCCGGGCCGAAGAGGTCCAGGTCCTCCTCGGTCAGCGGCAGCTCCGCGGCGGCGGCGCACAGGTGCGGGGCGAGGACGTAGGGGTTGTCGGGGTCGAGGACCGTTGATTCCACCGGCTGGTCGAACAGGGCCTCGGGGTGATGGACGAGGAAGGTGTCCAACGGGTCGTCGCGGGCGACGAGGACCGCGAGGGCGCCCTGGCCGGAGCGGCCCGCGCGGCCGGCCTGCTGCCACAGGGAGGCACGGGTGCCCGGGTAGCCGGAGATCACCACGGCGTCCAGGCCGGAGACGTCCACGCCCAGCTCCAGGGCGGTCGTGGCGGCGAGCCCGAGGAGTTCGCCGGAGTGCAGGGCGCGTTCCAGGGCGCGGCGCTCCTCGGGGAGGTAGCCGCCGCGGTAGGCCGCGACACGCCGGGCCAGGGAGCGGTCGACCTCGGCGAGCCTCTCCTGGGCGATCACCGAGATCAGCTCGGCGCCGCGCCGGGAGCGTACGAAGGCGACCGAGCGCACGCCCTGCACGGTGAGGTCGGTGAGCAGGTCGGCGGTCTCGGCGGTGGCGGTACGCCGAACGGGTGCGCCCTTCTCGCCCTGCAGTTCGGTGAGCGGCGGCTCCCAGAGGGCGAAAACCAGCTCTCCGCGCGGGGAGGCGTCGTCGGCGACCTCGACGACCGGCAGGCCGGTCAGCCGCCGGGCGGCGACCGCGGGCTCGGCGGCGGTAGCCGAGGCCAGCAGGAACACGGGGAAGGAGCCGTAGCGGGCGCACAGGCGGCGCAGCCGGCGCAGCACCTGGGCGACGTGCGAGCCGAACACGCCCCGGTAGGTGTGGCACTCGTCGATGACGACGTACTTGAGCGACTTCAGGAAGGAGGACCAGCGCGGGTGGGAGGGGAGTATCCCGCGGTGCAGCATGTCCGGGTTGGTGAGGACGTAGTTGGCGTACTGGCGGATCCACTCCCGTTCCTCGAACGGGGTGTCGCCGTCGTACACGGCCGGCCGTACCGATGTGCCGAGGGGTTGTGAAAGTTCCTTCACCGACCTGCACTGGTCCGCCGCGAGCGCCTTGGTGGGGGACAGGTAGAGAGCGGTGGCACCACGGCCGTTCGGGGCTTCCGCGCCGTCCAGGAGGGTGGACAGGACGGGCACGAGGTAGGCGAGGGACTTGCCGGAGGCGGTGCCGGTGGCGACGACCACCGAGTCGCCGTCCAGGGCGTGCTCGGCGGCCAGCGCCTGGTGCGCCCAGGGGTGCTCGATGCCGCACTCCTGGACGGCCGCGATCACCTCTGGCCGAATCCGCTCAGGCCAGACGGCATGGCGGCCCGCGCGCGGGGGCAAGTGCTCCGTATGAGTGATGCGCGCAGCCCGGCTCGGCCCGGAGGCGAGCCGGTCCAGGACCGTGCTCGGAGACGGGCGGGAGGCCGGGCGGGCCGGGGTTCGATCGGATCGGTGATTCTTGGCCATCGGCACCGAGTGTGTCACTGGCGTGACGGACAATGGAGCCAAGGCGTCGTGCACGCCTGCCGGTAAGTGATTGAATGCCATCGCGGCTGGCGAAACGTCCCGGGGGCCGCAAGCGAGGTGCCCGAGGGGCGACCGCTCGATAGCAAGGTGCTGGAGGATCCGTGGACCTGTCCCTGTCGACCCGTACCGTCGGCGATCGTACGGTCGTCGAGGTCGGTGGCGAAATCGACGTATATACCGCGCCCAAGCTGCGCGAGCAGCTGGTCGAGCTGGTGAACGACGGGAATTTCCACCTCGTCGTCGACATGGAAGGTGTGGACTTCCTCGACTCCACCGGGCTCGGCGTGCTGGTCGGCGGCCTGAAGAGGGTTCGTGCCCACGAGGGCTCGCTGCGTCTGGTCTGCAACCAGGAGCGCATTCTGAAGATCTTCCGCATCACCGGCCTCACCAAGGTGTTCCCGATTCACACCACGGTCGAGGAAGCGGTGGCGGCCACCGACTGATCGGCCACTGACCGATCCCGGACCGCTCGCCGGCACCGGGCTCCTGCCGGGGCCCGGTCGTCGGCCGGTCCAGTCCTGGGCAGGTGCCGACGCGGCGGCCCGGGGCACCTATGTACACCGGGGGGTGTGGGCGCTCGGCGGCCCCGCCCCCGACCGCACGCCCGTAGTCGCGAGGGGGATGCATGGCCACCGTCGAACTCCGCTTCAGCGCGCTGCCCGAGCACGTCAGGACCGCCCGGCTGGTGGCGGCAGCGGTGGCGCGCAGGGCCGGAGTGGACGAGGCCGTCCTGGACGAGGTACGGCTCGCCGTGGGCGAGGCCTGCTCCCGCGCTGTCGGACTGCACCAGATCAGCGGTGTCACGGCGCCGGTGAAGGTGGCGCTGATCGAAGAGGAGAAACAGTTCTCCATCGAGGTCGGCGACGAGGCGCCGCATGCCGCCCCGGGCGGGGACACGCCCGGCGCGGGGCAGGAGGCCGAGGCGGAGGTCGAGGAGGACGAGATGGGCCTCGCGGTCATCAGCGGCCTCGTCGACGACGTGGAGGTCAGCACCGGGCAGAACGGCGGCCTGATCCGCATGACCTGGCCGACCGCGCCGCCGGCCGCGGCGCTCGCCTGAACCTCCGCCCATCCGCTCGCCTGATTCCGCCCGCCTGATTCAGGGCGTCTGATCACACCCTCCCGGCCGGCCGGCCGGTCTCACACGACCCGTCTCACCCGACTGGCCGTAGCCGTCACAACCACCCGACAAGCGCACAGGGGCCCTGCCGAGCAGGGCCCCTGCCGTGTTTTCCCTGGCACTATGGAATTCGTGAACGAATTCACGATCAAAACCATGGTAATTTGATCAAGTGCCCGGGTGGCCGACAATGGCTTTGGGGCATTACATCGTTCTGGTCCGCTGTATGTACACGCAGGCCAATTCCGTTTACCGTCCCCTGTTTAGATCACACGGCGGTACCTAGAATCCGTCCACATCTTGAGCTCAGCCCAAGCGTCAAGGAGGACGAATGGCGGGGCTTTTCACTCCTCAGTCGGGTCACTCCACGTCCCTCGCGGCCGCGGTCCTGACCGACGACAACCGGATCATCGTGGCCGTCATCGCGGCGGTCGCCCTGGCCGCGCTGGTGGTCGCGGGGATCCTGGTCCGCCAGGTGCTGGCGGCCGGCGAGGGCACCGACAGCATGAAGAAGATCGCCGAGGCGGTCCAGGAAGGTGCCAAGGCGTATCTCGCCCGGCAGTTGCGCACGCTCGGCGTATTCGCCGTCGTCGTCTTCTTCCTGCTCATGCTGCTGCCCGCGGACGACTGGAATCAGCGGGCCGGCCGGTCGGTGTTCTTCCTGATCGGAGCGGCGTTCTCGGCGGCCACCGGCTATATCGGCATGTGGCTCGCCGTACGCAGCAATGTGCGGGTCGCCGCGGCGGCCCGGGAAGCGACCCCGGCGCAAGGCGAGCCGGAAAAGGATCTCACCACCGTTTCCCACAAGGCGATGAAGATCGCATTTCGCACGGGCGGTGTCGTCGGCATGTTCACGGTGGGGCTCGGCCTGCTGGGCGCCTCCTGTGTGGTGCTGGTGTACGCGGCCGACGCTCCGAAGGTGCTGGAGGGCTTCGGCCTCGGCGCCGCCCTGATCGCGATGTTCATGCGGGTGGGCGGCGGCATCTTCACCAAGGCCGCCGACGTCGGCGCCGACCTGGTCGGCAAGGTCGAACAGGGCATTCCTGAGGACGACCCGCGCAATGCCGCGACCATCGCCGACAACGTGGGCGACAACGTCGGCGACTGCGCGGGCATGGCGGCCGACCTGTTCGAGTCGTACGCCGTGACCCTGGTGGCCGCGCTGATCCTCGGCAAGGCCGCCTTCGGCGACTCCGGGCTGGCGTTCCCGCTGCTGGTGCCCGCCATCGGGGTGATCACGGCGATGATCGGCATCTTCGCGGTCGCCCCCCGCCGGGCCGACCGCAGCGGCATGTCGGCGATCAACCGCGGCTTCTTCATCTCCGCGGTGATCTCGCTGGCACTGGTCGCGATCGCCGTCTTCGTCTACCTGCCGTCGACGTACTCCGGCCTCGACGGCGTCACCGACGCGGCGATCAAGGGCAAGGACGGCGATCCGCGCATCCTCGCGCTGGTCGCGGTGGCCATCGGCATCCTGCTCGCCGCCGTCATCCAGCAGCTGACCGGCTACTTCACCGAGACCAGCCGCCGTCCGGTGCGGGACATCGGCAAGACCTCCCTCACCGGCCCGGCCACCGTCGTCCTCTCCGGCATCTCGGTGGGCCTGGAGTCCGCCGTCTACACCGCGCTGCTCATCGGGCTCGGGGTGTACGGCGCGTTCCTGCTCGGCGGTACGTCGATCATGCTGGCGCTGTTCGCGGTCGCGCTGGCCGGCACGGGCCTGCTCACCACGGTCGGCGTGATCGTCGCCATGGACACCTTCGGGCCGGTCTCCGACAACGCGCAGGGCATCGCCGAGATGTCCGGCGACGTCGAGGGGGCGGGCGCGCAGGTGCTCACCAACCTGGACGCGGTCGGCAACACCACCAAGGCCATCACCAAGGGCATCGCCATCGCCACCGCCGTCCTCGCCGCGTCGGCGCTGTTCGGGTCGTACCGCGACGCGATCACCACCAACGTGCAGGACGTCGGCGCGAAGCTCACCGGGCCGGGGTCGCCGCTCAGCCTGTCCCTGGACATCTCGCAGCCCAACAACCTCGTCGGCCTCATCGCGGGCGCCGCGGTCGTCTTCCTCTTCTCCGGACTGGCCATCAACGCGGTGTCGCGTTCGGCGGGTTCGGTGGTGTTCGAGGTGCGGCGGCAGTTCCGTGAGAAGCCCGGGATCATGGACTTCAGCGAGAAGCCCGAGTACGGCAAGGTCGTCGACATCTGCACCAAGGACGCCCTGCGGGAGCTGGCCACGCCCGGCCTGCTCGCCGTCATGGCGCCGATCTTCATCGGGTTCACGCTCGGGGTCGGCGCGCTCGGCTCCTACCTGGCCGGCGCGATCGGCGCGGGCACGCTGATGGCGGTGTTCCTCGCCAACTCCGGCGGTGCCTGGGACAACGCCAAGAAGCTCGTCGAGGACGGCAACCACGGCGGCAAGGGCAGCGAGGCCCACGCGGCCACGGTGATCGGGGACACGGTCGGCGACCCGTTCAAGGACACCGCCGGACCCGCGATCAACCCGTTGCTGAAGGTCATGAACCTGGTCTCGCTGCTCATCGCACCGGCAGTGATCAAGTTCTCCTACGGCGACGACAAGAACCTCGGCGTGCGGATCGGGATCGCCATCCTCGCGCTGCTGGTGATCGTCGTGTCGGTCTACATCTCCAAGCGGCGCGGGATCGCCGTCGGGGACGAGGACAGCGCCGGGCGGGTCGCCAACCCGCCGGACGCCGCGGTGGTGTCGTAGGCGGGGCGGCCCCACCCCGGGCCGAGACAGGAAAGGCCCTGCTCAAGCGGGTGGGCGGGCGGCGTGTGCAGACGCCGCCCGCCCATCCGTCGTCTGTGGGCTCGCCCATGCCGTGAGCCTTCTCTCCCAGGGCGCAAAAGATCACAAAACCTGACTTATGCCTCCCCCGGCAAGGGGAGTGAGTGCGTCCGCCGTGTAGATTCCGGGGGCCGAGAGCCATGGAAGGGACCAATCCGGTGAACAAGAAGCTCGCGGCCGCACTGTCCGGCGGTGCGGTACTGATGGTGGCGGTGTCCGGGTGCAGCGACGGCGGTGACAAGGGGCCCGACCCCAAGCTGGTGTCCTGGGCCAAGACGGTCTGCGACGCGGTGCCCGCGCAGGACGCGAAGATCAGGTCGGCCAACGCTTCCATCGCGGCCATCGCCACGGACACCAACCTCCCGCCCAAGGACGCCCAGAAGACGTACGCGGCCGCCTTCCAGGACATGGCCGAGGGCTACAAGTCGCTCGCCGACGCCCTCGACAGTGCCGGAGCGCCCCCCGGGATCGACGGCGGCGCCAAGCTCCAGCAGGACGCCGCCAAGAACCTCGCCGGCCTCTCCACCTCGTACGCCGACCTGAAGAAGAAGGTCGACGGGCTCAACACCAAGGACCAGGGCAAGTTCGCCAAGGGCCTGAAGGAGGTCGCCCTGCAGACCAAGGAGGTCGGCAAGCAGAGCGACAGCGGCACGCAGGCGCTGAAGCGGCTGGAGAGCGGCGACGTCAAGGAGGCGATGGCCGAGCAGCCCAGCTGCAAGGTCGCGGCCTCCGGCTCCGCACAGCCGACGGCGTCGACGACGGCCGGCTGACGTCGGCGGGCCTGCGGCTGACGTCGGCGGGCCTGCGGCTGACGTCAGCGACAACGGCTGACGTCGGCGAACGGTCCGCGCCGGGCCGGCTCCGGGCAGCGGACGTGAGCCGGCGCGCGCAGTCGTCGAGAGCCGGGCTCCAGGCGGTCGCCGTGAGTGGGCCCACGCAGCCGTCAAGAGTGGGCCTACGCAGCCCGCCACGAGTCGGCCCGCGCAGGCGCCGCCGGTCGGCCCCGCGCGGGCGTAGCGGGCCACAATGGGGGCGTGACTGACTCAGGACCCGCTCCCCTGCCCGTTTCCGACCGGCCCGACATCGCCGCGCGCCTGAGGGACGCCCTGCTGGCCGCCTCCTTCACCGCCGACGGGCTGCTCGACCTGCTCGGCGCGCCCGCGTACGCGGCGCTGGCCCGCAGCGAGACCGTGCCCGCTCTCCGGGCGACCCGTGGCGACACGCCGCTGGAGACGCTCGTGCGGCTGTTCCTGCTCCAGCAACCGGTGCCCCACGCGCGCGTGGCGGCCGTTGTGCCGGTCGAGGAGGCGGTGGAGGCCGGCTGGCTCAGGCGTGTGGGCGCGGACGAGGTGGCCGCGACCGTGGACGTACGGCCGTACGGCGGCCCCGGGGGCGAGGACTGGTTCATCGTCTCGGACCTCGGCTGCGCGGTCGGCGGGGCCGGCGGCATCGGACAGCGCGACGAGGGTGTCGTCCTGGGCGTCGGCGGCGCCTCGACGACCCTCGCCGGCATCACCGTCCGCACCCCCGTCGCCGCCGCACTGGACCTCGGCACCGGGTCCGGCATCCAGGCGCTGCACGCCGCACAGCACGCCACGCGCGTGACGGCGACCGACCTCAACCCGCGCGCGCTGCACATCACGGCGCTCACGCTGGCGCTCTCCGGGGCGCCCGCGGCCGACCTGCGCGAGGGCTCGCTGTTCGAACCGGTCCGGGACGACGAGACGTTCGACCTGATCGTCTCCAACCCGCCGTTCGTGATCTCCCCGCGCGCCCGGCTGACGTACCGGGACGGTGGCATGGGCGGGGACGATCTGTGCCGCTCGCTCGTTCAGGGAGCGGGGGAACGGCTGAACGAGGGCGGGTTCGCGCAGTTCCTCGCGAACTGGCAGCACGTGGCGGGGGAGGACTGGCAGGACAGACTCAGGTCGTGGGTGCCGCGCGGGTGCGATGCCTGGATCGTGCAGCGCGAGGTGCAGGACGTCACGCAGTACGCCGAGCTGTGGCTGCGGGACGCCGGTGACCACCGCGGGGATCCGGCGGAGTACCAGGTGCGCTACGACGCCTGGCTCGACGAGTTCGAGGCGCGCAAGGTCAGGGCGGTCGGCTTCGGCTGGATCACCCTGCGCAGGACCGGCTCCGCCGAGCCCGTCGTCACCGTGGAGGAGTGGCCGCACCCGGTCGAACAGCCGCTCGGGGAGACGATCCGGGCGCACTTCGAGCGGCTCGACTACCTTCGGGAGCACGACGACGCGGCGCTGCTGGACAGCCGCTTCAAGCTCGTCCCCGAGGTGGTCCAGGAGCAGGTCGGGCTGCCCGGCGCCGAGGACCCGGAGCATGTGGTGCTGCGCCAGCACCGCGGGATGCGCCGGGCGACGAAGGTGGACACGGTCGGTGCCGGGTTCGCGGGGGTGTGCGACGGCACGCTGAGCGCGGGCCGCATCCTGGACGCCATCGCGCAGCTCGTCGGCGAGGACCCGGTGGTGCTCCGCGACCGTACGCCCGCGCAGATCCGGCTGCTCGTGGAGCAGGGCTTCCTGGAGCCGGCGGGCTGAGCGGACACGGGCGGGCCGGGAGCGCCCCGCCCCGAGCGGTGCCGAGGCGTCTGGCGGCGCCTGCTGACAGGCGGGGGCGAGGGCGGTGCGGGCAGGTGCCGTACGCCGGGTGCCGGTGCCGTCGTAGGCGCCGGGTGCCCGTGCCGTCGTAGGCGCGGTCGGATCATCTTCCGATCGCGGCGCGCGCGTCGTCGTATGCCGGGGGCACGGGCCCGGCGAGGTTGCCGGTAGAGGGCGGCGCCGAGCCGCTTCCCGAAAACGGCCGGAAAAATTATCGGCACCGGGTTCGCGCCCCTCTCGTTCGAGCGTGCGTTCGAATGGCCGGGGGTCTTCCGTTCACCCCGATGTCGCCCGCCCGCCTCCCGGGCGTGCCACCCTCCCGGCGCTGGGCACAGCCGACGGCAGGGAAGGGGCGCTCGGGCGATGGAGAGCGGACCGGCGATCTTCGCGGGAGTGGTGTTCGCCCTGTTCGGGGCCGGTCTGCTGGCATGGACCGGCACGCGTCTGCGGCGCCGGGAACCGGTGGCCCTCGGTGTGAGCCGGGTCGCATCCGCCGCCGTCGCGAGCCTGTCCGCGGCGCTCGCGCTGAGCCTCGCCGTGTACTGCCTGACCCGGCTCTGAGACGGGTCGTCGCCCTGTCCGGCGGGTAAGGGGAGCATCACGCTCCGGACATGATCGCGGGGGCGGACGGGCAGTCCGGGCGGCAGGAATGGCGGTAGTCGGGTTACCGTTCGAGTGGCCGTTGTGGGCTTTTCCCGTTTGACACGAGGGCGGGATGTAGCGTCACACTCCGCAGCGTCACACGTGCCAGCAGTACGCCGCGACCCCGGGACCAAGGCCTGGGGAGGCCCCAGCGTCGACCGGAGAGAAGAGCGAAGTTGTCCCCGACCAGCGAGACCGCACAGGGCGGCCGCCGACTCGTCATCGTCGAGTCGCCTGCCAAGGCGAAGACGATCAAGGGCTACCTCGGCCCCGGATACGTCGTCGAAGCGAGCGTCGGGCACATCCGTGACCTTCCCAACGGCGCCGCCGAGGTGCCCGAGAAGTACACCGGCGAGGTCCGGCGCCTCGGTGTGGACGTCGACCATGACTTCCAGCCGATCTATGTGATCAACGCTGACAAGAAGGCGCAGGTCAAGAAGCTCAAGGACCTGCTGAAGGACTCCGACGAGCTGTTCCTCGCCACCGACGAGGACCGGGAGGGCGAGGCGATCGCCTGGCACCTCCAGGAGGTCCTGAAGCCGAAGATCCCGGTCAAGCGCATGGTGTTCCACGAGATCACCAAGGACGCGATCCGCGAGGCCGTCGCCAACCCGCGCCAGCTCAACCAGAAGCTGGTCGACGCCCAGGAGACCCGCCGCATCCTCGACCGCCTCTACGGCTACGAGGTCTCCCCGGTGCTGTGGAAGAAGGTCATGCCCCGGCTGTCGGCCGGACGCGTGCAGTCCGTCGCCACACGACTCGTCGTGGAGCGGGAACGCGAGCGCATCGCTTTTCGTTCCGCCGAGTACTGGGACCTGACGGGCACCTTCGCCACCGGCCGCGCGGGGGATCCGTCGGACCCGTCGTCGCTGGTCGCCCGCCTGCAGACCGTCGACGGCCGGCGGGTCGCGCAGGGCCGCGACTTCGACTCCCTGGGACAGCTCAAGAGCGAGAACATCCTCCACCTCGACGAGGCGACCGCCCGCGCCCTCGCCGCCGCCCTGGAGGACACCCGCTTCTCCGTGCGGTCCGTCGAGTCCAAGCCGTACCGCCGCTCGCCGTACGCCCCGTTCCGTACGACGACGCTCCAGCAGGAGGCCAGCCGCAAGCTGGGCTTCGGCGCCAAGGCGACCATGCAGATCGCCCAGAAGCTGTACGAGAACGGCTACATCACGTACATGCGTACGGACTCCACGACCCTGAGCGACACGGCGGTCTCCGCCGCCCGCGCCCAGGTCACGCAGCTGTACGGCGCCGACTACCTGCCGCCGCAGCCGCGCACCTACGCCGCCAAGGTCAAGAACGCCCAGGAGGCGCACGAGGCGATCCGTCCGTCGGGTGATCGTTTCCGCACGCCCGCGGAGACCGGCCTGACCGGTGACCAGTTCAAGCTGTACGAGCTGATCTGGAAGCGGACCGTCGCCTCCCAGATGAAGGACGCGACCGGCAACAGCGTGACCGTGAAGATCGGCGGCACCGCCGCCGACGGCCGGGACGTCGAGTTCAGCGCCTCCGGCAAGACGATCACCTTCCACGGCTTCCTGAAGGCGTACGTCGAGGGTGCCGACGACCCGAACGCCGAGCTGGACGACCGCGAGCGCCGGCTGCCGCAGGTCGCCGAGGGCGACGCGCTGTCCGCCGAGGAGATCACGGTCGACGGCCACGCCACCAAGCCCCCGGCCCGCTACACCGAGGCCTCCCTGGTCAAGGAGCTGGAAGAGCGGGAGATCGGCCGCCCGTCGACGTACGCGTCGATCATCGGCACGATCCTGGACCGCGGCTACGTCTTCAAGAAGGGCACGGCCCTGGTGCCGTCGTTCCTGTCGTTCGCCGTGGTGAACCTCCTGGAGAAGCACTTCGGGCGGCTCGTCGACTACGACTTCACCGCCAGGATGGAGGACGACCTCGACCGCATCGCGGCCGGTGAGGCCAAGGCCGTGCCGTGGCTGAAGCGCTTCTACTTCGGCGAGGGAATGGCCACGGGCGGTGCGGCCGACGCCGGCAACGGCGACGGCGACCACCTCGGCGGCCTCAAGGAGCTGGTGACCGACCTGGGCGCGATCGACGCGCGCGAGGTGTCGTCGTTCCCGGTCGGCAACGACATCGTGCTCCGCGTCGGCCGCTACGGCCCGTACATCGAGCGCGGCGAGAAGGACACCGAGCAGCACCAGCGCGCCGACATCCCGGACGACCTGGCACCGGACGAGCTGACCGTCGAGCTGGCCGAGGAGCTGCTGGCCAAGCCCAGCGGCGACTTCGAGCTGGGCACCGACCCGGCCACCGGCCACCAGATCGTCGCCAAGGCCGGCCGCTACGGCCCGTACGTCACCGAGGTCCTCCCCGAGGGCACCCCGAAGACCGGCAAGAACGCGGTCAAGCCGCGCACGGCCTCGCTGTTCAAGTCCATGTCGCTCGACACGGTGACGCTGGACGACGCACTGAGGCTGATGTCGCTGCCGCGTGTCGTCGGCACCGACGCGGACGGCCAGGAGATCACCGCGCAGAACGGCCGCTACGGCCCGTACCTGAAGAAGGGCACGGACTCGCGCTCGCTGCAGTCCGAGGACCAGCTCTTCACGATCACGCTGGAGGAGGCGCAGGCGATCTACGCCCAGCCGAAGCAGCGGGGCCGGGCGGCCGCCAAGCCGCCGCTGAAGGAGCTGGGCGAGGACCCGGTCTCCGGCAAGCCGGTCGTGGTCAAGGACGGCCGCTTCGGCCCGTACGTCACCGACGGCGAGACCAACGCGACACTGCGCTCCGGCGACAGCGTCGAAGCGATCACTCCTGAGCGTGGATTCGAGCTGCTCGCCGAGAAGCGCGCGAAGAGTCCCGCCAAGAAGACCGCGAAGAAGGCGGCGGCGAAGAAGACCGCCCCGGCGAAGAAGACCGCCGCCAAGAAGACGGCCGCGAAGAAGACCACGGCCGCCGCGAAGAAGACGACCGCCAAGAAGACCACCGCCAAGAAGGCGACGGCGTCCAAGGCGACGGCCTCCGGCGCGGAGGACTGACCCGCCGTCGGGCCACCGACGTCAACGCCCCGGCACCCCCGCGGTGCCGGGGCGCGCGCATGCCCGGACACGCGAGGTGTGGTGTCGGCGGCTGCGGATAGGCTGAACGCATGACGCGAGCCGAGCAGCCGACGGCCCAGACCACAGCACCGGACGACGCCCTGGTCGCCGACTCCCGCGAGCGCGCCGTCCGCTCCCTGCTGCGCCGACCGCAGCTGAGGCGCCTGTGGAGCGCGCAGCTGGTGAGCGGTGTCGGCGACATCCTGTCCCTCCTCGTCCTCGTCCTCCTGGTCCTCCAGTCGGCGATCGCCGAGGGAACCTTCGGCGGCGGCTACCGGGGCGTGGCGCTCGCGGTGGCGACGGTCTTCGCCGCGCGCGTCGTCGCCGCGCTGCTCTTCGGCGCCGTCCTCCTCGGCCCGCTGACCTCACTCACCACCCCGGAAGGCCCGCTCGACCGGCGCTGGACCATGGTCGGCGCCGACGGCCTGCGCGCGGCGCTGCTGATCGTCGCCCCCCTGTGGATCGACTGGACGCCGGACAACGCGCCGGCCGTCCTGCTCGTCACCGCCTTCGTCACGGGTGTCGCCGAGCGGCTGTGGACCGTCTGCCGGGAGAGCGCCGCCCCGGCCCTGCTGCCGGCCCCGCCGCCGGAGGGCGCGACGGTACGGCCGCTGCCGGACCACCTGGACGCGCTGCGCCGCCTGTCGCTGCGGACGACCTTCCTGGCGGTGCCGCTGGCCGCCGCAGCCCTGGTCGTCGCCGCCCTGCTGAACAACCTGCTGGGCACCGGCGTGGCCTGGTTCGACCAGCACCAGGCGGCCCTCGGGTCGTACGTGGCGGCGGGCCTGTTCGCGGCCTCGCTGGCCGTGCTGACCTACCTGGAGCTGCCCGTCACGCGCACCCCGCGCGCGCGGTCCCCGCTGGAGGGGCTGCGCCGCCCGCGCACCGGCACCGGCGTCG
The DNA here is from genome assembly GCF_040704595.1 of Streptomyces sp. NPDC046870. Lineage (NCBI taxonomy): Bacteria > Bacillati > Actinomycetota > Actinomycetes > Kitasatosporales > Streptomycetaceae > Streptomyces > Streptomyces sp. NPDC046870. The sequence goes on from NZ_JBEYXM010000003.1 coordinate 445,256, forward strand.
ACAAGGGCCGTACGGGCGCCATCCCGCTGCTCGTCCCGGCCTGCGCCGGGGTCGCCGGCGCCATCGCGGCGGCCGTCTCGGTGTGCGTGCTGCACGCCAAGGACCTGGGCGGCGGCCCCGTGCTGTACGGCCTGCTGGTACTGGGCCTGACCGGCGGTGTCGCCCTCGGCATCCGCACCGCCCCCACACTGCTGCCCTCGCTCTCCCGCCGCCGTCTGCTGGCCCTGGCCATCGCCGTCACGGGCATCGCGCTGCTGGCGGCCGGGCTGGTCCCGGACGTCACCACGGTGCTGCTGATCGTCACGCTCGCCGGCGTCGGCGCGGGCGTGGCCGCCAACACCGGGCACACCCTGCTCGACCAGGAGACCGAGGACTCCCGCCGGGCGCGCACCACCGAGCACCTGCACGCCATGGTCCGCGTCTTCATAGCGCTCGGCGCCCTGATCGCGCCCCTGGTCGCGGCCCTGATCGGCCCGCACCGGCTGGAGAACGGCAGGTTCGTCTTCGCGCACGGCGGTGCGGCCTTCACCCTCATGCTGGTCGGCGCGCTGCTGCTGCCGGTGGCCGCGCTGGTGCTCGCCAAGGTCGACGACCGCTCCGGCGTGCCGCTGCGGCAAGACCTCAGGGACGCCCTGCTGGGCGGCGACGACCCGGACACCGCGCCGGCGGCCAACGGCTTCTTCATCGCCCTCGAGGGCGGCGACGGCGCCGGCAAGTCCACCCAGGCCGAGGCGCTCGCCGAGTGGATCCGCGCCAAGGGCCACGAGGTGGTGCTCACCCGCGAGCCCGGCGCCACCCCGGTGGGCAAGCGGCTGCGCTCGATCCTGCTGGACGTCTCGTCGGCGGGCCTGTCGCACCGCGCGGAGGCGCTGCTGTACGCCGCCGACCGCGCCGAGCACGTCGACACCGTCGTACGACCCGCCCTGGAGCGTGGCGCGGTGGTGATCACCGACCGCTACATCGACTCCTCCGTCGCCTACCAGGGCGCCGGACGCGACCTGTCCCCGACCGAGATCGCCCGTATCAACCGCTGGGCCACCAACGGACTCGTCCCGCACCTGACCGTCCTGCTGGACGTCTCCCCGGAGACCGCCCGCGAGCGGTTCACCGAGGCACCGGACCGGCTGGAGTCGGAGCCCGCGGAGTTCCACGCGCGCGTGCGGGCCGGTTTCCTCACGCTGGCCGCCTCCGACCCCGGGCGCTACCTGGTCGTGGACGCCGGACAGGAGCCCGAGGCCGTCACCACCGTGATCCGGCACCGGCTGGATGTCGTGCTGCCGCTGTCCGAGGCCGAGATCAAGGCCCAGGAGGAAGCCCGCAGGAAGGCCGAGGAGGAGGCCCGCCGCAAGGCCGAGGAAGAGGCCGCCCGCAAGGCCGAGGAGGAGCGCCTGGAGCGCGAGCGCCAGGAGCAGCTGGCCAAGTTGCGCGCCGAGGAGGAGGAGCGCAAGCGGCGCGAGCTGGAGGAGGCGCAGCGGCGCGAGGCCGAACGGCAGGCGGAGGAGGCCCGGCAGCGGGCCGAGGAGGCCCGCCGGCGCGCGGAGGAGGAGCGGCAGCGGCTGCTCGCCGAGGAGCAGGCGCGCGCGGAGGAGGAGGCCCGCCGCCGGGCCGAGGAGGAGCGGCGCCGCAAGGAGGCCGAGGAGGAGGCCCGCCGGCGCGCCGAGGAAGAGGCCCGTCAGGCCCGGCTGCGTGCCGAGGAGGAGGCCCGTCGTCTGGAGGCCCAGCGCAAGGCCGAGGAGGCCCTGCTGCGTGCCGAGGAGGCCCGTCGGCAGGCCGCCGAGGCCGCGGCGGCGGCCGACGCGGCGGCCCGCAGGCCCAGCACGCCCCCGCCGGCGGCGCCGCGGGTGGTCCCGGACGCGGTCACGGTGCCGACGCCGGTGGTCTCGGCGGAAGCGGCCGCGCGCGGGACGGACACGCGGGGCACGGACGAGGAGACGACGGTGCTGCGTCCGGTGCGTGAGGAGCGTGACTCCCGCGACGGCCGTGACGCACGGGGTGTCCACACCGACTCCGAGGTGACCGCCGAGCTGCCGCAGCCGCCGGCGGCCACGGGGCCGGCCGACGAGACCGCCGTGCTGCCGCGGGTGCCGTCGGCCGCGGAGGAGACGGCCGTGCTGCCGCCGGTGTCCGCCGACGAGACGGCCGAGCTGCCGTCGGTGGCTCCGGGCGCGGCGGACGAGACCGCGCTGCCGCCCGTACGGGACGACGCCCCGTCGGACCGGGTGCCGCCCGGTTTCTTCCGGGACGAGCGGCCCGCCGCGGGCCCCGACGGCTCCGAGCCGCGCACGCGCGAGATGCCGCAGCTCGGCGCGGACGGCACGCCCCGCCGCCGGCCGCGCCCCGACTGGGCCGAGGAGACCCCGCTGGACGACCTGCCCACGCTGGCCGACGAACTGCTGGGCTCGTACGACGAGGGGCAGTACGGCGACCAGGGCGACGGCGAGGAACAGGGCCGCAAGGGCCGGGGCCGCGGACGCCGCGGCTGAGCCGCACGCGGACGAGAGCCGGGTTCCGGGGCGCCGGCCTGGGCCGGTCTCCGGGCGCCCGGAGACATCGGCGGGGGCGTCGGTGACAGGGGCGGCCTCGGGGTGGCTCGTGGCGAGGCGTCGGCGACGGCCGCGGTGCTTCACGCTCGACAAGGGGCCGGTGCCGGCCGGACAGACGCGGCGCCGCGCCTCCGGACAGGCGCGGCCCACCGGCGCCACCGCCTCCGCGACCTCTGTCCGCCCTCGTTGTCAGTGCCCACCCGCACAATGGATGCCGGAACGCGCAGTGTGACGGAAGGGCGGCGTGACCCATGACCGTGTGGGACGACCTCGTCGGGCAGGAGCAGGTGAGCGCGGTGCTCGACGCCGCCGCGCGGGACGCCGACGCCCTCGTCACGGCCGCCGCGGCGGACCAGCCGCTGCCCGAGACGTCGAAGATGACGCACGCCTGGCTCTTCACCGGCCCACCCGGCGCGGGCCGGAACCAGGCGGCCAGGGCCTTCGCCGCCGCCCTGCAGTGCGTGAGCCCCGACCGCGCGCTCGGCGGCGCCCCCGGCTGCGGCTTCTGCGACGGCTGCCACACCGCGCTGCTCGGCACCCACGCGGATGTCACGACGGTCGCCGCGGTCGGCTCCGAGATCCTGGTCAAGGACATGCGGGACACGGTCCGCAAGTCGTTCACCTCCCCGGCGAACGGCCGCTGGCAGATCATCCTGGTCGATGACGCCGAGCGGCTGAACGAGAAGTCGGCCAACGCGGTGCTCAAGGCGGTGGAGGAGCCCGCCCCGCGTACGGTCTGGCTGCTGTGCGCCCCCTCCATCGAGGACGTCCTGCCGACCATCCGCTCCCGCTGCCGCCACCTGAACCTGCGCACGCCGTCCGTCCAGGCGGTCGCCGACATGCTCATGCGGCGCGACGGCATCGAGCCGGAGCTCGCCGCGTCCGCCGCCCGCGCCACCCAGGGGCACGTGGACCGGGCCCGCCGCCTGGCCACCGACCCGGCGGCCCGCGAGCGCCGGGCCGCCGTGCTGAAGCTCCCGCTGCGGCTGGACGAGGTCGGCGCCTGTCTGAGGGCCGCCCAGGAGCTGGTCGACGCGGCCGCCGAGGACGCCAGACAGCTCGCCGAGGAGATGGACGGCAAGGAGACCGAGGAGCTGAAGGCGGCGCTCGGCGCGGCCCAGGGCGGCCGCATGCCGCGCGGCACGGCGGGCGTGATGAAGGAACTGGAGGACATGCAGAAGCGCCGCAGAACCCGTACGCAGCGCGACAGCCTGGACGTCGCCCTCGGCGACCTCACCGCGTTCTACCGCGACGTCCTCGCCCTGCAACTCGGTACGCGCGTGGCGCTCGCCAACGCCGACGCGGAGGACGCCCTGGAGCGGCTGGCCCGGGCCGGCACCCCGGAGTCCACCCTCCGCCGCATCGAGGCGATCGCCGCGTGCCGCGAGGCCCTGGACCGCAATGTGGCCCCGCTGCTGGCGGTGGAGGCGATGACGATGGCGCTGCGTGCGGGGTGATGAGGAGCCTCGCCCGTGAGGGCGCCCGGTGGGCAGGACTGGAGCCGTTGGGATGACTGCCCCGCGAGGCCGGCTGACCGGCCGGGCGGGGGCTGAGGGTGTCAGGGCGACCTGCCGGCGAGAGTGACCGCCCCGGCAGCGCTCGGCCCGTCCGGCTGACCGCCGGACAGCGCTCCGCCCATCCGGCTGACCGGCCGGGCAGGGCTCGGCCCGGCAGGGCGACCGGCTGACGAGGGAGGACGCCAGGTGTCCCTCGTACGAGCCACAATCCACACGCACCGCACACATTTCGTCGCACACGGTTAGGCTCGCCGGATGCACATCAGGCCATCTCCCCGCACCCTCCGGGGCACCCGCGCCCGGACGACGGCCCGCCTCACGGCCACCCTCCTCACGGCCGCCGCACTGCTCGTGTCCGCCTGCTCCTCCGGGAGCTCGACCACGTCCTCCGCGGGCGGGACGGTGGAGGCGGCGCTGGCCGCGCTGCCGCATGCGACGCCGTCGGCGCTGACGCCGTACTACGGCCAGCGGCTGCGCTGGCGCGACTGCGGTGTGCCCGGATTCCAGTGCGCGACGCTGAGGGCCCCGCTGGACTACGCCAGGCCCGACGCGGGCTCCGTCCGGCTCGCCGTGGCCCGCAAGAAGGCGACCGGCAAGGCCAAGCCGCTCGGCTCCCTGCTGGTCAACCCGGGTGGACCGGGCGGTTCGGCGGTCGGGTACCTCCAGCAGTACGCGGGCGTCGGCTACCCGGCCCGGGTCCGGGCCCGCTACGACATGGTCGCGGTGGACCCGCGGGGCGTCGCCCGCAGCGAGCCCGTCCAATGCCTCGACGGGCGGCAGATGGACGCGTACACGCAGACCGACCTGACCCCCGACGACCGGCGGGAACGGGACGCGGTGGTCGCGGCGGACCGGATGTTCGCGGAGAGCTGCGGGACCCGCTCGGCCCGGCTGCTGCGGCACGTCTCCACCGTCGAGGCGGCGCGGGACATGGACATCCTGCGGGCGGCGCTCGGGGACCGGAGGCTCAACTTCGTCGGGGCGTCCTACGGGACCTTCCTCGGGGCGACGTACGCCGGACTGTTCCCCCGGCAGGTCGGCCGGATGGTCCTGGACGGCGCGATGGACCCGACCCTGGACGCGCGCAGGCTGAACCTGGACCAGACGGCGGGCTTCGAGACGGCGTTCCGGGCGTTCGCGAAGGACTGCGTACGGCACTCCGACTGCCCGCTCGGGGGGAGGGGCACGACACCGGCGCAGGTCGGCGCCAACCTGAGCGCGTTCTTCCGTAAGCTGGACGGCCACCCCATTCCGGCGGGCGACGCGGACGGCCGCAAGCTGGGGGAGTCGCTGGCCACGACCGGGGTGATCGCGTCGATGTACGACGAGGCGTCCTGGGAGCAGCTGCGCGAGGCGCTGACCTCGGCGATGAGGGAGAACGACGGCGCCGGCCTGCTGTCCCTCGCCGACAGCTACTACGAGCGGGACGCGAACGGCCACTACAGCAATCTGATGATGGCCAATGCCGCGGTGAACTGCCTGGACCTGCCGCCGGCCTTCTCCAGTCCCGAGGACGTCGAGAAGGCGCTGCCCGCGTTCGAGAAGGCGTCCCCGGTCTTCGGTGCGGGACTGGCCTGGGCCTCGCTGAACTGCGCGTACTGGCCGGTGCGGGCGACGGGTGAGCCGCACCGCGTCGAGGCGAAGGGGGCGGCGCCGATCGTGGTGGTCGGCACGGTCCGCGACCCGGCCACCCCGTACCGCTGGGCCCGTTCCCTGGCCCGCCAGCTCTCCTCGTCCCGCCTGCTGACCTACGACGGCGACGGCCACACGGCGTACGGCCGGGGCAGCGCCTGCATCGACACGGCGATCGACACCTACCTCCTGCGCGGCACCCCGCCGGCCGCCGGAAAGCGCTGCTCATAGACCCTGCCACCCACCCCGGAACCACCCCCTCCGGGGTGGGTGCGAAGCACCCCCGGAAACTGTGTAGACTTACCGACGTTGCCGATCGCACCATGGTGCGGGCAGCGCGCCGCTTTAGCTCAGATGGCCAGAGCAACGCACTCGTAATGCGTAGGTCTCGGGTTCGAATCCCGAAAGCGGCTCTTTTGAAGCCCAGCCCAGACACCGTCTGAGCTGGGCTTTTGCGTTCAGCGGATGCGGCGGCGACGCAGGGAGCGTGCCGCACGGGTGTCGGCGGTCTCACTTCTGGTCTCAGTGGGGCCCGGAGCCGGGGCCGACGGGAGCGACTGCGGCGGCACAAAGAACTCGCCCATCCGCCGCATGGCGTCCTTGGACAGGTGGGACCGGCCCTTGACGTATCGCCGGGTTTGACTGATCTGCGTGTGCCGCAGGATCTCCATGATCGTGGGCATGTCGACGCCCAGCTCGTTCAGGATCGTGCCGGCAGTGTGGCGGCTTCCGTCGTACAGGCGGCGGTCATCGATCCCGGCCTCCTTGAGCAGTTCCTTGAACTCCTCGTAGTCGGCGCGAGGATCCAGGGGCCGGCCGTCCGGGCGAGAGAACACGACATCGTGCTCCTGCCACAGTTCCCCGGCGGCCTCCCGTGCGGCTTGCTGCTGGGCCCTGTGGTCGTGCAGGAAGGGAACGAAGACGGGCGGGATCGGTACGGCGTTCCGGCTCTTTTTGGTCTTGGGCCGGGTGAAGGTGAGCCCGCCTTCCTTGCGCTCCGGGCATGCGCTTGCGTGCTTCGCGCATGTCTTGGTGCATGGCTTAGGGCAACCACGCTTGTAGCCCTTGTGCGCGGTGCAGTGCGGCGGGCACGGCTCGAAGCGATGCAGACGCATCCCGCAGGCGTGCGGGTCGTCGCAGCCGTGCCGCCACGTAAGGCGCTGAAGCTGCCACTCGGGGCGGAACAGCTCCGCTTCCAGGTCGACGTACGACCAGCGCAGCCCGAGCGTCTCGCCTTGCCGAAACCCCATGCCGACACCGACGATCCACCGCATGAAGGTGGGCCGCTTCGCCGCGGCTTCGAGGAACGCCTTCGCCTCCTCCTTGGTGAAGGGGTTGGCCTCAGTCTCGTCAACGCTGGGCGGGTCCACGAGCGTGGCAACGTTCTCGCCGACGATGCGGCGGCGATGGGCGATCTTCAGGGCGCGGGACAGGATGCGGTGCACCTTCACGACATGCGAGGGAGCGTGGCCAGCGTCGAGCATGGCCCGGTACATCCGCTCCAGGTGCTCAGGCTGCAACTTATCGATGCGATGCTTGCCGACACCGGGGATGATGTCATTCCGGGTTTTCGACCAGTAGTCATCGAGCGAGCGCGGCTTGAGCTTCAGGCTCGCGATGTCGGTCAGGTAGGTCTCCATCCACGCCGCGACCGTCGGCTTACGGCCTGAGGCCGGCGCACGTCCCTGGTCCCGCTGGCGCTCCAGCTCTTTCACCTTGCGCTTGATTTCGGCTTCCGTCCTAGCCCGACGGTGGCGTCGGTCGGGGCCGCCGTCGCTCTTCACGCCCATCGTCACGCGGCCGTGCCACCAGCCATCGGCGCCGAAGTAGATGGACGACTCCATGTTGGGCTTGCGGGGGCTCATGTGCTCCTCCATGCGGGAGGCGCCCCGAGCGGGATGCTCGGGGCGCCTCGGTGTCGTGGTCGGGTTAGTTGGGCAGCGGTGCCAGGCTCGCCACGTACGCCTCAAGGTCGGCTCGCCGAATCCGGCGGGTGCGGCCCAACTTGATGTACTTCAGGACGCCTTCGGCCATCAGTTCGTAGACGGTGGATCGGCCGATGGCGAGAGCTTCGGCGGCCTCTTCCGGCTTGTACAGGAGTCGGTCGACGGGAGCGGCAATCGCGGTACTCATCCGGCTGTCTCCTAAAGGCTTGGGGCTGTCAGGGCTTGCGCCTGTCTGAGGTGCGGATTTCTGCGTCACCCGCGTCATCTGCGTCATTCACGCCGCTGATCTGCGGCTTCGAGGTGACGCAGGAGCGAGAGGGTGCGTCACCGGTGACGCAGACCTTTGTCATCGGGTGACGCAGGTGACGCGGGGTGACGCAGAGATAAGCCGTCTGCGTCACCCGTCTTCCGGCAGGTCAGCGGCCGTTCCAGGGGTGTGGGTGACGCAGGTGACGCAGCGTCTTTCTACTTCGGACAAAGAGGGGGTGGTGTCTGTTGTGGCGCGCGGCTCAGAGAGTGAAGAACGGGCCGCTTCGCGGCGCGACCCATCGCGGGGCGGCGCCGCCGCCGAACAGCAAGAAGAGCACGGGGCGACGGGTGCTCTTCTTGCTTGTGCGGCGGAAGCGTGATGCCGCGCGGTCAGAAGGCCGCTGCCTGCTCGTGCGGGGCCGGTGAGTGGGCCGGCCGCGTGATCTCGATATAGCGGGCCGTCTTGGTGCGGCCCCAGTCGATGAGGACGCCTCGGGCGGCGAGGGTGGGCTGAAGGCGTTTGAGGCGGTCTGAGAGCACCTTGCCGGTGGTCGGCCACCCTTTGGGCAGGGGACGGAAGTCCTCGCCCGCGTAGAGGCCGCTGAGGCAGTGCAGCCATTCGGCCGAGGCCATCCGCTGCTCGGTGCCCGGCTCGATGCCGGCGGCGTGCTTGAGAACGGTCTGCGCGAGCAGGTCGCCTTCAATGACGTCGTCGTTGAGGTCGTCCAGGCTGGCGCGGTAGGCGCTCAGCGCTCCGAGGCCGGTCGCCGCATCAAGCTGCGCGCACAGGTGGGCGAAGTCGGCCATGCGTAGGTCGGTGGGGATGTCCGCCTCGGCCGCGCGGACCTTGACCGTGAGGTCCAGGAGAGAGCCGAGGATGATCGGTAGGGCCTCGGCGTACTCGGCCCACAGCTCGGCTTCCGTGCGCCGGACCTTGGGCCGCTCCAGCCGCAGGGGCAGGAGCCGTTCCGCGAGGTCGGGACGGATGATGCCCACGTCGATGCCGGTCAGGAGAAGGGGGCGGCGGTAGCGGGCGCGGAAGACGTCCCCGTCGGTGAACAGCGCGCGCTTGACGTTCTCGGCGCCGGTGACGATGCAGCACATCGCATCGGAGAGGTCTGGGGTCATGTGGGAGAGGTTGTCCAGGGCGGTGACCCATCCGGCGGCGACTGCTGCGATCAGGTTCTCTTCGTCCTTCGGGGCGCGGCGCAGGTCGCCGCTCATGCCCTCGATGACCCGTACGAGCATCCGGCCGCCGGTGGATTTGCCGGCGCCCTGCGGGCCGGTGAGGAAGGGGGTGGGGACGGGTACGGACGGGCCGAGGCAGCCGATGAGCCAGGCGATGGCCAGGCACTCCGTCTCCGCGTTGGCGAAGTTGCACAGCCTGAGGAGCAGATCGATGCCCTTGCCGTCGGTGTCCCTGGCTGGCAAGGGCAGTTCCCCTGTGAGCTGGGTGCGCCGCCAGCACACCTCACGCGGGTCAGGGACGGCGATGTCCCAGCCGGTGGGGTGAATGCGGACGGACTGCCCGTCGGCGCGGCCGAGGTCCAGCCACGTGGCTCCGTCGAGTCCGGGCGCGACGCGGATGTGCACGGGCTGCACGTCCTCGGTGAGCGCGAGCGCCTCGATCAGGTCCAACGCCTCCTTGAGGGCGGTGCCGTTGAATACGCCGACTCCGTCGCGGAAGAGACCGACCATGAGTTCCTGGCGGTGGCTGCCGGTGGTGCCCTGGGAGCGGATCGGGCGGGCCACGGGGTGGCCGTTGCGCTGCGCGTACACGGTCCCGTCGGCGGTGCGGAAGTACCGGAAGTGCGTTTGGGCGTAGTCGGTGATGATCTGGCGGGCGGGGTTCTTGTCGTCGTCCGTCATGGTCACAGTCCCAACGTGGTGCGGGCGTTGGTCCACGCGTCGGTGCAGTGCCGCGGGGACTCGCCCTTGGTCTGCGCGGCGGCGAACAGCCGCGTGACGTGCATGTCGGTGAGGCAGCCGCACCGGCCGTGCGTGGACAGCACGGCGAGGAACGTCCGATACACGGTCGCGTGGACCGCGCTGCGCGCCTCTGTGATGCGCTCCACGGCCATGGCGATGCCGCGTTCCAGGAAAGCGGGCGTGCGGTGCGGGCACTCCCCGGACCGTGCGGGCAGGGGGACGGCGTGCGGCGCCGGCCGGGCCGGGGAGAGTGCCTTGACGGCCAGGGCGCGTACGGCGTCGGGCAGGTCGGCCATGTGGCCGGTGCCGGGGCCGAGGTAGCGGGCGTAGGCCATGGACGACTTGATGTCGACGCCGGGCCGGATCGCGTTGCGGGAGGCCATGGCGCCCCGGTAGATCCAGTGCTCCCCGCGCGTCGTCGCCACGGTCCGGGTGGCGGGCAGCGTCTCGCGGGCCCATGCGATGGCCGCCGCGTTGTCCAGGTCCACCACGGTCAGCCCGGCGCCGCCGGGGTGGTAGCCGTTGCAGACGGCCTCACGCCATGCCGGCGCCCACGTGGGCGAGGTGATCACCTGAGGGTCGGTGGTGGCGGCGGCCCACGCGTGGCAGGGTGCCGGGCACTGGCAGGGACCGGCGTTCTTCATGTTCGGCCGTCCGCCGCAGACGTTCTTGGCGCACGCACGGCAGTTCCCGAACGGCACCTTCCCCTTGCGCAGGGGCAGCACCGGCACGCCGGCCGCGGCGAGGTCCAGGGCGGTGGGAAGAAGGTCACGCGTGATGGTCATGCCGCCGCCCCCAATGCGTTGGTGGCGGCGAGGTAGGCGCGGCCGATGAACTCGGTGTAGGCGGGCGGGATGGCCTCGGTCAGCTCCTCGCGGACGTCCGTCCAGTCCATGCCCATCGCCGCTTGCAGCTCTGCCACGGTGGGCTTGCCGCCGCCGTTGCCGTAGGCGGCGACGTAGGGGCCGTCGTAGAAGTGCCCGTGCCGGTATCCGCGTACGCGGCCCCGGTGCGGGACGTGCGCCGGCCGGGCCGTGGTCCAGCCGCCCAATTCGAAGTTGCGGTGCCGGATGACTCCGAGGCCGAACATCTCGCCGCACAAGGTCAGGTCTTTGCGGATCTCCGCCCGGCCGTTGGGCTGCTCGATGACGTACGGCAGGCCGGTATGGTCGAGCAGGTCGCGGGTGGGTGCCACGAGGTCTTCGTGGGTGCCGCCCCATCCCTGGGACCGGTTGGTGCCCACGGTCAGGGAGCACTTGTCCTGGCACGGCGGGGAGGCGTGGAGCATGGCGTACCGGCGGATCTCGCCCGTGGTGATCAGCTCGGCGAGGTAGGCGAGCGCGTCACCCCGCTGGTAGGGGAAGGGGTAGTTCGGCCGGTCGGCGATGTCGCAGCCGTCGACCTGGAAGCCGGCGCGGTGGTAGCCGGTACCGGCACCCCCGGCGCAGCAGAACAGATCCAGCAGGCGCGGCCGGTCGCCGGACACTCGCCGGATAGGGGTCGGTTGGGTCATGCTGGGAGACCTCCACTGTTCAGTTGGATGGACGAGGGCGGCCCCGGTTCTTGGCGGAAGGGGGGCCGCCCTTGGCTTAGTTGGGTGTCGGAGCAGGTCGGAGCCGTGACAGCGGTGGATAACCGGCGGCTGTGACAGTTGAGATGGGCCGGGCCGTCTGTGGTGCATTCGCTCTTCGTGTCCGGCTGGTCAGGTGGTGGTGACAGAGGCTCACGCTAGGGTCGTTGAGCGTTCACCTAGACGGTTCTTGGTCGTGGCGGGTGCCTACTGTCAGTGGGCCCGGGTACAGTGCGCCGCTCACAAACGGAAGGGGAACTTCCATGGCGGCGCGTAGGCTCATCGCCCGACAAACTCCACCAAAGCACCGCCGTTCAGGTGTGCCGCCCGTCACTCTTTCGGTGTGACCTCTGCCACGCCCGAGGGCGAGATATCCCCAATGAGCTGGGTCCTTACCGGTTTCTCTGACGTCTCTTAGCGGAATCGGCATAGGCCCGCAGGTGCATTTGCATGCCTGGCAAGGCAAGATGGGGGCATTGCCGAGCCGTAATGTGGCCCCAATCACACATTGGGGACTTGCGTGCGGGGCGGTAACAGCATTCGGACATAGGGAAGGCCCCACCCGCTGCCTGGAAGCTCAGGGTGAGGCCCTCCTCGCACAACCGTCTGCAGCGTGGCCCCGGCCGTCAGGCCGGGGCTTCTCGCATTACCAGGGCCAGTGGTCTGACACGATCTTGTAAACCGTGTAGACCGGCCCCAGCCAGCGGGCCAGTCGGTACGCCCGGCCTCGCCTGCTGCAGCAGCGGCAGTGCCCCTCTGGCACGTCGTTCATCGCCATCGGGTCAATCACCGCCCTTTCCTTGGGCCCACGACTGCCGTGGACACCCGGGTGGCGCGCGAGAGTCTCGGACCCCGGGGCGTGACTGATAGCGAGCAGAGTACCTGGATGCAAGATGATCTGCGTGCGGTCCAACCCTCCACGGATACGCGGCAGGTGATGCACTGCTGTCGCCTTGGGTTGCTGCACGGTACACGGGCCCGTGGTGTGACGGGGGAGCAGCCCTCTTAGCTGCAGCAACTCCTGACGGTACGTGTGGTACGGCGTGCCAGTTCCCGGGATGATAGTCGCGCATCTCACACAGGAAGCGCCTCTCCAGGATGAACGTACGCTCCCTTGAGTCCGTGACCAGTCAGGTTACTCGCCTGTAAATAAGAGGCAGAGAGGTTCCGGTGACTCGTCGATGGTGACCGAGAAGGCGAGTGCGCACTGTGGACTTCCGAAGAAGGCTGCGAAGTTCCAGTGGGCTGGCGAAGCTGTTCTCTCGTGACGGTTCTCAGTATTAGTGAATCGCATTTGCGACCACTTCTGTCCGACCCTGGTGCGCCCCCAGCCTGACCACTGAGCCGATACATGGGTGCAGGTCATGCCCGGCGGAGGCGTAGCTAGAAGAGCGGTTCGTCGCGGTAGCCGCCGGGTGCCCGCGGGTCACGGCCGGTGTCGCCGCGGCGCAGCCACCGGGGCCGGCGCGGGAGGGGCAGCAAGACCCGGCGGCGGGTCTCGTCCCAGCAGGCGCAGGGCTCCCAGTCGGTGCCCGCGTACTCGCCGGTCTCCGGGTCGCCGTAGTCGCGGTTGGTGCCGCCGTCCCCGTCGCACATCCGGCAGTTCGGGCGGGGGGTGTCGGTGAGGATCAGAACCCTGCGGGGCAAGTGCGTGAGCTGGATGCGGAGTCGGATCACGCATGGTCTCCTGTCAGCGCTTGGAGCCGAAGAGCTTGACGGTGATGCCGCCGACGCTGATCGGGCCGGTCGCGGCGGCGATGGACACGGCGGTGTGAACGGCGAAGTCGAGCAGAGCCAGCAGCGCGGCGATGGTGGCGAAGATGCCGATGGCACCGGCGCCGGCGACGGCGAGCGGGTACAGGAAGTGGCTGAGCGGGCGGCCGGTGGCGTCGGTGGTGTGGACGACGATGACGACCGGCTGTCCGGTGGCTTCGGCGCGACGGTAGGCGTCGGCGGGGATGTGGGGGGCGATGGTTCCCGGCGGGTCGCGGTGCGGCATGGCGGGGCTTCCCTTCGAATGAGCCGGCCGGCCCACGCCAGCGTGGCGCGGGCCAGCCGATTGGGTGCGAGACGGGTGTCACGGCGGTGTCAGGAGCGCGTGACAGCGGGTCTGCCTAGGGGTTTGGGTGTCAGGGTCCGTGACGGTGTCAGGTGTCAGGCCGCGGCCAGGGTGGGGACGATGCGCCAGCGGCCCGTGCTGTTCGTGGGCTCCAGCCGGCCGTCCTGGGCGGCTTCCTTCAGCCGGGCGGACACCCACGGGCGGGACAGGTTGTGCCGGTCGCACCAGTCCATGAAGTCCTTCGGGCCCACGACCATCTGTCCGGCCCGCTCGAACTCCTCCAGCGCGAGCGCGAACAGCTCCCGCGCCTCCTCAGGCGACGGCTTGCGGCCGGTCTCCTGTCCGAAGATCGGCGCGTCGTCGCCGTCCTGGTCACCGGCCAACTCGGCTTCCGGGTCGATGCCGGTGTCCTCGGGGTCGACCAGCAGCCCGTACCCCTGCCCCTGTCCGTCGTTCATGGCGTGGTCTCCCTGGACGGCGGTCAGCCGCGGACTGCCCGCGGCCGGGTGGGGGTCGGGGGTGGTGCGGCCGGTGTAGGCGTGGCCGGCGACCGCGGCCACCGCCTGGGCCGTGACCGGGTCGGCGCTCGCGCCCTCGCGCAGGGCCCATGCCGCGAGTTGTTCCATGAGCGGGACGGCGCGGGCGGGGAAGGCGAAGGTGCGGCCCAGGGAGGGGTAGCGGTCCTCGGGGATGCCCGGGGAGACGGCGTAGCAGTAGCCGGGGCGCCGGTTGCCCCACGCGCCGGGGTGGGCGCCGGCGTCGATGACTGCCTCGGGCAGCGAGAACCCTTCGTCTCGGGGGTCGCAGCCGAGCGCGATCACGGACGGCAGGGAGGCCCGGGTGCTGGTGGACATCTGGTCGTAGGAGGGGCGCTGGAGGGACACGATCAGGGAGACGCCGGCGGAGCGGGCTTCCTGCGCGATGCCGGTGAACGCGTCGTCTCCGAGGTTGCGCAGGGTGTTCGCCGCTTCCTCGAACCAGGCCACGATGAACGGCATGCCGGCGCACCCGCACGCCCGGCCCGCCTGGCAGGAGTGGGCGGGGTCGCTCTGGGTGTCGGCGGCGGCGGGGACCCACTGGCGGTAGCCGTGGGCGCCGAGCCAGCGGGTGCGGGCGGGGATGACGGCCTTGACCGCCTCGACCATGACTTCCGTGTCCGCCCCGCCTTCCGCGGACCAGTCCATGCCGGGCCGCAAGGGGGCGAAGTCCTGGAACGCCTTGGGGTCGGACACCCACAGCAGCACGTCCTGACGGGACAGGATCTCCGTCATGAGGTTCAGGGCGGTCTCGCCCTTGCCCGATCCGGAGACACCCGCAATCAGCAGGTGCGTGCTGTTCCGCTTGGCCTCCGGGTCGCCCGGGAGCCACAGAGACATCGGGGAGCCGTCGTCGTATCGGCCGATGACCAGGGGTTCCGCGATGGACCCACCCAGGTTCGACGGTCCCTCGTACTCGGCCGGCTGCGCGAGCATGTCCTCGGGGACGATGACCAGCTCACCGCGCCGGCTGGAGTCCGGCGAGGGGTGGTAGCGGACGGCGGAGACGGGCAGGTCCAGCGCGGACGCGATCCGGGCCAGTGCCTTGGAGACGTCGTCGTTGGTCTGCTCGCCCGGCTCCAGCGCCAGCGGCGCGGTGACCCGGTTCGGCTCCACCTTCGCCTGCCCGATCTGCGCACGGGCCAGACCGACCTTCTCCAACAGCCCCTTGTCGCCGGTACCGCCCTGGGGGTCGGTGTCGTTGCGGCGCAGGACCATGCGGACGTTCCACGACAGGGCCACGACGGGCCCGCCCATCAGGAACAGGTCGTCCAGCGGGCCGGTGGTGGGGCCGGCGAGGCAGGCCGCGGTCACCCACGCCGACCCCGCCGCCACGGTGATGGCCGAGTGCAGCCGGCGCTGCTGGCTGGTCGACTTCCCCGCCCACCACGTCGCCCCCGTCAGGGCGACGGAGGCGAGGGTCAGACCGACGCCGGCCGGGGCGGAGGCTTCCCACCGCAGCGAGCCGAGCGCACCGGCCAGGCCCGTCCCGGCCCAGCCGAGCCAGGGCGGCAGGTGCGGCTTCACCCGGCTGAGCAGGTAGACACCCACGCCCCCGCCCGACCCGGTGGCGTAGGGGTCGGCGAGGTAGGCGGTCGTCCCGTCGTGGCCGTAGGCCATCGAACGGCTGTTGCGAGCCATGGACAATCACTCCCTTCCTACTGCTGGGCCCAGTTCATGACCGGCTGCTGCGGCCGGCGGGCGCGGTGACGGACGCGGTTGATCTCCTCCTCGAATTCCTGCTGGAACGTGGAGTGGCAGGCGGCGGCGTTCTTCGCCGCGTCCCGCAGGGCGTCCGCGGCCCGCTGCATCTTGCGGGCCACCTTCTGGGCCCTGATCCGCGAGCCGAACGCCCGCCCTTCCGGGTCGGGCACGGCCGCCAGGACGCCCTTCATGATTTCGGCGCCCATGGCCACCTCGATGGACAGCGTCACGGCGGCGGCCCGCAGGGCGTTGCAGTACATCCGCACCAGGGCCGGGGAGGAGAAGTCCGGCTCAGGAAGCAGCGCTTCGGCGTGCGGACGCTTCCCGCTGCCGCCGGGGCCGCGGTGGTTGTTGGTGGTGCGGTTGATGGTGACGTTCACCGGGGGTGCGAACGAGCTGCCCAGTCCGCCGACGAAGCCGCCCGCCGCGGCCCCGGCGTTGGCGAACTTGTTCGACTTGGGCACGTTGGCGTTGCCGTCGCGGCTGTTGGTGGAGGCCATTGGTCGACTCCCTTGGGGTTAGTGGGTGCGGCGGACGATGAGCCAGGCGGTCTGTGCGGTGCCCCAGAGCAGCAGCCAGAGCAGGCCGAGCGGGCCGGTGAGGGGTCCGAAGCCGGCCGCGGCGGCGAGCCAGCCGCCCGCCAGCGTCGCGAGCGCGGCCAGGGCGATGCGCCAGGCGAGGGCGGTGCCGGTTCCGGGGCGGCGGCGCTGCATGAGCAGCACCCACACGGCCGGGCCGGCGGCGAGGGCGGCGAGGACCAGACCGGTCCACGGCGCCGCGGTGTGCAGCACGCCGGCCGCGGCGAGGGCGGAGACGGCGAGGCCGGTCGGGGCGAGGGCGCCGCGGTGGCGCCACAGCAGGCGGCCCACCCATCCGGCGGCCTCCCGGGTGAGTGAGGGCTGCTCGGGGACGACGATCACGAACGGCTGCGCGGCGCGGCGCCCGCGCTGGCGGGGGATGTGGACGGTGTGGACGCCCGCGGCCTTGGCGCCGCGGGCACGGGTACGGCTGGACACAGCGAATCTCCTCGCGGGAGGCGGTTGGTGGGTGTGCTGTGTTGCTCAGGCCGCGGTGGCCTGGTCGTCCGGGAAGGCGCACGGGGTGCACATGCCGAGCGCGGCCGGGATGACGTATCCGGCGTCCCGGCGGCACTCCGGGCAGGTGCGGCGGGCCGTGTTGGCCTTGGCCAGCGCGGCGCGTTTGGCCGGGGTCATCGGGCGCACCGGCCGTGCCTGGTCGATCCGGTACAGGTAGGCGACCAGCGGCGGACGCCCCTTGCGGCGGGGCCGTTCGATCTGTGCGGCCACGTCCTGCCCGCCCGGCCGCAGTCCAGCCGCACGCAGTTGCCGAACCGTGGCCAGACCATCAGGGGCCAGGCGCCAGGGGTAGACGGGGAGGGCAGCCATCACACTGCCGCGGTGTCGATGGCCCGCAGGTGCGGCCGGGAGGGCTCATCGTCGTCTCGTACGGCGAGGATCTGCTTACGCCCCCACGACTCGCTCATACCGAACGCCTCCCCCAGCGCACGTGCGCTGAGCGGGCGGCCCGCCTGTGCGGACTCGGCGTACGCACGGCGTGCGTCCTGCCGCATCCGCTCCAGCTCCGCCTCCTCGAACTGCGCCTGCCGCAGTGCTTCAGCGGCCGACTCCGTCTCGGGTGTGCGGACGGTGTACGGGGCGTGCGGTTCGGCAGCCCGCTCGGTGACCGCACGGGCTGTGACCAGGGCAGATGGCTCCAGACCAGGTACGCCTGCCGAGGTGCTGGTGGCCACCGGGAAGGATGCCTGCCAGGGGTGTGCGGTGGCGTGCGGGGCGGGTGCGGATTCCTGCGCGTCCGGCCCGTACACCGGCTCCGCCGGGGCGGGAGTGCGGTGGTGCAGCACCTTGGCAACCAGGTCAGAGCCGAAGTAGATCGAGCCGACCGGAAGGGACGTCGCCAGCAGTACCAGCGCCCAGTTCGCCGGGTCCCAGTCGGCGAGCCGTCCCCAGTCGACCCCGCGCCCATGCAGCTCGGGGACCAGGCCGTGCACGTAGTTCAAAACCAGCGAAGCGGCGGTGTAGGTGCCGAGCACCCTCAGCGCGAACCTGCGGTCATCACCGACCAGCACCAGCGTGGCGACCAGGGCGAGCGCCATGAGCCCGTCGACCACGAACGGGTACAGCGTCGCCGCGGTGTCGTCCGCACCGACCGCGCCGGCGATGTCCCGCAGCGCGTTCCACGAGACCCGGAACGCCATCCCGACCACCGCGACCAGGGCGAGCACCAGGGCCGCGCGGCCCTTGCGGTGAAGACTCATGCCGCATCCCCGGGAAGGCTTGCGCCGGCCGCGCGGTTGACCAGCGCGACGCGGGCGGCGAGCGCGCGGCGACGGGCCCGGCGGATACGGCGCTCGTCCATCTCGGTCGGCGTGCGGTCGAGGGTGACGATGTGCGCGTCCAGCAGGTCGACATCCGCCAGGATCAGCGGCATCTCCCGCTCGATCTCGTCCAGCTCAGCGTCCGTCGGCTCCATGAAGTCGGCGAACGCGGTAACAGCGTCCTGAACAGTGACGATGTGGCTCATTGGGTCGTGGTTCCTCTCGAAGGGTGAACGGCCCGAACAGCGGCCCCGGTGTTCCCGCACCGGGGCCGCGCGCCGTTGAAGTCGGAACTTCCGGCTCCCCGCGCTCCCGCCCGTACGGACTGTCGCGGTGAACGCGACCCCGGACGGGCGGGAGAGGCAGCCGGCCACAGCGTCAGGTGCTGCGATGGCAGGTAGGCAGCGGACCGGGATGACGTACTGGCGCTCGCCGGTCGGTCCAAAGCGGCGACGCCCGAAGTTTTCGTCGGTGCACGAGATTCCCATCAGCCGAGGTCAACAGGGGCAAAGCACTGCAAAGGGGACCACGTCCCCACCCTCCGGCCGTTGCTCGCGGTCGCCGGGCCACCTCGCCAGTACGGGCCGTAGCCCTGTTCTGCCTGGCCTTCAGCGGGATTGCAGCGTCCCCGCCTTCTGCGCATGCGGCATGAAGCCGCCAACGAGCCGAGCTGTTGCGTTCGGCTATGTAGTACCTGTTTTACAGGTACTACATGAGGGGTCGTCAAGTAGGTCGACGGACCCTCTTGGTGTCGCGCCGGGACTTCTCGACGCACACTCAGCATCGCCGCACGTCAGGGGAGTTGGTTACCCCCCGCGTAGACAGCTGTGGGACTTCTGGCTACGGTCAAGAAGTCCCTAGACGTCCCGACGGGGGTGCAGATGTCGAACGAGCGGTTACGGTCGGCCCTTCTCGCCCGCGGTATGACCGTGCAGAGCCTCGCTGAAGCGATCGCGGTCAACCCGAAGACGGTCGAACGCTGGATCACTCAGGGCAAGGTGCCGTACCGGCGCCACCAGTACGCGACAGCGGCCGTGCTCAAGGTCGACGTAACGACGCTGTGGGAAGACGGCCGGAGCGTTGACAGCGTGACGGACCTCACGAAAGCCGAAATAACGACCGTCTACCCGCACCGGCATACCGTGCCGTCGGGGCTGTGGCGCGAGCTTTACGGTCGCGCCGAGAGGAACTTGGACGTACTCGTGTACTCCGGCTTGTTCCTCTCCGAGGATCTCCGGTTCCACGACCTGGTGAAGACAAAGGTGGAGGCCGGAGCCCAGGTGCGCATCCTGCTCGGAAACCCCGGCTGCGCAGCCGTCCGGCAGCGCGGCATTGACGAGGGTCACCAGATCATGGACGGCAAGATTCGCAACGCCCTGCTGCTGTATCGGCCGCTCATGCGCAGCCACCCGGACATCGGCTTCCGGCTGCACGACTCGACGCTCTACAACTCCATCTACCGCGCCGACGACGAGATGTTGGTGAACCCCCACGTCTATGGCATCGGCGCCTATCTGGCGCCCGTCCTGCACCTGCGTCGCCTACCGGGCGGGGGACTCTTCGACACGTACACGAATAGCATCGACCACACGTGGGAGAACGCCCGTCCGATCACCGCCCAAGACGTTGCCAGCATTACGGGAGCCTGAACCATGGGACGCATCGACTACCTGCACGACCCCGACGCACCGCCGGCCAACTCCGTCGTCCCGTCTGTCGTCGCGTTCGTCCAGAACGAGGCCGGCCAGGTGCTGATGATCCAGCGGTCCGACAACGGGCGCTGGGCACTGCCGGGTGGTGGCCACGACGTGGGCGAGTCCATCAGCGACACCGTCGTGCGCGAGGTCTGGGAAGAGACCGGGATCAAGGTGGAAGTGGTCGGCGTGTCCGGGCTCTATACGGATCCCGGACACGTGATGCAGTACGACGATGGCGAGGTGCGGCAGCAGTTCAGCATCTGCTTCCGTGCGCGGCCGGTCGGCGGCGAACTCCGTACGAGCAACGAGACGACTCAGGTTCGCTGGGTTGCCCCGGCGGACCTGACGGAGCTGGACGTGCACCCCTCGATGCGGCTCCGCATCGAGCACGCCCAGGACAAGGCACGCACTGCGCCCTACATCGGCTGACGCTTGGCGGCGGCGACGCGTTCGAGCACCCGAGACGTGCAGGCCAGGATCTCGGGTTCGGCCCGGCGAATGAACGTCCCGATGAGGCTGTCCGGCCCGTAGCGGCCGGCAATCTCATTAATCCGATCAACCGCGTTCGTGGGCGTACCGTCCGGCGTGGTGTTCATGTCGCAGTAGCAGAGCGCGTCGTTGAGGTGCTCGCGCTCGCGGGGGAACTCGCCGTCCAGCTCCTCGCGCATGCCGCGCGCTTCCGCCTCCATCCAGGCGCAGGAGTGGTGGGCCACCAGGTTGACGACTCGCTCGTCGGCGCCGGTAACGTCGCGGAGGTAGCGCGCACCGTCCAGCGGGTGAAAGCCCGTCTTGGCGAGGTCCGGGGCGTACCCGATGTCGTGCAGGACGGCCGCGGCTTCCATCAGGTCCGCGTCCTGGTCAAGGACGAGTGCGATGGTGCGCGCCCGCTCGGCGACCCCCAGACAGTGCTTCAACCGCCGGGGCAACGGCTCCGCGAGCAGGGATTCGGCCAGGGGATAGGCCCACTCGGTCAACTTCGGCAAGCTAGGAACGCTCCTCTCGAACCGGTACGGCGCGAACCGTTCGCACCCTGCCTTGGCCTCCGCCCATGAGCACGCCAGCGGCTTCCAGTCTGTCCAAAGCCTTGGTCACAGTGGGACGTGAGACCCCGAAACGTTCGGCCAGCTCTGAAGCGCTCGGGAACTCGGCCCCTGCTTGGAGCTCTTCGGCGGGGATGATCTCCGCGATGCGCTCGTGCAGCGGTCGCCTGTCGACGGCTTCACCCGCTCGTACGACTCGCCACCGGCCTCCGCGTACAGGCTCGGCTAGGCCCTGTTCCTGTAGAACCTTGAACGCTCGGAGCGCGACCCCGCGAGACACACTGTGATCGCGCATGATGTCTGCGGCAGACGGGAGATTGGTCATCTGAGGATCCGCCGCGATCCGAGCCTTAACCGATTCTGCAACCTGCAAAAACGTCCCCCGCGGGCTGGCCTGCTGAGCCACGCGGTCTCCCTCCCTGGATGCCTGCACGCCACCGTATCTACCCTCTCAGCATTGCACTGCCATGCTTGAAGCGGTACGTGGTTGGTGCGGGTGGTGCCCGCGACCGGCTCCCTCGTTCCGGGATACCGCCTACATCCGACCGCGCTCGGCAGGCGGCCCGGGTGATCGGACGTGCCCTGATCGACCGGCGAGGCCGTTGCCCGCCATCTGTTGAGGCAGCAGGCGAGTGCGGAGCCCCTTGTGAACGTCACCGTTCCGATGGGGGTGCAGGAGTGGGCAGCGAGCGAGGTGAAGGAGCGCTCAACCATCAGCCTATTCGGGCATGGTCGGTTGATTCCCAGTAGTGGGACGTCTGGTCTGAGGAATAGCCACAGCTGGAGACCGACGTGGCTCTGTCACGTCTTGGTCTGCTACATCGATGAGCATGCCGAAGAGCCAGATCAAACGAATAGCTCGCATCGTGCCTAGAAAAAGCGCAGCTTCAACTAGCCACCCTATGAGGCCGGGATTCTTTCGCGAGTCAAACATTAGAGCGAGCAGGCAAATCCCGGTGATGATCAGCATGGAAGACAGAATGCCGCCCCAATTGCGCCGGAGGCTGGCGCCAAACCGGCGACGGATCTCTAGCATTCTCCTGCCGCTTGCTGTGGCGTACTGACTGATTGCGGCCGTTCCGAAACCGCCGATCAGCGCTGATGCTGATGCGGCGGTGGTGTAAATATCCTTTCGCCGGTCTGGTGTAATCGATACAAAAAGGCCATCAGCGTTGGTCGTGTGACAGTAGATGAGGTGGCCGGCGAGTAACGCTAGAGCCATGAGCCAGTCGACTGCGGGTCGCTCGCCCCACAGATCGCGTATGCGGCGTGCGAAGACACCGAAAGACGCCACGTGACTACCCCCCTAGGCTGAGGCTTGTCACTGTAGACCTAGCCACTGACAGCGCGTCGGAGGTCGCTCGCGTGCTCCTGGGCTGCTTCGAGGATGGCTTCCACGGCCGCTGTGTACCTGGGGCGCGCGTCCTCGTTGCTTCGCACTTCTACGTGCTTCTTGGCAGTCACGTGGTGCTTGAGGAAGTCGAGCGCCTCCTCCTTTACGTGACCATCTTCGGTGGGGAGGGTGACCAACGCTCTCGCGCGTTCGATGCCGCTCGGACCAATCAGGTAACCCAACTCCGACATGAAATGCATAGCGTCTTCCTGAAGGCGCCGGTGCCCTCGGGCGCGGGACGTGGCTTGCCCGCGCTTTGGAACTTCCACCTTGAAGGTGATGCGATGATCTGGGTAACGGTTGCTTGCCTGCTTGAATCCGAAGATGGATGAGCTTTCCGGTGGCATGAATGCCGGATTGGGGCGAAAGGTGAACTCAAAATTATGGACTGCGTTGGCGTTCTGAAGTTTCGTCCAAACGTCCTGGCTGATCACTGGCCAGAGGGCAACTTCTTCCGCGGCTAATCCGCAAGCGTTCATCCATCGCTGGATGGCTGTAGCGCGGGGGGAGGCCTGGCTACTTCCCATCATACCGATTATGTTCCCGTGCTCCAGGAAACAGACTGTTGTGGTGTCCACAAAACCGCGATTCCCGTCGAGTCGCAGGTCCTCGATGTGGCCATGGTCGAGGTCAACGGTTTGCAGTTCCCCGGATCCGATCCGCCCGACGAGCAGATGCATAGCATCGGAAGCGAACACTGCCTCCCCGATGTAGCGGTCCCCATCGGGTGTGACAAATCTGCGCTCCTCGTACCGCTTAGCGGACATCTCTTCGAGTGCCCGCTGCCAGGGAACGTCATCCATACGCGGGTTGTAGTCGTCCTTCGCGCGTACTACTTCATAGAAGTAGACAGTCCTGACGCGCCTTGTCATGGCGAAGCCCCCCTCGCGCTGCCCAGTCGAGATCGTGATGCTATCGCCTGTGCGCCGCATGAATCAGTGCATGGGGCAACTCTGTGTCACCTCCGGGTTGTCAGGCTACTTGGCCAGATCACGGGCAGCTTGCAAGGTCGTCGATCGGTCCACGCCTACGGCGATGCACGAGTGAGCCCAGCAGGGCTCCCCCGGTCCAACGAGACAGTAGGGCGAGTGACCAGAACTCACGAGCCACCCCATCGCTGCTGAGGCGAGAACCTTGCCATGCGCCGCTCGGCGTTGGGTGCGCGTTCGGACCGGTCGGCCAGGCCTGGCAGGATCACCGGCAGCGTGCTGCCGAGAGTCAGGGGGACCATGATCATAAACAAGTGGTGGAGACACGATCCGTACGAGCGGTACTGGCTGGAGATCACGAACCGCGAGGACATCGGCACTAATCTGCTGGCGCCCCAAACCAACGATCGGGGCGAGGAGTATTGGTCCTACACACTCGTCCGTGAAGTACGGCCCGGTGATCTTGTGCTGCACTGGGACAAGAACCACGGTCCTGGCGTGGTGGGGTACTCCCACGCTCGAGGCGAGGCCTTCGCTTCCACGATCGTTTGGCAGAGTCGGGGGACCTACGGCCGGCAACGGGGTGCGTCCGGCCCGGAGCCCGCTTGGGAAGCTCCCCTTGGCGGATACCGAGAGTTGGAGCGCCCCGTAACTCAGGCACGCCTCCGTGAGATCGAGCCCGCCATCCGAGCTCTGCGTGATGACCTGACGGAGGCAGTCGTTGGGCCGCTCTACTTCCCGTTTGCGTTGTCAGACAAGCGGCCCCTTCGCACCGCGCAGGGCTACCTGACCAAGCTCCCGCGAGCGGTAGTGGAAGCACTACCCGAGCTGCGGGAGTTGCGCCAGACGGCCGTCTCTGAGCCTCACGAGCCGGAAGCCCCCGATCTGTCGCCTCCTTCGCTGCCCAAGCAACGCAGGTCCACCGGCTATGGTCGGCAGAGGGACGCACAACGGCGGCAGATCGTCGAGCGGTACGCGGTGGATCTCGTCCTCGGCCACTACCGCTCACACGGCTACGAGGTCCAGGACGTGGGTTCCCATTCGCCTTGGGACATCACCGCACGCAAGAACGGCGACGAGGTTCACATAGAGGTGAAGGGCAGTACCGTCACCCGCGAGGTAATCGACCTGACCGAAGGGGAGGTGCGCCACGCTGAAGGCGTCCCCACCCATCTGGTGGTGATAGACCAGATTGAACTCGGTGAGGACCTTCGCTGTCACGGAGGACGTTGGCGTTCATGGAGCGACTGGTCGCCATCGCGTAGCGAGCTTGTTGCCACCGCCTACCGCTACCCCCTGCCAGCGGGAGGTCACGAGGGCCGGCCCTCTGTTTAGTCAGTTCTGTGGTCTCAGTCGTGGTCTCGTTCGCCGGGGG
Source organism: Streptomyces sp. NPDC046870 (assembly GCF_040704595.1). Taxonomy (NCBI): domain Bacteria; kingdom Bacillati; phylum Actinomycetota; class Actinomycetes; order Kitasatosporales; family Streptomycetaceae; genus Streptomyces; species Streptomyces sp. NPDC046870. The sequence continues at coordinate 469,731 of NZ_JBEYXM010000003.1, forward strand.
ATCCGTAGCGATCCGGCCGCATCCACCAACGTCCGGCAGGCTGCCTGACCAGGAACGCAAGCAGTAAAACGAACGACGGTGGGCGCTCCCGGACCAAGGTCGGACAACTCGTAATGCGTAGGTCTCGGGTTCGAATCCCGAAAGCGGCTCCCTGGAAAGCCAGGTCGGATCCGCTCTGACCTGGCTTTCGTCTTTCCCTGGTCTGTTCGCGGCCTGCATCCGAACCGCACGGTTGCCCCCATGCTCCCCGAACTGGTCTCTCCTCGGATGTCGCAGCGTTCTCGCATTCGGCCCGGTGGGCGTTGGTCCGGGCGCTCGGATTGAATGACGGTGCGTGCGCCGACGTGGAGGATGAGCGGTCACCGGAGGTCGATCGTCAGGCGGCCGGGTAGCGGCGAGGACAGGGTCTCGGCGCCCTCTTGCGACGCCAGGTCATGTCGTTCATGACCTGGCCTTTCAGTTGTCCGTGGGGGAGTGCGGGGCGGCGTCGGGGCGCAGGCGGGCGGCCAGGAGGGCGATGTCGTCCTCGCACGTGCCGTTGGTCAGCCGGGTCAGGAGCGTGTCGAGCAGGTGGTCCAGTGAGTCGTCCGGCGACAGGGCCATGGTGGTGAGGCGGCGTACGGAGTCGTCGATGTCCGCGCCGCGCTGTTCCACGAGGCCGTCGGTGTACAGGAGGAGCACCGAGCCCGGTTCGAACGCGAACGTCGTCATCTCGTAGTCGCCGAGCTCCGTGCCGATGGGCGGGCCGGCCGGCAGGTGCATCAGGCCGGTGCGGCCGCCCGGGCGGATGACGAGGGGCGGCAGGTGCCCGGCCGTGGCAGCGGTACAGGTGCCGGCCGCGGTGTCCACGAGGACGAGCAGGCAGGTGGCCGCGCGGTCGAGGCCGACGCGTGCCGCCCTGCTGTCCGCCTCGGTGAGCATGGCGTCCACGGGCAGTCCGGCGGCGGCGACGGTGCGCAGGACGGAGCGGTACTGGCTCATGGCGACGGCGGCCTGGAAGCCGTGTCCCATCACGTCGCCCATGACCAGCAGGGTGCGGCGGTCGGGGAGGGCGATGGAGTCGTACCAGTCGCCGCCGACCAGCGCGCTGCGGCCGGAGGGCAGGTAGCGGGTGGCCACCTCGACCGTGGGGTGGGGGCGGTCGGGCTCGGACAGCAGGGCGCGCTGGAGTTCCAGCGTCATCGTGTGTTCGTGGCTGTAGCGGTGGGCGCTGTCGATGGAGACCGCCGCCCGCGCCGCCACACCCTGCGCGGTCAGGATGTCGTCGTTGCTGAAGGACGGGGACGCCCCCACGCGCATCAGGACGACGATGCCGACGCTGCGGCCGGCCGTGGGCAGGGGGACGACGAGGGCCGAGTGGACCCCGGCCGCCCGGAGGATCCGCACGCGCTCCGGGTCCACGACGACCCTCTGGAACAACTCGTCGGAGGCCAGGCTGCCCAGCCATGGCCGTCCGCTGTCCATGCACCGTCGTGGTGCCGAGCCGCGCGGGAGGTCCACGTACGGCTCGCTCCCGCCCAGTTCGCTCAGGCGCCGTTGCAACTCGGGCGGTGCCGTCAGCTTCATCTTGCGCAGGCGGAGCATGCCGGCGGGCGGCGGGGGCACGCCGAAGAACTCCTCCTCCACGATCCCGACCGCGGCGATGTCGGCGAGAGAGGGTGCGAGGAAGTCCGCCAGTTCGGCGCAGGTGGCCTCGACGTCGAGGGTCGTGCCGACCCGGGTGGCCGCGGCGTCCAGGAGGGCGAGCCGCTGGTGGGCGTTCTCCAGGTCGTCCAGGTACCGGCGCAGGTTGCTGACCTCGACCGCGATCCCGCACACGCCGACGACCTGTCCCCGCACCTCCAGCCGGTGGAAGACGGCACGCCACAGCCTTCGTCCCGCGGGTGACGGCACGCGGGTCGTCCCGGTCAGTGTCACCTCCCGCGGCCGGCCGTCGCCGAGCACCTCGATCAGCACGTCGTCGGGTGACTGCATGTCCGGCAGCACCTCGCCGAGGGTCTTGCCGAGGAACGCGGCGGCGGGGACCCCGGTGACCCGGGACCAGGCCGGATTGACGTAGAGGTGGCGCAGATGGCGGTCCAGGATGACGACGGGGGCGGAGGTGCCTTCGACGATCCCGCGCAGGGAGTCGCACTCGCAGGACATCCGGGTGCCGTTGACCGACGACGGGAACGGATCGGTCGCCAGGCTTCTCGGCGCCTGGGAGCGGGCCTGGGCCTGGGGCTGGGCCCGCGTCTGGGGCCGGGTCTGCGTCTGGCCCTGAGTCTGGGCCTCGGGGAAGAGCCATGACGGCGGGAGTCGTTCAGCATTCACCGTCTTCTCCAGCTGTCCGGGCAGGTCGGGCCCTATCCATCGTGTGGGGACAGGGGGTCGGACGCATCTCGGCCGTCGCCCGGCGCCTGCTCCGGCACCCCGTGGCGTTCGCGTGCTCCGGCGCACCGTGGCGTTCGCGCCGGTTGTCTGCTCACCGCACGGGAAGGTGACGACAAAACCGGATCAAAGACGCGGCAAAGTGAATCGGCGTCCGGTGAACCAGGGGACCTGAGGCGACATCTTGGTGAATGGCGGGCAGCGCGCGGTCGGGACGCGGTGCCGCCGTCGGCCGGACGGGGTGAGGGACGTGGTGGAGCCGAGGATCGCCGTCGCCGTGGTGACCATGGGCAACCGGCCCGCGGAGGTCGACGCCCTGCTGGAGTCCGTGGCCAAGCAGGACCTCGCGCCGGCCCGCATCGTGATCGTCGGCAACGGCTGCCGGCTGCCCGAGTTCGCCCGCCGGCTCTCGCTGCCCGGCGAGGTCACCGCCATCGACGTCGAGGAGAACCTCGGCTGCCCGGGCGGACGGAACGTCGCCCTCGCCCGGCTGCGGGAGTTCGGGGACGTCGACGTCGTCGTGGAACTGGACGACGACGGACTGCTCGTCGACCCCGACGTGCTGCGCCGGGTGCGTGACCTGTACGCCGCCGACCCGCGCCTCGGCATCGTCGGCTTCCGCATCGCCGACGAGCGCGGCGAGACCCAGCAGCGGCACGTGCCGAGGATCGGCACGTCCGATCCGCTGCGCGGTGGCTACGTGACCGGTTTCCTCGGCGGCGGACACGCCCTGCGCATGGCCATGCTGGCCGAGACCGGCGACTGGCCCGCCGAGTTCTTCTTCGCGCACGAGGAGACCGACCTGGCCTGGCGGGCCGCCGACGCCGGCTGGAAGATCCTGTACGCCCCCGAACTGCTCCTCCAGCACCCCAGGACCTCACCGGCCCGGCACGCCATCTACTACCGGGTCAACGCCCGTAACCGCGTCTGGCTCGTCCGGCGCCGGCTGCCGCTGCCGCTCATTCCGGTGCACCTCGGGGTGTGGACGCTCCTCACCCTCGCCCGCATGCGTTCCCCGGCGGGGCTCAAGGCATGGTTCGGCGGGTTCGCGGAGGGGCTGCGGGAGCAGGCGGGTGAGCGGCGGCCGATGCGCTGGCGGACGGTGTGGAGACTCACCCGGCTGGGACGCCCGCCGGTGATCTGAGCCCGGAGCCCGGGAAGTCCCGGAGTCCGGGACGGGAAGCGGGACGGGGCCCCGGTCGTTCACCTCCGCCGGCCGGGGCCCTTGCCGTCCCCGGACCCAGCCTGCGGCGACACTCCCCCGAGTTACGCGTGCTACGCGCGCGCCGTCGGGCCGAATCCGATGGAATGATCACATCAGGATGCGCCAACGGATCGCTAACATGTGGCCAACGGTTCGTCAGCGGACCGTGTGGAGCGGTTGGCCGGAAGTTCTCCGGTGGCGGCGGTAACTGCCCCTTCGGGTGGGCGGTTTCGGCTGCCGGACCGGCGGACCGGCGGAGGGGCGGTGGGTCGTCCGGCGGTCGGCCCCCAGGAGGAAGGTGGCGGGAAACCGCTGTGGACAGGGCGGAATCCCGCCAGGCGACGACGGGTACACACCCGCGGCGGAGCGCGGTCGGGCCGACCGCGCGGGAAGGCAGTGGAGCGGCGTGATGCGGCGGTGCGAGCTGCGCTTCGGACTGCTGGGACCGCCGGTCCTCTACGACCGTCCGCGGTACGGGATGTCGTACGACGGCTCTTATGCCGTCACCCCTCCGGAAACCCCTGGCACGTCCGCGGGAACCTCCGGCACGTCTCCGGGAGCCTCCGGCACCGGACCCGAATCCTCTGGTGCCGGACCTGAATCCTCCGATGCCGGACCCGAATCCTCCGGTGCCGCGTCCTCGTCCCCCGGTCCCCCCGCCCCCCGCCGTCCCGCCGAGAAGGCCGGCCGCGACGTCACCGGCCACGGCGTCCGGGCCATCGGCAGCCCCAAGGTCCGCGCCCTGCTCGCCGCGCTGCTGCTGGAGCCCGGCCGGGTCGTGTCCGTCGAGGCGCTGAAGGACGCGCTGTGGGGTGGCGCGCCGCCCGTCTCCGCGCGGGCCTCCCTGCACAACCACGTCACCCGGTTGCGCCGGCTCCTCGACGACCCCGAGCGGCTCAGGGCCGTACCGCCGGGCTACGTGCTGCGGGTCGATCACGGCGAACTGGACGTGCACGTCTTCGACGCCCGGGTCGCCGAGGCGCGCGCCGCGCACGCCCGGCGCGACTGGCCGGGCGTCGTACGCGCCTGCGCCTCAGCGCTCGCGCTGTGGCGCGGTACGCCGCTCAGCGGGCTCCCCGCCGACATCGGCGGCTACGCCCTCGTGCAGCGCCTGGGCGAGGCGCGGCTGCTCCTGCTGGAACTGCGGTACGACGCCGAACTCGCCCTCGGCGGAGCACGCTTGGCCGCGCTCGTCCCGGAGCTGGCGGCCCTGGTGGCCGAACATCCGTTGCGCGAGGCGTACCACCGTCAGCTGATGCTCGCCCTGCACCGCACCGGCCGCCAGGCCGAGGCCCTCGCCGTCCACCGTGATCTGCGTGCCCGCCTGGTCGAGGAACTCGGCATCGAACCCGGCCCGGCGGTCCGCGAGGCGCATGTCGAGGTGCTGCGGGGAACCGGTGAGGAGCGGCGGCGGGACTCGGCCGCCGGCGCCGGCGCCGGTGACGACGCCCACGATGACGAGGGCGACCGCACTGGTCCCGGCACCCCCAGCGGCACGGGTACCGGCACAGGAACCGCCTCCGGCGGCTCCGAGGGCGGTGACACGCCCCCGGTGCCCGGAGCGGCCCCCGCGTCATCCTCCGCGCCCTCCACGGCCTCCGCGTCCGCACGGGAAGCCGACGGTCCCGCCGTACGGCAGACCCCCCGTCCGGCCCAGCTGCCCGCCCCGCCGGCCCACTTCACCGGTCGTGCCGACGTGCGCCGCGAGCTGCGCCGCACGCTGACCGAGCCGGCCGCCCCGGGCCCCGCCGTCGCCGTGGTCAGCGGTATGGCCGGGGTCGGCAAGAGCGCGCTGGCCCTGCACGTGGCCCATGAGCTGAGGGAACGTTTCACCGACGGTCAGCTCTACGTCAACCTGCACGGCGCCACCCCCGGTATGACCCCGCTCACCGCCACGCAGGCGCTCTCCGCGCTGCTGCGGGACCTCGGCGCCGAGCCCCGGAACATCCCGGAACACCCGGATGCGGCCGCCGCCTTGCTCCGCTCACTGCTCGCGCCCACGCGCATCCTGCTGGTGCTGGACGACGCGGCGAACGCGGCCCAGGTACGGCCCCTGCTGCCGGCCGGGCCCGACTGCGCGGTGATCGTCACCAGCCGCTCACCGCTCACCGCGCTCGACGGCGCCCGTCGCTTCCCGCTCTCCCCGCTGACCGGCGAGGACAGCGCGGCCCTGCTGCGCGCGGTGAGCGGGCGCGCGGGACTCGACGCCGGGCACGCGCTGGTGGAGCTGACCGGCCGGCTCCCGCTGGCGCTGCGCGTGGTCGCCGCCCGGCTCGCGGCCCGCCGCGCCCTGACCCCGGACGTCCTGGCCGGCCAACTCGCCGAGACCGGCGGGAGGTTGCGGCACCTGGAGTACGACGACCTGAGCGTCCGCCGCTCCCTGGCCGTCGCCCATGACGCGCTCGCCGCCGCCGAGCGTGAGGCCGACCGGGACGCGGCCCTCGCCCTGCGCCACATCGGCGCGCTCGACCTGCCCACCTACGGTGCCCCGCTGATCGCACGGCTCACCGGCACGGACGAGCGCCGCGCCGAGGCCGCCCTGGACCGCCTGGTCGACGTCGCCCTCCTGGAGGAGACGGCGTACGGCCGCTACGCGCCCCACGACCTGGTCCGCGACTTCGCCCGCGAACTGGCCGACGCCGCGCCCCCGGCCGCCGGCACGGCGAGGCCGGACGGCCTCGGCCGGACTCCCGCGCCGGCCGGAGCCGAGCCGTCCACGGAGAGCCCCGGTCCCGCCGGGAACGGCACGCCCGGCACCGCCTACGCCGACGGCACCGGCTACGCCGACGGCACCAGCTACGCCGCCGACGCGGCGAGGCCGGACGGCCTCGGCCGGACTCCCGCGCCGGCCGGAGCCGAGCCGTCCACGGAGAGCCCCGGTCCCGCCGGCAACGGCACGCCCGGGACCACCGAGGCCGACGGCGCCGCCGGGTCAGCCGACGCCGACGGCGCCGCCCAGGCCTCCGGCCTCGTCGACCCGGACCACACTCCCGGTCACGGATCTGCCTCTGCCGTCCCCGGGCGCGCGTCCGGCCCGGACTCCGCCTCTCCCGCGCCTGAGCGCACGTCCGCCCCGGCCCACGCCCCCGGCCCTGGCTCCGCCTCCGCCGCCCCCGATGGCACGCCCGGCCCGGACTCCGCCTCCGCCGCACCCGATCGCACGCCCAGCCACGGACCGGCCCCCGCCGTTTCCGACCCCACACCCGGCCCCGGGCATACCCCCGGCGCCGCCGATCTGGCCGCCCTGCGCTGGTACGCCGCCATGGCCGAGCGGGTGCTGTCGGCGGTCGTGGAGCCGGGGCTCGATCAGGACGACCGGCGGCGGCCGACCTCCGCGCAGCCGGCGGGGCACGCGGCGGACGTGGCGGCCCTGGCGGCCTTCGAGTCGGCCGAGGAGGCGTTCGCCTGGGGCGAGCTGGAGCTGGAGAACGTCGTCACCCTGGTGGCGCGCAACGCGGACACCGACGATCCGCGCACGGCCGCCCATCTCTCGGCGCTCGTACGGCTCCTCTTCCCCTATGTGCAGCGCAGCGGCCGGGTCGCCGAGATGGAGGTGCTGGGGCGGGCCGCACTGGGCGCCGCGCGGCGGCTGCGGGACCCGGAGGCCGAGGCGTACGCGCTGGGCGACCTCGCGGGCCTGCACTTCCTGACCGGCCGGCAGAACGACGCCCTCGCCCTGACCGACCAGGCCCTGGAGATCTGGGAGCGGCTGGGCACGGCGTCCCGGATCCGGCGCTGCCTCAACAACCGCGGGCTGCTGCTGGAGGGACTGGGGCGGTTCGAGGAGTCGGGGGAGGCGCTGCGGCGGAGCCTCGCCTACTCGCGGCTGCTGAACGATCCTTACGGCGAGGCCGTCACCCGCAGCCACCTGGGCAACCTCTACGAACACACCGACCCGCGCGCCGCCATCGAAGAGCACCGGCGTTCACTGGCCATCGGGGACGAGGTCGGTGCCGTCATCGTGCAGCACTCGGCGCACTGCAACATCGGCTACGCCCATCTGACGCTCGGTGAACCGGCCGCCGCCGCCCGGCACTTCGAGGAGAGCCTGCGCATCCTCGGCGGTCACGGCGACTGGCACGGCGAGTCCCAGACCCGGCTCGGGCTGGTCCGCGCGCTGCGGCGGCTGGGGCAGGCCGAGCGGGCGGCGGACGAGTGCGCCGAGCTGCTGCGCCGGGCCGACGCCCGCGCCGACCGGTACATGGGCGGGCTGGCCCTGCACCAGCACGGCTTCCTGCTGCGCGAGCGGGGACGACCGGCCGAGGCGTACGACGCCTGGCGCGCGGCCCACGAGGCGCTGGACGGCACCGACGAGCAGGCGGTCCTGGCGGAGCTGCGGGAGCTGCTGGGCGGCCCGACCGAGGGATGAGCCGCTGTGGCCCTCCGCCCCGAAAGGAGTCACGTCGCCCCTTACTTGGCGTCGGCATAGCACTCCACCACCGCCGTCGTGAACGGGAACCGCACCGGTGTGTCGCCGAAGGTCAGCCGGCCGGCGAGGGCGGCGGACTCGCGGACGGCCTGGACGACGGCGTCGGCCTCTTCGGCGGGGCAGTGCACGATCACCTCGTCGTGCTGGAAGAAGACCAGCTCGGCCTTCAGCCCGGTGATGGCCCGGCGCAGCGCGGCGAGCAGCAGCAGGGCCCAGTCGGCGGCACTGCCCTGGACGACGAAGTTCCGTGCGAAGCGGCCCCGCGCGCGGGAGTCGGTCGACGCGTAGCCCGGGCCCCAGCCGGTCTGGCCCTCCGGTTCCTCCTCGCCCACGGGGATGCCCGCCTCCTCCGCCGTGTCCTCGCCCGCCCGGACGGCCGGGGGACAGGTGCGGCCCAGCCAGGTGCGCACCAGCCGGCCCTCCTCGCCCGCGCGGGCCGCCTCGTCGACGTGGGCGACGGCCTTGGGGAAGCGGCGGCGCAGCGCGGCGAGGTTCTTCAGGCCGTCCCCGGAGGTCTGGCCGTAGATCGCGCCGAGCACGGCGAGCTTGGCCTGGTCCCGGTCACCGGAGAAGGCGCGGTCGGAGACGGACTGGTAGAGGTCGCTCTCGCGGCCGGCCACCTCCATCAGGCCGGGGTCGCGGGAGATCGCGGCGAGCACGCGCGGCTCCATCTGGTCGGCGTCGGCCACCACCAGCCGCCAGCCGGGGTCGGCGACGACGGCCCGGCGCATCACCTTGGGGATCTGCAGCGCGCCCCCGCCGTTGGTCACCCAGCGTCCGGTGACCGTGCCGCCGGCCAGGAACTCGGGACGGAAACGGCCGTCGCGCACCCAGTCCTGGAGCCAGGACCAGCCGTACGCCACCCAGATGCGGTACAGCTTCTTGTACTCCAGCAGGGGCTCGACGGCCGGGTGGTCGACGGACTGGATGTCCCAGCGGCGGGTGGACTTCACCTTGATCCCGGCTTGCGCGAAGGCCTTGACGACATCGGCGGGCAGATCGGGCCGCACCCGGCGGCCGAAGGCGGCGGACACCTTCTCGGCCAGCTCGGCGAGGCGGCGCGGCTCGCCGCCGCCCGCGTACCGCTCGCCGAGCAGGTCGCGCAGCAGTCCGCGGTGGACCTCGGCGCTCCAGGGCAGGCCCGCGTGGTTCATCTCGGCCGCGACCAGCGTCCCGGCCGACTCGGCGGCGGTCAGCAGCCGCATGCGGCCGGGGTGGGCGGTCTTCTCGTGCCGCCGCACCTGGTCGGCGTAGACCTCGAGCAGGTCCGGCAGGGGCAGGTGGCTGCCGACGTTTTCGAACAGCGGGGACTGGGCGCTCGGACCGGCCGCCCGCTGCGGCGGATCGGGCGGGACCGGGCCGCCGCGGAGGCGGGCCAGGGCGGCGGCGGCCGAGCGTGGCTCGCCGTACCGCCCCTCGTGGCCGAGCAGCAGCGTCTCGGCGTCCTCGATGTCGTAGCACCGCTCCACTCGCACCCCCGTGGCGAGCAGTCGCGGGTAGACCTCGGGGGTCGACCGCCACACCCAGCGCGTCACCTCCGGGCGGCTCCGCACCGCCGCGGCGAGATCGCTCTCCCGCCGCACCGGTCCGGTGGGCAGCCCGTCCGGTCCGAGGGGGGCGACGTCCACGCCTCCGTCCTCGGCCGGTGCGAGCGCCCACCGGTCGGTCATGACTGCGAGTGTGGCAGGGGGGTCTGACAATGGCCCCGGCCTGTGGGTTCGGCCCCCTGGTCAGGCCTGGCCGGGCTCCGCGGCCCCGGTCGCCGACTCGGCCGCCGCGGCGGCCTCCTTCTTCTGTTCCAGCAGCAGTGACAGCACCTTGCCGACGTACTCCTCGGTGCCCGCCTTGGTGATGCCGAGGCCGCTGAGGACCCCCTGGCCGTTCTCGTGCTCCAGCAGGGCGAGCAGGAGGTGCTCGGTGCCGATGTAGTTGTGGCCGAGCCGGAGGGCCTCGCGGAAGGTGAGTTCCAGGGCCTTCTTGGCCTCGGGGCCGTAGGGGACGAGGTCGGGCACGTCGTCCGCGGCGGGCGGGAGCGCGGCGGTCGCCGCCTGGCGTACGGCGTCCAGCGGGACGCCCTGCGCGGTGATCGCCTTCGCGGCCAGGCCCTCCGGCTCGGCCAGGAGCCCGAGGAGCAGGTGCTCGGGGCGGCCCTCGGCGTTGCGGGCGGCCACCGCCTCGTTGTGGGCGGCCATGACCACGTTCCGCGCGCGCGGGGTGTAGCGGCTGAAGCCCTGGCTGGGGTCGAGGTCGGTGGACTCCTTGGGCACGAACCGCTTCTGTGCCGCCTGCCGGGTCACGCCCATGCTGCGCCCGATGTCGGTCCAGGAAGCGCCCGAGCGGCGGGCCTGGTCGACGAAGTGCCCGATCAGGTGGTCGGCCACGTCATCGAGGTGATCGGCGGCGATCACCGCGTCCTGGAGCTGCTCGAGGGGTTCGCTGTGAGCCTTCTTGATCGCCTCGATGAGGTCGTCGAGGCGTACGGATGCCGTGATGTTCGGGTTGGTCGCCATAGTGTCAACCGTAGGTTGCGCTCTGATGACTGTCAACCGATGGTTGACAGCCCTTCGTCGCCCCTCCGAGCCCTTCTCCCTCCATCCATCGGGACCGTTGTCCACAGCCTGTGGACAACAATCGTGCGCTGTCGGCGGGGCATGGCACGATCGACAGCGTGACCAGCACCGCCAGCACCGTCGAACGGGCCTTCCGGGCCGCCCTCTACGACGACACCGACACCGGCCTCGACACGGGCGCCTCCCTGCTCGCCGCCGACCCGGGCGCCGACGCCGAACTCACCCGGCGGGGCGAGGACTTCGTGGCCGGGGCCTGGCAGCGCGGCTGGCAGCCCGCCGACGTCATACGGCTGGTGCGGCGCGAGCTGGACGACGCGCACGTCCGGCTGGTCGCCGCGCTGATCCGGGCGCAGGCCGGGCGGGACCGCCCGCGCGGGCGCCGCTGGTCCGACCAGCTCGCGGCACTGCCCGCCGGCCCCGAGCGCACCGCCGACCGCTTCTCGCACGCCACGGCGGCCCTGGAGCTGTACCGCCTGCTGCTGCGCCTGCCCGCCCTGGAGCCCCTGGACGAGGAGCCCCGGCGCACCCCCGGCCCGGGCGCCTCCCGCATGCTCACCCGCATCCGCGCGCTGCTCGCGAAGGCCGAGGCCACCGGTTATCCGGAGGAGGCCGAGGCGCTCAGCGCCAAGGCGCAGGAGCTGATGGCCCGGTACAGCGTCGACGAGGCGCTGCTCGCCGCCGAGGCGCCCGCGCCGGACGCGCCCGGCGCCTGCCGCATCGGGGTGGAGGCGCCGTACGAACAGGCCAAGGCGGTCCTGCTGGACGCGGTGGCCACGGCGAACCACTGCCGCGCGGTGTGGAACGAACCGTTCGGCTTCTCCACGGTCGTCGGCTTCGAGGCGGACCTGGAGGCGGTCGAGCTGCTCTACACCTCGCTGCTGGTGCAGGCCACGCACGCGATGACGAAGGCGGAAGCCGCCCAGCGAGCCGGCGGGCGCAAGCGGACCAAGACCTTCCGGCAGTCGTTCCTCGCGGCTTACGCGCACCGCGTGGGCGACCGGCTCGCGGCTGTCGCCGAGACCCAGGTGACCCAGGACCTGCTGCCGGTGCTGGCCACGCGCGAGACGGCCGTGACCGGACGGCTGGAGCGCATGTTCCCGCAGACCACGACGACCCGGTTGCGGGGGGTCGGCGACGCGGCGGGCTGGACGGAGGGCGCACGCGCGGCGGACCGGGCTCAGGTCAGATCCCGCCCGCGCCTGGGGTGACGGCCACGCACCACCCGGCCGGCTCACCGGCGTCGCCTCCTGCCGCCCCGCCCGGTCGCCGATTGCTCACCCGACACCGCGTCCAGTCGCCCGGCCCCGCTCCGGTACCGCCCAGCCCGGCCACTGCCGCCCCACTCGCTCACCACCACACCCGGCCACCGTCCCGCACGCATGCCTCGCGGCCGGGTCGCCGGCCCGTACTCGTGTTTCCCGGCCGGGTTGCCGATCCGCGCGCGTGTTCCGCGGCCTGGTCGCGGACCCGCCTGATTGTCGGCCTGTGCTCGTGTTCTCCGGCCGGGTTGCCGATCCACGCTCGGGTTCCGCCGCCCGATCGCAGACCCGCCCGGTCGCCGGCCCGTACTCGTGTTTCCCGGCCGGGTTGCCGATCCGCGCGCGTGTTCCGCGGCCTGGTCGCGGACCCGCCCGGTTGCCGATCCGCGCCCGTGCGCCTGCGGCCCGGTTGCCGGCCCGCGCCCGTCCCCCCGCAGCCCGGTCGCCGATACACGCCCCTGTCGCCCGCCCAATCGCCGACCCGCTCCCGTACCTACAGACCAGGGCACAGGCCCATCCGGTCGCCGACTGGTTCGCTCGCCAGCCCGGTCCGCCCGGCCCGCCCGGCCGCCGACCCGCGTCCGGCCCGCCCGGCCGCCGACCCGCGTCCGGTCCTGCCCGTCCGGTCGCCGGCCCGGCCAGTCGCCGCCGCGACCCCTCGTCCCTCAGTCGCCCACCTGCTGGAAGGCGCTCACGGACGCGTCCGGGGCGGTTCCGGCGGCCTTGGCCGCGACCGGGCCGTACTTCCACGGGAAGGTCCGTCCGGTGTCCGAGCCGGGCAGGGTGATCTTCACGGTCTGTGCGGCCAGGGTGTTCTTGGCGCCCTCCGCTCCGCGTACGTAGCTGATCGAGAAGGACGCGGAATCCCCCTTGGCCAGCTTGAGCTTCTGGGCCTTCGCGCCCTTCAGCACGGGCACCCGGGCCGGGGAACCGCCCCCCTCCAGCACGACGTCCGGGAAGTCGTCCAGGGTGCAGGGGGCGCTCTGATTGGTGATGCTGACGGGGATCTCGCCGGTGTCCCCGGCGGCCGGGGCCACGCTCGCCGCCCCGATCTGCAACGAGACCCCGCCGACCTCGCAGGCGGAGCCGCTCTTGCCGTTCTTGTCCCCGCCGCTGTCGTTGCAGGCGGTCAGCAGCAGAGCGGCGGCGAGAGCGGTGAAGGTGAGCGGAATGGCGCGCATGAGCAGGTTCCCATCGAGGTGGTGACGGTCTCCCCCGCATCATGGCCCCTGCGGCCGGGACGCGATCACGCACCCCGGCCCGATTCACCACTTCAGATGGTGCTGGGCGGCTTCGAGTGCCGCGAGAGCGCCCTTACTGCCGCACCGGCGCCGTCGGCAGTCCCGACGGCAGCTTCCCGCCCTCCGCCTTGGTGTACGTCTCCTGGCCGGCCTCACCCGACCAGGTCACCTTGAGCGTCGTGCCGTCGACCGAGTCGACCATGCCGGTGGTGCGCCCCTTGTCCTGGCCGGTGCACGTCAGACGGATCATCTGCATGCCGTCCTCGGCGCCCGCCGTCCCACTGCACATGGTCCCGCCGGTCGCGAAGATCCCGGCCTTCTTCCCGGTGACCACCAGGGCCACGATCTTGCCGCCGGCGGTGGTGATCCAGCTGCCCTGGAGCTTGGCGGAGCCACCCGTGGCGGAGTCCGCGCCCGCCGATGGGGTCGCGGTCGCGCTCTTCGAGGGTGACGCCGAGGTGCCCTCCCCGCCCCCGGAACCGCCGCCGCATGCCGTGAGCGCCAGCACGCCCGTCAGCCCCGCGGCCAGGGCCGCGCCCCGCCCTCGCGCGGTCGCCCGCACCCTCGCAGTCGCAGTAGTCACCGGAAGCTCCCTCAGCGATAGCGGCCGGCCGCCCTCGCCGGACGGCCCGCAGCGCAAGCTACCAGCAGTCACCGGGAGGACTTCCGTACGCGGGGCGGGTGTCCCCGGTGGGCGGACGGGGCCTGGGGGAGGAGCGGGAGGGTGGAGCGGGGGGCCTGCGCACGACCTGCTTCTCGCGCGCCGAGCCCGCCGCGCTGCCGTACGCCGGACGCAGCGGCTTGGACGCGTAGGAATTTCCCTACCCTTGACCGGTAGGGAACTGCCTACCTATTGTCGGCGGCATGAGCATCACACACGCCTCATTCGTCACCCTCCCCGTCGCCGACCAGGACCGCGCGCTGCGCTTCTACCGCGACGTCCTCGGCTTCGAGGTCACCGCCGACCGGGAGACGCCCCAGGGCCGCTGGCTCCAGGTGGCCCCCGAGGGCGCCCAGACCGTCTTCACGCTTTCGGGGCCCGGCATGGGCGGTTTCGAGCCCGGTTCCGCGCGGGGGATCATGTTGGTCACGACCGATGTCGACGCCGACTGCGCCCGGCTGGCCGCGGCCGGCGCCCAGGTGCGGGGGCCGGACGACGTCCCCTGGGGGCGGATGGCCTCCTTCACCGACCCCGACGGCAACGGTCTGCTGCTGCTGACGGAGAAGGAAGGCTTCTGACCGCTCGATGAACGGGACGGGTACCGCCGCCGAGGACCGTGTCTTCGCCGCGCTCGCCAACGCCACCCGGCGCGAGGTGCTGCGACTGCTGCGCGAGCGCGGGCCGCAGCCCGTGCAGGCCCTGGCCGACCACTTCGACATGCGCCGCCCGAGCCTCTCGGAACACCTCAAGGTGCTCCGGGAGGCCGGCCTCGTCTCCGAGCGGCGTTCCGGACGGCAGCGTCTCTACCGCCTGGAGGCGGCCCCGCTCGCCGATGTGCAGGACTGGCTCCATCCGTACGAGCGGTTCTGGCGCGAGCGGCTGAAGGGCCTCGGTGATCTCCTCGACCGCATGCCCGACGATGAGCGGTCATGAGTTCAGCCCCCGGACCCGGCGCGGACGACCTGACCACGATCCGCGTCGACCAGTTCTTCCCGCATCCACCCGCCAAGGTCTGGCGAGCCCTGACCGACCCCGGCCTGCTGGCCCGCTGGCAGATGCCCGGCGCCGAGGACTTCCGGCTCCGGGTCGGCCACCGGTACCGGATGACGTCCGTCCCCCGTCCCAACGCCCGCTTCTCGGGCGTCGTAGAGGTGGAGGTGCTGGCCTACGACACCGAGCGGATGCTGTCCCTCCGCTGGGCGGATGCCGATCCGGCCAACCCGGCCGACTGGACGATCACCTGGACCCTGGAACAGGAAGGGCGCGGTACGCGTCTCTTCCTAGTGCACGAGGGGTTCGATCCGGACGACCCCGCCCAGCTGATGGCGCGGAAGATCATGGGCGGGGGCTGGAGGGGGCATGTCCTGCCCGCTCTGGGGCAGGCGCTGGAGCGGCTTCGGTAAAGCGGACGTCAAGGCTGTAACCGCGGCACCACTCCCCGTGCACGTGCATTTGCTCATGCAGCTGCACGTGAACAGAGTTATGATCCGAGTCAGTTGACTACAGCATCTATGGCCTCACCAGCCAGTGCACCACTCGGGGAGCGACCTGTGGACCGCGACGTTGACGGCGTGTACGGGGAGTACGACGTGTACAACGGCATGGCTGCCACGCAGCTGGACGGAGTGGCCTGGCAGAAGAGCAGGCACAGCAACTCGCAGGGGTCCTGCGTCGAGTTCGCGCGGCTGCCGGGCGGCGACGTCGCCGTGCGCAACTCGCGCTTCCCGGACGGGCCGGCGCTCGTCTACACGCGCGCGGAGATCGAGGCCATGCTCCTGGGCGTCAAGGACGGCGAGTTCGACCATCTGATCGCGAGCTGAGCCGGCGGTCCGCTCTCGCCGCGCCGCTGGCAACGATGTCGGCGGGGCGCGCCGACGCGGACCGGTCGACGCGCGTAGAAACCGCTTGCCCGCCGGACCCGTACCGGCTCAGCCGGCCGTGTGCAGCCGGAACAGCGCCCAGACCACCTTGCCGTCGAGCCTGCCCGCGAGCGGGTGCCAGCCCCAGCTGTCGGCGAAGGAGTCGACCAGGAACAGCCCGCGGCCCGACTCGGCCGAGAAGTCGTCGGAGTCCCGCGGGGCCGGGGTCTCGTGGCTCGGGTCGCGCACCGCGCACACCAGCCGCTCGGTCCAGCGCATCAGGTGCAGCCGTACGGACGGGTGCACCTCGCCCCCGCGCGGCGCGGCCGGTACCGCGTGGCGCAGCGCGTTGGTGACGAGCTCGGAGACGACGAGGCAGATGTCGTCGAAGCGGTCACCGACGTCCCACTGCTCCAGGGTGCACCGGGTGAAGCGCCGGGCCTCGCGCACCGCCTCGAGCCGGGCCGGCAGGGCGCAGGAGGCGGCATCGGACACGGCCGCGGGATCCAGCGGCGGAAGGCCCTGCCGTAACGGCTTGAGCATGGTCGATCCATTCGTCCCCATGCGAGGCACTCCCGGGAATTCGCGGTCGTTGCGATGCAGCGGTGGCGCGGCACCATGGTTTCGGATGCGCACAACAGATGCAAGGGCAGATGCACGTGCACGGGACCGAAATGACACCGCCCGTACCGCTTCTTGGCCATTTTTTCTGCCATCTTCACGACGTTCCCGCCAGAGGTCCGGACCTCTCACCGGTCCGCACCGGGTGGAAATGGGCGGGCTCTTTCCGTTTCCGTAACCGGACGAGTACTGCTCGAAGTGTTTTAGTGGCAGACTTCGGCCCCTGAAGACGGTTGGGGAGGCTGGCGAAAGTGAGCGCGGGAGAGCCCGGATCGGTGGTGCGGCGGATGCTGCTCGGCTCGCAACTCAGGCGACTGCGGGAAGCGCGGGGGATCACGCGTGAGGCGGCGGGGTACTCGATCCGCGCCTCGGAGTCGAAGATCAGCCGGATGGAGCTGGGCCGGGTGAGCTTCAAGACGAGGGACGTCGAGGACCTGCTGACGCTGTACGGCATCACGGACGAGGCGGAGCGCGAGTCGTTGCTCTCCCTCGCCCGGGAGGCCAACGTGGCGGGCTGGTGGCACAGCTACACCGACGTCCTGCCCAGCTGGTTCCCACCTACGTGGGCCTGGAGGGCGCCGCCTCGCTGATCCGCGCCTACGAGGTGCAGTTCGTGCACGGCCTGCTGCAGACCGAGGAGTACGCCCGCGCGGTGGTCCGGCGCGGCATGAGGGGCGCGAGCGTCGCCGACGTCGAACGCCGGGTCGCGCTGCGCCTGGAGCGGCAGAAGTACCTGCTCGCCGACAACGCCCCCGAGTTCCACATCGTCCTGGACGAGGCCGCCCTGCGCCGCCCCTACGGGGACCGCGAGGTGATGCGCGGCCAGCTCCAGCACCTGATCGACATCTCCGCGCGGCCCAACGTACGGCTCCAGGTCATGCCGTTCAGCTTCGGCGGGCACGCCGGCGAGAGCGGCGCCTTCACCATCCTCAGCTTCCCCGAGTCCGACCTGTCCGACGTGGTCTACCTGGAGCAGCTCACCAGCGCCCTCTACCTGGACAAGCGCGAGGACGTCGCCCAGTACGAGCAGGCCCTGAAGGAACTCCAGCAGGACAGCCCCGGTCCGGACGAGAGCCGCGACCTCCTGCGCGGTCTGCTGCAACTGTCCTGACGAACCCCAACTCTGGTGACCCGCAAGTAGGATGACGCTCGATCAGACCCGGCGTAGATCTGCGGCCGCTAGCGATTGAGGGATCACATGTCGTCCTACTTCACCGACCTGGCCCAGCAGTACATCGACGGCGAGTGGCGGCCGGGCACCGGCTCCTGGGACGTCATCGACTTCAACCCCTACGACGACGAGAAGCTGGCCTCGATCACGGTGGCCACGGTCGACGAGGTGGACGAGGCCTACCAGGCCGCCGCCCGGGCCCAGCGGAAGTGGGCCGAGACCAACCCCTACACCCGGCGCGCGGTCTTCGAGCGGGCCCTCAGGCTGATAGAGGACCGCGAGCAGGAGATAGCCGACCTGATCATCGCGGAGCTGGGCGGCACGCGCGTCAAGGCCGGCTTCGAGCTGCACCTCGCCAAGGAGTTCCTGCGCGAGTCGGTCCACCTCGCGCTGCGCCCCGAGGGCCGGATCCTGCCCTCCCCGGGCGAGGGCAAGGAGAACCGCGTCTACCGTGTGCCGGTCGGTGTCGTGGGCGTCATCAGCCCCTTCAACTTCCCGTTCCTGCTGTCGCTGAAGTCGGTCGCGCCGGCCCTCGCGCTGGGCAACGCCGTGGTGCTCAAGCCGCACCAGAACACCCCGATCGCCGGCGGCACCCTGCTCGCGAAGATCTTCGAGGACGCCGGGCTGCCCGGCGGCCTGCTCAACGTCGTCGTCACCGACATCGCCGAGATCGGTGACGCGTTCCTGGAGCACCCCGTCCCGAAGGTCATCTCCTTCACCGGTTCGGACAAGGTCGGCCGGCACGTCGCCACCGTCTGTGCACGGCACTTCAAGCGCGCGGTGCTCGAACTGGGCGGCAACAGCGCGCTGGTGGTGCTGGACGACGCCGACATCGACTACGCGGTGGACGCGGCGGTCTTCAGCCGGTTCGTGCACCAGGGCCAGGTCTGCATGGCCGCCAACCGGGTCCTGGTGGACGCGTCCGTGGCCGACGAGTTCACCGAGAAGTTCGTCGCCAAGGTCCGCACCCTCAAGGTCGGCGACCCCCGCGATCCGCAGACCGTGATCGGTCCGGTGATCAACTCGGCGCAGGCGGGCGCCGTCTCCGCCACCGTGGAGCAGGCGCTCGCCCAGGGCGCCACCGCGCTGGTGCGCGGCACCACGACCAACAACCTGGTCGAGCCGACCGTGCTGACCGGCGTCCCGGCCGGCTCCCCGCTGCTCCAGCAGGAGGTCTTCGGCCCGGTCGTCTTCCTCCTCACGTTCGACGGCGAGGAGGAGGCGGTGCGGATCGTCAACGACACCCCGTACGGCCTCAGCGGCGCCGTCCACACGGCCGACATCGAGCGGGGCGTGGCCTTCGCCAAGCGGATCGACACCGGCATGTTCCATGTGAACGACGGCACGGTCCACGACGAGCCGATCGTGCCCTTCGGCGGCGAGAAGCACTCCGGCCTCGGCCGTCTCAACGGCGAGACCACGCTGGAGGCGTTCACCACGGTGAAGTGGATCTCGGTGCAGCACGGGCGCAGCGCGTTCCCGTTCTGACCGCGCCCCTGTCGTCCCGCGCCCGGCTTTCCGGCGTCCTCTCCGCGTGCGGGCCCTTGCGGACAGCACCTCACCGGGCACTGCTCGGGCTGACCGAGGAACAGGCCCGTACCCGCCCCAGCGTCAGCGAGCTGTCCCTGGGCGGTCTGCTCAAGCACGTCGCCGAGACGGAGCAGAGCTGGGTCGCCCGGGCGAAGCAGGAGCCGCCGGCGGTGCGGCGGGACCGGTCGAACCGGCACGAGACCTTCCGGCTGACCGGTGACGAGACGGTGGCCTCGCAGCTGGCGTACTTCGGAGCAGGTGGCCGCGGAGACGGAGAAGTTCATCCGCTCGGCGCCCGGCCTGGACGACACCTTCCCGCTGCCGCCCGACCCCTGGTTCCCGCCCCAGGGCCGTGTGTCACTGAGCTGGCTGTGCCTGCGCGAGTCCCTGGACGGCAAGACCGCCTTCGAGCTCGTGGCGCTGGAGCGGGGCGGCTCCTGAGGGTGATCGCGGGGTCCTAACCTGGACCTCATGTCAGCGATCCGTCTCCTCGTGCTGGGCGCGGTCCGCCAGCACGGGCGGGCCCATGGCTACCAGGTCCGCAACGACCTGGAGTACTGGGGCGCGCACGAGTGGTCCAACGCCAAGCCGGGCTCGATCTACCACGCCCTGAAGCAGATGGCCAAGCAAGGGCTGCTGCACGCGCACGAGATGGCGCCGTCCACGGCCGGCGGGCCGCCGCGGGTGGAGTACGAGATCACCGGCCCGGGCGAGGACGAGTTCTTCCGGCTGCTGCGCGAGTCCCTGGTCGCCTACGACCAGAAGATGGACATCCAGTCCGCGGCGGTCGGCTTCCTGGTCGAACTGCCTCGCGCGCAGGCCCTGGAGCTGCTGCGGGAACGGATCCGCCGGATCGCCCGGTGGCGGACCGCCGTCACCGAGCACTACGTCCCCGAGGGCGGCCCGGAGCAGCTCGGCCACATCGGGGAGATCATGAACCTCTGGGTCCACACGGCCGACTCCGACGCGGCCTGGACCCAAGGGCTCATCGACCGTCTGGAGGCGGGCGCGTACACCTTCGCGGGGGAGGGCGAGCCGTTCGTGGGCGTGCTCGCCGAGGGGCAGGAGAACCCGTACGCGACAGCGGAGCGGCATCCGGAGGACGACCGCTGAGCTGACACAGCCGCAGCTAGTCAAGTTTGACCAATCACTGGTCCCGGCGTTATCTTCCGAGCTACTAGTCAAACTTGACTAACAGAGGGAGCGGCATGGCCGACACGGCGATCACCGTCGAGGGCGTACGCAAGACCTACGGCGGCAGACCCGCCCTGGACGGGCTCGACCTGCACGTCACGCGCGGCACCGTGCACGCGGTGCTCGGCCCGAACGGCGCGGGCAAGACCACCCTGGTCCGCATCCTGTCCACCCTGCTCAGGCCCGACAGCGGGCGCGTCCGGGTCGCCGGGCACGACGTGCTGACCGACGCCCGCGCGGTCCGCCGGCGCATCGGTCTGCTGGGTCAGCACGCGGCCCTGGACGAGCAGCTCGACGGCCGGCAGAACCTGGAGATGTTCGCCCGCCTGCACCACCTCGGCGCCCGCCACGCGCGCGTGCGCGCCACGGAACTCCTGGAGCGCTTCGGCCTCACCGGCACCGGACGGACCCCGGTCGCCCGCTACAGCGGCGGCATGCGCCGCCGCCTGGACCTGGCCGCCTCCCTGATCACCGACCCCGCGGTGCTGTTCCTGGACGAGCCCACCACCGGCCTCGACCCCCGCGGCCGGGCCGAGGTGTGGGCCTCGGTCCGCTCCCTGGTCGACGGCGGTACGACGGTCCTGCTCACCACCCAGTACCTGGAGGAGGCCGACCAGCTCGCCCACCGCGTCGCCTTCGTGGACCGGGGGCGGGTCGTCACCGACGGCACCCCCGAGGACCTGAAGGGCCTCACCGGCGGCGACCGCGTCGACGTCGTCCTGCGCGACGCGGACCGGCTGGCCGACGCGGTGGCCGTACTGCCCCTGCCCGGGGTCACCGTCGACGCCGACCGCCGGCTGCTCAGCGCCCCGGTCACCGACCGCATGGCCGCCCTCTCCGGGGTCGTAGGGGCCCTGGAGTCCGCCGGCGTCGAGGCCGCGGACATCGTGCTGCGCCGTCCCACCCTGGACGAGGTGTTCCTGCACCTCACCGGCGACGCGGAACGGCACGCGAAGGACGACGCGAACCGCCGGACGGACCGGGCGGAGGAGGCCGCGTGAGCACGTACGTCCTGACGGACTCCTGGACCATGACCCGGCGCGAACTCGCCCACTGGGCACGGCGGCCCGGTCAGCCGCTGGTCGCACTGGTCTTCCCGGTGATGCTGCTGCTGATGTTCGGCTACCTCGTCGGCGGCGGCCGGGGCGTGACCGGTGACTACCTCGACTTCCTGGTGCCGGGCATGCTCGTGCTCACCATGGCCTTCGGCCTGGAGGGCACCATGCTCGCGGTCACCCAGGACCTCGACCGGGGCGTGATCGACCGCTTCCGTTCCCTCCCGATGACGGACGGCGCGGTGCTCGTGGGCCGGTCGGTCGCCGACATGCTCCAGTCCGCGGTCGGGCTCGCCGTGCTGACCGGGGTGTCGTACGCGCTGGGCTGGCGGACGCACGGCGGCCCCGGTGCCTGCGCGGCCGCCGCCGGCCTGCTCCTGCTGCTCCGTTTCGCGATGCTCTGGATCGGCATCTGCCTCGCCCTGCTGGCCGGCCGCCCGGAGATGGTGCAGGCCGTGCAGATCCTCGTCTGGCCGGCCGGCTTCCTCTCCAACGCCTTCGCCGTGCCCGCGTCCATGCCCGACTGGCTGGGCACGGCCGTCGAGTGGAACCCGCTGTCCCAGACCGCGACGGCCGTACGGCACCTGCTGGGCGGCCCCGGCGGCGCGCCGGGGCACCTCTGGCCGGCCGTCCTCTGGCCGCTCGCCCTGCTGGCGGTGTTCTTCCCGCTGGCCGTACGGACGTTCGCCCGCCTGGGCCGCTAGGGCCTCTCGTTCGGATCATGCCGGCTCGCGGGCCCCGGCCTGATCCACACGGAAGACCCCGGCCCCGCCACCGGCTGACCCTAGTGGTGGAATCCGGTGGCCGCCCCCTTGTCGCGGGTCAGGGGGTGCGGCTGCCGGCGCAGTTCCGGCAGCAGGCGGGCCAGGTCGTCCAGGAACAGGTCGGCGAGGTCGTGCGAGAAACCGTTGCGGCACACGATCCGCAGCACGGACAGGTCCTCGCGGTTCGCCGGGAAGGTGTAGGCGGGCACCAGCCAGCCGCCCTCGCGCAGCCTCCGGGAGACGTCGAAGACGTCGTAGGAGCTGACGTGGCCGGCGGTGGTCAGCGCGAACACGGGGAGCTGGTCCCCGCGCGTGAGCAGCCGGAAGTCGCCGAGTGCCTCGATCCGGGAGGCGAGCGAGGTCGCCACGTCCCGCGTCGACTGCTGCACCGCCCGGTAACCCTCCCGGCCCAGCCGCAGGAACGTGTAGTACTGCGCCACCACCTGGGCGCCGGGCCGGGAGAAGTTCAGCGCGAAGGTCGGCATGTCGCCGCCCAGGTAGTTCACCCGGAAGACCAGCTCCTCGGGCAGCGCCTCCTTGTCCCGCCACAGCGCCCAGCCGACGCCCGGGTACACCAGCCCGTACTTGTGCCCGGAGGTGTTGATCGACGCCACGCGCGGCAGGCGGAAGTCCCACACCAGGTCCTCGTCCAGGAAGGGTGCCACCATCGCGCCGGACGCGCCGTCCACGTGCACCGGGATGTCGAGCCCGGTGCGCTCCTGGAGGGCGTCCAGGGCCGCGCACAGGTCGGCGACCGGCTCGTAGGAGCCGTCGAAGGTCGAGCCGAGGATGCCGACGACCCCGATGGTGTTCTCGTCGCACAGGTCGACGGCCGCCTGCGGGTCCAGGTGGAAGCGGTCGCCCTCCATCGGGACCAGCCGGGCCTCCACCTCCCAGAAGTCGCAGAACTTCTCCCAGCACACCTGGACGTTGACGCCCATGACCAGATTGGGCCGCGCGCCCGGATAGCGGTCGGAGTTCCGCTTCGTCCAGCGCCGCTTCAGCGCCATCCCGGCGAGCATGCACGCCTCGCTCGACCCGGTCGTCGAACAGCCGACGGCCGCCGACGGGTCCGGCGCGTTCCACAGGTCCGCGAGCATCGCCACGCAGCGCCGCTCCAGTTCGGCCGTGCGCGGGTACTCGTCCTTGTCGATCATGTTCTTGTCCCGGCACTCGCCCATCAGCGCCCCGGCCTGCGGCTCCATCCAGGTGGTGACGAAAGTGGCCAGGTTCAGCCGGGAGTTGCCGTCCAGCATCAGCTCGTCGTGCACCAGCTGGTACGCCGTGGACGGCGACAGCGGGGCGTCCGGGAGCCGGTGCGTGGGCGGGGCCTCGGTCATGCCGCCGACGGGGTTGGCCTCCCCGAAGAACGGGTTGACCGACATCGTCCGCCGCTCGTGCTTCTCGGGACCTTTGTGCAGGGCCATCGGGATGTGCCTCCAGATGAACGGGTGCCAGGGGGAATGGGGGTCGGGTGGGGGAGGGTCATCGGACCGGGGTCCCGTCCTGCCGCAGCTGCATCTGCGGACGGCCCGTCACCAGCAGCCAGGCCGGCAGCGAGGCGACGCACAGCAGGGCGAGAGTCCCGGGCGAGGAGACCAGGACGGCGGCGGTGAACAGGCTCATCCAGCCCTGCCGGGTGATCGCCAGGAGCATGCCCAGCACGCCCGTGGCCACGCCCACCGACAGGTGCACGGCCGGTACCAGGGCGTGGGCGCACAGGCCCAGCGCGGTACCGGCGAAGACCGAGGGGAAGATCCGGCCGCCCCGGAAGCCGCAGGTCGCCGCGACGAGCAGCGCGGCCAGCTTCACCACCGTCATGGTGGCGAACTGTCCCGCCGACCAGCCCTCCGGGTCGCGGACCAGCTGCCCGATCTCCGTCACGCCCTTGAACAGCGTCAGCTGGCCGCCCAGAGCCGCCAGGGCCCCCAGCACGGCCCCGCCGGCCGGAAGCATGAGCATCGGGTGCCGCAGCCGCCGGAAGGCCGCGTAGGCGTACGGGAAGGCGCGGACGGCGCACATGCCGAGCAGCGCGGCGACCGAGGCGATCACCAGGGCTGCCAGCAGGTCTCCCGGGCGCGGGTGGCCCAGGGGCGGCAGTCCCAGGTCGAAGGTCGGACGGGCCGCCAGGGCCGTCGTGATCGCCCCGCACGTGCCCGCGGTCAGCGGCGCGAAGACGTTGTCCCACAGCCGGCCCGGCATCGGCCGCCCCGCCAGCGCCTCGGAGATCACCAGTGCCGCTGCCACCGGTGTGCCGAACAGCGCGCCGATCGTCGCCGCCTCCGCCAGCACCGGCCACAGCGCGCCCGGCGTCCGGGGCAGGAAGCGCGCGCCCAGCCAGGCCGCGAGGCCCACGTTGACCGCGATGACCGGGTTCTCCGGGCCGAGGCTCGGACCGCCGGCCAGCATGAGCGCGGTGGCCAGCACCAGGCCCGGCAGGACGGCCGGCGGCAGCACCGGCGCCTCCAGTCCGACGGTGGCCGGGTCGGGCCCGGCGTGGCCGGGGACCTTCCAGACCACCAGCCCGACGGCGATGCCGGTCGCCACGAGCACGACGAACATCCACAGCACGCTGGAGCGGCCCACGCCGAGGGCGTCCGGCAGCGGCCCCCACAGCAGGTGCTGGAGCTTCTCCCCCGCCGTGCTCACCCCGACGAAGACGAGACTCGCGACCACGCCCACGAGGACGGCGGGCAGGATGAACGGCAGCAGAGCCCGTGCCGGGGCGGTCGGAGCGCTGGGGGGCGCCTGCTGCGTCGTCTCCTGGGCCACGGGCTCACCATAAGCGGACGAAACGCACGCAACATCCGGAACTACAGCATCCAGAACGTGCTGCCGGCTTGCACCTCACGCGGCGTGAGGCCGCAGCGTGGGGGCGTACCGACGACAAGGAGCGGAAAGTGAGCTACTCCGTGGGACAGGTCGCGGGGTTCGCCGGCGTCACGGTGCGCACCCTGCACCACTACGACGAGATCGGCCTGCTCGTGCCCAGCGAGCGGACGTACGCCGGCCACCGGCGCTACGGCGACACCGACCTCGACCGGCTCCAGCAGATCCTGTTCTACCGCGAGCTCGGCTTCCCGCTCGACGAGGTCGCGGCCCTGCTCGACGACCCGGACGCGGACCCGCGCACACACCTGCGCCGCCAGTACGACCTGCTGACCGCCCGGATCGAGAAGCTGCAGAAGATGGCCGCGGCCGTGGAGCACGCCTTGGAGGCACGCACGATGGGCATCGACCTGACACCGCAGGAGCGGTTCGAGGTCTTCGGGGACAAGGACCCCGAGCAGTACGCCGAGGAGGCCGAGCGGCGCTGGGGCGGCACCGAGGCGTACGCCGAGTCGCGGCGCCGCGCCGCGGCCTACACGAAGGAGGACTGGAAGCGCATCCAGGCCGAGGTGGACGACTGGGGCGAGCGGTACGCCGCCCTGGTCGCCGACGGCGAGCGGCCGGCCGGCGAGGCGGCCATGGACCTGGCCGAGGAACACCGGCGGCACATCAGCCGGTACTACTTCGAGGTCCCCTACGAGATGCACCGGTGCTTCGCGGAGATGTACGTCTCCGACGAGCGCTTCAAGGCGTTCTACGACGCCATGCGCCCCGGCCTCGCCGAACACCTGCGCGAGGCGATCCTCGCCAACGCGGACCGGCACACCTCCTCCTGACGTCCGGGCCCGGGGCCGGCTCCCCGGGCCCGGGCACCCCACGGTGACGCGGTGGAACCCGGGGTGGTCCCCTTACGTTGATAGTTTTGTACGGCGCCCCACCGACGTTCAGCCGCCGTAGCCGCCTTCACCTCTCAGGAGCCGGACCCGTTATGACACTCGCCCTCGGCCCGAGCTGGCTGGATCCCAACTATCTGCTCGACACGTACAGCGTCTGGGGTCTGCTGCTCATCGTCTTCGCCGAGTCCGGCCTGCTCATCGGCTTCTTCCTGCCGGGTGACTCGCTGCTGTTCACGTGCGGCCTGCTGATCACGTCCGGGGACCTCGACTTCCCGCTCTGGGCCGCCATCGCGCTGATCTCCCTCGCCGCGATCCTCGGCGACCAGGCGGGCTACATGTTCGGCAAGAAGGTCGGCCCGTCCCTGTTCAACCGGCCGGACTCCCGGCTTTTCAAGCAGGAGAACGTCGCCAAGGCGCACGAGTTCTTCGAGAAGTACGGCCCGAAGTCCCTGGTCCTGGCCCGCTTCGTGCCGATCGTGCGCACGTTCACGCCGATCATCGCGGGCGTCAGCGGCATGAAGTACCGCTCGTTCCTGACCTTCAACGTCATCGGCGGTGTGCTGTGGGGCGCGGGCGTCACCCTGCTCGGCTCCTGGCTCGGCAACATCGGCTTCGTCAAGAAGAACATCGAGGCGATCCTGATCCTGATCGTCCTCGTCTCGGTGATCCCGATCGCGATCGAGTACCTGCGGGCGCGCGGCAAGAGCAGGAAGGCCGGGCAGAGCGCCCCGGAACCCGCGCGGCAGCCCGTCTACCAGCAGGCCCGGCCCGTGCACCAGCAGCCGCAGTACCAGCACCCGCCGGTCATGGACGACGCCACGACCCGCCTGCGGCGCGTCGAGCCCGAGCAGCCGTACGCCCCGCAGTACGAGCAGCCGTACCAGCAGGACTGGAACCAGGGCTACGACAACCAGGGCCACGGCCATCAGGGGTACGCCGACCAGGGCTACGACGACCGGCGCTACGACGACCGGGGCCACGGCGACCAGGGCTACGACGCCGGTCAGTCCTACGGCCGGCAGCAGTACCCGCAGCAGCAGTACCCGCAGCACCAGCCCGACCAGCACCAGCCGAACCAGTACGACCCCAACCAGTACGACCCCAACCAGTACCCGTACGACAACCGCGGCCACTGACCGGGGCGCGGGGGACGGGGAGACTCAGAACCCGCGCGTCCGCTTGGCGGCCCGGCGCTTCCCGGCGGAGCCGACCCGCAGGAACAGCCGGGAGATCTCCGACCCCAGGTTGACCCCGATGGCGATGGCCATCGCCAGCGACGCGGCCTTGGCCAGCGACACCAGCCCCTTGTCCACGTCGTTCTGCGCCATGGACAGCAGCCCGAAGTAGGTGGCCGAACCGGGGAGCAGCGGCCCGATCGCCGCCGTCGTGTACGGCAGCGCCGAGGCGAACCGGTACCGGGACAGCAACTGCCCGAACAGCCCCACGAGCCCCGCCGCCACGGCCGTGGAGGCCACCGGCGAGATATCGCCCGCGTAGCGCATCGCGCCGTACACCGACCAGGCCACCCCGCCGTTGAGGGTCACCCAGAGCACGGTGGACCGCTCCTGCTGGAGCAGTACGGCGAAGGTCAGCGACAGCAGCATCGATGCCGCGATCTGGATCAGCGGCCGTTGGGAGATGCCCAGCTGCGCGTCCGGATTCAGCTTGCCGCCGATCTTCACGCCGAAGTACAGGACGGTCAGCACCCCGGTGACGATGCCGACGAAGAAGTACATGACCTCCAGCAGCCGGGCCGAGGCGGTGATGTAGAAGCCCGTCAGCCCGTCCTGCACCCCCGCCACCAGCGCCCGCCCCGGCAGCAGCGCGAACAGCCCACCGGTGATCACCGCGGACGCCTTCACGTCCACGTGCGCCAGGGTCAGCGCCACCCCGATCGCCGCGGGCGGCATCGCGGCCACGGTGAACTGGTAGAACTCCGGCAGCCCGCGCCCCGCGCACAGCCACGCCAGCCGGTCGCCGAGCATCGCGCCGACGGCCGCCGCCAGGAACACGATCGGGTCACCGCCGACCAGCACGGAGGCCGCACCGGCCAGCAGCCCGCTCGCCAGGGTCAGCGCCCAGCCGGGATACGGATGCCGGTTGCGGCGGATCTCCGCCAGGCGCCGGTAGGCCTCCTCGAGGGAGACATGGGTCTCCGGGTCGGTCAGGTCGTCCACCAGCCGGAAGACGGCCGAAAGACGCGTGTAGTCGGTGCCCCGCCGCCGCACCGTCCGGGACGCCGTCACCGGGTCCTCCACCAGCGACGGCTGGTGCGAGATCGACAGCAGCGTGAAGGTGACGGTCGGCTCGCACCGGTCCAGGCCGTAGGACCGGCACACCGCGAACATCGCGGCCTCCACGTCCTCCGCGCCCTCACCGCCGGCCAGCAGCAGCTCACCGATACGCAGGGTCAGGTCCAGCACGCGCGGGACGGCCGGGCCGCCCTCCTCCACGCGCTGCACCGGCTCCGGCGCCGGCCGCTCCGTCACCGGCATGCGCAGCATCGTGCGCATCCGGTCCTGCCAGGGCGCGTCCTTGACCAGGCTGACCAGCGGCACACCGGTGGCCGGGGTGAACTCGGCCGGTGCGGTCTTCGCGCTGTAGGTGCTCGGTGTGCCGAACGCCGAGCCCTCCGGTTCGGCACTGGGCGGCTGCGGGGTCTCCAGCCCCTCCGGGACCGCGAACTCGGAGGTCGTCTCCGACTCGCCGGCCCTCGGGACGTCGAGACCCTTGGGGATGGCGAACTCGGACGTGATCTCCGGGTCGTACCGCGCCTCGTCCGACCGGGGCTTGCGCTCCTCCGCCTCCGTCACCTCGCACCGCTTTCTGAACCGCACTTGCCGTAAGCATCAGTATGCGCACACGTACCCGGCCGGGCCGTAAGTGTGCGGACATGCGAAACGGGCCGCACGCGTGCGCGTGCGGCCCGTTCACGCGAGCGGGGGCTCAGTGGCCGCCCTGCTCCTTGAAGCGCTTGTACGACCGCTCGATCTCCGCCTCGGCGTCCGTCCGGCCCACCCAGTTGGCGCCCTCGACCGACTTGCCGGGCTCCAGGTCCTTGTAGACCTCGAAGAAGTGCTGGATCTCCAGGCGGTCGAACTCCGACACGTGGTGGATGTCGCGCAGGTGCTCCACGCGCGGGTCGGTGGCCGGGACGCACAGCAGCTTGTCGTCGCCGCCGGCCTCGTCCGTCATGCGGAACATGCCGATCGCGCGGCAGCGGATGAGGCAGCCGGGGAAGGTCGGCTCGTCCAGGATGACCAGCGCGTCCAGCGGGTCGCCGTCCTCGCCGAGGGTGTTCTCGACGAAGCCGTAGTCGGTCGGGTATGCGGTCGAGGTGAAGAGACGACGGTCCAGGCGGATCCGACCGGTCTCGTGGTCCACCTCGTACTTGTTCCGCGAACCCTTCGGGATCTCGATCGTGACGTCGAACTCCACCGGTGGCTCCTCCATGATCAGCACATAGTTCTGGTGGTTAAGTGTCCCTCACGCAGGTGTGTGATCGCGAAAGGGGCTGGTGGTCGTGCCTGAGCTGAGGCCTTGGCGGGCCGCGAGACCGCGCGTGGCGCGGATCGTGGCCGCCGTACGACCGGGTCTGGCGCGCGCCGTGACGGCCGCCCGGCCGCGGATCGCGCGGCTGACGGAGGCCGTCCGCGTCAGGCCTGTGCACCTCCCCCGTCCGCGGACCGTCAGGACCTGGCAGTACACCGCGGGCGCCGCCACCGCCGGCCTGGCACTGGCCGCCGGCGTGGTGACCGTGGCCGGTCCCTGGGACGCCAACGGTCAGCGTACGGCCGAGCGGGACCGCGCCGCCGCTCTGGAGCGGTCAGGTGGCGCAGATCACGGCCGCTCCGGCAGGGCCGCCGGGGCGCCCCGGCCCGCGCCGAGCGCCGCGGCCGTGCTGACGGGACTCGGCGCCACCACGGGCGCGGTCGGCACCAAGAAGACCTCTCCGGACGCGAAGGCGCTCTCGGACGCCCTGGGGCCCCTGCTGGACGTGCCCGCGCTGGGCGGCAGCCACGCGGCGGCCGTCGTCGACGTCACGACGGGCGAGCGCCTCTACGGCGCCGACTCCGGCAAGGCCCTCACACCCGCCTCCACCACCAAGATCGCCACCGCCGTCGCCGCGCTGTCCGCCCTCGGTCCCGACCACCGCCTCACCACCCGCACCGCCCTGGAACCCGACACCCGGGAACTCGTCCTGGTCGGCGGCGGCGACCCCACCCTCACCGCGCACGCCAGGACCGGCGGCTGGGCCGGCCTGCGGGCGCTGGCGGCGGACACCGCGAAGGCACTGGACCGGCGCGGCATCCACAAGATCACCCTTTCGTACGACACCACCCTCTTCACCGGCCCCGCCCTGCACCCCATCGGCGTCAACGACAACCTCGCCCCGATCAGCGCCCTGACCGTGGACGAGGGTCGCACCGACGCCTCCACCGAGGGTCCGGCGCCCCGCGTGGGCGACCCGGCGGCGGACGCGGCCACCCGGTTCGCGGGCTTCCTGAAGGACGCCGGCATCGCCACCACGGCCCCCGGCCCCTCCAAGGCCAGCACGCGCGCGGAGACGCTCGCCCGGGTCTCCTCGCCGCCGCTGTCGGAGCTGGTCGAGCGGATGCTGACCAACAGCGACAACGACATCGCGGAGGCCCTGGCCCGGCACACCGCCCTGGCGAGCGGGCAGCCCGCCGGCTTCGACGGCGGCGCGAAGGCCATCGCCACCCAGTTGCGCAAGCTGGGCCTGCCGATGGCCGGCGCCGCCTTCCACGACGGCAGCGGTCTGAACCGCGACGACCGGCTCACGGCCGACCTCCTCACCGCCCTGCTGGCCAAGGCGGGCGACCCCGCCCGTCCCGGCCTGCGCCCGGTCCTCACCGGCCTGCCCGTGGCCGGCTTCACCGGCACCCTGAGCACCCGGTACACCGACGGCGCGGCCGGCCTCGTACGCGCCAAGACGGGCACGCTGACCGGTGTGAACACCCTCGCGGGCACGGTCGTCGACAAGGCCGGCCACCTCCTGGCCTTCGCCTTCCTCGCCTCGGACACGACGGACCCCCTGGAGGCCCAGGCGGCCCTGGACAGAGCGGCGACGGCCCTGGCGGGCTGACCGCGGACGACCACCGCCCGGCCACGCTCCGGGGCTCCGTCGCCGCCCGCCGCGGGCTCCTGCCGGCCCTGGGGCGGCTCGCGGCGCCGGGTGACCGGAAAGCGCGGCCGGCCCTGTCGGCATCCCCACGGCCTGCCCGAAATGGGGGCGCTCACGTACGGTTGACAGCATGACTGGCTTCGGTGGCACCGCATCTCCCGGGATGGTCGACTGGAACCTCGCGGTGGCGACCGCGACCCGCCTCGTACGCCCCGGCCCCGACGTCAGCCGCGACGAGGCCAGGGCCGTCGTCGCGGAGCTGCGCCGGCACGCGAAGGCCTCGGAGGGACACGTCCGGGGCTTCACCCGGATGGGCACCGAGGAGACCCACGACACCCCCGTCCTCGTCGTCGACCGACCCGGCTGGGTCCGCGCCAACGTCGCCGGCTTCCGCGAGATCCTCCGCCCGCTCCTGGAGAAGATGCAGGAACGGCGCGGCGGCAACCCGGGCAGCGCGGTCCTCGGCGCCGTCGGGGGCAAGGTCACCGGCGTCGAACTCGGCATGCTCCTGTCGTTCCTGTCCTCCCGGGTCCTCGGCCAGTACGAGACCTTCGCGCCCGCCGGCCGCGACCTGCCGGCCGGCGAGAACGGCGGCGGACGGCTGCTGCTCGTCGCGCCCAACATCGTCCACGTCGAGCGCGAACTCGACGTCGAGCCGCACGACTTCCGGCTGTGGGTGTGCCTGCACGAGGAGACCCACCGCACGCAGTTCACCGCCGTGCCCTGGCTGCGGGACCACCTGGAGGGCGAGATCCAGTCGTTCCTGGCGGAGACCGACGTCGACCCGATGACCTTCCTGGAGCGCATCCGGGACGCCGCCCAGTCCCTGGTCGGCGGCCGTCCCGAGGGCGAGGAGGAGGACGGCGGGCGCTCCTTCGTGGAGCTGGTGCAGACCCCCGCCCAGCGGGAGATCCTCGGCCGGCTCACCGCCGTGATGTCCCTGCTGGAGGGGCACGCCGACTACGTCATGGACGGCGTCGGCCCGAGCGTCGTACCGACCGTCGCGGAGATCCGCGAGAAGTTCCAGCAGCGCCGCGCGAAGGGCGCCTCCCGCCTGGACACGGCCCTGCGCAAGCTGCTCGGTCTGGACGCCAAACTGCGGCAGTACCGGGACGGCGAACGGTTCGTGCGGGCCGTGGTCGAACAGGTCGGCGTGGACGGCTTCAACCGTGTGTGGACCTCGCCCAACACCCTCCCCACCAAGGCGGAGATCGCCAAACCGGCGGACTGGGTCGCGCGGGTGCACCGCAAGGCCGAGTAGTGAACGTCACGTGGACGTCGTGAAAGGAATCCGGCCGACGGCAGGCGAATGCCCCGCCAATCACCCGTCCGAGGGACCGTGGGCCATGCGTAGGCGTGCAATGCTCGGGGAACGGCCCGCTTCTGTCACCATCTACACACTCTGAGTGACCGTCCCGGGTTCACCCCCCGAAAACTTCATGAAGGGAACCGGACATGGGTCCCCATCCTGCGGTCGCGGCGATACGCCTGGCGGTTCGCCGCGTCCTCCACGACATCCTCAACGACCACCAGGCCCTCCCCGCGCACCCGGCCCCGCAGCCGGCCGGCGCGCGCCCGGACCGGACGGCCGAGCGGCCCCCCTCCCCGCTCGTCCTCGTCGCGTGCTCCGGCGGCGCCGACTCCATGGCCCTCGCCTCCGCCCTCGCCTTCGAGGCACCCAAGCTCGGCGTCCGGGCCGGCGGGGTCACCGTCGACCACGGCCTCCAGCCCGGCTCCGACCTCCGTGCCGAGGAGGTCGTCCTGCGGCTGCGCGGGCTCGGACTCGATCCGGTCGAGTCCGCCGCCGTGACCGTCGGCCGCGAGGGCGGCCCCGAAGCCGCCGCCCGCGACGCCCGCTACGCGGCCCTGGACG
This sequence comes from Streptomyces sp. NPDC046870, assembly GCF_040704595.1. Classification (NCBI taxonomy): domain Bacteria; kingdom Bacillati; phylum Actinomycetota; class Actinomycetes; order Kitasatosporales; family Streptomycetaceae; genus Streptomyces; species Streptomyces sp. NPDC046870. The sequence goes on from NZ_JBEYXM010000003.1 coordinate 502,403, forward strand.
CCGCCGCCGAACGCCACGGCGCCGCCGCGGTCCTGCTCGGCCACACCCGCGACGACCAGGCCGAAACCGTCCTGCTGGGTCTCGCCCGCGGCTCCGGCATCCGCTCCCTGTCCGGCATGGCCGCGGTCTCGGGGGCCGGCGGCCGTTACCGGCGGCCCTTCCTGCAGCTCGACCGGCAGACCGCCCGCAAGGCCTGCATGGTCCAGTCGCTGCCCGTCTGGGACGACCCGCACAACGCCGACCCCGCCTACACCCGCTCCCGGCTCCGGCACGAGGGCCTGCCCGCCCTGGAGAAGGCCCTCGGCAAGGGCGTCGTGGAGGCGCTCGCCCGCACCGCCCAGCTCTCCCGCGACGACGCCGACGCCCTGGACGCCTGGGCCCGCCAGGCCGAGGCCTCCGTCCGGGACGCCGCCGGCCTGCTGGAGTGCGCCAAGCTGTACGCGCTCCCGCCCGCCGTGCGCCGCCGGGTCCTGCGCCGCGCCGCCATCGAGGCCGGTGCCCCGGCCGGTGCGCTGTTCGCCCGCCACATCGAGGAAGTCGACCGCCTGATCACCGGCTGGCGCGGTCAGGGAGCCATCAATCTCCCGGGCCGGGTCGTCGCCCAGCGGCAGGGTGGCAGACTGGTGATTCGGCAAGGCTGAATCCCGACCTCCCCGGAGCGAGCTCCGGCGGGCCGGGCAGCCGGAGGCCGTGCGTGCGGCCGGAGCCGGTGGCCGCGCACGCGGCCGTAAGTGCGGGACGACCGAAAGTGATGCGGGTGGACGCGAAAGACATGGGTGCCGACCTCCAGCAGGTACTCATCACCAAGGAAGAGATCGACGCGAAGCTGGCCGAGCTGGCCGCGAAGATCGACGCGGAGTACGCGGGCAAGGACCTGCTCATCGTCGGCGTCCTCAAGGGCGCGGTGATGGTCATGGCGGACCTGGCCCGGGCGCTGTCCACCCCCGTCACCATGGACTGGATGGCCGTGTCCTCCTACGGCGCGGGCACCCAGTCCTCCGGTGTCGTGCGGATCCTCAAGGACCTCGACACCGACATCAAGGGCCGGCACGTCCTGATCGTCGAGGACATCATCGACTCCGGCCTGACCCTGTCCTGGCTGATCAACAACCTCGGCTCCCGCGAGCCCGCCTCCCTGAAGGTGTGCACGCTGCTGCGCAAGCCGGACGCCGCCAAGGTCGCCATCGACGTGGAGTGGGTCGGCTTCGACATCCCGAACGAGTTCGTCGTGGGCTACGGCCTCGACTACGCCGAGAAGTACCGCAACCTGCCCTTCGTCGGTACGCTCGCGCCCCACGTCTACGGCGGCTGAGCCAGTCGGCCCAAGCCCAGTAGGACGATCGGGAACCCCAGCGGGTTCCACGCCGTTGAAGGATGCAGAGACGGTTTCCCAGCCGTCGAAACGGCTCCGTGCGGCTTCGGGCAACAATGCTGGGGTACCGTCAGAAGAACTGTCTTATCAAACTCACTATGGCAGGAGGGACGGGGCGGCACCGCTCCGTATGGATGGACGTGAAGCGATACTTCCGTGGGCCGGTCATGTGGATCGTGCTGGCCGTCCTTGCCGTGGTCGTGTTGATGCAGGTCGTCGGCTCGTCCGGCGGCTACAAGACGGTGGACACCGGCCAGGTCGTGGCGGCGATCAACGACAACAAGGTCGAGTCGGCCAAGCTCACCACCGGTGACGAGCAGAGCATCAAGGTCACGCTCAAGGACGGCTACAAGGTCCAGGGCAGCTCGAAGATCCAGGCGAGCTACATCGGCGACCAGGGCGTGACCATCGCCGGCACGCTGCAGACCAAGTACCAGGACAAGCAGATTCCGGACGGCTACACGGTCTCGCCGTCCAAGCAGAACCCGTTCGTCGGCGTCCTGCTCTCGCTGCTGCCCTTCGTCCTGATCGTGGTCGTCTTCCTGTTCCTGATGAATCAGATGCAGGGCGGCGGCTCCCGGGTCATGAACTTCGGCAAGTCCAAGGCGAAGCTCATCACCAAGGACACCCCCAAGACGACCTTCTCCGACGTCGCGGGCTGCGACGAGGCCGTCGAGGAGCTCCAGGAGATCAAGGAGTTCCTCCAGGAGCCGGCCAAGTTCCAGGCCGTCGGCGCCAAGATCCCCAAGGGTGTGCTGCTCTACGGCCGCCCGGGTACCGGCAAGACCCTGCTCGCGCGCGCCGTCGCCGGCGAGGCGGGCGTCCCCTTCTACTCGATCTCCGGTTCGGACTTCGTCGAGATGTTCGTCGGTGTCGGTGCCTCCCGCGTCCGCGACCTGTTCGAGCAGGCCAAGGCGAACGCCCCGGCGATCGTCTTCGTGGACGAGATCGACGCGGTCGGCCGCCACCGCGGCGCCGGCCTCGGCGGTGGTCACGACGAGCGCGAGCAGACGCTGAACCAGCTGCTCGTCGAGATGGACGGCTTCGACGTCAAGGGCGGTGTGATCCTGATCGCCGCCACGAACCGCCCGGACATCCTCGACCCGGCGCTGCTGCGCCCCGGCCGCTTCGACCGGCAGATCGCGGTCGACCCGCCGGACCTGCAGGGCCGCCTGGAGATCCTCAAGGTCCACCAGAAGGGCAAGCCGGTCGCGCCCGACGTCGACCTGTCCGCCGTGGCCCGCCGCACCCCGGGCATGACCGGTGCCGACCTCGCCAACGTGCTGAACGAGGCCGCGCTGCTCACCGCCCGCGGCGACCAGAAGCTGATCGACAACAAGGCGCTGGACGAGGCGATCGACCGCGTGGTCGCGGGCCCGCAGAAGCGGACCCGGATCATGTCGGACAAGGAGAAGAAGATCACCGCGTACCACGAGGGCGGTCACGCCCTGGTCGCGGCGGCCTCGCCGAACTCCGACCCGGTCCACAAGATCACGATCCTGTCCCGTGGCCGTGCCCTCGGTTACACGATGGTCCTGCCGGACGAGGACAAGTACTCGACCACGCGCAACGAGATGCTCGACCAGCTCGCCTACATGCTGGGCGGCCGGGCGGCCGAGGAACTGGTCTTCCACGACCCGACCACGGGCGCCGCGAACGACATCGAGAAGGCCACCAACCTGGCCCGCGCGATGGTCACCCAGTACGGCATGACCGAGCGCCTCGGCGCGATCAAGTTCGGAGGCGACAACTCCGAGCCGTTCCTGGGCCGTGAGATGGCTCACCAGCGCGACTACTCGGAAGAGGTCGCCGCGCTGGTGGACGAAGAGGTCAAGAAGCTCATCGAGACCGCGCACAACGAGGCCTGGGAGATCCTGGTCGAGAACCGCGACGTCCTCGACAACCTCGTCCTCCAGCTGCTGGAGAAGGAGACCCTGGGCAAGGAGGAGATCGCCGAGATCTTCGCCCCGATCGTCAAGCGCCCGCCGCGGCCCGCCTGGACCGGCTCCTCCCGCCGCACCCCGTCCACCCGCCCGCCGGTGCTCTCCCCGAAGGAGCTGGCACTGACCAACGGTGCGAACGGCGCGACGGCGGCGATCAGCACGGCGAAGTCCACCGCCGCGGAGTCCGCCCCGGTGACGGAGCAGACCCCCGAGGACCGCTCCGAGAGCTGACCCCGTTCCGGCCGAAGGCCCGGAATGGATGCCGCGCCCCCCAGGTTCTAGCCTGGGGGGCGCGGCATTTCGCATGTCCGCGGACGGAACGCGAGCACTCCGCGCGCGAGGCACAGGAACGAGGAACCAGATGACCGACCCGGTGACGCTGGACGGCGAGGGGCCCATCGGCGAGTTCGACGAGAAGCGCGCCGAGAACGCCGTACGCGAACTGCTGATCGCGGTCGGCGAGGACCCGGACCGTGAGGGGCTGCGGGAGACGCCGGCCAGGGTCGCGCGTGCCTACAAGGAGATCTTCGCCGGTCTGTGGCAGCAGCCGGAGGACGTGCTGACGACGACGTTCGACCTGGGGCACGACGAGATGGTCCTGGTGAAGGACATCGAGGTGTACTCGACCTGCGAGCACCATCTGGTGCCGTTCCGCGGCGTCGCCCACGTCGGCTACATCCCGTCCGAGACCGGCAAGATCACCGGCCTGTCCAAGCTGGCCCGCCTGGTCGACGTCTACGCCCGCCGGCCGCAGGTGCAGGAACGTCTCACCACGCAGATCGCGGACTCCCTGATGGACATCCTGGAGCCGCGGGGCGTCATCGTGGTCATCGAGTGCGAGCACATGTGCATGTCCATGCGCGGCATCCGCAAGCCGGGCGCGAAGACCATAACCTCCGCCGTCCGCGGTCAGCTGCGGGACGCCGCGACGCGCAACGAGGCGATGAGCCTGATCATGGCGCGCTGAGCGGGGCGGAGAACGCGCCGGGACGCGGGGCGGGCGGTCAGGCCACCGGCTCCGCCCCCGGATGGTTCTGGTCGTCGTCCTCCGGGAGCTTGCAGACCCGCTCCAGGAAGATGGCGGCGGCTATCACGCCGAGGCCGGTCACGACCGAGAAGCCGGCGTAGATCGCCTGGTCGCGGCGGGCCGGGATGTCCAGCAGCTCCAGCAGGAAGACGCCCGTGCCGCCGTACATGCCCGCGACGAGCGCGGCCACCAGGGCGCTGGCCTGGCCGAAGACGACCGCCCGGGCGGCCATCAGCGGGTCGACGCCCTTGGCGCCGGGCCGGCGCTCGCGCTGGGCCCTGAGACGGGCGCGCAGCGACAGCGCCGTCGAGAGCAGGACCACCGCGATCAGCGCGAGGACGACGGGGGCGGCCAGGGGGACGCTGGGGAGGGTCCCGATCGAGTTCCAGAGGCGGGCACCCGCCCAGGACAGGATGCCTGCCACGACGAACACGCCCGCCAGCACCCTGATGCGCAGCTCTCTCACGGTGTCCCTTCAGTTCCCCCGGACCGCTCCGGACGGTGGTCGTCTTGGTCCTGACCGTCTTGACCTTAACGACTACTCGGGCAGCCGGAGTTCCAGGTCCGCGCGGGGCACGACACCCTCACGGGTGACGGCGGACAGCAGGTCGGCGACCGTGCCGCGGCCGGGGAGCTGCGCCTGCGGGTCGACGTCGTGCCAGGGCGCGAGCACGAAGGCGCGCTCGTGGGCGCGCGGGTGCGGCAGGGTCAGCCGCGGGTCGTCCGAGGTGACGCCGGCGTAGGCGACGATGTCGACGTCGAGCGTGCGCGGGCCCCAGTGCTCCTGCCGGACGCGGTGGAAGGCCTCCTCGACGGCGTGCGCCCGCTCCAGCAGGGACGACGGGGGCAGGGTCGTCTTGAGGACCACGACCGCGTTGAAGTACGACGGCTGGCTGCCCGGCTCCACGCCCCACGGCTCGGTCTCGTACACCGGGGAGACGGCCTTCACCCGGACGCCCGGGGTGTCCTCCAGGGCGTCGACGGCCCCCTGGAGGGTCTCCAGGCGGTTGCCGAGGTTGGAGCCGATGGAGATCACGGCCCATTTCGGGTTGCTCAGCGTGGTGTCGGCGGCGTCGACCTGCTCGAGGACCGAGGCGGGCACCGGCTGGACGGTCGGGTCGCTGTGACCCTGGTGGAAAGGTCGGGTCATACTCGGCTCCGGGTGATGGTGACGGTCACGTCGTCGAAGGGGACGGTGATCGGGGCGTCCGGCTTGTGGACGCGGACCTCGACCTCCTCCACCGCTTCGTGCTTCAGGCAGGTCCGGGCGATCCGCTCGGCGAGGGTCTCGATGAGGTTCACCGGCTCGCCCTCGACCACGGCCACGACCTCCTCGGCCACGATGCCGTAGTGCACGGTCTTCGTCAGGTCGTCGTCGGCCGCGGCCGGACGGGTGTCCAGGCCCAGGACGAGGTCCACGATGAAGGTCTGGCCCTCCTCGCGCTCCTTGGGGAACACCCCGTGGTGCCCGCGGGCCTTGAGGCCGCGCAGCGCGACACGATCCACGCGAATCACTCCTGCAATCGTCGGGAACGACCGGCCCGTGCCGCGTGCGGGCGGCACACCGGCCTCGGACGAATCTACCTGCGGGCACCGGCAAAGCCGGGCCGCGGGGGCGTCGGCGCGGGCCGGTGTCCGCGGGGTTCACCGGCCGTTTCCCCCGGGAACCCCGCCTTGTCATGGGCTGGTAGCCGCTTCTACCCCGGGGTAGGTGATTCCAACCACTTCTCGGTGTCAGGCCAGGGGTTCGTCGTCCGGGTTCGCGCCGTTCCCGTGGTTGTCGTCGTCGTCCTCGTCGGTCTCGGCCAGCACGGGGGAGGCGTGGTGCGACCAGAGCTTCCAGCCGGAGGGCGTGCGCCGGAACACGTTCGTGGCCACGACCAGCTGGCCGACCAGCGGTCCGAGCTCCGCGCCCTCCTCGGGGGCGGGGCCGCCGCTGAGGATGTTCTCCGTGCAGGTCACGAGCGCCGTGTCGCCGGTCACGGAGACGTGCACATCGGTGAGGAAGAACTGGATGTAGTCGGTGTTGGCCATGATCAGGGCGTACGACCTGAGGACCTCGCCCCGGCCGGTGAGCACCGGCCAGCCGGGGTGGACGCAGGAGATGACCCCGCTGTCCGCGGGGTCGTGGTACGTCTCGTCCACGCCCAGGTCGGCGGGGGTCAGCCAGAGCGAGGAGACCTCCTCGAAGTCGCCGCGTTCGAGTGCCTCGTAGAAGGCGGTGTTGGCGGCCTCCACCTGCTCGACGTCGGTGTGGGGGGCGCTCACCGCTCTCCTTCCGCCCCGCGCTCGCCGGTGCCGGGCGCGCCCGCCGCGCCGCGCGCCTCCTCCACGGCACGCGCCACCCGGACCGCGTCCGCCGTCGCGCGCACCTCGTGCACGCGCACCGCCCACGCGCCGGCCTGCGCGGCGAGGGCGGAGACGGCGGCCGTGGCCGCGTCGCGTTCCCGGGCCGGTGGGGGCGCCCCCTGTGGTCCGGCGAGGACCCGGCCGAGGAACCGCTTGCGGGAGGCGGCGACCAGCAGCGGGTGGCCGAGGCAGGACAGCCGTTCGAGGTGGGCGAGGAGGGCGAGGTCGTGCTCGGCCTCCTTGGAGAAGCCGAGGCCCGGGTCGACGACGATGCGGTCCGGGGCGACACCGCCCGCCAGAACGGCCTCCACGCGCGCGTGCAGTTCGTCCACGACCTCCCCGACGACGTCCCCGTAGACGCCCTTGACGTTGCCGCCTTCGAGGAAGCCGCGCCAGTGCATGACGACGAAGGGGGCGCCCGCGTCGGCGACCACCGGGATCATCGCGGGGTCGGCGAGGCCGCCGCTGACGTCGTTGACGAGGGCGGCGCCGGCCGCGAGGGCCTGTGCGGCGACGGAGGCGCGCATGGTGTCGACGGAGACGACGACGCCCTCGGAGGCGAGGCCGCGCACCACGGGGACGACCCGCCGCAGCTCCTCGGCCTCGTCCACGCGCGTGGCACCGGGCCGGGTGGACTCGCCGCCGACGTCGACCAGGTCCGCGCCCTCGGCGACCAGCTCCAGGCCGTGTTTGACGGCGGCGGTCGTGTCGAACCAGCGGCCGCCGTCGGAGAAGGAGTCGGGGGTCACGTTCACGACCCCCATGACCGCGCACCGGTCCCATGCCGGAAGGCCGGCCACTCGGCCGCGCCCGCTGAGGTTGTTCATACGTTCAGCGTAGGCCCAGGACCGTGCCGGAACGCGCCGCGGCCCGGGCGGAAGCCCCCGTGCCGGAGGGGGTGGGGCTCCGCCCGGGCCGGTCCCGGGGGTTGTACCGCTCGGCGTGTCGGGGCTCGGGGCAGGGCAGCGGATCAGGCCGCCCGGACGTCGCGTTCGGCCACCGTGTGCGCGCACGTGCGCTGGGCCGTCGCCCGGCGCCGGCGCAGGAAGCGCGGCAGCGGCACGGCGAGGTTGACGAAGCCCTCCGCCTGCATGGCGGCGAAGCCGATGCGGGGCAGGTCGGCGGAGTTCCGGTACACCACGAACCGCGGCTCCCAGCGCGGCTGGAACTTGGCGTTGAACTTGTACAGGGACTCGATCTGGAACCAGCGCGAGAGGAACACCAGCAGTCCGCGCCAGGCGCGCAGCACCGGACCGGCGCCGATCTTCTCGCCGCGGGCGAGGGCGGAGCGGAACATCGCGAAGTTCAGCGAGACCCGGGCGATGCCGAGCCTGGGGGCGGCCTGCAGGGCGGCGACGATGAGCAGTTCGTTCATGCCCGGGTCGGCGCTGCGGTCCCGGCGCATCAGGTCCAGCGACACGCCGTCCTCGCCCCAGGGAACGAAGTGGAGGATCGCCTTCAGGTCGCCGTACTCGCCGGGCGCGTCATCCTGCTTGTGCGCGGTGGCGATCAGGCAGTCGCCGTCGGTCGGGTCGCCGATGCGGCCGAGCGCCATGGAGAAGCCGCGCTCGGTGTCCGTGCCGCGCCAGTCCTCCGCGGCCCGGCGGATCCGTTCCAGCTCGGCCTCGCCGACGTCACGGATGCGCCGTACCCGGGTTTCGTAGCCGGCCCGCTCGATGCGCTTGACCATCTGGCGCACGTTGCGCATCGCACGTCCGGCGAGCGAGAAATCCGCCACGTCCACCACCGCCTCGTCGCCCAGTTCCAGGGCGTCCAGGCCGGTCTCGCGGGTCCACACCTCGCCACCGGTCTCCGAGCAGCCCATGACCGCCGGCGTCCAGGAGTGGGCCCTGGCCTCGTCCATGAAGCGCTCGATGGCGCCCGGCCAGGCCTCGACGTCCCCGATGGGGTCGCCGCTGGCGAGCATCACGCCGGACACGACCCGGTAGGTGACCGCGGCCTTGCCGCTCGGCGAGAACACGACGGCCTTGTCGCGGCGCAGGGCGAAGTGGCCGAGCGAGTCGCGCCCGCCGTGCTTCTCCAACAGCGCGCGCAGCCTGGCCTCGTCGTCCTCGGTGAGGCGGGCGGCCGGGTGCTCCGGGCGGAAGGCCAGGTAGATCGTGGTGACGGCGGTGATCCAGCCGAGGGCGCCGAGGGAGAAGGCGACCGTCCAGGAGGTGTTGCCCTGGTAGTCGACCGGGCCCTCGAAGCCGGCCAGGCCGTAGATGACGTGCGTCAGCCGGTCGGCCAGGCTCGGGTCGCCGATCGTCCGGTGCGGGTGGACGCTGACGATGACGAGACCGAGGGCGAGAGAACCGGCGCTCATGAGCACGAAGTTGGCGAGCGCGCGCCACCTGCTGCGCGGATCGGGCAGGGCCGCGAACTGGTCGCGGTGGCGCAGCAACGGCACCAGCAGCGCGACCGCGATCAGCATGCCGACCACCGAGTGCCGGTAGGCGAACTGCGCCACCGCACCCGCCGGAAGCAACGCGACCGCCGCACGCCACGCCCGGCGCTTGCGCCGCTTGAGCCCGTGCGCGAGCAGCAGCAACAGCACGCCCGCGCTGAGCGAGAGCGCCGCCGCGAACGGCCCGAAGGAGCCGGGCAGCACCTCCGCGATAGCGTGCATACGGCTGTGACGGAAGCGCGGGAACACGCCCGCGGCGATGTCCAGGGCGCCCACGAGCGCGGCGGCCCTGCCCACCACGGCGGGAACGGCCTCGGGGCGCGGGCCGCGCAGTATGCGCCGCGCCCGGCTTGATCGGCCCGGAACCCCGCCCGACATTTCCCCATCTATCCTGACAGACATCGCATCCCGTAGTTCTGCGAGAGACCTTGAACCCGGGCCCGATCGGGCATCCGGCGACATTGCGCCCTCTAGGACGGTGTCTCGGGGAGAGAGGTTCACTCCCCACCGGAAAGTCGGGTCAAAGGCCAAGGAAAGCCCCGGGCAAGCCCTCGCAACGTCGCGCGGGCACGACGTGGGCGGAAAGCACAGGCAGGAAACAGCCCATGGGTCTGACGAGCAACAAAGTGCTGGTGCTGGCGATTCTGGTCGCCGTCGTGCTGTTCGGCGGCACGGTATGGCTGTGGCCGCGCCTGGCCCGCACGAACTGGCGGGCCGTCAGCGGGCGGGTCGGTCTGCTGCTGTTCACCCAGGTGGCGCTCTTCGCCTGCGTCGGCCTCGCCGCCAACCAGGCCTTCGGCTTCTACGCCAGCTGGGCGGACCTGTTCGGCCAGGAGACCGAGCAGGGAGTCGTCGTCGACCACTCGGCCAACGGCAGCACCGGCGGCCCGCTCCAGGTGGTCTCCACCTCCGACGTGCCGGGCGTGAAGGCCGCGCGGCCGGAGACCGGCGGGCAGATACAGAAGGTCGACATCGTGGGCCGCAAGAGCCACATCGCCACGCCGGCGTACGTGTACCTGCCGCCGGAGTACTTCCAGCCGCAGTACCGCACGCGCACGTTCCCGGTGGCGGTCGTGATGACCGGCTACCCGGGCACCGCGCGGGCGCTGGTGGAGAAGCTGCAGTACCCGAGCACGGCGCAGGGGCTGGCCAAGGACGGGCGGGCGCAGCCGATGATCCTGGTGATGCTGCGGCCGACCGTGGCACCGCCACGGGACACCGAGTGCGTCGACGTGCCGGGCGGGCCGCAGGCGGAGACGTTCTTCGCCAAGGATCTGCCGGAGGCCGTCCTCGGGCACTACCGGGCCGGCAAGCGGCCGGGCAGCTGGGGCGTCATCGGCGACTCCACGGGCGGCTACTGCGCCCTCAAGCTCGCCATGCACCACCCGAACGTGTACGCGGCCGCCGCGGGTCTCTCGCCGTACTACAAGGCGCCGATCGACCCGACCACCGGTGACCTCTTCCACGGCGACAAGAAGCTGCGCAACCGCGCCGACCTGTTCTGGCTGCTGGAGCACGAGAAGGCGCCGGACACCTCGCTGCTCGTCACCAGCAGCAAGGTCGGCGAGCACAACTACAACGCCACGATGAAGTTCATCCAGCAGGTCCAGGCCACCAATCTGACCCGGGTCTCGTCGATCATCCTCGGCAGCGGCGGGCACAACTTCAACACCTGGCGGCGCGAGGTCCCGCCGGCGCTCCAGTGGCTCAGCGGACGGCTCACCGACCGCTGAGCCGTCCTGGCCCCGACACCTCGTGAGGTCCACGGTGTGGCCGTGTTTTTACGGGGCGGGGGCCCATGATTCGCCTACGCGCGGTAAGTTTCTGGCCATGCCACGTGGACGCCACCGCCATTCCCCGCCTCTGCACCGGCTGTTGCCCCCGTCGGCGATCGCCGGTGTCTCCGTCGCCTGCGCGCTGGGTCCGTGGGTGTTCTCCGAGGCCACCGTGTTGCGCGCGCTGGCCGCGGCGGCCGCCGCGACGGCGGTCGTCGGCGCGGTCGTGATGCGCCGCTGGGACGCGCAGGCGGGCAAGCAGGTCGCCGAACTCATGCGCGCGCGTGCGGGCGACGAGTGGCGGTTCGAGGAACGGGTCGCCGAACTGGAGACCGATCTGGAGGAGTCCCGCGAACTGCGCGCGAAGCTGGAACAGCGGCTGCGCGCCAAGCGGGCGGAGCTGGCGGGTCTGCGCAACGAGCACGCGGCCCTGCTGCGCCGGTACGCCACGGCGGAGACCGAGCGGGCCAGCGCCCTGGAGGGGCGGCGGCTGCTGGAGATCGAAGCGGCCGTGCCCGAGCCGGAGCCCACGCCGTCGTCGCGCGCGCTGCCGCCGGCGCGCAGCGCCGAGCCCACGGCCGCCGCGGCCCCGGAGGCGCCCGGCACCGAGGAGCGGCCGGCGGTGTTCTCGCCCGAGGGCGCCCCGCTGTACCGGTCGGCGCTGACGGCCCTCGCGCGGTTCGACCGCGAGGGTGCGGACCAGGGGGAGGCCGGGGTCGTGACCGAAGCCGAGGCTGACGCCGAGGGGGACGAGGCCGGGGCGGCGGAGGTCCGGGCCGCGCGGGTCGAGTCCGCCGAGCCCGCTGACGCCGCGGAGTCCACTGACGCCACCGGAGCCGCCGAGTCCGCCGACACCGACCGGGCGGCCGAGTCCGTCGAGTCCGCCGATTCCGTCGCCGTCGCGTCGGAGGCGTCAGAGCCGGAGGCTCACCCGGCTCCCGGGGACGCCGCCGCCGAGGCCGCTGCCGCCAAAGGAGAACCCGCGGCGGACGGCGTGAAGGAGGACGCCGGCCGGGCGCCGGCCGGCGAACCCGCGCGTCCCGCCGGCCGGCCGGCCGCCGGGCACTTCACCGTGCCGACCGCGGTGGCCGTCGTACCGGCTGCGCCCGCGCGGCGCCCGGTGGTCGAGGGCGGCTTCGACTTCTTCGGCACCCAGAAGGGCGCGCCGAAGACCACGCTGGACTCCGTGCAGAACGAGGACCTCGCCGACGTCGTCGGCCCCGAGGCGCTCGCCGTGCACAAGGCCGAGTCCGAGGCCGGGTTCAAGGCCGCCGACGAGCGGTCCCGGGGGGTGGGCCAGGTCATCGACCTGACCGCGCACGACGAGACCGAGCAGATCGACATCCAGGGGCTGCGCAGCGCGGCCTCCTGAGCCGGCGTCAGCCGTACGCGACACGCACCGGGCCCGGCCTTCCCGCGAGGGGAGCCGGGCCCGGCGCGTCGGTGCGGTGGGGCGTCGAGGCCGTGCCGGTCAGCCGGTGCTCATCCAGCGGTCGGGGAGGGCGTCCCGGCGGCCCGTGCGGGACCGCTCCGCCTGCTCGACCAGGAGCCGCGCGGCCTCCTCGGCGGTCCGCAGCCGGGCCGTCACGGTCTTGTCCGCGCCGGTGTCCACGTGGACGTCGGCGAGCCCCCAGCGGCGCTCCCACGGCCCCTGGGTGAGCCGTACGCTCTGCACCTTGGCGTGCGGGACGAGCGAGAGCCGGCGGCACAGCAGGCCGCTCCGGGCGGCGAACACCGCGCCGGTGACCGCGAGCCCGTGCCCGCGCCACCACAACGGCAGGCACCACCGGGCCCGGCGCGGCACCCGCGATAGTTCCCCGGGCACGGTCACGCCGGGAAGCACGCGCGCGACGACGGTCTCGGCGACCGCGCGCGGGGCGACCGGGATCAGCACGGAGTTGGCGGAGCCCGCCACGTCCAGTTCCACCCGCACCCAGCCCGGCCACCGCCACAGCAGCGGCTCCACGATCCGCACGGTCTGCACCCGGCCGGGCGGCACCGTCTCGTGCGTGCGGTCGAGCAGCCCGTGGTCGATGCGGAGCCCGTCCGGGGACTCGCTCACCGTCCAGTCGAACTCCGTCACGAACCGGCCCACGCTGCTCGCGCCGGCCGCGCCGACCAGGGGCAGGGCGGTCCCGACGACCGTCCACAGGCTGTGGGTGACGAGCCACAGCACGGTCGGGACCACCAGCGCGGCGCACAGCGAGCCCCAGGTGGCACCCGTCAGCACCAGGGAGCGTGCCAGCTCGCGCGGGGGCACGCGCAGCAGTACGCGCGCGGGCGCCTCTCCGACCTTGTGCGCGGTCTCGGGCGCGAAACCCGCCGCGCGCGCGAGCAGTTCCGCGCGCAGCGCGCCCGCCTCCCGCTCGCCCAGGAAGGCCAGCTCGTCCTTGCTCTCGGCGCCGACGACGTCGATCCGCAGCTTCGCGACGCCCGCCATCCGCGCGAGGAGCGGGCGCGAGACGTCCACGGCCTGGACGCGCTCCAGCCGGATGTGCGCGGTGCGCCGGAACAACAGCCCGGTGCGTATGCGCAGTTCGGTGTCGGTGACCGCGTAGTGCGTGAACCACCAGGACAGGAAGCCGTAGAGGCCGGCCGCCGGCACCAGGACCGCGAGCCCCAGCAGGAGGACGGTGCCGGTCAGCCGGTCGAGCTGTTCCTGGGCGCCGTTCGGGTCGTGCGCGGCCCAGCCGGCCAGTACCGCGAGCGGCGCCCACGCCCGGCGGAAGGGCGTGACCGGGTGCAGCCGGTGCTCGGTGACGGGCGGGCGCTCGGGTGTGCCGTCGTGCGGTGTGCCGTCGTGAGGTCCGCCCCCGCCCGGTATGCCGCCGTCCGGTACGCCTCCGGTGCCGTCGGGGGAGGTCACAGGCCCGCCGATCGTGCCTCGCCCAGCTCGGTCAGCCGGTCCCGCAGGCGTTCCGCCTCGGCCGGGTCGAGGCCGGGGATGGTCGCGTCGGTCGCGGCGGCGGCCGTGTGCAGTTGCACGGTGGCCAGCCCGAAGCGCCGCTCCAACGGCCCGGAGGTCACCTCCACCAGCTGCATCCGCCCGTACGGCACCACCGTCTCCTCACGCCACAGGACACCCCGGCTGATCAGCAGGTCGTCGGCGCGCTCGGCGTACCGCCACGAGCGCCAGTTGCGTTCCAGCAGCCACCAGCACCAGGCGGCGCACGCGAGCGGCAGCAGGGCCGAGACCGCCCACCCGGGCCCCAGGAGAAGGCCCGGCAGGAGCCCCGCGGCGAGCGCGAGCACCGCCGTCCACACCACCAGCAGCAGCCGGCGCACCCCCAGCAGCCCGGGCCGCAGCCCGCGCCACACCGGCTGGTCCGCCGGCGCTCCGGTCCCTTCGGGACTCCCCGTTTCCATGAGCCCAGCCTACGTAGGGGAAACTGGGCCCATGACTCCTACGACGGAGACCACGGTCGGTATCGGCGGCGCGGCGGAGAGCACCGACATGGTGCTCAACATCGGGCCCCAGCACCCGTCCACGCACGGTGTGCTGCGGCTCAGGCTGGTGCTGGACGGGGAGCGCATCGTCCGCGCCGAGCCGGTGATCGGCTACATGCACCGGGGCGCCGAGAAGCTCTTCGAGGCGCGCGACTACCGGCAGATCATCGTGCTCGCCAACCGCCACGACTGGCTGTCGGCGTTCTCGAACGAGCTGGGCGTGGTCCTCGCGGTGGAGCGGATGCTCGGCATGGAGGTTCCCGGGCGGGCGGTGTGGACGCGCACGCTCCTCGCCGAGCTGAACCGGGTGCTGAACCACCTGATGTTCCTCGGCTCCTACCCGCTGGAGCTGGGCGGGATCACGCCGGTGTTCTACGCGTTCCGGGAGCGCGAGGTGCTCCAGAACGTCATGGAGGAGGTCTCCGGCGGGCGCATGCACTACATGTTCAACCGTGTCGGCGGCCTCAAGGAGGACCTGCCGGCCGGCTGGGCCGCACGCGCGCGTGAGGCCGTCGCCGCCGTGCGTTCGCGCATGGACGTCTTCGACGACCTGGTGCTCGGCAACGAGATCTTCCGGGGGCGCACCCGCGGGGTGGGCGTGCTGACGCCGGAGGCGGTGCACGCCTACGGCGTGAGCGGCCCTGTCGCGCGCGCCTCCGGCGTCGACTTCGACCTGCGCCGCGACGAGCCGTACCTGGCCTACGGCGATCTCCAGGACACCCTGGAGGTCGTCACCCGGACCGAGGGCGACTGCCTGGCCCGGTTCGAGGTGCTGCTGGCGCAGACCCACAACGCGCTGGACCTCGCCGACGCCTGCCTGGACCGGCTCGCCGAGCTGCCGCCGGGGCCGATCAACCAGCGGCTGCCGAAGGTGCTGAAGGCGCCCGAGGGGCACACGTACGCGTGGACCGAGAACCCGCTCGGGATCAACGGCTACTACCTGGTCAGCAAGGGTGACAAGACCCCGTACCGGCTCAAGCTCCGCTCGGCCTCGTACAACAACATCCAGGCGCTGACCGAGCTGCTGCCGGGGACGCTGGTGGCGGACATGGTGGCGATCCTGGGATCGATGTTCTTCGTGGTCGGCGACATCGACAAATAACCGGCGGCATCGGCGGGCAGGGCCTCACGGTCCGGGCGCGTCCCGCGGGTCCGGTTCGAGGGGGTCCGGGACGCCGACGGGCTGGAGCAGCCAGCCGAAGTCGCCGAGGCCGCCCGGTGCCGTCAGCTCGGCCGCCTCACCGGCGGTCGCGAGGGCGCGCACATAGGCGGAGGGGTCCGAGGAGGCGAGCGCCAGCGGAGGGCGTGCGCCGGTGATGCCGAGGGCGCGCAGAGCGGCGCGTTGCGTGAGCAGACGTGCGCCGGGAAGCTCCCGCGCCGGCGCGGTACCGGAAGCGGTGTGCGCCGTTCCGGAGGGCGTGTGTGCGGTGCCGGAGGGCGTGCGGACCGTACCGGCCGCCGCCGCGCACGCGTCCAGGGCCACATGGGCCGTGATGTCACAGGAGCCGTCCGGGACGGGCGCCGTCTGACGTCCCTCGCGGAAGCCGGTGAGGGTGCCGAACGGGGGACGGGTGCCGACGGTGTGCGCGTAGTCCACGGCCACCGCGAGCCCTCGCGCCACCCGGTCCACGGCCGACGCCCAGGCCAGGTCCCGGGGCAGCCCGACCTCCGCCCGCAGCCCCTGCTCGGCCGGCAGCGGCCACCAGCGGGCGAGCCAGTCGGCCGGCGCGCCCGTCACGGGCTGTCCGAGCCGCTCGGAGCCGTCCTCGGCGACGAGTACCAGCCGGGGCACGCCCGAGGAGTCCACCTCCACGACGTCCAGGGGCACGTTGTCCAGCCACTCGTTGGCGAACAGCAGCCCGGTGACCGCCTCCGGGAGTTCGCTCAGCCAGGTGATCCGTGCGTCCAGGCCGGCCGGGCGGTCGGCGATCTCGACGGCGTACGCACGCGCGCGTGCGGCCACGTCGGCCGGCAGGGCGGCGAGCACCCCGCCGGCCAGCTCCCCCCGCCCGGCGCCCAGGTCGACGAAGTCCAGCACCGGGGGCCGCCCGAGCGCCGCGTCGACCCGGCACAGCAGCCGGGCCACGGCCCGTGCGAACAGCGGGGAGGCGTGCACCGACGTGCGGAAGTGGCCCGCCGGGCCCTCCGGGCGCCGGTAGAAGCCGCCGGGCCCGTACAGGGCCGCCCCGGCCGCCGCGCGCCAGCCGCGCGGGGCGCGGTCCGCGCTGCCGTGGCCGGAGCCCGCGCTGCCGTGGCCGGTGCTCGCGCTGCCGTGGCGGGAGTCCTCCGCCGTCGTCCCATCCGTCACCGCACCAGACTAGGCACATCGTTGATCACGGCATCCACCTTGGGGAGTACGCGCGCCGGGCACGGATCGGTCCTCCGGTTGACCCCTGCACGCATCTGGTTTCCCTACTCTGGGTTACGTGCAGCGCCTCTATGACTTCCTCCGCCGCCACCCGATCTGGGTCGACTCCTCCTGGGCCGTCGTCCTGTTCGGGCTGTCCGCGCTGAGCGTGGTCAATCTCGACGGGGTGAAAGGTCACCACGGGACGATCCCGGGCGGGATCGCCGTGTCCACCGTCCTGTGCGTGGTCGTGGCGCTGCGCCGCCGTCTGCCGGAGCCGATGCTGCTGCTCGCCCTCGTGACCGGGCTGGTGCAACTGGTCCTGGACATCGAGACGACCGTCGCCGACTTCGCCATGCTGGTGATCACCTACACGGTCGCGACGGTCGGCGCGCGCTGGGCCTCCCGGCTGGCCCTCGCCGTCAGCCTCTGCGCGGCGACCGTGGCCCAGATCCGCTGGCCGGCCGCGGACAGCGGCCTCCTCGGGCATGCCGCCATAGCGGTCTTCCAGACGGTGCCCTTCGCCCTCGCCTGGGTCCTCGGCGACTCCATGCGCACCCGGCGGGCCTACTTCGCCCAGCTGGAGGAGCGCGCGGCCCGGCTGGAGAAGGAGCGCGAGGCGCAGGCGAAGGTCGCGGTGGCCGCCGAGCGCGCCCGGATCGCGCGCGAGCTGCACGACGTCGTCGCGCACAACGTGTCGGTGATGGTGGTGCAGGCCGACGGTGCCGCCTACGTCATGGACACCGCCCCCGACCAGGCCAGAAAGGCCCTGGAGACGATCTCCTCCACCGGCCGTCAGGCCCTTGCCGAGATGCGCCGCCTGCTGGGCGTGCTGCGCACCGGCGAGCACCAGGAGAGCGGGGAGTACGTCCCCCAGCCCGACGTCGAGCAGATCGACGACCTCATCGAGCAGTGCCGCAGCTCCGGCCTCCCGGTCGACTTCAAGGTGGAGGGCACCCCGCGGCCGCTGCCCAGCGGCGTGGAGCTGACCGCTTACCGCATCGTGCAGGAGGCGCTGACCAACACCCGCAAGCACGGGGGGCCCCACGCGGGCGCGAGCGTGCGCCTGGTCTACTTCGACGACGGTCTCGGCCTGCTGGTCGAGGACGACGGCAAGGGCGCCCCGCACGAGCTGTACGAGGAGGGCGGCGCCGACGGACAGGGCCACGGCCTGATCGGCATGCGCGAGCGCGTCGGCATGGTCGGCGGCACCCTGGACGCCGGCCCGCGCCCGGGCGGAGGATTCCGCATCAGCGCCCTGCTGCCGCTCAAACCGGCGCACTGACCGACCCCTGATCCCGGACGGAAGAAGCCCGATGACGATCCGCGTGATGCTCGTCGACGACCAGGTGCTGCTGCGCACCGGGTTCCGGATGGTGCTCGCCGCCCAGCCGGACATGGAGGTCGTCGCGGAGGCGGGCGACGGCGTCGAGGCCCTCCAGGTGCTGCGGTCCACCGCCGTCGACGTCGTCCTCATGGACGTCCGGATGCCGAAGCTGGACGGTGTGGAGACCACCCGGCGGATCTGCGCGGAGCCGGACGCGCCCAAGGTCCTCATCCTGACCACGTTCGACCTGGACGAGTACGCCTTCTCCGGGCTGAAGGCGGGCGCCTCCGGTTTCATGCTCAAGGACGTGCCGCCGGGTGATCTCCTCGCCGCCATCCGCGCCGTGCACAGCGGCGACGCGGTCGTGGCGCCCTCCACCACCCGGCGCCTGCTGGACCGCTTCGCGCCGATGCTGCCCTCCGCCGGCAAGGAGCCCCAGCACAAGGAGCTGGAACGGCTCACCGAGCGGGAGCGCGAGGTCATGGTGCTGGTCGCGCAGGGCCTGTCCAACGGCGAGATCGCGGCCCGGCTGGTGCTGAGCGAGGCGACCGTGAAGACCCATGTGGGCCGCATCCTGACCAAGCTCGGGCTGCGCGACCGGGTGCAGGTGGTCGTGCTGGCGTACGAGACGGGCCTGGTACGCGCCGGCGGCCACGGCTGACGACCACGATTGGGCGCCTTGCCGGGCGTGGACGTCTGGTCCGGGGCCGGGCTTGCTCGGGGTGCTCGGCATTGGCCTCCGGGCGCGGGCCCGGCTTGCTGGGCGTGAGCCGTCGGCCTCGGGCCCCGCTTGCTGGGAGTGAACCGTCGGCCTCGGACCTGGCTTGCTGGGCGTGGGCCTCAGCGCCCGGCTCCGTTTCCTCGGCGTGAGCCGTCGGCCTCCGGCCCGGCTTGCTGGGAGTGAACCGTCGGTCTCGGGCCCGGCTTGCTCGGCGTGGGCCTCCGGGGCCGGCTCCGTTTCCTCAAGCGTCAGCCTCGGGCCGGGCCCGCTCGCCGCGGGACGCCCTAGCGCAGGACGCCCTCGATGAAGTCGCTGCCCAGCCGGGCCACCGCGGTCAGGTCCAGCTGGTGCTGGACGTACCGGCCGCGGCGGCAGTCGGTGATCAGGCCCGCCTTCTTCAGCACCGTCAGGTGCCGGGATATCTCGGGCGCCGACATGCCGTGCGCGTCGGCCAGTTCGCTGGTGGTGTGCGGGGCGCGCGCCAGGTGCCGGCACAGCCGCATCCGCACCGGGTGGGCCAGGGCCTCCAGCCGCCGCGTGAGCTGTTCGACGGGGGGCGCCTGCGGCCGGGGACCGCTCGCGGGGTAGGTGATCGAGGGCTGCCAGCCGTACCGGTGCAGGACCATCACGTGCGGCCAGCCGAGGCTGGTCGGCACCAGCACCAGGCCGCCGTCGCCGGTGGCGGCGCGGCCCACCAGCAGCTTGTCGACCGTCACGAGCCCGGCCTCCTCGTCCAGCGAGACCGCCCCGGAAAGGGAGGCGAGGGCCTCGCCGAGTCCCTTGCGGCGCAGCAGCTCGGTCCGGTGCCGGGCGTCGGCGGCCAGCTGGGGCTGGACGCGGGCCCAGGTCTCGGCGAAGAAGGCCTCGTCGCAGTCGAGCATCAGCCGGCGGAACCAGGCGCGCACGGCCGGCGGATCGGTCAGCAGGCGGCGCGTGAACCGCTCCTGCACGGCACCGCGCGCGGCGGCCAGTTCCAGGGAGCGGCGGCGCAGCTCCGGGTCCTCGAGCGGACCGGCCTCCTGGACGTCGTAGCGGAGCTGGCAGGTGAACTCCAGGGCGGCGTTGACGAACTGCCCGTCCGTCAGTTCGTCCAGCTGGTCCAGCTCTTCGGCGAGCGTCGCGCCGGGGAGCGCGCGTCCGCCCGGCAGACCGGCGAACGGGGCGAAGACGTCCGAGAACGTCGTGCGCCACAGGAAGTCCGCCTCGCACAGCCGGTCGGCCAGGCAGGGCTCCAGCCGGGAGGAGACGGCGGTCGCCCAGCCCCGCAGCTCCGGGTGGTGCCCGGGCTCGCTCAGCGCGTGCAGCGCCATCCCCAGTTCCGCCAGCGGGGAGGGCACGACGGAGACCCTCTCCAGGGGCAGTCCGGTGATGTCGATGGTCACGCTCATGGCCCCATGGTGCACCGGGCCACTGACAGTGCCCCCGTGGATTGACGGCAGCCGTCAATCCACGGGACTTCCGCGCCGGTCAGGGGCAGCGTCGAGGGCACCGGGGCCGCCGCGGCGCCCGATCGGTCACCGGTCAGCCACCTCCCGAGAAGGCGGATCAGCCATGAGCATCACCCAGCAGTACCTCCTCGACAGCTACCGCGCCCGTCTGCACGGCGAGCCCGGGCCGCCCGCGCCGGGCCGCCACGACCTCGGCCTCCTGCGCGAGGTGCGCGACCACCGGCACTTCCGCGCGGTCGTCGCCGGACGCCCGGCGCACGGGCGGCTCCGGCGCGCCCTGGCCGGCCGGCTGCGCGCCCTGGCCCACCGGGCGCGCCCCCGCGCCCTCTAGGGCCTCTCGTTCGGATCATGCCGGGCTCGCGGGCCCTGGTCCGGCCTGATCCAGACGAAAGACCTAGCCCCTGCCGGGCAGGCGGTCCACGAAGTCCCGCACCGCCGCGCGGACATCGTCCGCCGTCCACTCCAGCCCCGCGGCCTGGACGCCGACCTCCGTGAACGCGAGGCCGGGCCCGCCGGTGCTCCAGACGTTCGCGAAGAGCATCACCGAGGTCTCCTCGGCCTGGCGGAGCGCCGCCTCGGCGGCCGCCTCCGGCTCGTACGGCAGCCAGACCTGGAACTGGTGGGTGTGCGGCTCCTCCGGGTGGACGCGGGCCCACGGCACCCCGGCCGCCGCGAAGCCTTCGCGCAGCGCGGCGGCCACCACGCGCGCGTGCCGCACGTACTCGGGCAGCCGGGGCACTTCGCGGTCCAGGCCGACGAGCGCGGACAGCACGGTCGGGAACTGCTGGAAGACCATGCCGCCGTACCGGTGCCGCCAGGTCTTCGCCTCCTCCACCAGCGTCCTCGGACCGGCGAGCGCGGCACCGCCGAAACCGCCGACGGACTTGTAGAACGAGACGTAGACGCTGTCGGCGAGGCCGGCGATCTCCGCCAGGGGACGCCCGAAGTGCTCGGTGCACTCCCACAGGCGCGCGCCGTCGAAGTGCACCACCGCGTCCCGCTCCCGCGCCGCCGCGACGGTCTCGGTCAGTTCCTCCCAGGTGGGCAGCACGAAACCGGCGTCCCTCAGGGGCAGCTCCAGCATCAGCGCGCCGAAGGGCTCTTCGAGGTCGCGTATCTCGGCCGCCGTGGGCAGCCGCCGCTCCCCGCCCACCCTGACCGGCCGCAACCCGCTGACCTGGCTGAACGCCTGGCGCTCATGGACCTCCGGGTGGGCCAGCGGATGCAGGGCCACCGCCGGGTTCCCGGTGCGGGCCGCCCAGCAGCGCAGGGCCACCTGCTGGGCCATGGTGCCCGTCGGGAAGAACGCGGCTGCCTCGGTGCCGAGCAGCGCGGCGACCCGCTCCTCCAGGGCGGCCACGATCCGGTCGCCGTAGACGTCCGCGGGCTCGTCCAGGTCGTACACCTCGGCGCCCGCTTCCTGGAGCAGCGCGAGCCGTTCGCGGATCGAGTCCCGGGGGGTCGCGTGCGCCAGGATGCGCCGCGCCCCCCGCTGGGCGGCCCGGCGCCGCTCCCGCGAACGTTCCTCCGCCGACCGTTCGTCGTCCTGCTCAGCCACATCAGTCATGCCGTGGATCATGCCTCGCCCGGCCCCGGCGCGGCAGCCGGGTTTTCCCGCGAGGAAGAGCGGGAGGGGGACGTGGTGAAACCCACAGCCTGTGGACGACCGGCCGCCGCCCCACCCGATAGCGTTAACATGACGAGAAATCGTCCGGTACCCAGAGCGGACTGGAACGGGAAGGCCGCCGTCGCGTGAGTACAGTCCACCAACCAGACCTCAAGGACCGCCCCGCGCGGCTCACCGTCGGCGTCGTCGGCGCCGGTCGCGTGGGCCCCGTGCTGGCCGCGTCCCTCCAGCTCGCCGGGCACCGCCCGGTGGCCGTCTCCGGAGTCTCCGACGCCTCCCGCAGGCGCGCCGAGACCCTGCTCCCGGACGTCCCGCTGGTGCCGCCCGCCGAGGTGCTCCAGCGCGCCGACCTGGTGCTGCTCACGGTCCCCGACGACGTCCTGCCGGGCCTGGTCGCCGGCCTCGCCGAGACCGGCGCGGTACGACCGGGACAACTGCTGGTGCACACCTCCGGCCGGTACGGCGCGAAGGTGCTCGACCCCGCCCTGCGGGCGGGCGCGCTGCCGCTGGCCCTGCACCCGGCGATGACCTTCACCGGCACGCCGGTCGACGTCCAGCGGCTCGCGGGCTGCTCCTTCGGCGTCACCGCGCCCGAGGAACTGCGGCTGGCCGCCGAGGCCCTGGTGATCGAGATGGGCGGGGAACCGGAGTGGATCAGCGAGCAGAACCGCCCGCTGTACCACGCGGCCCTCGCGCTCGGCGCCAACCACCTGGTGACCCTGGTCGCCCAGTCCATGGAACTGCTGCGCACCGCCGGTGTGACGGCGCCCGACCGGATGCTGGGCCCCCTGCTCGGGGCCGCCCTGGACAACGCCCTGCGCTTCGGTGACGCCGCCCTGACCGGTCCGGTCGCGCGCGGTGACGCCGGTACGGTCGCCGCGCACGTCACCGAGCTGCGCGAGCACGCCCCGCAGACCGTGGCGGGCTATCTGGCGATGGCCCGCGCGACGGCCGACCGCGCGCTCGCCCACGGCCTGCTGAAGCCGGAACTCGCCGAGGACCTCCTCGGGGTACTCGCCGACGGGGCCGACGCGAGCCGAGGAGGCCGGAGCGGCGAGGGAACCGACGGCCCGAACGGCTCCGACGGCCCGAACGGCTCCGACGGCCCGGACGGCTCCGACGGCACGACCGGCACCGAGGGGAACGACCGATGAGCACCGCCCTGCTGAGCACCGCCGACGAGCTGCACGCGCGTGTGCGCCACGGCCGCCGCGCCGTCGTGATGACCATGGGCGCCCTGCACGAGGGCCACGCGACGCTCATCCGCGCCGCGCGGCAGGCCGCCGGCCCCGACGGCGAGGTCGTCGTCACGGTCTTCGTCAACCCGTTGCAGTTCGGCGCGGGCGAGGACCTGGACCGCTATCCGCGCACCCTGGACGCCGATCTCAAGCTCGCCGAGCAGGCGGGCGCGGACGCCGTGTTCGCGCCCTCCGTGGACGAGGTCTACCCGGGCGGCGAACCCCAGGTGCGCGTCTCCGCGGGCCCCATGGGCGAGCGCCTGGAGGGTGCCTCGCGGCCCGGGCACTTCGACGGCATGCTCACCGTCGTCGCCAAGCTGCTGCACCTCACCCACCCCGACGCCGCCCTGTTCGGGCAGAAGGACGCCCAGCAGCTGGCCCTCATCCGGCGCATGGTGCGGGACCTCAACTTCGGCGTCGAGATCGTCGCCGTGCCCACCGTCCGCGAGGAGGACGGCCTCGCGCTGTCCAGCCGCAACCGCTACCTCTCGGCGGACGAGCGCCGTACCGCCCTCGCGCTGTCCCGCGCGCTGTTCGCCGGCCGGGACCGGCACGCGGCACAGGAGGCGCTGCGCGCGCGGGCCCGGGAAGTGCCCTCCACGCACGCGCGTGCCGAGGCGCTGAGCGCCATAGGGGAGTCCCGCGCGGCGGCGGACGCCCACGCGGTGGCCACCGCCGCGCCCGGCGGCCCGGCGGCCGTCCGCGCCGCCGCGCGCCAGGTCCTGGACGAGGCCGCCCGCCTCGACCCGCCCCTGCGGCTGGACTACCTGGCGCTGGTCGACCCCGCCGACTTCACCGAGATCGGCGACGACTTCACCGGCGAGGCCGTCCTCGCCGTCGCGGCGCGGGTCGGCACGACCCGGCTGATCGACAATCTTCCTCTCACCTTCGGAGCCGCCTCGTGACCAGCACAGGCATACGACTGCACGCACCCGCCCCCGGGTGGAGCATCTCCGCGGACGTGGTCGTCGTCGGCTCCGGAGTGGCCGGCCTGACCGCGGCGCTGCGCTGCGAGGCCGCCGGGCTCACCACGGTCGTCGTCACCAAGGCCCGCCTGGACGACGGCTCCACGCGCTGGGCGCAGGGCGGCATCGCCGCGGCCCTCGGTGAGGGCGACACCCCCGAGCAGCACCTGGACGACACCCTGGTGGCCGGCGCGGGCCTGTGCGACGAGGAGGCCGTGCGCATCCTCGTCACCGAGGGCCCCGACGCCGTCCGGCGGCTCATCTCCACCGGCGCCCACTTCGACACCGACGACGAGGGCGACATCCACCTCACCCGCGAGGGCGGCCACCACCGGCGCCGGATCGCGCACGCGGGCGGTGACGCGACCGGCGCGGAGGTCTCCCGGGCGCTCGTGGAGGCCGTACGCGCCCGTGGGCTGCGCACGATCGAGAACGCGCTGGTCCTCGACCTGCTGACGGACGCCGAGGGCCGTACGGCCGGGGTCACCCTGCACGTGATGGGCGAGGGCCAGCACGACGGCGTGGGCGCCGTGCACGCGCCCGCCGTGGTCCTCGCGACCGGCGGCATGGGACAGGTGTTCTCGGCGACCACCAACCCGTCCGTGTCGACCGGCGACGGCGTGGCGCTGGCGCTGCGCGCGGGCGCCGAGGTCAGCGACCTGGAGTTCGTGCAGTTCCACCCGACCGTGCTGTTCCTCGGCGCCGACGCCGAGGGCCAGCAGCCGCTCGTCTCCGAGGCGGTGCGCGGCGAGGGCGCGTACCTGGTCGACGGGGACGGCGTGCGCTTCATGGTGGGCCAGCACGAACTGGCCGAGCTGGCGCCCCGGGACATCGTCGCCAAGGGCATCACGCGGCGGATGCTGGAGCGGGGCGCCGAGCACATGTACCTCGATGCCCGGCACTTCGGCGCCGCGATGTGGGAGCACCGCTTCCCGACCATCCTGGCCGCCTGCCGCGCCAACGGCATCGACCCGGTCACCGAGCCCGTCCCGATCGCCCCGGCCGCCCACTACGCCTCAGGCGGCGTCCGCACCGACGCGCGGGGGCGCACCACCGTCCCGGGCCTGTACGCCTGCGGCGAGGTCGCCTGCACCGGCGTGCACGGCGCCAACCGGCTCGCCTCCAACTCCCTCCTCGAGGGCCTCGTCTACGCCGAGCGGATCGCCGCCGACATCGCCGCCGCCCGCGCGGCGGACGGCCTGCACGCACGCGTGCCCGTACCGGTCCCGCAGCCCGCGAAGCCGGCCCACCCGCTGCTCACCCCCGAGACCCGGTTCGCCATCCAGCGGACCATGACCGAGGGCGCGGGCGTGCTGCGCTCCGAGGAGTCCCTCGCCAGGGCCGCGGACCAGCTCCAGAGGCTGCACACCGAGGCCCGGGACGCGCTGGAGGAGAACGGCAAGACCGCCGAGCCCGGCGTGGACACCTGGGAGGCCACGAACCTCCTGTGCGTGGCCCGGGTCCTGGTCGCCGCCGCCCGGCTGCGCGAGGAGACCCGCGGCTGCCACTGGCGCGAGGACCGCGCCGAGCGCGACGACGCGAACTGGCGGCGCCACATCGTCGTACGGCTCAATCCGGACCGGTCGCTGGCCGTACGCACCACCGACACCGCAGACTTCCCCCCTGTCCGGTAACACCAGCGCCCCAGGAGCAGTGACAGACGTGAGCACCGACGACCTTCCCCTCGCCTCGAACGGCGGCTGCGGCGACGGCTGCACCTGCGGCGCCGAGGGCGACGAGGAGTACCTGGAGTGCGGGCTCGACCCCGCGCTCGCCGAACTGCTGGCCGCCGCCGGACTGGACCCGATCGAGGTCGAGGACATCGCCAACGTCGCCATCCAGGAGGACCTGGACGGCGGTGTGGACGTGACGACCGTGTCGACCATCCCGGAGGACGCGGTCGCCACCGCCGACTTCACCGCGCGCGAGGCGGGCGTCGTGGCCGGCCTCCGGGTCGCCGAGGCCGTGCTCTCCGTGGTGTGCACGGACGAGTTCGAGGTCGAGCGGCACGTGGAGGACGGCGACCGGATCGAGGCCGGGCAGAAGCTGCTGTCGGTCACCACGCGCACGCGTGACCTGCTCACCGCCGAGCGCAGCGCGCTGAACATCCTGTGCCGGCTGTCGGGCATCGCGACCGCCACGCGCGCGTGGGCGGACGCGCTGGAGGGCACCAAGGCGCGTGTGCGCGACACCCGCAAGACGACGCCGGGCCTGCGCTCGCTGGAGAAGTTCGCCGTCCGCTGCGGCGGGGGCGTCAACCACCGCATGTCGCTGTCCGACGCGGCCCTGGTGAAGGACAACCACGTGGTCGCCGCCGGCGGCGTCGCGCCGGCCTTCAAGGCGGTACGGGAGGCCTTCCCGGACGTGCCGATCGAGGTCGAGGTCGACACCCTGCACCAGCTGCGCGAGGTCGTGGACGCGGGCGCCGACCTGATCCTGCTGGACAACTTCACGCCCGGCGAGTGCGAGGAGGCCGTCGGCATCGTCGGCGGGCGGGCGCTGCTGGAGGCGTCCGGGCGGCTGACGCTCGCCAATGCGCGCGCGTACGCCGAGACCGGCGTGGACTTCCTGGCCGTCGGCGCGCTGACCCACTCCTCGCCGATCCTGGACATCGGCCTGGACCTGCGCGAGGCGGAGTAGCGGCGATGCTCCTCACGATCGACGTCGGCAACACGCACACCGTCCTCGGCCTGTTCGACGGTGAGGACATCGTCGAGCACTGGCGCATCTCCACGGACGCGCGCCGCACGGCGGACGAGCTGGCGGTGCTGCTCCAGGGACTGATGGGCATGCACCCGCTGCTCGGCGAGGAGCTGGGCGACGGCATCGACGGCATCGCCATCTGCGCGACCGTGCCGTCGGTGCTGCACGAACTGCGCGAGGTCACCCGGCGGTACTACGGCGACGTACCCGCCGTCCTGGTGGAGCCGGGCGTGAAGACGGGCGTGCCGATCCTCACCGACAACCCCAAGGAGGTCGGCGCCGACCGGATCATCAACGCCGTCGCGGCCGTCGACCTGTACGGCGGTCCGGCGATCGTCGTGGACTTCGGCACGGCGACCACCTTCGACGCGGTCTCCGCGCGCGGGGAGTACGTCGGCGGGGTGATCGCGCCCGGTATCGAGATCTCCGTGGAGGCGCTCGGGGTCAAGGGCGCGCAGCTGCGGAAGATCGAGGTGGCCCGGCCGCGCAGCGTGATCGGCAAGAACACGGTCGAGGCGATGCAGGCGGGCATCGTGTACGGGTTCGCCGGGCAGGTCGACGGGGTCGTCAGCCGGATGGCCCGGGAGCTGGCCGACGACCCGGACGACGTGACGGTGATCGCCACGGGCGGACTGGCGCCGATGGTGCTGGGCGAGTCCTCGGTGATCGACGAGCACCAGCCGTGGCTGACCCTGATGGGCCTGCGCCTGGTCTACGAACGCAACGTCTCACGGCTGTGAGGGGGGCCCGGCGCCCGGCCGGGTGCCGGGCCCGCCCCGCGCAGGCCTCCCGCCGCGGGTGGCACCGGATGGAGGAAGCCGGAGCGACACGCGGGGGAAAAGAGATGCGGAATCGTCACTTTTGTCCGATTAGTGGGTAGCGTCGCCGCATGCCCACGCCATACGGATCCCGCGGCGGCATGGCGTTCGGCGCGCAGGAGCTGCGTGTGCTCCGCCGCGCCCTCGCCCTCGCCCTCCACCCCGGCCATGCCTCCGCCGAGGACATGCAGGACTGTCTCCGGCTCGCCGAGTCGCTCGACGAGGCGATGTGCGAGGGGGCCAGGCTGCGCGCCTTCCTGGTGGCCGACCTGGGCCGCTACCGGGCCGCCCTGCCGGGTACCGCCGCCGGGTACCTCACCCTCCTGGAGGAGGTGCTCGGTGCCGGGCACCGGCCGACGCCGGACGACCTCGCCGCGCTGCGGGCGCTGCGCGGGAACCCCGCGGCGGCGGCGTTGCTGGAGCGCTGCCAGGAGCTGGCCGAGCAGGACGTACGGGCACGGTTCGCGCAGGGCGGGCGGAAGGTGCCCGCGCCGGCCGTGCCGCCCGCGAGGGCGCGTCTGCTGGCGCTCCCAGGCGGTGCGGGGGAGTCCGGGGCCCCGCAGGACGGAGGAGAGGCGGACGGGCCCTCCACGCCCCCGCAGGAGCCCGCGGAGCCCGGGCAGAAGCCGGCGCCCGGCCCCTCGGAGCGGCCGGCTGCGGAACCGGCGGCCCCCAAGCGGCCCGTCCCGACGCCCGGCGAGGTCTTCCCGCGCCGCAAGCCGGCGCCCCCGGCGGAGTCCGCGCCGTGCCGGCTGGCCGCGGGTTAGGGCTCTCCGTCCGGGCCAGGCCGGATCAGGAAGCGGTGCCAGGGCCCGCGGGCCCGGCACGATCGGAACGAGAGGCGCCGGGGGCGCCCCTGCCCTTTTCGGGCGTTCCGGCGTGGCTACTCTTGGGCCATGGACTACTTCTCCGCGCTCGTGCCCCCGGTCGTCATGGCCGTGTTCTTCATCGGTGTGGTCAGGGTGATCGTGAAGACCCAGGGCGGGGCCGCCAAGGCCAAGGAGGACGCGGCCGTCGACGCCGCCCTCGCCCGCGCGGAGGGCGCCCGCCAGGCCTCCGCCGCCGGCGACGCCTGACCGGACCCACGCGGAGCACTACCGCATCACCACAGGTCACAGCGACCTGGCCGTCTCCCGGCGTACGACTCCCCGCGCCCCGGCGCCCCACGAGTCGTACGCCCTTTTTGTTCATGTTTGTAGCTCTAGTGCCCGTCCGGCACGCCATTGCCGGGATCTCCCAGTATTGTTCTGAGTTGTGCCTCGCCCATTGGGAGAACTCGAAGACGCGGTCATGACGCGGGTGTGGAAGTGGAACCGCCCGGTGACCGTTCGAGAAGTCCTGGAAGACCTCCAGCGGGAACGCTCCATCGCGTACACCACCGTGATGACCGTTTTGGACAATCTCCATCAGAAGGGCTGGGTGCGCCGCGAGGCCGAAGGGCGGGCCTATCGATATGAGGCCGTGTCGACACGAGCTGCGTACGCCGCCGCCCTCATGAACGACGCCTGGTCCCAGAGCGACAACCCGGCCGCCGCACTCGTCGCCTTCTTCGGCATGATGAGCGACGAACAGCGACAGGCCCTCAGGGACGCCGTACGCATCGTCCAGGGGCCGGAAGAAACCCGGGAAGCCCCCGAAGCCCGCCAACAGGAACCCGCCGAAGCCCGGCAAGAGGAGAACCCCGGCGCGCCGGAGGGCACCGGCGGGCGATAGCGTCCGCTCATGTCAGCAGAGCGTCCCGAAGTCCCCGCAAAAGCCATCACCGTCCGCCGGGCCCGGACCAGCGATGTCCCCGCCGTGCGCCGCCTCCTCGACGCCTACGTCCGCGACCGCATCCTGCTCGACAAAGCCACGGTCACGCTTTACGAGGACATCCAGGAGTTCTGGGTCGCCGAACGCGACGACAACGCCGAGGTGGTCGGCTGCGGAGCGCTGCACGTCATGTGGGAGGACCTCGCCGAAGTCCGCACACTGGCCGTGAAGCCCGGCCTCAAGGGCGCCGGCGTGGGTCATCAGTTGCTGGAGAAGTTGCTCCAGACCGCGCGCTGGCTCGGCGTTCGACGCGTTTTCTGCCTGACCTTCGAAGTCGACTTCTTCGGGAAGCACGGCTTCGTGGAGATCGGGGAGACGCCGGTCGACACGGATGTGTACGCGGAGCTGTTGCGTTCCTATGACGAGGGCGTCGCCGAGTTCCTCGGTCTCGAACGAGTGAAGCCGAACACCTTGGGCAACAGCCGGATGCTTCTGCATCTGTGATCGTCATTGCCCCGGTGGCCTATGTCCGAAACGCGCATGTTTCCGGACGCGGTCGGTCCGCTGAGTCACTCCCGAGGGTTTGTGTTTTTCCGGCAAAAGCGGTTTGCTTTCCGACGTACTGCAGTACTGCATATAACAGGGGCGGCGAAACGGCGGACGCCGCACACCCCTGGCCCTCAACGTTATCGATGAAAGGAAATGCGGTGGCACAGAAGGTTCAGGTCCTTCTTGTCGACGACCTCGACGGCGGCGAGGCGGACGAGACCGTGACGTTCGCGCTGGACGGCAAGACGTACGAGATCGATCTCACGACTGCCAATGCGGACAAGCTGCGCACCCTTCTCGACCCCTATGTGAAGGGCGGGCGCCGTACCGGCGGCCGTTCCTCCGGCGGGCGTGGAAAGGCGCGCGCCGCCACCGGCGGCAACCAGGACACCGCGGCGATCCGCGCCTGGGCGAAGGAGAACGGTTACGAGGTCAACGACCGCGGCCGGGTTCCCGCGTCCATCCGCGAGGCCTACGAGAAGGCCAACGGCTGATCCCGCCGGTCGGCGGGGTGCCCGGCGCACGCGCGCCGCAGCCGGACCCGGTGACACTCCGCTGCCACCGTGTCCACCAGTCGCACGAGATCGGGAGCGCTCCCCTCGCGCCCCGCGGGGGGCGACGCCGGCATGGCGGGCAGCGAGGCCCCGGTCTCGAGTCCCGGACCGGGGGGCCGCACCCACACGGCGGCCCCCTTCGCGGACTGCCGGGGCGCGACCCCGGCCCGTACGGACCCGGGCCCCGCGGCGGCCCCCGCGGGCGGCGGCGGGGCCTGCATCGTGCCGCCCGCCCCGAGGACGCGTAGGTCCAGGGCCACCGCGCCCCACTCCAGCCAGGCCAGCAGGCCGGGCAGCTCCTCCGCGCTGCCCGCGGCCACCAGCAGCCGCATCCGGTCGCCCCTAAGGGCCACCGGGGAGCCCGGCGCGAGATGCCGGAGCGCCTTGGCGCCCGCCTCGGCCGGCACGTCCAGCACGTCGAACCGCACCCCCGTGCGCAGCCGCAGCGGCCGTCCGGGCACGGTCGGCCACCCCAGATCGTTCTCGTACCAGTGCCGGGCCCGTGCCTCCGGATCGACGGGCCGGCGGGGAAGGGGGACCGTGGAGGTCATGGGGACCGAGCCAACCATGCCAGGAGCAACAGCCGGACCCCCTTTCGGGTTACGCTGGGTGCGCTGCCGACTGCACAGAGTGCCGGAAGCGGGGGCGCCTGGGGGTGCGGGGAGGCGCAAGGTTGTTCGCCCATAGCGGAGGGAACCGGTGCGCGCCGCATGGAGTGTCCGTCCCTGCGGGTAAGACATGCCTAGTGGGAGGGGGCGACACGCAGGAAAGGCCGTCTCACGTTCGCCATCGGCGTACTGGCGACTGGGGTAACTGCCTGGCCTGCGGGAACATCGTCTCGCACCATCGGGTTGGAGCAGATGTCGGCGTCACGGGTCAGGAGGCCATCGACGGTGTCGGCAGTTGGAATGAGCGGTCCCCGCTTGCGGGACTAAGCTGCGGAAGGACAGGGAGGGGAAGTTCCCCCCACTGCCTGACCGCTCTGAGGAGCGATTAACGATGTTCGAGAGGTTCACCGACCGCGCGCGGCGGGTTGTCGTCCTGGCTCAGGAAGAAGCCCGGATGCTCAACCACAACTACATCGGCACCGAGCACATCCTCCTGGGTCTCATCCACGAGGGCGAAGGTGTCGCCGCTAAGGCCCTGGAGAGCCTCGGCATTTCGCTTGAGGCGGTCCGCCAGCAGGTGGAGGAGATCATCGGTCAGGGCCAGCAGGCCCCGTCCGGGCACATCCCCTTCACCCCCCGTGCCAAGAAGGTCCTGGAGCTGTCGCTCCGCGAGGCCCTTCAGCTGGGCCACAACTACATCGGCACGGAACACATCCTGCTCGGCCTGATCCGCGAGGGCGAGGGCGTCGCCGCCCAGGTCCTGGTCAAGCTGGGCGCAGACCTCAACCGGGTGCGGCAGCAGGTCATCCAGCTGCTCTCCGGTTACCAGGGCAAGGAGACCGCCGCCGCGGGCGGCCCGGCCGAGGGCACCCCCTCGACCTCTCTGGTCCTGGACCAGTTCGGCCGGAACCTCACCCAGGCCGCTCGTGAGTCCAAGCTCGACCCGGTGATCGGGCGCGAGAAGGAGATCGAGCGGGTCATGCAGGTGCTGTCCCGCCGTACCAAGAACAACCCGGTGCTGATCGGTGAGCCCGGCGTCGGCAAGACCGCCGTCGTCGAGGGCCTCGCCCAGGCGATCGTCAAGGGCGAGGTGCCCGAGACGCTCAAGGACAAGCACCTCTACACGCTGGACCTCGGCGCCCTGGTCGCCGGCTCCCGCTACCGCGGTGACTTCGAGGAGCGCCTGAAGAAGGTGCTCAAGGAGATCCGCACCCGCGGCGACATCATCCTGTTCATCGACGAGCTGCACACGCTGGTCGGTGCGGGTGCCGCCGAGGGCGCCATCGACGCGGCCTCGATCCTGAAGCCGATGCTGGCCCGCGGTGAGCTGCAGACCATCGGTGCGACGACCCTGGACGAGTACCGCAAGCACCTGGAGAAGGACGCGGCCCTGGAGCGCCGCTTCCAGCCCATCCAGGTCGCCGAGCCGTCCCTGCCGCACACGATCGAGATCCTCAAGGGTCTGCGCGACCGGTACGAGGCGCACCACCGCGTCTCCATCACGGACGAGGCCCTGGTCCAGGCGGCCACCCTGGCCGACCGCTACATCTCGGACCGCTTCCTGCCGGACAAGGCGATCGACCTGATCGACGAGGCCGGTTCCCGGATGCGCATCCGCCGGATGACCGCTCCGCCGGACCTGCGCGAGTTCGACGAGAAGATCGCCGCCGTCCGCCGGGACAAGGAGTCCGCGATCGACTCGCAGGACTTCGAGAAGGCCGCGTCCCTGCGCGACAAGGAGAAGCAGCTCCTGGCCGCCAAGGCGAAGCGGGAGAAGGAGTGGAAGGCCGGCGACATGGACGTCGTCGCCGAGGTCGACGGCGAGCTGATCGCCGAGGTCCTCGCCACGGCCACCGGCATCCCGGTCTTCAAGCTGACCGAGGAGGAGTCCAGCCGCCTGCTCCGCATGGAGGAGGAGCTGCACAAGCGGGTCATCGGCCAGAACGACGCCGTCAAGGCGCTGTCGAAGGCGATCCGTCGTACGCGTGCGGGCCTGAAGGACCCGAAGCGTCCCGGTGGTTCGTTCATCTTCGCCGGCCCGTCCGGTGTCGGTAAGACCGAGCTGTCCAAGGCGCTCGCCGAGTTCCTCTTCGGTGACGAGGACGCGCTGATCTCCCTCGACATGTCGGAGTTCAGCGAGAAGCACACGGTGTCGCGTCTCTTCGGTTCGCCCCCCGGATACGTGGGCTACGAGGAGGGCGGCCAGCTGACGGAGAAGGTGCGCCGCAAGCCGTTCTCGGTCGTCCTCTTCGACGAGGTCGAGAAGGCCCACCCGGACATCTTCAACTCGCTGCTGCAGATCCTGGAGGACGGTCGTCTGACCGACTCCCAGGGCCGGGTCGTGGACTTCAAGAACACGGTCATCATCATGACGACCAACCTCGGCACCCGGGACATCTCCAAGGGCTTCAACCTCGGCTTCGCCGCCGCGGGTGACACGAAGACCAACTACGAGCGCATGAAGAACAAGGTGTCGGACGAGCTCAAGCAGCACTTCCGCCCCGAGTTCCTCAACCGCGTCGACGACGTGGTCGTCTTCCCGCAGCTGACGCAGGAGGACATCCTGCGGATCGTCGACCTGATGATCAGCAAGGTGGACGAGCGCCTGAAGGACCGGGACATGGGCATCGAGCTCTCCCAGTCCGCGAAGGAGCTGCTGTCCAAGAAGGGTTACGACCCGGTGCTGGGCGCCCGGCCGCTGCGCCGCACGATCCAGCGCGAGATCGAGGACACGCTCTCGGAGAAGATCCTCTTCGGCGAGCTGCGTCCCGGTCACATCGTGGTCGTGGACACCGAGGGCGAGGGCGACGCCGCCACCTTCACCTTCCGGGGTGAGGAGAAGTCGGCGCTGCCGGACGTCCCGCCGATCGAGCAGGCCGCGGGTGGGGCCGGGCCCAACCTGAGCAAGGAGTAAGGGTCGGTCTCCGGCGGTCCCGCCGGACCAGAGGGGCCGGTGCCTTCGGGCACCGGCCCCTTCGGCGTTCCCCGGGCGCGGTCGCGTGCGGACGACGCGGGCCGTGCGGGGCGTGTCCGGCCGGGGGGTGTCCGGCCCTACGACAGCTGTCCGTCGTAGTCGGGCAGCTTGAAGGTCTTCTCGGCGTGGCCGTCGGACAGGTCCGTGGCGCTGTTGCCGATGTTCGCGATGATCGTGTAGCCGTCGTTCTCGATGCCGACGCGCTGGGCGGTCTTGTAGGCGGCGACGTCCTTGAAGAGGTCGGCCAGGCCGCGGACACGCAGACCGGAGACGTCGTAGCCGTCGTGTTCGAGGTTGTACTCGGTGGGCCAGTACAGGACGCCGGGACGGGCCGTGACGAAGAAGAGGGAGACGCCGTGCTCCTGGGCGTAGCGGGCGACGTCCAGGACGGGCCGGTTGGCCGGCTGGGGGTAGCTGAAGCCGAAGTCGGTCTCCAGCGTGGTGTTGTCGATGTCGAAGACGATCGCCTGCTTCTCGCCGGGCCTGGCGGCGGCTATGCGGTCCCTCAGGTACGGGAGGGCCTGGTCCATGACCGCCTGGCAGTCCTTCTGCCAGGCGGCGTGGTCGACCTTGGCAGAGGCGCTCACGGCCCCGGCGGAGGCGCTCGCGGACGCGGCGGGGGCGGCCGTGGCCGCCGGGGCGGCCGGCGCGGCCAGGGCGGCCACGGAGACGGTGGTCACGCAGATGCGGCGCGCCCAGGGGCGTCTGGTCATCGGTGGGGGTCCTCTCGCGTCTGAATGTCAGGGGCATGATCTGAGGCGAGGGTGGCGCGAGGGGAACCGTAGGGTTACCGGAGGGTAGGCGCCTAGAGGTCTGCGTCACATTTCCGCATTTCCCGACAAGGGGTGCCGGTGATATGCGGCACAGGCGAAATGTCCGGTACTAGACGGGATAGTGGGATGCGCCGTATGGGCAAAACGGACAAAAAGGGGAGCTTTGCCTCACGGGGTCACGCCCGAGAAGTACGTCGTCAGGGCCTTGTGCGCCGGAGTGCGCGGCTGTCAAGAAAGTAAGTGGTATTGGCGGCGTCTACTACGTGATGCCGTACTTAGGGTGTTTTGGGCTTGATGGGGTGCTCGGTTACCAAGGAACAGCCGCCCCGGTGAAACGTCTCCACGGACGTCCGTACGCCGGGTGGCGGAAGTGTCTCCGAGTTCACGAGGTCCAGATGTTCCAGCGCTTCACGTCCCGCTCTTCCCGTACGTCCTCGCTCCGCGCCCGTGTGACCGTCCTGGCTGCCGGACTCGGCGCCACGGCCGTGCTGGGCACCGGGGTCGCGAGCGCCGCCACCGCGTCCGCCGGCTCCTGGGTCGACCCGGTCAAGAAGTACACGCTCTCGGCGGGCTTCGCGCAGGCCGGCAGCCACTGGGCGCACAAGCACAGCGGCCAGGACTTCGCCGTGCCGACCGGCACAGAGGTCGTCGCCGCGCACGGCGGCACCGTCGTCAAGGCCGGCCCCAACGGCGCCGGTGACGGCCCGGCGTACGGCAACGCCGTCGTCATCAAGCACGGCAACGGCACCTACTCGCAGTACGCCCACCTGTCCCGCGTGGACGTGCGGATCGGCCAGGTCGTCACGACCGGCCAGCACATCGCGCTGTCCGGCTCCACCGGCAACTCCACGGGTCCGCACCTGCACTTCGAGATCCGCACGACCCCGAACTACGGCTCCGGCATCGACCCGGTCCCGTTCCTGCGCGCCCAGGGCGTGAAGGTCTGACCCACGCCGGGGGCTAGGCGTGCTGTCCCAGGACAGTCCTAGCCCTTCTCGCGGGCGTGCTCGTGCGCCTGCGCCACGAGGTCCATGGCGACTTCGAGAACAGCCTCGCGCTTCTTCTCGGAGTCGCCTTCGAGGTCCTGCATCACGAACATCCCGGCGTGCAGCGTGAACATCGCGCTGACGGAGCGGACCTGGTCGACCAGGTCCGCCTCCGGGTCGATGAGGATGTCCCGCAGGCCGCGCATCCGGTCCTTGAAGGTGTCGCCGATGCGCAGTTCCCGGACCGTCGCCTGGTTCTCCTGCATGAAGCGGAACAGCGGTTCCGCGCCGGCCAGCGCCTCGCTGTAGCGGCGGACGATCTCCTGCTTGGTCTCCAGGGTGTGCGGCTGTCGTCCGCCCCACTCGATCAGGTCCTCGATCGGTTTCGTCAGGTCCGCGAAGAGGCTGACGATGATCTCTTCCTTGGTCTTGAAGTGGTAGTACAGGGCCGCCTTCGTGACGTCGAGGCGCTCGGCGATCTCCCGCAGGGAGGTCTTCTCGTAGCCCTGCTCCGCGAAGAGTTCGAGCGCCACGTCCTGGATGCGCTGGCGGGTGTTGCCGCGGCGCTGCTGCTTGGTGCCGTCCATGGTGAGGCCCATCCTCGTACTCCTCGCGCTCCCGCGAAAACTTACTTGACGCCCGGCTAGTAACGGGTCTACCTTCCGCAGTGTAGTAACTAGCCGGGCGGCAAGTAAGTACCTGCCGCAGGGGGAATGGGAAGACGATGGCGGACACGGTCGAAAGTGTCATGGCTGAGGGCGGACAGCCCCAGAGTGCTGCCGAGGGCAAACAGCCCCGGAGCGTGCGGGTGGTACTGCTCGCACTGATGATCGCGATGATGCTCGCGATGCTGGACAACATGATCGTCGGTACGGCGATGCCCACGATCGTGGGTGAGCTGGGCGGCCTGGAGCACCTCTCCTGGGTCGTCACCGGCTACACCCTGGCCACTGCGGCCTCCACCCCCGTCTGGGGCAAGATCGGCGACATGTACGGGCGCAAGGGCGCCTTCCTCAGCTCGATCGTGATCTTCCTGCTCGGCTCGGCGCTGAGCGGCATGGCCCAGGACATGGGCCAGCTGATCGGGTTCCGCGCCATACAGGGCCTGGGCGCCGGCGGTCTGATGGTCGGCGTCATGGCGATCATCGGCGACCTGATCCCGCCTCGGGAGCGCGGCAAGTACCAGGGCATGATGGCCGGCGTGATGGCGCTGGCGATGATCGGCGGCCCACTCGTCGGCGGCACCATCACCGACAACTGGGGCTGGCGCTGGGCCTTCTACATCAACCTGCCGCTCGGCGCGGTCGCCCTCGCGCTCGTCACGGCCGTGCTGCACCTGCCGAAGAAGCGCTCCAAGGCCGGCATCGACTACCTGGGCGTGCTGCTGCTCACCGTCGGCATCACCTCCATCGTGCTGGTCACCACCTGGGGCGGCACCGAGTACGCCTGGACCTCCGCGCGGATCATGGAGCTGACCGGCATCGGCGTGGCCGCGCTGGTCGGGTTCGTGTTCTGGCAGACCAAGGCCGCCGAACCGGTCGTGCCGCTGCACATCTTCAGGAGCCGCAACTTCACCCTGATGTCGGTCATCGGCTTCATCACCGGCTTCGTGATGTTCGGCGCCACCCTGTTCCTGCCGCTCTACCAGCAGGCCGTGCAGGGCGCCTCCGCCACCA
The DNA here is from genome assembly GCF_040704595.1 of Streptomyces sp. NPDC046870. NCBI lineage: Bacteria > Bacillati > Actinomycetota > Actinomycetes > Kitasatosporales > Streptomycetaceae > Streptomyces > Streptomyces sp. NPDC046870. The sequence goes on from NZ_JBEYXM010000003.1 coordinate 539,789, forward strand.
ACTCCGGACTGCTGCTCCTGCCGATGCTCGGCGCGATGCTCGTGACCTCGATGGTCGCCGGGCGGGTCACCACCAACAGCGGCCGGTACAAGATCTTCCCGATCGTCGGCGGCGTGCTGATGACCGTCGGCCTGTACCTGCTGTCCCTGATGGACACCGGGACGACCCGCCTGACCTCCGGCCTCTACATGGCCGTGGTCGGCGCGGGCATGGGCTGCCTGATGCAGATCACCATGCTGGTCGCGCAGAACAGCGTCCAGATGAAGGACATGGGCGTGGCGTCCTCCTCCACCACCCTGTTCCGTACGCTCGGCTCCTCCTTCGGCGTGGCCATCATGGGCGCCCTGTTCAACCACCGGGTCCAGGACGTCATGGCCGAGCGGGCCGGCACGGCGGGGGCCAGGATGACCGAACAGTCGGCGCAGCTGGACGCGAAGAGCCTGGCGAAGCTCCCGGCGGCGGTCCGCGAGGCGTACCAGCACGCGGTCTCCTCCGGCACGCACTCGGCGTTCCTGCTCGGTGCCGGGATCTCGGTGCTGGTGCTGATCGCGGCGCTGTTCGTCAAGGAGGTGCCGCTCAAGGGCGGTCCGAAGGCCGCCACGGAGGGTGCCGACGCGGCGCCGGTGACCGTGGTCGAGGCCGTCTGAACCAGCCCGAGCCCGAAGGCCCCGGCGCGCGTCCGCAGCGCCGGGGCCTTCGGCCGTTCCCGCCCGGGCCTCGATGTCAGACCCCCGTGCCACCATCGGCTCATGGACAGGATCCGCCGCCTGCGTCTGGCCAAGGACGCCATGGATCGGGACTGGGCCGACCCCGGCCTCGACCTGGACGTGGTGGCGGCGCACGCCGGGTACTCGCGGTACCACTTCCTGCGCGCCTTCAAGGAGGTGTACGGCGAGACACCCGGCCAGTACCTCACCCACCGGCGGATCGAGCGCGCCGAGGAGATGCTGCGCACCGTCAGCCTCACGGTGACCGAGATCTGCACCCTGGTCGGCTTCAGCAGCCTCGGCACGTTCTCCGCCCGCTTCAAGGCCCGCACCGGCCTCACGCCGAGCGAGTACCGCGCGCGGCACGTCGGCCGCGGGGCCGCCCTCATACCCGGCTGCTACGCCATGCTCTGGGCCGGCGGCTTCAACACCGCAACATCGGAGAAGCGCCCCGCGCCCGGTCCTGCCTACGGTGACGAGCAGGAACAGCAGCCTCGCGACAGGAGAGCGCAGCCATGATCAAGGGCCTGGCCATCAGCACCGTGTGGACCACCGACCAGCAGCGGACGAAGGCCTTCTTCACCGAGAAGCTCGGCTTCGAGGTGCGCACCGACCTCGCCCTCGGCCACATGCACTGGATCACCGTCGGCGCCAAGGACCAGCCCGACCTGGAGCTGGCCCTGATGAGCCTGGACGGCCTGGACCCGGAGTCCGCCGACGCGATGAAGAAGCTGGTCGCCAAGGGAGTGCTGGGCGCCGGGGCGTTCCGCACGGACGACTGCCGGGCCGACCACGCCGCCTTCGCGGCACGCGGAGTGGAGTTCATCCAGGAGCCGAAGGAGCGTCCGTACGGCATCGAGGCGATCTTCCGTGACGACAGCGGCAACTGGTACTCGCTGACCGAGCGCAGCGAGGAGCTGGACTTCTCCAAGGACTTCGGGTGACCGCGCGGGCGGCCGTGCTCCCGGACCACACGGCGGTGCGGGTCGCCCTGTGGCGGGCGCTGCACGTCCAGGCCGATCCGCCGCCGCACGTCATCGAGGACGAGATCGGGCTGCGCCTGGCCGATCCCGGAGACGACTGGCGGTCCCGCCCCGACATGGACGAGCGGGACACCCGGCCCGTGCGGGCGTCCATCGCGGCCCGCGCCCGGTTCGTGGAGGACCTCGTCGCGGAGCAGGCCGCGCGGGGCGTCGAGCAGTACGTCGTCCTCGGCGCCGGCCTGGACACGTTCGCCCAGCGCCGGCCGGAGATCGCCTCCAGGCTGCGGGTGTTCGAGACGGACCGGCCCGGGCCGCAGGAGTGGAAGCGGCGCCGGCTCGCCGCGCTCGGCCACGAGGTGCCCGACTGGCTGCGGCTGGTGCCGGTCGACTTCGAGGGGGACTGGTGGGGGCGGTTGCTCGCGGCCGGTCTCGACCCGTCCCGCCCGGCGGTCGTGGCCTGCACCGGCGTGACCATGTACCTCACGCGGGACGCCATCACCGCGAGCTTCCGGCAGGTCGCGACGCTCGCGCCGGGCTCCACGCTCGTCACCACGTTCCTGCGGCCGGCCGAGGACGTCGAGCCCGGCCTGCGACCCTTCCAGGAGGCGGCGGAGCGGGGTGCGAGGGCCTCCGGCACCCCCTTCCTCAGCCACTTCACACCGCAGCGGATGGTGGCCCTGATCCGTGAGGCCGGCTTCCGGGACGCCCGTCACGTACCGGCGGAGGAACTCACCCGGCGCTACTTCACCGGCCGACCGGACGGACTCCGGCCGTCGAGAGCGGAGGAACTGGTGGTGGCGACCACCTGAGCACGCCGGTGCGGCGGGGGAGGGTCACCGGGGCAGACGTCACGGCGCGACCGAGGCCCGGGTGCGCCGAGCGGCCGGTCTTCAGCGGTGAGGCCGGGCGGCGCTGAAACCGGACGGCACCGGGCCGGGACAGTGCGGTGCGGTGCCGGGCCCGGACGGCGCCGGGCTGGGCAGTGGTCCCCGGATCGGGCTTCCGGCGAGAGGCGAGACCTGATCCCGGGCGGCGAGGGCCGAGCCCCCGGTGACCCGGCGGGCGCTGCCCGGTGGGCCGTGAGCCCTCATGCGTCCCGGGTCGCGCGGCGAGCGGGGCCCGGGGACGGCAGCGACGTGCCGCCGGACGCGGGCAGCAGCGGGAAGCTGCCCGTGTTGGTCGGAGCGTGCTCCGGCAGCCACAGGACGGCCACCGCACCCTCCGCGGGAACCCCGGCCGGCGCCCCCGCGGGCCGTACGTTGCGGAACGTCAGCCGGGCGCCCAGCACCCGCGCCTGGCCCGCCGCGATGGTCAGACCGAGGCCGTGGCCCTGCCCGGCGCGGTCCTTGCTGCCGGTGCGGAACCGGCTCGGCCCCTCGGCGAGCAGCTCGTCCGGGAAGCCGGGGCCGTGGTCGCGGACCCGGATGACCCGTCCCTCCACGGTGACCTCGATCGGTGGCCGGCCGTGCCGGGCGGCGTTGGCGAGCAGGTTGAACAGCACCCGCTCCAGCCGCCGCGGGTCGGTGGTGACCTCCGACTCGTGCACCACCCGTACGGCGATGTCCGGATCCTTGGCCGCCACCCGCCGTGCGACGAACTCGCCGAGCATGATGTCCTGCAACTCCGCCCGTTCCGAGGCCCCGTCCAGCCGGGCCACCTCCAGGACGTCCTCGACCAGCGTGCGCATGGCCTTGGCCCGGTCCAGTACCAGCTCCGTGGGCCGGCCGGGCGGCAGCAGCTCGGCCGCCGTCAGCAGACCCGTCACCGGGGTGCGCAGCTCGTGCGCGATGTCGGCGGTGACCCGCCGCTCGGCCTCCAGGCGCTGCCGCAGCGCGTCCGCCATGGCGTCCACCGCGCGCGCGAGTTCGTCGGTCTCGTCCCGTACGACCCCGCCGATGGCCTCCTGCACCCGTACGTCGGTCTCGCCGGCCGCGGCCTGGTTCGCGGCGGCCGCCGCCTTGCGCAGCCGGCGGGACAGCTGCCCGCCGATCAGCACGCCCAGCGCGCTGCCGCCGAGCACGACCGCGACCGAGCCGATGATCAGGGCCTGGTCCAGGTCCTGCAGCATGTCGGTGCTGCGGTCGGGTAGATGGCTGTGCAGGGACAGCACATGTCCGTCCTTCACGGGTACGGCCGCCCAGATGTCCGCCACCCCGTGGTGCTCGGAGACGTCGCTCGCCCGGCGGCCCCGCTCGACCTTCTCGCGCAGCGCGGCCGGCAGCTCGGGGTCGTCGACCCTGACGTAGGGGAAGACCGGCCCCCGGTTGAGCTCGTAGTTGCGCTGGGCCATCAGGACCCGGTCGTTGGCCAGCTCGCGCGCGTTGTCCAGCATCGAGACGCGGGCCGCGTTGTGCACGACCAGGCTCAGGACGATCGCCACCAGCCCGGCCACCAGCGCGATGGCCGCGCTGACCTTCCACCGGAGCCCGGTGCGCAGGCCCGCGCGCTCCATGCGCCGGACCGGATGCCGAAGAATCCCCCGCATACCGCCGCTCCGCTCAGGCCTTCAGCTTGTAGCCGAAGCCGCGGACCGTCTCGATCCGGTCCTGGCCGATCTTCTGCCGCAGCCGCTGCACGTGCACGTCCACGACCCGGGTGTCGCCGCCCCAGCCGTAGTCCCACACCCGCTCCAGGAGCTTGTCGCGGGAGAGCACGGTGCCCGGAGCGGCGGAGAACTCCAGCAGCAGCCGCATCTCGGTCGGCGTCAGCGCCACCGGCTGCCCGGCCCGGCGCACCTCCATGCCGTCGGTGTCGATCTCCAGGTCGCCGAAGGCGAGCGTGCCGCCGCCGTCCGCCGACACGGCCTCCTCCGCCTGCGCGGACCCGCCGGCGTGCCCGAAGCGGCGCAGCACCGCGCGGATCCGGGCGACCAGCACGGCACCGTCGAAGGGCTTGGTCACGTAGTCGTCGGCGCCCGCCTCCAGCCCGAGGACGACGTCGATGGAGTCGGCGCGCGCCGACAGCATGATCACCGGCACGGTCGACTCGTCGCGGATCCGGCGGCACAGGCTGACGCCGTCCAGGCCCGGCACCATGACGTCCAGCAGCGCGATGTCGGGGCGGTTCGCCCGGAACGCCTCCAGGCCCGACAGGCCGTCGGGCATCGCGGTGACCGCGAAGCCGTCCCGCTCCAGGGCGAGCTGGGTGGCCTCGCGGATGACGTCGTCGTCCTCGACGAACAGGACGTGGGTCTGGTCTGCCATCCCGGTGCTCTCAGTCTTCGTGGGGTAGGTGCGGCGGTCGGGTGTACGAGGGTGCGGGGCGGTCAGCTGTCCGGTACGGGTGTCGGGCCCCCGCCGGCCGACTTGCTGTACTCGTTGCGCGTGGGCTTGCCCTGGGCGAACCGTCCCGCCTTCCAGGTGTACGGCGTCACGATCTCACCGGACGGGCTGGAGATCGGGTCGCCCTTCTCGTAGTACTGCCTGGTCACCGACAGGACGCCCTGGTCGATCTCCGCGTAGACCGGGGACTCCTCGCTCTTGAAGACGCTCCGGAACGAGCCGCCGGCGTCCCGGTACACGTACGAGCCGATGCCGACGGCGTCGGCGCAGGTCAGCACGTTGATGACGACGTCGTCCACCGGGGCCCCGGTCAGATTGCCGTAGGAGACGTCTACCGGGTACTCATCGCCGTTGCACGGCTTCAGCTCGCGCTTGACCGCCGGTGACACCTCGGGATCGCTCTTGACCAGCGCCACGGGGTCCACCCGCCCGTAGTGCTCGGACGGGCTGGGGGAGGGGGAGGCGACGGCCCCCGCCATCGCCGAGGCGTGTGCCGGGCCCTCGTCCCGTGCGCCCGTGCCCCCGCTGCCGCACGCGGCGAGGAAAAGGGCGGGGGCGGCGAGCGCGGCCCCCACCGCGATCACCGCCTGTGTACTGCCTCGGGCCCGGTCGGGCCCGGCCCCGGTCAGGCCGCGCAACGCTCCCGCTCCTCACGCTCCAGAGCGCGTGCGTCCAGATCGCGGGCCTCCAGCTCCTCACGGAGCCGGGCGAGCGCCCGGTGCAGCGTGCTCTTGACCGTACCGGCCGACATGCCGAGGGCAGCGGCCGTCTCCTCAGTGGACATCTGCTCCCAGTGTCGCAGCACCACGACACTGCGCTGCTTCGGTGCGAGCACCTTCATGACGTCCATCAGCAGGGCCCGGTCGGCGTGCTGCTCGGTGGAGTCCTCGACGGAGGCGTCCGGCAGCTGCTCGGTCGGCACCTCCTCCAGCTTGCGCGCCCGCCACCACTCGGTCCGCGTGTTGATCATGACCCGGCGCAGATAGGCGTCGGCCAGGCGCTTGTCGGCGATGCCCTCCCAGCGGCCGTACGTCCGCACCAGCGCCGTCTGCAGCAGGTCCTGGGCGTCGACCGGGTCCGGGACCAGCCGCCGGGCGCTGCGCAGCAGCGCGTCCTGCCGGCTGCGGACGTACTCCTCGAATTCGAGCACCTCGCCCTGCGCCATGATCGACCGCCTCCGTTCCCCGTTGTGCTTCCGGCCCTTGCCCGAAGTCCCGCTCTCCCCGCGCCCGGTGGTCCGCCGGGCACGGAGAAGAAGCTACGGAGTGGTTGTCACGGGGCTGTGCGGACCAGCCTGCGGCTGGCAATCGGCTATCCGTCGGTTGTGTAACGGACGAAGGAACTGGGTAGCGGCGAAGGGGAGTTTGGCCCACTATGGGGCGATTTGTCCGTTCGGATTCTCCGTAACGGACGCCGGATGGTGGTGACTTGGCCGTGGGCCGGCCGTGCGTCAGCCGAGCGGCAGCCGGTACAGGCCGCCCGGAAGGGGCTCCACCAGACCGTCCGCGACCAGCCCGTCGAGCGCGCGCGCCCGCTGCACCGGCTCGTGCCACACCCGGTCCAGCACCGCCTGCGGCACCGGCGCGTGCGCCTCCCGCAGCACGGCCAGCAGCTTGCCCCGCACCTGCCGGTCCGTGCCGGCGTACGTCTGTCCGCGGCGCGGCGGACCCGCGTGCTCGGGCTTGCCCGCGAGCCGCCAGGCGCACTGCGCGGCGATCGGGCACCGCGCGCACCCCTCGTTCTTCGCCGTGCACACCAGCGCGCCCAGCTCCATGGAGGCGGCGGCCCACCGCGCGGCGGTCCGCTCGTCCTGCGGCAGCAGCTCCCGCGCCAGGCGCCGCTCGGCGGCCGTGGTCGCGTTCGGCGGGTACTGCACCCCGGTCACCGCCCGTGCGAGCACCCGGCGCACATTGGTGTCCAGCACCGCGTGCCGCTGCCCGTACGCGAACGAGGCCACCGCGGCGGCCGTGTACTCACCGATGCCGGGCAGTGCGAGCAGCTGCGCGTGATCCGTCGGTACGTCACCGCCGTGCCGCTCCGTTATGGCGACCGCGGCACCGTGCAGGCGCAGCGCGCGGCGCGGATAGCCGAGCCGGCCCCAGGCGCGCACCGCCTCGCCGGGCGCCTCCTTCGCCAGGTCGGCGGGGCGCGGCCAGCGGGCCAGCCACTCCTCGTAGACGGGCAGCACCCGGTTCACCGGGGTCTGCTGGAGCATGAACTCGCTGACCATCACGCCCCACGGGCCCGCCTCCGGGCGGCGCCAGGGGAGGTCGCGGGCGTGGATGTCGAACCAGGCGATCACGGGGGCGTGCAGCTTCTCAGTCATGGCCCTTCCGATCCTGCCACGGCTGGGCGGGCCCGATGGGTGACCGCACGCTCACCGAGCGTGGCGGAACGGGAAGGACCGTGCCGTTCGCGGCAGTTACCGGGATGATGATCCGGAAAAGTTGACGCCGGCGCGGCGGGTGACGCGAGCAAGCGCGGAGATCTCTCGTACAGTTTGCGCCGTGGGATCTCTGCGCAATCCGGTCGGGCCGCTTCCCTCCTCCATCTACTGGCGTCGGAGGGCCGTACTGCTGTCCGTGGTCGCCCTGTTGGCGCTGGTGATCACATGGATCGTCACCGCGGGCGGCGGAGGCGGCAAGAAGAACGCCGACGGGTCCAACGGCAAGAATCCCACGCACACCATCACGCCCGGACCGAGCTCGTCCGGTCCCGCCATCAGTCAACACCCCGGCGGGCGCGACGAGTCGGGCGGCGCGAACTCCGGCGGCAGCGGCTCCGGCTCCGGTTCCGGTTCGGGCTCGGGTTCGGGTTCCGCCTCCGGAGGCGACGGCGGTGCGGCCGGTGGCTCCTCGGGCTCCGGTGGCGGTTCGGGTTCCGGTACGGCGTCCGGTGGCGGCGGTGTCGCCGCGGGCGACGCGCTGCCGGCGTCCTCCACGCTGCCCGACTGCACGTCCAAAGCGGTGTCGTTGAGCCTGCGCAGTGTGCGCAACTCCTACTCGCCGGACCAGAAGCCGACGTTCGAACTCACCGCGAAGAACGGCTCGTCCGCCGACTGCAAGGTGGATCTCGGCCCGAAGAACGCGGTGTTGACGGTCACGCCCGCGGACGGCGACGACGCGCTCTGGTCGTCGGCCGACTGTCCCGGGGGCGCGGGCAGCCTGGTGTTCCGGGTGCCCGCCGGCCAGAGCATCACCTACACCGTGAAGTGGGACCGCAAACCGAGCGCGGCCCACTGTGCGACGCCCTCCGCGGGTTCGGCCAAGCCGGGCACGTACCTGCTGGAGGCCAAGACACCGGGCTTCGGCAAGGCACAGGCGTCGTTCGTACTGTCGGCGGACTGAGGACGGGGCGGCACGGGCGCGTCGTGGGCGTTCGGCCGGACCTCAGACGTAGCGTTCCAGGATCGACGACTCCGCCAGGCGCGACAGCCCCTCCCGCACGCTCCGCGCGCGGGCCTCGCCGACCCCGTCCACGGTCTGCAGGTCGTCGACGCTCGCGGCGAGCAGCTTCTGCAGGCCCCCGAAATGCTCCACCAGCCGGTCGATGATGGCGCCGGGCAGCCGCGGCACCTTGGCCAGCAGCCGGAACCCGCGCGGGGACACCGCCGAGTCGAGCGTCTCAGGAGACCCCGTGTAGCCCAGCGCCCTTGCCACCGTGCCGAGTTCGAGCAGCTCGGCGTGGGTCAGCGCGTCCAGCTCGGCCAGCGCCTCGTCGACCGTGCGGGACCGCTTGGCCGTCGGCTCGGGCACGTAGTCGCGGACGACCAGCGAGCGGTCGGGCTCGACACCGGCGATCAGCTCCTCCAGCTGGAGGGCGAGAAGCCGGCCGTCCGTGCCCAGCTCGACCACGTACTCGGCGATCTCGGTGGCGATACGGCGGACCATCTCCAGCCGCTGCGCGACCGCCGACACGTCCCGGACCGTGACCAGGTCCTCGATCTCCAGCGCCGACAGCGTGCCCGCGACCTCGTCCAGCCGGAGCTTGTACCGCTCCAGGGTCGCCAGCGCCTGGTTCGCCCGGGACAGGATCGCCGCCGAGTCCTCCAGGACGCGCCGCTGACCGTCCACGTACAGGGCGATCAGCCGCATCGACTGGGAGACCGAGACCACCGGGAAGCCGACCTGCTTGCTGACGCGGTCCGCCGTGCGGTGCCGCGTGCCCGTCTCCTCCGTCGGGATCGTGGCGTCCGGCACGAACTGCACGCCCGCCCGGAGGATCTTGGACAGATCCGACGACAGCACGATGCCGCCGTCCAGCTTGCACAGCTCCCGCAGCCGGGTCGCGGTGAACTCGACGTCCAGCACGAAACCGCCCGTGCACATCGCCTCGACCGTCTTGTCCGAGCCGAGGACGATGAGCCCGCCGGTGTTGCCGCGCAGGACGCGCTCCAGGCCGTCACGCAAGGCCGTACCGGGTGCCACGGCACTCAGCGAGGCGCGCATCAGGCCATCGGAACCGGCACTCCCACCGGACTTGCCGGGAGCTGCTGCCCGGTCGTTGGCTGCCACTGCACTCCTCCGGTCGCAGGTTCTGACGCGCCCCCGCACCCGCACTCGGTTCGTACGGACGGGCGAGACCTGGGCAAAGTCTACCGGCGCTCCTCCGCCTCCCGTGGGGCCTCTCGGCGACGGGAGCGCGGCAGGACCCGGAGCGCGTCGCCCATGTCGGCGACTTCCAGGACCTTCATGCCGGACGGCACCTTCCCCGGATCGGCCGGTACGAGCGCGTGCGTGAAGCCCAGCCGGTGCGCCTCGGCGAGCCTGCGCTGCACGCCCGTGACCCGTCTGACCTCGCCCGCGAGCCCGACCTCGCCGATCGCCACCAGGTTCTTCGGCAGGGGGGTGTCGCTGGCGGCCGAGGCGAGCGCGAGCGCGATGGCGAGGTCGGCGGCGGGCTCCGACAGCTTCACGCCGCCGACCGTCGCCGAGTAGATGTCCCGCTTGCCGAGCGCGCTGATCCGGCCGCGCTGTTCCAGGACGGCCAGCATCATCGACACCCGGGAGGTCTCCAGCCCGGACGTCGTACGGCGCGGGGAGGGGATCTGGGAGTCGACGGTCAGCGCCTGCACCTCGGCCACCAGCGGACGGCGGCCCTCCAGGGTGACGGTCAGGCAGGTGCCCGGGACCGGCTCGGCCCGGCGGGTCAGGAACAGGCCGCTGGGGTCGGCGAGACCCGTGATGCCCTCGTCGTGCAGCTCGAAGCAGCCCACCTCGTCCGTCGCCCCGTACCGGTTCTTCACGCCCCGCACCAGGCGCAGGCGTGCGTGCCGGTCGCCCTCGAAGTGCAGGACGACGTCCACCAGGTGCTCCAGCAGGCGGGGCCCGGCGATGGCGCCGTCCTTCGTGACGTGGCCCACGAGCAGCGTGGACATGCCCCGCTCCTTGGACGCCCGGATCAGCGCGCCCGCCACCTCGCGGACCTGGGCCATGCCGCCGGGCGCGCCCTCGATCTCCGGGGAGGCCACCGTCTGCACCGAGTCGAGGATCAGCAGGGACGGCTTGACCTCGTCCAGGTGGCCGAGGACGGCGGACAGGTCGGTCTCGGCAGCCAGATAGAGGTGGTCGTGGAGCGCGCCGATGCGGTCGGCGCGCAGCCGCACCTGGCTCGCCGACTCCTCGCCGGTCACGTAGAGGGTGCGGTGCTCGGGGCCGGCCGCCTTGGCGGCCACGTCCAGCAGCAGGGTGGACTTGCCGACGCCGGGCTCGCCCGCGAGCAGGACGACCGCGCCGGGCACCAGGCCGCCGCCGAGCACGCGGTCCAGCTCCGGCACACCCGTCGAGCGGGCGGTGGCCTGCCGGCCGTCGACCTGGCCGATGGGCAGCGCGGAGCTGGTCACCCGGCCCGGGGCCGTGGTGCGGACCGCGGGCGCGCCGTACTCCTCGACCGTGCCCCAGGCCTGGCACTCCGGGCAGCGGCCGAGCCACTTGGCCGTCTGCCAGCCGCACTCGGTGCAGCGGTAGGACGGGCGGTCCTTGGTCGTCTTGGTACGGGCAGCCATGCGGAGAACCGTAGCCCGGAGCACTGACAACGGGGCCGGCGGTCGGGTGCGCGGGAGCGGGGGAGCACGTGTGGGTGAACCGCTCTCGGCCACCGCCCACCGGGATCCAGCCGCGGAGCAAAGGGTTCCTGTCCCCTTATGAGGGATCGTTTCACCCGTACGGATTAAAAGTGCTCAAGGTTCCAGAAGGGGCACTCCGCAGCCGCCTACGGTCGCACGGGTGATGAGGAGCAGTCCGGAGACGACCACCCGCACGACAGGCGCGCACCGGGCGCATCGCGGGGCACGTGAGGCCCGTGACGCACGACGCGAAGCGCGCGAGAACCGTGAGGAGAAGGAGGCGCGCGACCGCGCCGCCGCGCGCACCGTCGCCCAGCGCACGCCGGCGCGCTACGAGCCGTACCTGGACGGCCTGTTCACCTACTGCCTGTCCGTCCTGTGCGACCACGACACGGCCACCGCCGCCCTCGGCGACGTCCTCGCCCTGGCCGAACGGCGCGGCCACCGAGCCCCCGGTGCGCCCGGCGACCGCAGGGCCTGGCTGTACGCCCTCGCCCGCTGGGCCTGCCTCCGCAAGCTCGCCGAGGCCAAGCAGAAACGTCAGGCCACGCACGCGGCGGGGCGTGGCGGGCCGGGCGGAGCGGGGAAGGCGACGGGCGGGCCGCCGGGAACTCGTGGGGCCGCTGGACCGGGCAGGTCTGCGGGGTCGGCCGGGCTCGCGGGGACAGGGGGGTCATCCGGACCCTCGGGGCCGCCCTCGGGGTCCCACGGGGTCCCCGGCCGCCCCGGATCTTCCGGACCCGCCGGATCTCCCGCGTCCGCCGGACCCCGTGCCGCCGCTCAGTGGCCCTCCGTGGCCGGCGGGAGTGCCCGGACCCCCGCGTCCGCCGGTGAGGAGCCCCCCGCCGAAGAACCCCCCGCGTCGGCCGCCCTGCCCCCGGAGGTCCAGGAGCGGCGGCGACGCGAACTCGCCTTGCTGGCCTGGCCGGAGGCCGCCGGCACCACGCCCGAGCAGCGCGAGGCCCTGGAACTCGCCGTCCGTCACCACCTCGCCACCCACGAGGTCGCCGCCGTCCTCGGCATGGAGCCCGCCGCCGCGCGGGAACTGCTCGCGTCCGCCGCCTGCGAGGTCGAGCGCACGCGCGCGGCCCTCGCCGTGGTCGAGACGGGCGGCTGCCCCGGCGTGGCCCACCTCACCGGTGACAACCGGCTGGTCCTCAGCGCGGCGGTGCGCCGCGAGCTGGTCCGGCACGTCGACGACTGTCCGCGCTGCCGACGCACCGCCGAGCGCGCGGTCCCCGGCCACTGGCCCGGCGCCACGGTCACCCCCGCCGAGCTGCCCGTCCTGGAAGCACCGCGCGCGGCCCTGGCACGCCACCCGCGCGCGAGGGGCGCGTCCGTGCCCCGCTTCGACCGGCGCGGCTTCCCGATGGACCCCAAGGACCGCGCGGCCCGCCGCGACCGCATCCGCGCGCGTGCGGTCACGACGACGGTCGTGGCCACCGTGGTCGCCGCGCCGGTCCTCGCCCTCTGGGCCGCCTACCGGGCCGGTCCGGCCGGGGAGGACGACGGGCGCTCGGCGACCGCGCGGGAGGCACAGGGCCCCGAGGCACTCGGCGGCGACACGTCCGGCGGCTACGAGAACGCGGGGAACGCCAGCGTGAAACCGGGCGTCCGCATGGGCAAGGACGGCAAGGCGGACGTCTCGGTGGAGGTCGTCAGCGTCGGCGGCACGGGCGCCAAGGGCGCGGGGCAACTGGAGGTGAGCGCCGCCAACGACGGCGACACGACCCTCATCACCCTCACGGCGTCCGGCGCGTCCGGGGTCCGCTGGTCGGTGTCCACGTCGGCCGGCTGGCTCTACTTCAGCCAGTCCTCCGGAACCCTGGAGCCCGGTCGGACGTCGACGGTGAAGGTGTACGTCGATCACCTGCGCGAGCCGTCCGGCCACTGGCACGCACAGGTGGCGGTGGCACCGGCGGGCGCGGTCGTCTCGATCGACGGCTACGGCACGGCACCGAGCCGCCCGACGCCGCCCCACGCCTCACCGACACCCCCGTCGCCCCCGCCGAGCACACCGCCCACCGAGCCCCCTGCCACGCAGTCCCCGCCCCCCGCGGACCCGACGCCGACCCCGACGACCCCGTCCCCCTCCGACCCCCCGACGCCGACTCCCACGCCGACCGACACCGAGACCCCGACCCCGGCGGACAGCTAGGGCCTTACGTCCGGATCAGGGCGGCGAGGCGCGGTGCCAGGGCCCGCGGGCCCGGCATGATCCGAACGAGAGGCCCCGGGGGACGGCCGGGAGGACGGAACCGTCAGCCGGGCGCGTCGGGGGGAGAAGGCCGTTACGGGGCTTCCGGGTCGGCCGGGTGGGGCGCCACCAGGGGCAACCGCGACGCCAGCCGCGCTTCGCACAGCTCGACCAGACGGTCGTAGCCCGCCTTGCCCATCAGCTCCGTCAGCTCGGCCCGGTAGGACACGTACACCGGCTCACCCGCGCCGTGCGCCGACGTCGCCGAGGTGCACCACCAGTGCAGGTCGTGCCCGCCCGGCCCCCAGCCCCGGCGGTCGTACTCCCCGATGGACACCTGGAGCACCCGCGTGTCGTCCGGCCGGTCGATCCAGTCGTACGTCCGCCGGATCGGCAGCTGCCAGCACACGTCCGGCTTGGTCTCCAGCGGCTCCCGGCCCTCCTTCAGCGCCAGGATGTGCAGCGAGCAGCCGGCCCCGCCCGCGAACCCCGGACGGTTCTGGAAGATGCACGACCCCTGGAACGGCCGCGTCTGCCGGGAACCCTCCTCGTCCTCGGAGACCCACCCGCCCCGCATGCCCTCGTCATGGTGCTGCCAGAGCTCCGGCGTGAGCCGCGCCACGTGCTCGGCGACCCGCTTCTCGTCGTCCTCGTCGGAGAAGTGCGCCCCCAGCGAGCAGCACCCGTCGTCCGCGCGGCCCGCCTGAATGCCCTGGCAGCCACTGCCGAAGATGCAGTTCCAGCGAGAGGTCAGCCATGTCAGATCGCAGCGGAAGACCTGCTCGTCGTCCGCCGGATCAGGAAACTCCACCCAGGCGCGGGCGAAGTCGAGCCCCTTCTCGTCGCCCATCAGCGCCTCCGTGGTGGTTTTGGCGGCCTTACGACTTTTGTCCGCCTTGTCGGCCTTCGCCTTTTTCGTCTTTGGCACCCGTCCAGGGTAAGTGGCCGGGTGCCGCATCGGGGACCGAGGACGGACGTTGTGGCAGTAGCGTTCCGTACATGAGACTCGGTGTCCTGGACGTGGGTTCGAACACGGTGCACCTGCTGGTGGTGGACGCGCACCCCGGCGCGTGCCCGCTGCCCGCGCATTCGCACAAGGTCGAACTCCGGCTCGCCCAGCTCCTCGACGACAGCGGTGCCATCGGCGACGAAGGCATCGACCAGCTGATCGCCGTCGTACGGGACGCGCTCCAGGCCGCCGAGGACAAGGGCGTCGAGGACCTGCTGCCGTTCGCGACCTCCGCCGTCCGCGAGGCCACCAACGCCGACGACGTCCTCGCGCGCGTGGCCGACGAGACCGGCGTACGGCTCCAGGTCCTCACCGGAGCCGAGGAGGCCCGGCTCACCTTCCTCGCCGTACGCCGCTGGTTCGGCTGGTCCGCGGGGAAGCTGCTGGTCCTGGACATCGGCGGCGGCTCCCTGGAGATCGCCTTCGGGATGGACGAGGAGCCGGACGCGGCCGTCTCCCTCCCGCTCGGCGCCGGCCGTCTCACCGTCGGCTGGCTGCCCGGAGATCCGCCCGCCCCCGAGGACGTCCGCGCCCTGCGCCGCCACGTCCGCACGGAGATCGCCCGCACGGTCGGCGAGTTCAGCCGCTTCGGCGCCCCCGACCACGTGGTCGCCACCTCCAAGACCTTCAGGCAGCTCGCCCGCATCGCCGGTGCCGCCCGCAGCGCCGAGGGCCTCTACGTCCAGCGCGAACTCAAGCGCGAGTCGCTGGAGGCATGGGTCCCGCGCCTGGCCGGCATGACGGTGGAGCAGCGCGCCGAACTCCCCGGAGTCTCGGACGGCAGGGCCGGCCAGCTCCTCGCCGGCGCCCTGGTCGCCGAGGCCGCGATGGACCTCTTCGGCGTGGAAAGCCTTGAGATCTGTCCCTGGGCCCTCCGCGAGGGCGTCATCCTCCGGCGCCTCGATCACATGGGTTCCGCATAGCGCCCCACAGGGGGCGCGGGGAACGGCGCGACAAGCCACAAACGACCCGCACCCGCCCGAATGGCATACCTCACAACGGCGAATAGGCACCCAACACCGGCACCACCCGACGCCGTATGGTGACGGACGTGGCTGAACCAAGGGACGCAGACGTGCGCATCGCGCTCTCGACCGCCTCCGTCTACCCCGAGTCGACGGCGACGGCCTTCGAGATCGCCGCGCGCCTCGGTTACGACGGGGTCGAGGTCATGGTGTGGACCGACCCGGTCAGCCAGGACATCGAGGCCCTGCGGCGCCTGTCGGACTACCACGGCATCCCGATCCTGGCCGTCCACGCCCCCTGCCTGCTGATCACCCAGCGCGTCTGGTCCACCGACCCCTGGGCCAAGCTCCAGCGGGCCCGGGCGGCGGCGGAGAAGCTGGACGCCTCCACCGTCGTCGTCCACCCGCCCTTCCGCTGGCAGCGGCAGTACGCCCGGGAGTTCGTCGACGGGATCTGGCGGATGGCGAACGAGACGGACGTGCGGTTCGCCGTCGAGAACATGTACCCCTGGCGCTACCGCGACCGCGAGATGCTCGCCTACGCCCCGGACTGGGACGTCACCCACGACGACTACCGGCACTTCACGATCGACCTCAGCCACACGGCGACGGCCCGCACCGACGCCCTGGGCATGATCGACCGCATGGGGGACCGGCTCGGGCACGTCCACCTCGCCGACGGCCGGGGCTCCGCCAAGGACGAGCACCTGGTGCCCGGCCGGGGCACCCAGCCCTGCGCCGAACTGCTGGAGCGCCTGGTGCACACCGGCTTCGACGGCCATGTCGTCATCGAGGTCAACACCCGGCGGGCGATGTCCGGCGCCGAGCGCGAGGCCGACCTCGCCGAGGCCCTGGAGTACACCCGCAAGCACCTGGCCGCGGCGGCCGTAGGGGTGACCCGCCGATGACCGCCTCCCCGCCCGCGCGCGACACCGCCCCCGAGCCGCCCGCCCGGCGCCGGGGCCGGCCCCCCCGCACCGAGTCCGCCGGCACCCGGGACCGCATCCTCGCCGCCGCCCGCGAGGAGTTCTCCGCGCGCGGCTACGAGAAGACGTCCGTGCGCGGCATCGCCAAGGCCGCCGGCGTGGACTCCGCGCTCGTCCACCACTACTTCGGCACCAAGGAACAGGTCTTCGAAGCCGCCATCGAGGTCGCCTTCGCACCCGCGCTGAACGCGCCGGAGGCGGTCGCCGAAGGCTCCCCCGACGCCGTCGGCGAGCGGCTGACCCGGTTCATCTTCGGCATCTGGGAGAACCCCACCACCCGCGTCCCGCTGCTCGCGATCGTGCGCTCCGCCGTCAACAACGACACGGCCGCCGCCGTCTTCCGCCGCCTGGTCGCCACCCAGCTGCTGCGCCGCATCGCCGCCCAGCTTCAGCTGCCGGACGCCGAGCTGCGCGCCGAGCTGGCGGCCGCCCAGCTGGTGGGCTGTGCCATGCTCCGGTACGTCATCAAGGTGGAGCCGCTGGCGTCGGCCGACCTGGAGCAGATCATCGCCCGGGTCGCCCCCGTCGTACAGGGGCACCTCACGGCTCCGTGAAACGCGCGTCCCGCGATGCGGACACCTTGTCCCGCCCACTGGATGACCGGCGTACGCTCGATAACAGCCACACCCGTCTGAAGGAGCGAGCTGCGATGCCCGAGCTGAGGTCCCGCACAGTCACCCACGGCCGCAACATGGCGGGCGCCCGCGCCCTTATGCGCGCCTCCGGTGTACCCGGTGCGGACATCGGCCGGAAGCCGATCATCGCCGTCGCCAACTCCTTCACCGAGTTCGTGCCGGGCCACACCCACCTCCAGCCCGTCGGCCGGATCGTCAGCGAGGCGATCAGGGAGGCCGGCGGCATCCCGCGCGAGTTCAACACCATCGCCGTCGACGACGGCATCGCCATGGGCCACGGCGGCATGCTGTACTCCCTGCCCTCCCGCGACCTGATCGCGGACTCGGTCGAGTACATGGTCGAGGCGCACTGCGCCGACGCCCTGGTCTGCATCTCCAACTGCGACAAGATCACCCCCGGCATGCTGATGGCGGCCCTGCGCCTGAACATCCCGACGGTGTTCGTCTCCGGCGGCCCCATGGAGTCCGGCCGGGCCACCCTCGTGGACGGCACGGTCCGCACCCTCGACCTGGTCGACGCGATCTCCGACGCCGTCAACGACAAGATCTCCGACGAGGACATCCTCCGCATCGAGGAGAACGCCTGCCCGACCTGCGGCAGCTGTTCCGGC
The DNA here is from genome assembly GCF_040704595.1 of Streptomyces sp. NPDC046870. Taxonomy (NCBI): domain Bacteria; kingdom Bacillati; phylum Actinomycetota; class Actinomycetes; order Kitasatosporales; family Streptomycetaceae; genus Streptomyces; species Streptomyces sp. NPDC046870. The sequence continues at coordinate 557,227 of NZ_JBEYXM010000003.1, forward strand.
ATGTTCACCGCCAACTCGATGAACTGCCTGACCGAGGCCATCGGCCTGTCCCTGCCCGGCAACGGCTCGGTCCTCGCCACCCACACCGCGCGCCGCGCCCTGTACGAGAACGCGGCCCGCACGGTCATGGACCTCACCCGCCGCTACTACGAGCAGGACGACGACACCGTCCTGCCCCGCAACATCGCCACCTTCCAGGCCTTCGAGAACGCCATGGCCCTGGACATCGCGATGGGCGGCTCCACCAACACGATCCTGCACCTGCTGGCCGCCGCGCAGGAGGCGGGCGTCCCGTTCGGCCTGGACCAGATCGACGCCGTCTCGCGCCGCGTGCCCTGCCTGGCCAAGGTCGCCCCCAACGTCGCCAAGAACCGCACGTACTACATGGAGGACGTGCACCGCGCCGGCGGCATCCCCGCCCTCCTCGGCGAACTGCACCGCGCCGGCCTGCTCAACGAGGACGTCCACGCCGTGCACAGCCCGTCCCTCGCCGACTGGCTGAAGACCTGGGACGTCCGCGGCGGCTCCCCGTCCGCGGAGGCCGTGGAGCTGTGGCACGCGGCACCCGGCTGCGTCCGCTCCGCCGAGGCGTTCTCCCAGTCCGAGCGCTGGGAGGCCCTGGACGACGACGCCGAGAACGGCTGCATCCGCTCCGTCGAGCACGCGTACTCCAAGGACGGCGGCCTCGCGGTCCTGCGCGGCAACCTCGCCGTCGACGGCTGCGTGGTCAAGACGGCCGGCGTGGACGAGTCGATCTGGACCTTCGAGGGCCCGGCCGTCGTCTGCGAGTCGCAGGAGGAGGCCGTCCAGCGCATCCTGACCCAGGAGGTCAAGGACGGCGACGTCGTCGTCATCCGCTACGAGGGGCCGAGGGGCGGCCCCGGTATGCAGGAGATGCTGTACCCGACCTCGTACCTGAAGGGCCGTGGCCTCGGGAAGTCCTGCGCCCTGATCACCGACGGCCGTTTCTCCGGCGGCACCTCCGGCCTCTCCATCGGCCACGCCTCGCCCGAGGCGGCCTCCGGCGGCACCATCGCGCTGGTCCAGGACGGCGACCGGATCCGCATCGACATCCCGGGCCGCACGATCGAGCTGCTGGTCGACGAGGCCGAGCTGGCCCGCCGCGAGCAGGCCCTGAACGGCGTCTACGCCCCGAAGAACCGCGAACGCAAGGTCTCCGCCGCCCTCCGCGCCTACGCGGCGATGGCGACGAGCGCGGACAAGGGCGCGGTGCGCGACGTGTCCCGCCTGGGCTGAGCCAGGGCAGAAGGGCCGCTCCCGACCGGGGGCGGCCCTTCGCCGTCCCGCGGAGGGACCTTCACCGGATCAGCGGGGCGTTCCCCGCCCCCGCGCCGTCCCGGGCTCGGCCCGTGTCCGTGGGTCACCAGGCCGACGGTTCGCCGCCGTCCACGGTGAAGACCGTGCCGTCGGGCGCGGCGGCGAGGACGCGGGGGCCGACCGGCGCCGGCGCGGGCGGGGTGCTCATGACCTCGGCCGAGTTCGCGCCCAGCCGCGCCGGCGTCTGCCCGACGAGCCTGCCGTTGCCGGCGTCGACGGCGAGCAGCCGGCCGTCGCTCGCGGTGAGGTACACCCGCCCGCCCCGCACGACGGGCGCCGAGCCGCGGCTCACCGACGTCTCCAGGTGCCACAGGTGCTTGCCCGACCGCCCGGGCTCCAGGTCCACGGCGTCCAGGGAGCCGCCGGTGGCCAGCACGTACACCACGTTCCCGCGCACCGTCGCGTGCGCGCCGTCGAGGACGGCGGGCAGCGGGACGCGCCGGGTCGCACCCGTGCCGGGCGTGTAGCGGACGATCTCCTTGGCGCCGTACGCGCTGTCCACGGCCAGGAAGAACACCGAACCGCCCTGCGCCGCGAACGGCTTGAGCCAGCCACCGAGCCGTACGTCCCACCGCACCCGTCCGGTGCCCGGGTCCACGGCGGTCACCTGTGTGCTCGTCCCGTCGGCGGACGTACGCGTCGCGAAGGCCGTCGGGGTGCCGGGGAACGCGTCGAGGACCGGCATGCCCTGGCCGGGCACCGCGCTCCGCCAGCGCGTGGCGCCGTTCGCGCCGTCCACGCCGGTGACCGTGCCGTCGGCGCCGGTGAGCAGGGCCGTGTCACCGGCGTACCGCACGGTCGTCCCGGCCGGCAGCCGCCGCTGCCACACCTGCCGGCCCGTGGCCGGATCCAGCCCGGCGAGCCGTGAGCCGCCGTCCGTGTACGGCTGGACCAGCCCGCCGGAGAGGGCCGGGGGCCCGCTCGTGGACCGGGTGTCGACCGAGCGCCGCCACAGCAGCCCGCCGTCGCTGGCGGAGAGCGCGAAGACGACACCCGGCCGCGCGCAGAACACCTTGCCGGCCGCGTACGCGCAGTGCGGCATGCCCGTGCCGCCGACCGCCGGCCGGGCCGTCCACGTGCTGTCGGAAGCCGCCGTCAGGGTCGGCGAGCCCGGCCCCTTGGCTGCCTGATCGTTTCCGCCGGACGCCCACACCGCGCCGAGCGCACCGAGCAGCGCCAGTCCCAGGCTCCCGGCCGTGAGCGCGACCACCCGCCGGCGCCGCGGGCGTCGGCCCGTACGCCGACCGGCCCCCTCGGAACGATCGGCACCTTGGGAACGATCGGCCCCGGCCGGAGGTCCCCCGGCCTGTGCCGCCCCTGCCTCCGCCCCGGCTTCCGCGGGAGTCCGCTCCTCGCCGGCGCCCCGCGCCTCACCCGTCCGCTGTGCCGGTATGAACGCCTGGGTGTCGTACGAGGCCGCCACCGAGCGCAGTTCCCGCATCAGTTCGTCGGGCGTGGGCCGGTCCTCGGGTTCCTTGGCCAGACACCGGCGTACCAGCGGTGCGAGCCCCTCCGGTACGCCGGTCAGGTCGGGTTCGTCGTGGACCACCTGGTAGGCGACGACGTACGGGCTGTCGGAGTCGAACGGCCCGCGACCGGTGGCCGCGTGCACCATGACCGAACCGAGCGCGAAGATGTCGGCGGCCGGGCCGACTTCCCGGGGCCGCCGGAACTGCTCGGGCGCCATGAACGGCGGAGTACCGATCAGCTTGCCGGTTTCGGTCCGCAGTTCGCTGTCCTTCGGCCGGGAGATGCCGAAGTCGATGACTTTCGGCCCGTCCTCGGCGAGCAGCACGTTGCTGGGCTTGAGATCCCGGTGCACGACCCCGACCCGGTGGATGTCCCGCAGCGCCTCGGCGAGCCCCGCCATCAGCCGGCGCAACTGCTCCTTGGGCATGGGACCCTTCCGCTTCACCTGGTCGGAGAGGGTCGGTCCGGGGATGAACAGGGTGGCCATCCAGGGGCGTTCGGCCTCGGGATCGGCGTCCACGACGGATGCGGTGAAGGCCCCGCTGACCCTGCGCGCGGCGGCCACCTCCTGGCGGAAACGGCCCCTGAACTCGGGATCCCGCGCGAATTCCGCGTGTACGACCTTCACCGCGAGCCGCATCCCCGAGGTGCTCCGGGCGAGATGTACGACCCCCATGCCGCCGGAGCCCAGGCAGGACTCCAGCCGATAGTGCCCGGCGTACTCGGGAAGTTCCGCTTCCGCGCCCGCTCCGGTGTTGCGCTGTGGCGCCATGGACCACCCCCGTGCTCTTCGTCCGCGCGCGCGACGCACGGAGCCTAGTCGATGACTCGTACGAGACAGAGGCGGCTTGCTAGCGTCTGCGTGCGAGTCGCGCACCAGCGTTTCGCGCCGAGTTGAAGGAAGACGACGGGGGAGGACCATTCATGTCGGTCGACCGCGCACAAGAGGCCGAGGCCATCGAGAACGGAGCCGGTGACACCGGGAGCGTGGTGACGGAGGCGGCGGCAGCCGTCCGCACCTACGCCGTGGCGCCCGGCGTCCGGCTGAACGTCCGCAGCGGCCCGGGCACCCAGTACAACCTGGTCCGCGTCCTGCCGGAGGGCGTCCGGGTGCCGATCTACTGCCAGACACCCGGCACGACGGTCACGGGGACCTACGGCACGACGAACATCTGGGACCTCATCGACAGCGGCGAGTACGTCTCGGACGCCTACGTCCACACGGGCACCGACGGCTACATCGCCCCCCGCTGCGGCTGACCCAGCCCGCACCGGGCGCCCCGCACCCACCGGGCGCCCTGAGCCCTCCGTCCCGTCCGGGCCGTGCCCGGGCGGGCGGGGGCCGCCGACGCGGAACCGCCCAGCGGGCACCGCACCCGGCCGCCCCCCCCCCACGAACCGGACAGCCCGTCCAGCCCAGACCCCGCCCCGCCCGGAAGCCTGTCCGCGGTCGGCGCCATAATCGTGTTGTGAGCGACGAAACCGGCACCCCGGACACCTCGGCGGGCTCCCCCGGCCGCGCGGCCGAGGGCGGCGGCGCCCCGCCGCAGGGTGGCGGCCCCCGCCCGGAGCCCCTGCGCTTCTTCGGCACCTCCTGGGTCGGCCACGACAACGGCTACGCGGCCCGCCGCGCCGGCGTCGCCGTCGGTTCCCTCGCCGCCGCCGCCGTCTCCTGTCTGGTGCTGCGCCTCGCCTACGAGGGCATCCGGATCGCCGAGACCGGCTCCTTCGTGACCGTGCTGGTCGTCGCCATGTTCGCGATCTGCAGCGCGCTCGCCTTCCGCAACACCTGGGAGGGCTTCGGCAAGCGTCACGACCCGCAGCGCCAGGCGTCCCTGCGCGGCCTGCTCGCCATCGGCTTCGTCGGCACCCTCCTCGCCTACTTCTTCCGCTCCCTCACCGAGGCGCCGGGCGAGAAGCTGCACCGCGAGGAGTACGAGCAGGCCCTTGAGGCCCACGCCCGCCGCACCACCCGCCGCACCGGCAACCCGTCGAAGAAGAAGCGCCGCCGCTAGGGTCTCTCGTCTGGATCAGGCCGGATCCAAACGAAAGACTCCAGGACGGCACCGTCGAACGGCAAGGGCGGAACGCCGACGGCGGAACCGCGGCCGCGGGACGGGAAACCGGGTACGGCAGGCGCGCGGAGATGCCGTAGACAGGACCCCATGACCGTCACCCAGCCGTCGCCCGCCGACCCGGGCGCCTCCCACGCCGCCCGCGCCGCGTCCTTCAACTCCGCCGCCGCCCAGTACGCCGCGAACCGCCCCTCCTACCCGCCCGCCCTCCTCGACGCCGTCGAGGAGCTGGCCGGCCGCCCCCTCCCGGGCGCCAGGACGGTGGACGTCGGCGCGGGCACCGGCATCGCCACCGCCCTCCTGCACGCCCGGGGCGCCGACGTCCTCGCCGTCGAACCCGGCGCGGGCATGGCCGCCGAGTTCCGCCGCGCGCTCCCGCACGTCCCGCTCGTCCGGGGCAACGGCAACGCCCTGCCCGTCGCCGACGCCCACGCCGACCTCATCACCTACGCCCAGGCCTGGCACTGGACCGACCCGGCCCACTCGGTGCCGGAGGCGCTGCGCGTGCTGCGCCCGGGCGGCGCGCTGGCACTGTGGTGGAACACCGAGGCGCTGGACGTCGGGTGGATCGCGGACGCCGCCCGCCGCGTCGGCCGTTTCCTGGGCGTCGACGTCGCCGCCGAAGCGCGCAAGGCAAGTGATCGCACCGAACTGGCCGACCCCAGCGGGCGCCTGGACTTCACCCGCCGCACGGTCCGCTGGAGCCGCCGCGTGCCGGTCGACGTCCACCTCGCCAACATCGGCAGCCACTCCGCCTTCCTCACCACGTCCGAGGAGCGCACGACCGCCTTCCTCGAAGAGGAGCGCGCCCGCCTCCTGAGCGTCTTCCCGGACGGCACGGTCGAGGAGACCTACGACGTCCTCCTCCTGGTCGCCCGCAAACCCTGACTCCGCCTCCCGCACCCTTCACCGACCGCCCCCGCCTCCCCCTTTTCGTCCTCGCCCCTTGACGCCCCGGCCCCTCCAGCCCAATTATTCATCACGTGATGAATTACGAGCCGGACCCTCCGGCGCCCGCTGCCTCCGCCCCCGCCATCCACGCCGACGACCTCACCGTCACCCGCGGCACCCGCACGGTCCTGCACCACCTCCGCTTCACCGTCCCCCGCGGCCGGATCACGGGCCTGCTCGGCCCCTCCGGCTGCGGCAAATCCACCCTCATGCGCTCGATCGTCGGCACCCAGGCCAAGGTCACCGGCACCCTCGACGTCCTCGGCCACCCGGCCGGCCACCCCGCCCTCCGCAGCCGCATCGGCTACGTCACCCAGGCCCCCTCCGTCTACGACGACCTCACCGTCCGTCAGAACCTCGACTACTTCGCCGCCGTCCTCGACCCCGGCCGCGCCGCCGCCGACCGCCGCCACCAGCACGTCACCCAGGCCATCGCCGACGTCGACCTCACCAGCCACGCCGACGCCCTCGCCGGCAACCTCTCCGGCGGCCAGCGGGGCCGCGTCTCGCTCGCCGTCGCCCTCCTCGGCACCCCCGAACTCCTCGTCCTCGACGAACCGACCGTCGGCCTCGACCCCGTCCTCCGCCGGGACCTGTGGCAGCTCTTCCACGACCTCGCCGCCGCCCGCGGCACCACCCTCCTCGTCTCCTCCCACGTCATGGACGAAGCCGAGCGCTGCCACCGCCTCCTCCTCATGCGCGAGGGCGAGATCCTCACCGGCGGCACCTCCGGGCCGGAGGCCGGGGGAGAGACCCCGGACGCCCTGCGCAGCCGCACCGGCACCGACACCGTCGAGGCCGCGTTCCTGAGCCTGGTCGACGAAGCCGCAGGCCGCACGAGAGAGAGCACCCGATGAACCCCAGCCCCGTGACCACCGCGCGTACGAGGACCCCGGCGACCCCCACCACGGGCCCCAGCGCCCTCAGAGCCTCCCGCACCACCGCCACCGCGGCCCGGGTCCTGCGCCAGCTGCGCCACGACCCGCGCACCATCGCGCTGCTGGTCCTGATCCCCTGCCTGATGCTGATCCTGCTGCGCTACGTCTTCGACGCCAGCCCGCGCACCTTCGACAACATCGGCGCCTCGCTGCTCGGCATCTTCCCGCTGATCACGATGTTCCTGGTCACCTCCATCGCCACCCTGCGCGAACGCACCTCCGGCACCCTCGAACGCCTCCTCGCCCTGCCCCTCGGCAAGGCCGACCTCATCGCCGGCTACGCCCTCGCCTTCGGCGCCCTCGCCATCGTCCAGTCCGCCCTCGCCACCGGACTCGCGGTCTGGCTCCTCGGCCTCGACGTCACCGGCTCCCCCTGGCTGCTCCTCCTCGTCGCCCTCCTCGACGCCCTGCTCGGCACGGCCCTCGGTCTCTTCGTCTCGGCCTTCGCGGCCTCGGAATTCCAGGCGGTCCAGTTCATGCCCGCGGTGATCTTTCCCCAGCTCCTCCTCTGCGGCCTGTTCACCCCCCGCTCCGACATGCACCCCGCCCTGGAGGCCGTCTCCGACGTCCTGCCGATGTCGTACGCCGTCGACGGCATGAACCAGGTCCTCCACCACACCGACATGACGGCGACCTTCGTCCGCGACGTCCTGATCGTGGCCGGCTGCGCGCTGCTCGTCCTGGGCCTGGGCGCGGCGACGCTACGACGGCGCACGGCGTGACCGCGGGCGCCACCCGCCGACGTCCCGCCCACCGGACAAGCCGCCCGCACCCCCCACCCCGGTGCCAGACTGAACCGCATGAGCCAGAAAGTCGCAGTCCTCGGCACCGGCAAGATCGGCGAAGCCCTGCTCAGCGGAATGATCCGGGCCGGCTGGGCCCCCGACGACCTCCTGGTCACCGCCCGCCGCCCCGAACGCGCCGAAGAACTCCGCACCCGTCACGGAGTCACCCCGGTCACCAACATCGAGGCCGCCAAGACCGCCGACACCCTGATCCTCACGGTCAAGCCGCAGGACATGGGCACCCTCCTGGACGAACTCGCCCCGCACGTCCCCGCCGACCGCCTGGTCATCAGCGGAGCCGCCGGCATCCCCACCTCCTTCTTCGAGGAGCGCCTGGCCGCGGGCACCCCCGTCGTCCGCGTCATGACCAACACCCCCGCCCTCGTCGACGAGGCCATGTCGGTCATCTCCGCCGGCAGCCACGCCACCGAACAGCACCTCGCACACGCCGAGGAGATCTTCGGTGGCGTCGGCAAGACCCTCCGCGTGCCCGAGAGCCAGCAGGACGCCTGCACCGCACTCTCCGGCTCCGGCCCGGCGTACTTCTTCTACCTGGTCGAAGCCATGACCGACGCCGGCATCCTGCTCGGCCTCCCGCGCGACAAGGCCCACGACCTCATCGTCCAGTCCGCGATCGGCGCCGCCGTGATGCTCCGCGACAGCGGCGAACACCCCGTCAAGCTCCGGGAGAACGTCACCTCCCCGGCCGGCACCACCATCAACGCCATCCGCGAACTGGAGAACCACGGCGTACGCGCCGCCCTCATCGCCGCCCTCGAAGCCGCCCGCGACCGCAGCCGCGAACTCGCCTCCGGCAAGAAGGACTGAATCCGGCGGCCCCCGCTGGAGCGCCGCCCGGCTAACGCGCGGCGCTCAGCGAGGGCTCCGCCACGGGCGGCAGCAGCCCGATCGCCCGGTAGGCCGTATCGACCGTCGGCCGAGCCAACGCCCTGGCCTTCTCCGCACCATCCCGCAGCACCCCCTCGACATACGCCGGATCGGCGCACAGCTCCCGATGCCTGGCCTGCACCGGCCGCAGCACCTCCATCACCGCCTCCGCGGTGTCCTTCTTCAAGGAGCCGTACGAGTCGTAAACGTCCGCCAGTGACTCGGGGTTCCCACCCGTGCACGCGGCGAGAACGTCCAGCAGGTTCGCGAGGCCCGGCCGCTCCGCCCGGTCGTAGACGACGTCCCGCCCGCTGTCCGTCACGGCCCGCAGCACCTTCTTGCGCACCACGTCCGGCTCGTCCAGCAGATAGACGACCCCCGCCCCCGAGTCGTCCGACTTCCCCATCTTCCTCGTCGGGTCCTGGAAGTTCATCACCCGCGCCGCCACCTGAGGAATCGTCGCCCTCGGCACCACGAACGCCTGCCCGTAGCGCTGGTTGAACCGCACCGCCAGGTCCCGGGTCAGCTCCACGTGCTGCGCCTGGTCCTCACCGACCGGCACCTCGTCCGTGCCGTACGCCAGGATGTCCGCCGCCATCAGGACCGGGTACGTCAGCAGCGACAGCCGCACGCTCCCACCCCGGTCCCGCTCCTTCGCGGCCTTCTCCTTGTACTGGATCATCCGCCGCATCTCACCGTCGGTGGCCACACACTCCAGCAGGTACGACAAGCGCGTGTGCTCGTCGACATGGCTCTGCAGGAACACCGTGCACACCTCGGGGTCGAGCCCGGCCGCCAGCAACAGGGTCGCCGTCTGCCGGCTGAGCCTGCGTACGCGCGCCGGATCGTGGTCCATGGTCAGCGCGTGCAGATCCACGACACAGAACAACGAGTCCGCCCGATGCTGGTCCACCTCGGCCCAGCGCCGCATGGCCCCCAGGTAGTTGCCCAGGGTCAGGTGCCCGGTCGGCTGAATCCCGCTGAAGACCCGAGTCATCTCCACTCCACCTTCTGGTCGGGACCGCCGCCCCCGCGGCCGGCCCCCGGGACCCGGAGGGAGATACGAGAACGGCCGCCGAAGCGGCGGCCGTCGAGTGCATACGTGAGTACGGCCGCCGTCAGGCGGCCCACCAGAGTTGGGTGCACGTACGCGTCATCACGCGGTCCACAGTACGCCCCCGGAGGGCCTCGCGGCGGCGAGTTGACACGCCCCGCGCCGATACGTAGTGTTCTCCGAGTTGTCCGACGTGAGCGCCGACCCTGGTCGGTCCCCGGACAGCCATTCCGCAAGCACCACCCACTCAATCGACGCTCTCCGCGTCGGCTGTTTCGGCGTGCGTATTTGCGAAATGAGGAATCCGCGTTCGAAAGGACGCCGGCCACCGATTAGCTCGGGAGCCAGGAATCCGCTAAAGTCTCACTCGTCGGAACGGCCCAACGGCCGGGAGGACGAACCCCGCTGACCGGGGATCAGACGCCGAAAGGATCTGATAGAGTCGGAACCGCCGGAAAGGGAAACGCGAGAGCGGGAACCTGGAAAGCACCGAGGAAATCGGATCGAGAAAAGATCTGATAGAGTCGGAAACGCAAGACCGAAGGGAAGCGCCCGGAGGAAAGCCCGAGAGGGTGAGTACAAAGGAAGCGACCGTTCCTTGAGAACTCAACAGCGTGCCAAAAATCAACGCCAGATATGTTGATACCCCGTCTCCGGTCATCACGACCGGGACGAGGTTCCTTTGAAAAAACACAGCGAGGACGCTGTGTGCGAGGGGACTATTCCTCCTCTCGCACCGCTCTCGTGGTGTTGAACCGGATTACCGGTAAACATTCACGGAGAGTTTGATCCTGGCTCAGGACGAACGCTGGCGGCGTGCTTAACACATGC